>NZ_JBYFCJ010000017.1:0-143105 GCF_057652235.1 Arsenicibacter sp. R0_47 | reverse complement strand
AGACGCAATATTTTGCGTCTCTACGGGTCCGTCAGGATTTAGGCCATAGCTGAGACGCAAGATGTTGCGTCTCTACGGGTCCGGCAGGATTCGGGTCATAGCTGAGACGCAATATTTTGCGTCTCTACGGGTCCGTCAGGATTTAGGCCATAGCTGAGACGCAAGATGTTGCGTCTCTACGATAAGTCGCAGAACGTAACTGATGCGCGATAGCGTATGTATAGGAAAAGAATATGTTAATGAATCGTTTAATTACCGTAACACTACGTTTAGCGTTTAGCCTGGGTGCCGTGTTGGCGCAGGCCCAGAACACGCCCTGGAAGCTGGAAAAAGATAAAAACGGGATTCAGGTTTTCTCCCGTATGCCGGAAGGAAGCCGGTTTAAGGAAATGAAGGTCGTCTGCGAAATTGACGGGACGCTCCCGCAGTTGTGTGCCTACATCAACGACATCGAGCATTATCCGGAAGTGGTGTATAAAAACAAGCAGGCTTATCTCATCAAGCGGATCAGCGATCGTGAAATTATCTATTACAACGAGACAATACTGCCGTGGCCGGTCAAAAACCGTGATCTGGTGATTCACCTGACGTTTATTCCGGATGCAGCCAAAAAGGAACTGCGCATTCATACTGAAAACACGGCGGGCTATGTGGCTGTCAATGCCGATAAGGTACGGGTGCCCTACTGGCGCGCCGACTGGACAGTCGTGAAAAAAGGCCCGAACCGCCTGGGTATCGAATACCTGTTCCGCGTTGATCCGGGGGGAGAACTACCCGCATGGCTCATTAATATGACGGCTGCCGTCGGACCCTATACGTCCTTTTCGGGCATGGAAGGGTTTATGAAGCTGCCACGGTACCAGGGCCGGCAGTTTTCATTCCTTAATTTCTAACCCGGGAGAATCCTGTACCTTTGTCTTGATAACGGTTATGTGATTGTTCTGCGCCGCGGCCACTCAATCGCTCAACCACAAATCACTCAATAACCATGGATCAAATTAAAGAAGACTTATATAACCTCATTACCGAGACGATCAGTGCGGTAATGACTGAAGACTGGGCGTTGATTCAGCTGAATGTTCAGTTTCTGGGCGACGGGCTGGATATTGAATGCGACGGGATCTATCTGACGCCCACGCAGGATGTTGAGCCGTTGATCATCGACTATCCGGAGGAGGTCATAGAAGCGCTGCAGAAACTGTATCTGCTCAACAAGGAAGAAACCGGCGAAGCGGCGAACCTGATGCAGATTAACCTGACCAGCCAGGGACAGTTCAAGTCCGAATTCAGCTGGGATCAGGAGCTACAGGACGAAGACGAACATTTCAGCAAGGGTGGTACTGCCCGCGAGTGGATGGAAATCCGGAAGGCAAAATACGGCTCGCCGGAAGAGCAGTAAAGCACTCAGAAGGGTGCCGCAAATGCCCCGTTTATTGCCGCAAATTACCCCTGCTGACGCGGGTAGATGATCGTATTTTTGTCAGGTAAACCAAAACACAAATACGATATGGCAACCATGATTTTTGTAAACCTGCCCGTTCAGGACCTGAACCGTTCCATTGATTTTTTTACGCAGGTCGGCTTCACCTTTAACCCGCAGTTTACCGACGAGAAGGCGACCTGTATGGTTGTCAGCGAGACTATTTATGTCATGTTGCTGACAGAGACGTTTTTCAAGACTTTCACGAAAAAAGAGCTGGCCGACGCCACGAAGGTGACGGAGACCATCATTTGCCTGTCGGCCGACAGCCGCGAACAGGTTGACGAGCTGGTTGACAAGGCTATGGCTGCCGGCGCCAGCCCGTCGAACGAGCCGAACGATCAGAGCTTTATGTATTACCGCAGCTTTCAGGACCCCGACGGCCATATGTGGGAAGTCATGTGGATGGATCCCGCCGCTGTTGAGGGCGTGAAACCCGCTGAAACCGAAACAACAGCGGCCTGATCCGGCACAAACAGACACTTTTGCGAAACCACCCGTCCTGACCGGCGGGTGGTTTCTTTTTTTGCGGTTGTGGTGTATATTGAGCTATTAACCTGATCAACAAACCATAACCCCGTGACTGACTCTGTTTTTATCCTGTTTGTCCTTTCGCTGAACGTTGTTTTTTGTGAGTGGCTGAGCCGGAAGCCTGTCTTCCGCGACATCGGCACCGCCCTGCTCGTGATTATCGTAACAGCCATCGAGGCTAATCTGCGCCTGATTCCTACTACAGACACCCCGGTTTATGACGGTATCTTCAGCTATATCGCGCCGTTTTCACTTTTTCTCCTGTTGCTGGGTGTCAACCTGAAAGACCTCAAGCAGGCCGGTTTGCCGATGATCTCCATGTACCTGATCGGGTCGGCGGGAGTTATTATCGGCGTTCTGACGAGTGTGTGGATGTTTTCGGCGCCACAAACGGTCGGGAATTTATACTATGCGCTGGCGGGGATGTTTACGGGCACCTACATCGGCGGGAGCATTAACTTCCATGCCCTGGCGCTGCATTACAACGTCTCGAAAGCCGGTAACCTGTTTGTGGCAGCCACTGCGGCCGATAATATCCTGACGGCGCTCTGGATGGTGGCAACACTGGCCATTCCGCGTTACCTGCAAACCCGCTACCCGCGCCGGTTACCGACCGCCAACGGCGACGCAACCGATGCGGCCACAGGCGATCATCCGGTGTTTTCCGACGCCGAAACTGTCAGTCCGATGGACCTGGCGCTGCTGCTGACGCTGGGCTTCGGGACCATTTTTGTGGCGAAGCAACTGGCCGGCCTGTTTCCCGCCCTGCCGTTTGTGCTGATCGTAACGACCATTGCCCTGGTACTGGCCCAGTTCCGGACCATCAACCACCTGAAAGGCGGCCGGTTGCTCGGTCTGTTCGGGGTGTATGTGTTTCTGGCCGTAATCGGGGCATACTGCGACATTGCCGCCCTGCTGCGCGACGGCAAGCTGGCCATGGTGCTTTTCGGTATGATTCTGCTGCTCGTAGCGATTCATGCCGTCATCCTGTTCGGCATCGGGGCCTTGTTTAAGCAGGACTGGGATGTGCTTGGCATTGCGTCGCAGGCAAATATCGGCGGGGCAACGTCGGCGCTGGCGCTGGCCCGCAGCCTGAACCGTACCGATCTGCAGCTGCCGGCCGTCCTGGTGGGTACGCTCGGGAATGCCATCGGTACGTACCTGGGTATTCTGGTGGCCGAACTGCTGCGGTAAATCGTCAGGCCATGGCCACCGGCCGGTTGTATTTCTGCCGGTATTCAATCGGCGACAGCCCGGTTATTTTCCGGAACGTCAGCCGGAAGGCCTTGGGATCGGTATAGCCTACGCTGTACATGACCTCGTTGACGTTCTCCCGCGACGATTCCAGACTCATCTTGGCCGCTTCGATTTTCACCCGCTGTATGTATTCGGTGACGGAATTGGCGGTCGCTTTCTTAAACCGTCGTTCGAGGTTGCGGCGGCTGAGGGCGAGCATGGACGCCAGTTCGTCGACGGTAATTTTTTCCTCTACGTTTTGTTCGATGTACTCCTGTGCCCGGATGATGCTCTGATCGCCGTGTTCTTTCTGGCCGTGAAACATGATAAACGGCGACTGGCTTTTGCGGGAAATATCAATCTGAAACGCCTTCGACATAAAAACTGATGCCTGCCGGCCGGCGTATTTTTCGATCAGATACAGGATCAGGTTGAGGTACGAAAAGGCCCCGCCGCTGGAATACAGCCCCTGTTCGTCGGTGATGATGCGGTCTTCGACCAGGTTAACATCCGGAAACAGGTGCCGGAACAGCCGGGCCGCCATCCAGTGCGTAGCGCATTGCTTGCCGTCGAGCAGGCCGGTAGATGCCAGCAGGAACGCCCCGACGCACAGACTCCCGACCTCGGCACCGGCTTCGTACCGGGCATTGATCCAGGGCAAAAACGCCTGATTGAGGCTGATGCCCTGTTGCAGGTCACCGTCGAGGGCAGGAATGATGATCAGGTCGGTTCGGGCAATGTCCGAAATGAGGGCATCGGTATAGACCGTGTATTTGCCGCCGGCCGCGGCCACTTCGGCAGCCAGGCCAACGAGTTGCACCTCAAACAAAGCCGGCTGGCCGATGCTTTGCATGTATTTATTAACCTCGGTAAGTACCTGACGCGGGCCTTCAATGCTACCCAGGATAGCGCCTTGAGGCACCAGAATCGATACATGTTTCATGCGGAAAAAAGGGGAATAGGATCCGGTGTTTCTGTTACAAATTTAGCCATTTTGTTTGTCGGAAACTACCCGAAATTTGACGGAAATACACCCCGTCTGCCGGTATTCAGGTAATTATTTTTGTGTTGTAATCAAACGGTAAACAACACGATGAACACAGCAAACACCCTGACGATGACAACCGGACGTATAGCCGTAAAACCACCTAAAACGCTTAAAATTGCCTATTGGGTCATGCTTGGCCTGTTTGTGACAGCCATGCTGATGGATGGCGGGGCAGGTATTGTACAGGAGAAAAACGGGCTGGATGTCATGCGTCAGCTGGGGTATCCGGCTTATGCGATGATTATCTTCGGAACGGCCAAGGTGCTCGGTGCGCTGGCGCTGCTACAGCCCTGGTTCCGGACGGTTAAAGAGTGGGCCTATGCCGGGTTTACGATCAACCTGATCGGGGCAATGGCCTCCTGGAGCTTTGCCGTTGGTGACCCGGCTTACCTGCTGCCTCCGCTGGTGATGCTGACGTATTTGTCGGTGCTGTATTACCTCTGGAAGCGGGTCTGTCCGGTCAAAGGGTAGGTATAGAAAATCTTCTTTGTTGACAAGGCAGTTCCGGTTCGGGATTGCCTTGTCCGTTTTAGGTAAACCCCTGTCCGATTGTGGACAGGTGACGGGCAGGTAAGTACACAAAAAGGTTCAATACAGGGCATATGATGTGTTTCCGGCTGGCTGGCACTGCTTTTGTTCTATGCTGACTATCAGAAAACTGTATTGGCTATATGATTCAGAACTACCTCAAAATTGCCGTCAGGCAGTTAATGAAGCATCGGGGCCATACCCTGATTAACAGCGGTGGCCTTGCACTGGGTATTGCATGCTGTCTGTTAATTGGCCTCTATGTGGTGGACGAACTCCGGTATGACCGGTTCCATACCCAATTCCCGCACATTTACCGGATCGTTGAAAAGCAAAAGCAGGCAGAAGGTGTTTTTGATGTGGCGGTAACGCCGGGGCCCCTGGCAGCCAGTATAGTGCGCGACTTCCCGGAAGTGCAGGATGCTGTCCGTGTCGGGCAGTGGCACGGCCTGCTGGCATCCGGGAATAAATCGGTTGAGGCCAGCGAGATGCGGGTGGTTGATCCGTCTTTCTTCCGGTTGTTCTCCTTTCCGCTCGTGAAAGGAAATACGGATCGTGTTTTCCGGAGCCCCAACGAAGTCATTATCAGCGAAACGGTGGCCGCCCGCTTATTCGGCCCCGACTGGCAGCGGCAGCCTATATTGGGTAAGGTGCTGAATCTGGGCGGAAATGATCCGCTTACACTGGTCGGCGTTGCTAAAAATCCGCCACTGGCCTCCCACATTCAGTTTGATGTGCTGATCCCGTTCATGTGGCTGGAAAAGAACGATGAGTGGAGCAACAAATGGAACAGCAACAGTTACCATACCTACCTGAAAATACGGCCTGAGCCGTCCGGAAAACCGGCCGATCCGTTGGGGTTTGCCGCTAAACTATACGGGCAGCTTGCACAGTACAACAACGACAAGGACACGAAACTGCTGCTGCAACCGCTGTCCGACATCTATCTGTATTCCCGTTTTGCGTTTCAGACCGATTTCGGGAAACGCAGCGATATTGCCTACGTCCGGCTGTTTTCCATCGTAGGCCTGATTGTCCTGCTGATTGCTATTGTCAATTTTGTGAATCTGGCAACTGCCCGTGCCTCGCAGCGGAGCAAGGAGGTAGGCGTCCGGAAAACGGTAGGCGCCCACCGCAGCAGCCTGGTCGTGCAGTTTCTGGGCGAAGCGCTCTTGCTGGTGTTGCTGGCCGTCGTCTTCGCGCTGGTACTGGCCGAGATGTTGTTACCTGCGTTTAATGAACTGGCCGGGAAAGCACTGGTGCTGCCTTACGCCGCGCCGCTGTTCTGGGGCATTCTGGCGGGCTTTACGGTATGCCTCAGTGTCCTGAGCGGCCTTTACCCCGCATTAATTCTGTCGTCGTTCCGGCCGATGCCTGTTCTCCGCGGGAACATACTGACAAAGGCGGGCCGGTCCGGATTCACGTTGCGGCAAACGCTGGTAGGGGGGCAGTTTATGCTGTCGATCGGCCTTGCCATCTGTACTATGGTCGTTTACCGGCAACTGGTTTTTATGCAGACAAGCCAGCTCGGGTTTGATAAGTCCCAGCTGCTGTATGTGCGGTTGAAAGGTGCACTCCGCGAACGGGCAATGCCCTTCAAACAGGCCGTGACCGGATTGGCAGGCGTGGAGAGGGCCGCTTTATCGACCGGGAATCTGGTCAATACGGAAAACGGCAGTAACATAGAGTGGGAGGGGCAGACCGCAAAAGACGAGTTTACCATTACGCAGATGAATGTGGACGCTGATTTTATGCAGACAGCCGGTATGTCGGTTTCCGCAGGACGCATGTTTTCCGGGCGGATTGTCTCCGATACGCTTTCCGGCCAGGCAGCCTACATGATCAACGAAACGGCCGCCAAACGGATGGGCTGGCAACCGGCTCAGGCCATCGGCAAGCGGCTGACCTTCTGGGGAACGCCCGGCCGCGTGATCGGGGTGGTAAAGGATTTTCATTACAAACCGCTGCGGGTTGATATTCAGCCGTTTATTTTCCGCTATCGGCCGAAAGAGTTTTACTTTACCCTGCTGATTAAAACAAAACCGGCGCAGGTTTCCAAAGCCATCGAGGAAGTTTCTGCCGCTTACAAAAAGCTGGAACCCAATTACCCGATCAGCTACGGGTTTGTGGATCAGGATCTTGATGCACAGTACCAGTCGGAGCAGCGTATCGGAAAGGTTATGTTCTGCTTTGCCATACTCACGATTTTGATTTCATGCCTGGGCTTGCTTGGTCTGACGGCTTTTGCCGCCGAGCAGCGTATCAAGGAAATCGGCGTCCGGAAGGTGCTGGGAGCGTCGGTGGCCAGCATCATCGGTCTCCTGACAAAAGATACGATGAAGCCGGTAGGCATCGCGCTGTTGCTGGTAGTACCGCTGGTCTGGCTGGGCTTACAGCGCTGGCTGGAAAATTACGCCTACCGCATCACCCTGAACGGCTGGATGTTTGCCGTTGCCGGTCTGGGCGCTGTTAGTGTTGCGCTGATGACGGTAGGGTACCAGAGTATCAGGGCAGCCCTCGCCAATCCGTCGCGGGCGCTGCGTTCGGAGTAGGGCAGGGCCGTTCGCTCAATGATCGGGCGGATTAGTTGTCAAGTCAATTAATTCACAGAAACGTGCAAGGTTTGGCGGAACAATCCTGTCAGAATCAGTGTAGTTCTATCAGTACTGTTCTATTTTTATCATGACGCGGCGGCAACATTTTATTGTAATTCTGATCTTAGGCACCCTCTCAACCATTAGTCCATTCTCGATTGATATGTACCTGCCCGGCTTTCCGGCTATTGCCAAAAGCCTCGATACGTCGATTGCGCAGGTCCAGCTTTCGTTAACGGCTTATCTGGTCGGGATCTCGGTGGGTCAGTTGCTGTATGGTCCGCTGCTCGACCGTTTTGGCCGTAAACTACCGCTCTATGCTGGTCTGGTCCTGTACCTGCTGGCGTCAGTCGGCTGCGCGCTGAGTAATTCCATCGAAAACCTGATTGCGATGCGGCTTCTGCAGGCACTGGGTGGCTGCGTAGGCATGGTGGCGGCTCAGGCGCTGGTCCGCGATATTTTTCCGGTTAATCAGATTGCCCAGGTATTTTCGCTCCTGACGCTGGTGATTGCCGTTTCGCCGATGATTGCGCCGACCGTTGGTGGCTATGCCACGGTAGCCTTCGGATGGCACTCCATTTTTATCATTCTGGCCGTTATTACAGCCCTGATTCTGGTCGGTATTTACTTCGTACTGCCCGATGGTAAGGCTCCGGACCCGACGTTGTCGCTCCGGCCGCAGGCGGTGATGGGTAATTTCTGGCTGGTCCTGAAACAGCCTCAGTTCCTGACCTATATGCTGGCGGGGGGCATTGCTACGGCGGCTCCGTTTGCCTACATCGCCGGATCGCCCGACGTGTTTATGAACATCTACCATGTGAGCGAGCAGGAGTACGGCTGGATTTTCGCCTTTCTGGCCATTGCTATTCTGGGGCCGAGTCAGTTCAACCACTTCCTGCTAAAGCGGTTTTCCAGCGAACAGGTTATTTACACGACGCTGATTTACCAGTCGGTCATGGGCTTGCTGACGGTTACGCTGGCGGGCATGGGGCTGCTGAGTCTGTATGGGCTGATCGGCATGCTGTTCCTGTTCTTCCTCGGGCAGGGGTTAGTGTCGCCGAACGCGACGGCCTTGTCGCTGGTACCGTTCACGCGCCATGCCGGTAGTGCCGTTGCACTGATGGGCGCGTTCCGGATGGGGCTGGGCGCCCTGATCTCGGGGGCCGTCAGTGCCCTGCACGACAACACCGCCCTGCCGATGGTGGGTGTCATGACCCTCTGCGCCGTTACCGGGCTGACCATTCTGCTGATCGGGCAGCGCATGATTGCCCGCTACCAGGAAGACGAAACGCCTGCCGGTGCTGAAATGGCGCTGTAAGCATACTGGCTTATGCAGCAGCTCAAATGCGCGTCAAATATCTTTTCTCTCTTTCAAAAGAAGCATTCTATGTTCAATCGGTTAAACGGTATCCCGAATTCGCGCAACGAATTCCTCAATACTCACTTGCTTCCTTTCCAGGATTTACACCTGAATAGTTAAGCGAGATCCGTAAGAAGCGTGTTTCTTAAACCAGTTTAAGTTTTGTGGTTTTCGTACGTTTTACTTTTGCATTGAACAATTTTAACCGAATAATTCAATGCAGGAACGATTCAACTTTAAAACAATAGCTCCCAATGCTCTGAAAGCAATGGCTGGTTTAGAGACTTATCTTTCACAGTGTTCTATATCCGGAAGAATTATGGAGCTTATTAAAGTCCGCGCTTCACAAATCAATGGTTGTGCGTTCTGTATTAATATTCATACACAAGATGCCATCAAAAAAGGGGAAACGGATCAACGTATTTTTTTATTAACTGCCTGGAGGGAAGCCGGAGTTCTTTTTACAGAAGAAGAAAAGGCAGTGCTGGCTGTAACGGAAGAAATAACGTTAATCCATCAAGGCGGTTTATCAGATGACACGTACACAAACGCCTTACAATTTTTTAGTAAAACCCAGATTGCAGATATTATAACGGCAATTGTTACCATTAATCTCTGGAACAGGGTAGTGCTAAGCACCCACTTACTGATAGGGCAGAGTCTGGCATAAGACGAACAACAATAAAAACCGCAGGTTTAACGACCTGCGGTTTTTATTGTTGTTCATTATTACAATGTATCTGACACTGGTTGTACCTGCCGTTCCGCCTTTCGTTTATATACTTTCCCGTTCAGAAACAGGCCAATGGAAGTGCCTCTTACCAGATAATGATAGCTCACCAGCGAAAGAAAACAGGTCGCCGAAAAGGTAATGGCAAACTTTACCACAGCGGGGAGCGGATAGTCAGCCAGCAGACCAACGATAAGCGTGACGATGGGCAGATGGATGATGTACACCCAGTAAGCGGCATCGGCCAGATAGCTCATCCGGGGCGAATGCTTATTAACATATCGCAGGAAAAGGGCCGTAAACCCGAACACAAAGAGTGGGGCATTTAAGGAGGAAAGGGCAATCCTGAGCATAAGCGCCCATTCGGTTTTTACCTGGATAGACAACTGCGCCAGTAAAAGCAGGGTAGCGATACTGAGCTGCAATACCGGATATCGGGTCATGGTAGCCAGACTGTTAGTAGTATAGATACACCAGCCCAGCCCGAAAAAAAGGAAGTAGGTTGTCATGATCGATGGCACAAGCGCCCAGCCGAAACTGGTGAGCAGATACGGGCTTTGCTGCCAGTACAGGCACAGAAAAAAGAGCAGGCTCAGACAGGCGATGCGTAGCCCTGCATGTTGCAGAATAACCGTAAGGACCTTTTGAGCGGATGAGTTGAATACCGGTGCCCTGCCGGACGCCATGAGCAGTACCCTGCTAATGAGGGCGTAGATGCCCAGAAAGTACAGAAACCATAAATGGCCGGGTAAAAAAGGCAGGAACTTACCGGCAGCCAGTGCATCCCAACCCATCCGGAAAGGGGATGCCGCATGGGTAAGTTTTGCCTCAGCGAATGTCAGGGCAAACGTTTCTAACGGGCCAATGATCAGCACGCCGGCCAGCAAAGGCAGTACAATCCGTTTGACGCGATTGGTCAGCATAGCATCCGCCCCTCTTTTATAGACCAGTAAGGCGCAGAAGAAGCCGGACACTACAAAGAAAACGGGCATCCGGAAGCTATGGATTAAGCCGTTCGTCAGGTCAAAGAGCAGGTTGTTGGCGGTATCTTTGAGTGGCCACAGGTCATTTTTGGTGACCATATAGGAGAGCGCGCCGTGAATTACAATGCCCAGCAGCATCATCACGCTGCGTAGGGCATCGAGCGCATAAATACGGTCTGTGTTGTGTAACTGGTCTGTGTGCATGGATTAAATCGGTTAAGGATCAGGGCTGCCCGGTGCCGGACAGCCCTGTGCGTTTACGGGATCACAAATTCGGCGTCGCTGATACCTGTATTGAGCTGATAGCTTTCGATTTTCAGGATGTTGTTTCCCGAGCGAATCATAAACGGGAGTTTGATGCCCTTCACTTCCCGGTAATCACTATACAGGTTTAGGTCGCCGACAGACTGTCCGGGAACCGATAACTTTACTTTCAGACCAGTCTGCGTATCGTAACACGTGTTCCATGTACTGCCGTCAGGCATAGTGTGCGTTAGTTTATAGGCCTCTTTCCCTTCTACGGTTTCTTTTCCCGCGAATGTGGTCTTTATCCCCTGGCTGGCGAGGTACAACTCAGGCATCATCTGCATGGTAATCATAAACCGGTCCATCACTCCGCGACTCATGGGCGTTTTGTTGTCACCGAAGGCCATAAAGGCATCTTTACCATCAGCGATGAATGTATACATCACCTGTCCTTGTGCATTACGTAATGTTGTGACTTGCTTGAGGGGCGGTTTAAATTTATTAACTGTCGGAAACCCGGCACCGTCGTTGCCGGTGGTGGCTTTCCAGCTAATGTCTTTAATGTCGAGCAGTGCTTTTTTGCCGCCCACTGCTTTGTAGTAGGCATTGAGTACTTCGTCGGCAGTAGTCAGGTTTTGGGCTTTGGCAGTTAGCCAGATAGCAGGCAGAAGGAGGAGCGTAACGATAAACGTTTTCATGATTTGATTACGGAAAATATGGTTTCTGTTTAATACGGGTTTGCTCAGAAACGGCGACTGATTTGTCCGTCCCGGACAATACAAAGGTCTCCCTGGCGACGCAGTTAAGCTGTCACTTTTGGGTCAAATTCTGATAGTTTTGGGTAACGGGCCGGTTACGAAATAGGCAGTTGAATGATAAACGCCGTCCCCTCACCCTGCTGGCTCTCAACGGTCATTGTGCCGCCGTGGCCTTTGGTGATGATGTCGTAGCTGAGGCTCAGCCCCAGTCCGGTGCCCTCGCCGGCGGGTTTGGTGGTGAAAAAAGGCTGGAAGATTTTGGACCGGATGGCATCGGGAATGCCGGTCCCGTTGTCCTGTACCCGGAGTTCGATATGATCGTTCTGCCGGCGAGTGCTCACCCACACGGTTGGTTCGTAGCCCTCGCCGGCCTGTGTGGCCCGCTGTTGTACGGCATAGAAGGCGTTCTGGCAGAGGTTGAGCAGCACCCGCCCGATGTCCTGCGCCACCACGTTGACCGGTGGCAGTGCCGGGTCGAAAGCGGTAATGAGCCGGGAGTTGAACGTGTTGTCTTTGGCCCGCTGCCCCTGATAAGCCAGCCTCAGGTAGTCGTCGGCGAGGGTGCTGAGGTTAGTGGCCTGTCTGTCGCCCGACTCCATGCGGGAGTGTTCGAGCATGCCCCTGACGATGGCGCTGGCCCTGCGGCCGTGGTGGGCGATTTTGGTCAGGTTCTGCGCCAGGTCATCGGCGATGAAACCTGCTTCGTCGAGGTCGCCTCTGGTGAGTTCGTCTTTCAGTTCGCCGGTGAGTTCGGCGCTGACCTCGGCAAAATTGTTGACGAAATTGAGGGGGTTCTGGATTTCATGGGCGATACCGGCGGTGAGTTCGCCGAGGCTGGCGAGTTTTTCTTTCTGGATAAGCTGAGCCTGAGAGGCTTTGAGTTCGGCGGTGCGCTGTTCGACTTTCTCTTCCAGTACGCGGTTCTGGGTTTCGATAAGTGTCTGGTTTTGTTCAAGCAGCCTGAGCTGATCCTGAATCGCATCCTCTTTTTGTTGTTTGAGCAGATTTACTTTGTAGGCGAGGGCCAGAGTAAACAACAGAATTTCCAGCGTTGAACCTAAAAGAAGGCCGTTAGTCGTCCAGAAGGTAGACGGCATCAATTTGAGGCTGGTAAAAACATAAACGACTGTGCCGCCATAAATCAACAGAAGGCCCAGCACGTAATACCATGCCGGTTTAAACCCTTTTCTTAATGCAGCCACACCACAGATGAGCGTAAATACTAAATCAATAAGACCCGTCAAAAACGCAGCATTGTAGGGGAGATACATACCGAAGACCCCCGCAGCCACGACTATAAAGGACAGAAACACACACAGATAAAACAAGACAAGGCCTGTCTGATATAATCTGCGGGCATGTTGACGAAGCTGTAAAAAGGTAACCCCGAACAGGATGTGAAACGCTGCGGCCAGGAAGGTAACGGCCAGGAAATGTTTCAGGAAGAAGCTATAGTATACCGTTGGTAGCCAGTTCCTTAAGTGGGCGAACGTGATACTGTAAACGAGGCACTGGATGCCCATCCAGATTGCGTAGGTAAGATGGTCTCTGTCCTTGAGCCGGATGTAAAGCAGGATGTTGTACACAATAATGATCAGGACAAATCCATAGTAAAAGCCGTCGAATGAGTCCTGACGGAGAAAAACGCTTAACAGACGTTCACCCGAAACAAGCGTTAACGTTTCAGGTATCTCCGCCGAATGCCAGTAAAAGGTATAGGGATTACCGGGCTTGAGTCGTAAGGGGGTGAGCCGGCGGGAACGGGCTTGCGGTACACTTATTGCCGTATTGTTCTGCCCCTTTACAAAGGAAAATGTATCCTGTATCCGGTTGCCGTGAGTTTGATAGAGCGTCGCCGGCGAGGATAAATCCGATTCGGCATACAGATAAAACGGGGTGTATAAAGGCGTCTGAACGGTGAACCGGAACCAGCGTTTCTGACCGGCACTGCGTTCTGCGCGTTGGTTCTTAACCGCAACAAACCGATAGCGTTCCGGATGTTTAAGCAGGGAGTCAACCGAAATATCTCCGGCTTGTGTATCCAGAACCTCACAGCGTCCGGCAACGGGGTACCCTGTGTCCGGACTGCTCAACACAATGGGCTGAGCATAAACCTTTGCAAATACCAGATACAGGCAGAGAGAAAACAGTAAGGATTTCATGGACGGCAGGGTTGCTGAAAGCTCGTATAAGTATAAGCATTAATCCCTGTTGCTCAGAAAATATAGGCTGTTATCGGAATACTTTTTCTCTTAAATATTTGATTTTTGCTATATGGTTACTTCTGCTAATCAGCCTTTTAGGTATTCTGTCGGTGTCTGGTGGTAAAAATCCTTGAACACCTTGGTGAAATAAGAAGGCGATTCGAAGCCAACCATATATGCTGTTTCAGAGGCATTGTGGCCGGCTTTAAGTAAATCAATCGATTTACGAAGCCGGTATTGGCGGATAAGCTCATTCGGCGAAAGCTGGGTAAGCGCCTGGACTTTCAGGTAAAGCGTTTTGCGGCTGACGGCCAGCTGACCGGCCAGCGAGTCAACACTCAATGCGGAATCATCGCAGTGTGCTTCGATGAGTTGATACAACCGGCGCAGAAACTGATCCTGAACGGCCGCCGGTGGTTTTGCCTGGTCTGGTTGCGCAAACTGCTGGCGGTATGCATCCCGTAATTTTTGCTGCCGGGTCAGTATATTCCGCAATCGTAACCGAAGTTCGGCCAGATTAAACGGTTTTGTCAGGTACTCGTCGGCCCCGGACTCCAGTCCTTTCCGGCGGCTTTCCGGTTCCGCGCTGGCAGTCAGCAGCAGAATTGCGATGTGATCGGTAGCAGGGTCGTGGCGTAGCTGGTCAATCAGGGCGTATCCGTCCATACGGGGCATGATCAGATCGGTAATAATCACATCGGGCAGCTCTTCTTTGGCCACTATCCAGCCTTCGTAGCCGTTGGCCGCGGAACGAATGCGGTAGGTGGCTGCCAGTTCGGCAACCATAAATTCCCGCAATTCGGCATTATCCTCAACAACCAGAATCAGCGGCGAATGCTCCTGTGAGGTTGTGGCTTCATCTGTCTGCGCTGTATTCTGAACCAGGGCTGCCGTTGTGGCGGGGGGATTTAACGGCGGATAGTCGTGAAAATCACCCGTTCGCCGGACGGGAATCTCAACCAGAAAATGCGTTCCGCCCATTTGCCCGTCCGCCTGAACCTCACTTTGTACGCGGATGGTGCCGTCCATACGCCGGATCAGTTCGGAGACCAGCGCCAGCCCGATGCCGGTTCCTTCGTAAGGATGGGTCCGGGTGCTGCCGGCCTGATAAAACCGGTTGAAGATGTGCGGCAGCTTATCGGCCGGAATACCGGTGCCGGTATCGCTGACCGTTAGCTGAACAATGGTCGAATCCTGAGCCTGATCGAGCCGGACAACAATGCTGCCGGTGTCGGTAAACTTGATGGCGTTAGACAGTAAATTGAAAAGAATCTTCTCCCATTTACCGGCGTCAAACAGGTAATTACCCGGCCGCATGTCGGTCTGGTAGTGTAATGCCAGTTGTTTGATATCGGTCGACGGGCGGAATAAGTCGACCAGCTGGCCGATAAAACCGGGCAGGTCGCCTACCTCATAGGCTACATCCATTTGCCTGGCTTCCAGTTTATTGATGTCGAGCAACTGGTTAATGAGCCTGAGCAGTTGCAGGGCATTGCGCCGGACCGTCGACAACTGTTTCTGATAGGGGGCAGGCAGGTCGGACGTTTCCAGCAGTTTATCGACCGGCGATACAATCAGCGTTAAGGGTGACCGGAGTTCATGCGTGATGTTGGCAAAAAAGCGGGTTTTCATCTCGTCAATGGCCCGCAGTTCGGCCGTTTCCCGCAGTTGGTTGACGTACCGGATTGTTTTTTCCAGTGTAGCCGCCAGGTCTTTGTACTTGACGGGCTTGGTAATAAAGTCGAATGCGCCCAGATTCATCGCCGTGCGGATGTTATCCATATCGCCGTAAGCCGTCACGATAACGGTCCGGATAATCGGGTGGCTTTCCGAGAGCCTCGCCAGCAGCGTCAGCCCGTCCATACCCGGCATGTGAATATCACTCAGAACGACATCAATATCGGGATGCGCTTCGATCGCCGCCAGTGCTTCCAGTCCGTCACGGACATACAGAAACGCATATTGTCCGCTCTGAATTTGCCGCCGGAAAAGCTGTCTGAATAACTCTTCCAGATCATCTTCATCATCGACCAGCAGAATTTTTGTTTTCATTGACCGCTTAAGGTAGGTTAGGCAGGGGATTAAATAAGATCAGATAACATACACGGCTTCAGGCTTTAATTATCCACATCCTTCACCGTCGGGCGATTATCAGCCCTGCGGGTTTCGTATTGGAGGCGGAAGGCGTTGAGGTCGGGCACGTTCGGGCGTTTGCGGCTGCGTTCATATTGCAGAATGGTCTGCCCAAGCTGGTACAAGAACGGATTGCCCACGGTCTCAAACTCGTATTTGTCGTCGTTCAGAATCCCGTCCTTATTCACATAAATCGTAGCGGCCAGCATAAATTCCACCTTGTTGGTAAAGTCGGCCACGTAAGAGGCATCGGTCAGGAAGCCATAGGCCCAGCCCACTTTGTTGAATACGCGGATGCCGTCGGGCAGGCGGTGGTGCAGGCTGTCCATGAAGAAAAATTTGGCGTAACTGTCGTAATACTGGGCTGCATCGTATTTCGGGTAGTTGGTTTCGCCCGGAAACTGGGACATATACTGGCGGACAAACCGGTAATCGTCGGGCGTCAGGTTGAAGCGCTGCTTTTCGGGAACTGACTCCGGAAACATCACCGCCTGAACCATCGTCCGGAAATTGTCGAGAGACAGTTTGTTGCGGCCCGTAAAATCAAACGGCTTCCGCACCAGACTGTCGTTGGCGGTCATGTAGCCGATGCCCAGGGTATCAATCCGGCGGGCGTCGAACGGCGCTGTGTTGTAGGCCGCCGGCTGTGCATATATCAGCTTACCGGCTGCGTCAACAAACCGCACCGGATTGGTATGCCGGTTTTCGTCGGGCGACATCCGGACAAACCGGTGGGTGATGCGCGTATCACCATACCCTTTTTCACGCAGGGCACGGTTGAACTCACCCTGACCGACGAACTCATACATGCGCGTGTATGGGTCGTTTTCGCTCACCAGAAACGCTTTTTTTATCAGGTGCGCGAGCGACGGAAGCCCATTTTCGGCGGAGGGGTCGGCATGGTAACGGGTTTGCCGGCTATAGGCACTGTCGAACAGCATGGTGGTGTATTTCGTCAGCTTCGGGTTATTGAGCCGGTTGAGCTTTTCGAGCGACAACAGGGCGGCGGGCAGCTTCACGGTTGAGGCCGGATTAAAGTAATACGTGCTGTCGACGTGGAAGTAATAGCTGGTAAACGTCGGCCGGTTCTGCTTATCGCGGTCGATGCGGGTATAGATGATCTGAAGACGGTACCGGTCCGGATGGGTCAGCACCTCCTGAAAAAGCGGGTTTTTATTTCGGGCGAGCAGGTTACTCAGAAAGGTATCGGTCCGGAACTGACCGTATCCGGGAATAAACAGCATCAGCGAGCAAAACGCGCCTGTGATCAATCGGATGAAGGGTTGCATGATGCAACATACACACTGGTTGCCAGATTGGCAACTGCGGGTTTATAGCACGTATAATTACCAGCGTTCCGGCAAGGTATTGCGTGAATCAGGCCCGATCGTTAAATTTAACAATATTCCAGTTAGACACATTGCCTATGTATTCAACACCGCAACACACACTGCCCGTTGTGCAGGAGGAAGAGATGGGGATAAATGCCCCTGTGCATCATCAGCGCATCATTGCGCAACTGACGGCGGGTTTATATCCCTTGTTTAAATCAGGAAAAATTCCTTACGAAGCATTTCCTGAAATGATGGTAGGCGAGGAGTCGAGTCCTGTGCCGGACGTTGTTTTGTACGATAATGAGACGGAACAGGTCCGGATCGTGATCGAGGTGTGCCAGAACAGAGGGCTGCGGCATGATCTGAATAAAACGATCCGGCTTATCGATGAAGATGAATACGGTATAGAAGAAGGCTTTGTCTACAACTACAAGACGAAGCAGTGGTTTCGTTACCGGAAAGGGCAGGGCGGCATGGCGCAAGTGTCTTCGTATTCTGAGCTGCTGCATATCGACCTGAATCAGTTTTTATAAGCAGCATTACCTGTGCCCGATTCTATCGTAACCTTGGAAAGGGTACAAAATGGGAGTACACCACATAAGTTATTGAGCGAATTAGTGAATGTGCGATTGAGTGAATAAGCCATTGACATACAGCCCTTTGCTCTCTGACTAAATCTAATCTAATCCTGATTGCTACTTAGTAAATAGGGTAAAAAATATAGTAAGCGCTTAACCGGTAGCGAGGCAGGAATAATACGTCCTGAATTTTTATTTTGCTTCTCTACTTGCGCCGGTCAAAAAACTATTAACTTTGAAACGAAAAGTACTTTTTATATAAACTTGTATGCGCGACGCTATTCTGTCAAATCT
The DNA here is from genome assembly GCF_057652235.1 of Arsenicibacter sp. R0_47. Taxonomy (NCBI): domain Bacteria; kingdom Pseudomonadati; phylum Bacteroidota; class Cytophagia; order Cytophagales; family Spirosomataceae; genus Arsenicibacter; species Arsenicibacter sp. R0_47. Next base: position 125,068 of record NZ_JBYFCJ010000017.1, on the reverse strand, counting down.
GGAAAACCCTGAACAACTTGAGAAGCTGTACCGGGAGGATAAACCTGCTTTCAAAACGACCTTTAATGCGCTGTATCCAACAGTGCAGCATGACCTGCTCGCACAGGGATGGTACCAGCGCCTGAACTACAGTAAGGAGGATGCACTTTGGGGGACACCCGAAGAACGGCTGTTCGTGGTAGTAGCTGCTCTGCTGGCCGCTTTGTCAACGAAATTGCCGGATGTAGCCGGCTTTAGTAAAGAATTCTTTTTTACGCGTAATATCGGGTTCATCGCCTTTTCCGGACTGATCGCCTACTTCGGCTGGAAAAACAAAATCCGGTGGCAGACCGGCGTTGTGCTGACCGGACTGATGCTGGTTGCGGTATTGTATATCAATGCATTGCCGGTGCAGGAGACCGAAGCCGATACGCTGGTACTGGCTTGTATACACCTGCCGTTATGGCTCTGGTCGCTGCTGGGTTTTACGTTTGGCGGGGCAACCTTGAAACAGGATAACTGGCCGGGATTCCTGCGGTATAACGGTGAACTGGCCGTCATGACGGCGGTGCTGCTCATTTCCGGTGGCCTGACGACCGCAATCACCCTGAACCTGTTCCGGCTGATTGGCTGGAATATTGAGGATTTTTACTTTAACTATGTGGTTGTTAGTGGACTCGCTGCCTTGCCGGTCGTCGGGACGTTCCTGACCCGGGCGCAACCGACATTGGTGAACAAGGTGTCGCCGGTAATTGCCAACCTTTTCAGTCCGGTTGCGCTGGTGATGCTGGTGGTGTATCTGGGAGCGACATTTATGGCGAAAAAAGATCCATACCATGACCGCGAATTCCTGCTGTTATTCAACGGCTTGCTGATCGGGGTAATGGCCCTGATCTTTTTCTCGGTAGCCGGGACCAATAAAGGGAACCGCTTACAGGTGCTGGTTCTGTTTCTGTTGTCACTGGTTACGCTGGTCATCAACGGCATTGCCTTGTCGGCGGTCTTATTCCGGATTTCGGAGTGGGGGATAACGCCCAACCGCGCCGCCGTCCTGGGAGGGAATGTGCTGATGCTGAGTCATCTGATTGTCGTAAGCTACCGCCTCTCCGGCGTGCTGACCCGCCGGTCTGACTTGTCGCTGGTGAGCCGGTCGATGACGTATTTTATGCCGGTGTATAGCTTCTGGAGTGCCTTTGTGACGTTTGTTTTTCCGGTGCTTTTCGGGTTTAAGTAAGGCGGAACGGGAACACGAGCGGCTGCTACGGTTATCTCTTCCGGAGGTTTTTGACACCCCCGGAAGAGATAAAACGCTGCTAAGGCAGCTGCTGCACATACTCAATCACCCTTTTTTCGGCCTCGTGCCGGCGCTCAATGTCCGACGGCATCACGGCATCACGCAGGGTCTGGTAGTAACTGATTATGTTTTGTAAGGCTTTGAGGCACGACTGCCGGTCATACGATGCCAGTGTTGCCTGCATCTGTTCCTGATCCGGTTCCGGTAGCAGCAGCTCCAGCTTACGGACGCCTTTCGGCAGCAGATCCCGGCGAATCAGCGCAAGAGGACCCAATACCGTCTGTTGCATAAACGAGATAAAGGCTAACGTCTCAAATAACTCGCCGCGACCGATTTTCGTCGCCGCATAATGTATCCAGACCCAGAAACGGTCTTCAATCCATTGGAAATCAGGATATGGGAACGCTGCTTCTGAGCTGCTCAGAACAGCTGATAGTTGTTGATCCCGCTCCCAGAGGATAACCGGGTCTTCGACCCGTGACCGCATGTCAGGCAGGGCCACAAATTTTAGATCGACGTGTAACAGCGGGTCATCGTACAGGCAAATCAGGAGCCTCGGCTCACCAACGTGCTCACCGGTAAAGCAAGCCAGTAAATTACCGGCCGATTGGGCTACTGCCTTCCGGACTTCCGTAGAAAGTGCAGCTGTATCGTGTACAATAACCAGATCAACATCGGAGAAGCGGTCCATCTGCCGGTCTCTCCACGATCCGCCTGCGGCAACACCGATAAAACGTTGATCTTCTGTTAACTGCCGGATAAGCCTGTCGGCAAATGTCTGATAAACCTGAGGGATCATTTTCGCTTGGTATTGGTTAGAAAATTATCTCAGAACATTTGCTCCGGGCCGTTAGTTCCTGCCCTCGTACAAGCGGGCACGGCGTAATGGCTCCGGTCAGCCTGCCTGACCGGAGCCACCTTTATTCTGACCGGAGCGACCGGACCGGATTCACCAGTGCGGCTTTCAGGCTTTGGTACGAAACTGTCGCCAGGGCGATCAGGATGGCCAGGGCGCCGGCCAGTACAAATAACCAGATATTCAGGCTGATGCGGTAGTCGAAGGTACTAAGCCAGTCATTGAGCAACCAGGCCGCCAGCGGACCCGCCAGTAGGCAGGCAGCGAGTACCAGCACCACAAAGTCGCGGGAGAGGAGCAGCCAGAGGGTGCTGATACCGGCACCGAGAACTTTCCGGATCCCGATCTCCTTGGTACGTTGCTCCATCAGATACGCGGCCAGCCCAAACAGGCCAAGGCACGAAATAAAAACCGTCAGCAGGGCGAAGATGCCCGCCAGCTGGCCGACCAGCTCTTCCTGATGGAACTTGCGTCCGTATTCGTCGCTCACAAACTGGTAATCAAACGGATAGGCGGGGTTAAATTTTTCGAAAAGGGGGGCAATCTGCGTGAGCGCTTGCCGGGTGTCGATATGGTCGGAAAGCCGGAAAATAATGCAGTCATCAAAGGCCTGGCCGGTGGTCAGCATGAGCGGGTTGACGGGCATGTAGGGTGATTCGATAATGCTGTTTTCCATCACACCAATCACATGCAGGCGCTGGCCGGGATTCCAGACCATGGCCATTTCCTGCCCGACCGGGTTTTTGAGCCGCATGGCTTTTACGGCGGCCTGATTCAGGATTACAGCGTTGGAGTCGGCACCGGTCACGCTGAAGTTACGGCCGGCAACCAGCCTGGTCCCCATCGTCCGGAGGTAGCTTGGGGAGGCCGAGATCAGATTCAGCCGCATAATTTCGTCGGGGGCCTTCCCCGACCAGTCGACGCGGGTATCGTTCAGGATGGTGGTGGCCGGGCTTGATGCCTTCGTTATCGTTTCGACCAGCCCTGACCGCATGAGTTCGCTTTGCAGCCCGTCGTATTGCCGGCGGAGATCGTCGGTCATGGTCACCATCATCAGCCGGTCGGGCAGATAACCGGTCGGGCGTTTACGGGCGTAATCCAGCTGTTGGTAGACGACAAATGCGCTGATGATCAGTCCGATGGAAATGGTAAACTGCGTCACAACCAATACTTTCCGGGGCCAGCTAGTCTGACGACCGGCTGCTATCGTCCCTTTTAGTACGCGCACCGGGTTGAACGACGAGAGGTAAAAGGCCGGATAGCTGCCTGCCAGCAGTCCTGTAACCAGCGCAAACCCGACGGCCAGCAGCCAGAATACCGGATAGAAAAAAGGAAAGGCCAGCCGCTTTTCGGTCAGGTAGTTGAAGGCCGGCAGTGTCAGCCAGACGATGAGCAGTGACAGAATGAGAGCAATGGCGCTCATCAGCAGGGATTCACTCAGGAACTGCCCGACCAGCTGGCTGCGCAGCGAACCCACCGCTTTCCGGATACCGACTTCCCGTGCCCGTTTCCCCGACCGGGCCGTCGACAGGTTCATGAAGTTGATGCAGGCAATCAGCAGCACCAGCAGCCCGACAATGGCAAACAACCGGACATACCGGATGAAGCCGCCGGCGTTCTGCCCGTTTTTAAACTCTCCGTACAGGTGTGTATCAGTAAGCGGGTGGAGAAACACCTCAAAAATAGACTGCGGGTTGTGGCGTTTGATCATGCCTTTGATTTTGCCGGATACTTTGGCGAAGTCGCTGCCTGTTTTCAGGCGCACAATGACCTGTGTCAGGTTATTGTTCCAGTCGGTTTGCATATCCTTCATCCACGGCACATTGGCGTTCAGAAAAGCCGTGGGCATCAGGTACTGAAACGTGAGAGAGGTATTGGCAGGGATCGGTTGGAGCACACCGGTTACTTTCAGGTCCAGCTGGTTATTCCAGCGGATGAGCTTATTCAGCGGATCGGTTTTCCCGAAAAGTGCCTGTGCCGTTTCGTGGGTCAGGACAATGGCATTGGGTTCAATGAGGGCGGTGCGTGGATCACCGGCCGATAGTGGCAGGCCCAGCAGATGCAGGTAGTCAGCGCCGACAAACTGACCGGTCCGGATGAGTTTGGTATCGCCGGCGCGCAGCCCGTCGGCGCGGCCGGTAATGCCCGTAATTTCTTCGGAAACAGCCTCAATTTCAGGGATCTCACCTTTCAGCGCGGCGATGAGCGGTATTGGTCCGTTCGGTTGTGTCGTGGTTTCGCCGTTGGCGGTGCGGTTGAGCATCACGCGGTACAGGTGGTCATTGCCGGCATAAAACCGGTCGAACGACCATTCGTCCCACACCCACAGGCCAATCAGCATGGCGGTGGCCATCCCGACGGCCAGGCCGAGGATATTGATGAAGCTGAAGCCTTTGTGCTTCCGCAGATTGCGCCAGGCAATTTTTATGTAATTCTGAAACATGGGCGGTACGCGGTTTTTCTGCGAATGTACGTACCGGCCTGACAGGCAGCCTGTTAAAAAACGTTAATGTTATTGTTTGTACGTCGCTGCCGTTACTGCCTGCCTTTGATCTACTGCTCGGCAATGCCGAAGCTACGTTCGGGTGCCTGGCTTTCCTGCTGAGCGAACTGCGTGGGAGTAAGGGCCGTAAATTCGCGGAAGTCGCGGATCAGGTGCTTCTGATCGTAATAGTTCGCTTCCAGGGCGATACTGAGCCAGTCTTTGCCGGGATATGCATTGCGGAGCTTAATGGCCTGGTCGAAACGGACAATCCGGTCGAACAGTTTCGGGCTGATGCCCAGGCGTTCTACACTTTTCCGGTAAAACTGCCTGCTGCTCAGACAGGCCTCGCCGGCCAGCCATTCCATCGACCGCATAGAGGGTGATTGCGTTGAATGGTTGTTCAGCATCAACCGGCTGACTTTGTCAATCGGCAAACTGTCCCGGCGTGACCGCCGTATCAGAAAATGCAGGAAGTTTTCTACAATCCGGACCATTTCTTCGTAGTCGCCGGTACTGCTCAGCCGTTCGTTAACCTGCCGGATCTCAGCCGAAAACACCGCTTCGGCATCTACAAAGGTATTGGTGAGTTCCGATGAAGGAAGGCCCGTGAGCCGGTAAAGCGCCCCGGGCTGAAAAACAACCTGAAACACAAAGAAATCGCGGCCGACAAAACGGTTGGTTACAATCGTTGGCTGCCCGATCAGAGCCGACCGGGGTTTGGCCTGCCGGTGGCCGTTATTGATGTATTCAACCGTTTCAAGGTCGCGCGGGTAGAAGGCCAGGCAATTGTCGGGACGCGGCCAGTACGGTTTGAAGGGAACTACGGCCGCCCCTGAAAAATCGAGGTGAATGAGCTGCAAAAGCCTGACATATTCCCGCAGCGAAGGAGCTGGCAGACGATATTCGTAAATCATGACTTAGCTGTTTATCGATCCGGCAAGCCTAATGTACGAAAAAAAACGTCAGACAGATGGTTATTGGTTGTTGCTGATGGTTGCTGGTTGTTCTGATGGTTGCTGGTTGTTCTGATGGTTGCTGGTTGTTCTGATGGTTGCTGGTTGTTCTGATGGTTGTTGGTTGTTGCTGATGGTTGCTGGTTGTTGCTGGTGGTTGCTGGTGGTTATTGGTTGTTCTGATGGTTACTGGTTGTTGCTGGTGGAGTGAATAGTGGTGGCCCGACTAGGCGTCCCCGACTGGGCGTCCCCGACCGCCAGGCATCCCTGTTTTAGTCGTGCCACCACTCAGGTGATAGCCGGGTTGCCGGTGTCCGGTAGAGCAAATAACGCAGAACCATCAGTAACTAGAAACAACCAACAGCAACCACCAGCAACTAAAAACAACCATCAGCAACCCAGCAACCACCAGCAACTAAAAACAACCACCAGCAGCTAATACATTATTCGCATTTCGTCCCGCCGACCGTAATGGTCTGGGTGGCCGTTGTTGCCGTACCGCAATTGTTTGCCGGGAACGTGACCGTCAGGGTGTATTGACCCGGTTCCTTCAGAGTATTGGCGAAAACATTGAAAGAGCCGGCATTCCGGAATACATTGCTGAATACGTATCCGTTAGGGCCGGTAAATACAAATGAATTACCGACTGCCTGACCCTGAATCGTTGTGCCGCAAATGCCGGTATTACCCGGATTTACCGAAAGCAGGTTGGTAATAGACGGCGCAGGTGTGCCGATGTAGACCGAAGCCGACTGATTCAGTAAAAAGACCACTGACGGATCCGGGCTAATTCCGATGAAAGAGATGGTATGCGTACCTTCTGCCAGACCGCCACTTGTCTGGAACGTTGCTGTCGGGCCGTTGAGCGTGATGGGTTCGGTCTGGACCGGACCGTTGTCAATTATATAACTCAGGTAAAAACCGCCAAGACTTCGGGGAGTAATGTCTGGTAGTCCGGCAAGTGATACGGTGATTTTGCCATCCGTAGCACATCCGCCGGTTGCGCTGATCTGTATATTATCCAATGGCGTTGGTCCCGGTAAAACCAATGTAGCCGCGTAAGGCGCGCTGGCGTTGGCATAGGCATCCGTAGCGATAAACGTCAGGCTGACTGATGTACCGGAAACCGGGCTGCCCGGTGCCGGTAGCTGCGACACAGTGTAGTTACAGTCTTCATCGACCGTTACCTGGTTCCGCAGGTCGGGCATTGTTGTTGTTGCTTTCGAAATAAACTGCTGAGGGGTCTGGCTGTTGATTTCCGGAGCGACATCATCCTTGATGAGTACAGAAAACGAGCACGATTTTTTTTGCTGGGTTGTCTGGTCCGTAACTTCTACCGTCACCATCGTCTGACCCGGCCCGAACGCAAAATACTGACCGCTGGTACCGGTCGTACTGGCTGGCAGAAAGGCCGGTGCCGGACTACCGCTCGTAAAGGAGGTAGTATAGGCATAATTGCCTGAACCGCCCGTCGCAAAGGCATCATCCAGCCGGAAAATGCGTTGGCATTTCGTTGCCGGCGGTACAAAATTTGACGGAATATCACCCGAAGAAACCGAGTTAAACGAGGTTGTTGCCGACTGTGGACAGGTGATGTTCAATGAAGTTGGTTGCCCGAAGGCCGTTGCGGCGGTGAGGCCGAAAAGGCTTAGCAAAGTAATCAGTTGTTTCATAATTAATTGGTTTTAATTAGTACGCTCAACAGTGACTGCGTTGAGAAGGGTTGCCACGTCATCGTTGCCGTTGTCATCGCGCGGAGCGTTGACTACTACGGAGAATGACCGGGTTTGTTCAATGAAAAGCTTTTGTGATAAACGAAGGGTTTGCCTTGTGTTAGGTTTCAGCAAAACCTGTCTGGTTTCACGGCCCGTTCTGACGCCGTCGGCATAGCTGTAGATGGTCAGGCTGGTAACCGGTTCGGTACCGGTATTGCTGACCGTTACCTGTAGCTGTCCGTCAGTGATGTTCACCGATTCGCAGGTCACGTTAGGATAGTTCAGGAAGCCTGTCAGCGAGTCGCTTTTTTCGATCAGGTACCCATAGATGGCGTAACTTGGCTCAATGTGCATTTTGTCATCGTAGCCTTTGTTTTTCAGGTTCAGATACGGTTGAAGCTGATAGGCTACGGTCACCGGCGTTGCCGGAGCGATACTTCCCTGCTTACCAGCCTGCCGGACGGGGATCGTAGCTGTCCACGGCCGGACATCCTGTCCCGGACACCAGCCCGCGCGGCTGTAGGTAAAGGACCCTTTCTGACCCGAACATGGGTTTTGGGCGCAGTCCGTTTTCCAGAGTAGATGCTTAAATGCCAGGCTGTCGGTTGCTCCCTGCTGTTTCAGTACCAGCTGGTGCGTTTTTTGGGAGAATTCCGCTCCGTTGTCGGTGTTGCCTTGCCCGTGGCCGGTAATGGTTTGCCGGAAGGTTAGCTGCCGTGCGTTCGGGCTGGTTTGGTAGGTAAACGAACTGAGTTGCTGACAATATTTCGGGTCACCGTAGACAAAATAGTCGTATTGCCAGAGCGGGGTAACTTTTTGATAGGGCAGCGGATTGGCCTCGCCTTCGATAAATTCCAGGGCGACAGACAGGTTCCAGCCTTTCAGCCACCAGGCTTCGATGTAGGATTGAAGCATACAGTTGCCGGTGAGTTCGCTCTTAAAATCGGTTACGTCGATTGTCCAGGGGCCACAGCCAACTCCATACGGCGTAATGAACCGCCCGATTTCATTCCATTTGCCGTGTTTAACCAGCGAAATACGGCCTACGGCATCCTCTGCACTACAGCCGCCTGCCGGACAGGTAAGGGTGACGTACATATAAACGTGGCTGAACCGCGCATTATCCTGTGGCAGTACCACCTGGCGGCTATGAAACTGCGTGTTGGCCGGATTGCCGTAGCGGTCGTAATTGTGCAGCACACTATCGAACACGACTACTGTCTGGCGGCCCTTGCCCGAATCGGTGGCGCGGTACAGCGCACGGGCTGTGTCGTTGGCCGCCAGCCCATCGCCCGGTAACGTGGTGTAAACCGTTAGCTGGCTGGCAGCTTTGGGGGCGCAGTTGACAGGAACCGTTGTTTTGTGGAGGAAGGATTCACCCGGTGCCAGCTTCCGGTTCAGGGTGTCGCGCAGGACCACGCGGTCGTTTACGGCATATTCCAGCGGGATCTGTGTAAGCGCTGTCTGCCCGTGATTGCTGACCAGTACCTGAATCCGGCTGGGACCACGGCGGGCCGTAAACACATCCGGACCTTCGATCTGCCCGACGCCGGCGTCTTGTGTCGCCAGCGTAAAGCCCGGACCGGTTGCGGGTTCGCGCGAACCAGCGTATTCAGCCGTGATGGCCGATTTGGCCTTGTTCTTTAACAGGTCCGGCCCCGAACCGTCAAACGGAAACCAGGCAACGAGGCCGGCTTCGGTGCCTCTCAGCGTTACGGCCCGGTCGCGCAGAATTTCGGCAGCTGTGCGGCTGCGGTTCCAGATCCGGACGTCATCAATCAGGCCGGTAAGGCCGCGGTTATCGTAATAAGCACCGCCGATGCGGATTGGTTTTCTGGAGGGGATATAGTCGGAAGCTATTGTGCGTTGGCCGGCCAGTTGTCCGTCGACATACAGAGACACCAGCTGGTGGTTTACAACGGCGGCCAGGTGGTACCAGCGGCCGGCAGTCATGGTTTGCGGGCCACGGACTTTAATCTCACGTTCGCAGGTGCTGAGAGCCAGCGTCGGGTAGGCGTTGGGGCGGTTGCCACCTGCCCGCACCACAAAACCGTGGTTGGTTTCGGGATCTTCCGTACAGAATAGGGTACTGGCAAAATGGGTGTTTTTCCAGTCATCGGCCTTTACCCATGCTTCCAGAGTAAACGTAGTACCGGCGGTCAGCGCTTCACTGTTGAGCAGGGTCAGGTAGTCATCGGATGCTCCGGATAAGCGGAGGCTGCTTGCCGGCACTTGCGCTTTCCGTGCGGTTGATTGCGCCGGAGCGCGTGTACCGGACAGGCTAAAAAGAAGGAACAGTAAGTACACCGGCAGTGTTTGCCGTAAGCAGTTGCCAGGGAAAACCGCCTGGCCGGTACATCGGGAAATTCGGTTACGATACATGCTCCCTTCGGGAATAATGAACACTTTGTAACCGGCAAAAGTATAGGCCTGATTTTGGTTTTCCCCTACCCATACGGGTAGTTTTTTACCAAAATCAGGCCTTTTTCAGGCTTTTTTTACATGAACTACTCACTTTTTAACGATTTGACCGGATTGATCATGGCGGCCTTAATGCTCTGAAAACTGACGGTAAGCAGGGCAATTGCTACCGTAAAAACACCGGCCAGGGCAAACATCCACCACGCAATGCTGATCTTATAGGCAAAGTCCTGCAACCATTTATCCATAACATACCAGGCAACCGGCGACGCAATGACCAGCGCCAGCAGAACGAGTCTGACAAAGTCAAGCGAAAACAGCCCGACGATGTGGGCCGACGTCGCTCCCAGTACTTTCCGGATGCCGACTTCCTTGGTCCGCGATTCGGCCATGAAGGCAACAACACCGTATAGCCCCAGACAACCGATAAACAAGGCAATACCGGCCAACAGGCGAAACAACGCATAGAACTGTTGCTCACTTTTGTAGAACTTCGCCAGCGAGTCGTCCAGAAATTCATAATGGAAAACAAACTCGGGATAAACCGCCGACCAGGCAGTTTCTACTTCGCTCAGTAGTTGCTGCAGTGCATCGGCACCACCTTCGCGGATCGAGAGCTTGATGCCCAGCGAACGGTATTGATCCCGGAACGAGGCCAGTATCGCAGGCGGGGTTTGTTCCCGCAGGGAAAAGGTATTGAAGTCCTTCACAACGCCGACAATGGGCTTTTTGACATCTTCGCCATTAACCCGCAGGTACTTGCCGATTACCTGCTCCGGATGCCGGAACCCCAGCTTTTTCATAAATGCCTCATTGATGACGAACTCCCGCATGCTGTCGGCTGGCTGGAACATACGGCCGGCCAGCAGTTTCAGCCCGTATGTATGGACGTAGGCTGTGTCGGCCGGGCGCATCAACACACCAAAATCGGGTTCTTTCGTATCATTTCCGAACCGGAAGCCGGTTGTCCAGTTAGCGCTGGACGAGGGCGTAGTCATGGCAAACGTATAGGATTTAATGCCGGGTAAACCCTTGATTTTGGCGCCCAGGTTTTCGAGTGTCCCCGGATCGTTGCGCGGAACCGGTATAGTGATGACGGCCTCATGACTGAAACCGAGATCGGCCGACCGGAAGAACTCCATCTGGTTGTAGGCGATGATGGTGCCGATGATCAGGATCTGCGAAATAGCAAACTGACCGATAATCAGGCCGCGGCGCAGGGTAAAGTACTGACCGGCCCGTGTGGCTTTGATGCGGCCTTTAAGGGCCAGAATCGGCTGGTAGCCCGACAGGACCAAAGCGGGATAAAAACCGGCCAGCACCGTGGTCAGCACACCCGTAAGCAGCAGAAAGCCGATCACCGCCGGATTGAGTATCGAGACTGCGTCCGGCTGCATATTCAGCAGTTCACCGACATAGGGCAGGGCCAGTTTGCCCGCCAGCATCGCCAGCACAACCGCAATGCCGGTCAGGACACTGGTTTCGCCCAGAAACTGCCGGATCAGTTGCCCGCGTGTGCTACCGAGTACTTTCCGGACACCGACTTCTTTTGCCCGCCGGATGGCCTGGGCTGTGGCAAGGTTAATGAAATTGATACAGGCCGTGGCCAGAATAAATCCGCCGATGAGCAGCATGGCCCAGATCATTTCCATGCTGATGGTACGGCGGGCATAGTTGGTTGTTTTAGGATCAAAATGAATGTCGGTCAGCGGTTGCAGGGTGTATTTCAGCCGTTTTACATCCTCGGCACTGTGGTATTTCTGGACAAAACCGAGCAGCAGCTGTTCCATTTGGGCCGGTGAGCGGTTGTCCGGCAACTGCATGTATACGTGCGCCCCGCCATAGGTCGACTGCCAGTCGTCGGGGTTGGTGGTATAGCCGAATTCCTTCATCGATGCAAACGACAGCAGCACTTCAAACGGAATGCTGCTGGTAGCCGGCTGCTCATGGACAACGCCCGTTACCAGAAAATCCATTTTGTTATCGACACGGATGGTTTTGCCCATCGGGTCGGCATCGCCGAAATATTTGCGGGCAATACGTTCCGACAAAACGACAGTACCGGGCCGGTTGAGGGCGGTCTGTTTGTTACCGCTGATCCAGTCGTAGCTGAAGAGGCGGAAAAATTCGGGTTCGGCGAGGGCGATAATACCGTCGGTCTCCTGAAATTTCTGTTTCCCCTGACTGCCATTTACGGTCACCACCGCCGTTTTTACGCGGCTGGTCATCGTTACCTGATCCTTGATGTCGGGGAAATCATTGCGGAGGGCGGCAATGGCCGGGTGCGGAATGCCGGTATTGGGTTTGGCATCGTTATCGACTTTACTCGCCTGAAGCATCCGGTAGATGTGGCTGGCATTGGCATGGTGCCGGTCAAAGCTGAGCTCATAGCGAACGGCCACAAAAAGCAACAGGCAGCAGGTGAGGCCCAGCGTCAGGCCCAGCCCGTTAATGACCGAATAGCTCCAGTTGCGCTTCAGCGCACGCAGGGCTGTGAGGAAATAACTTTTTATCATGTATTTGCTGTTATAAATCGTAGAATGTCAGGTGTATTAATTCTGATAATCAAAGGTTTATTTCACCACATAGCCACATAGAAGACATAGTTTTGACTACGGCCGAGATGCTGGATACCCGCTACCCGTTCACCGCAACGAAGGGCCGCTCTTTCACCCTTTCGCTCATTCACTCTTTAATGACCGTATCGGGTTGACCAGGGCGGCTTTGATGCTCTGGGCACTGACCGTGGCAAGCGCAATGACGATGGCCAATATACCGGCGAGGGCAAACAACCACCAGTCCAGCTCAATGCGGTAAGCAAAGTCCTGCAACCAGACGCTCATGGCATACCACGCAATCGGAATCGCCAGTACCAATGCGATGCCGACCAGTTTCAGAAAATCGGCTGACAGGAGCGCTACCACGCTCATGACAGAAGCGCCCAGTACTTTCCGGACACCGATTTCCTTCTGCCGCTGTTCGGCGGTGAACATCGCCAGCCCGAACAGGCCGAGGCAGGCAATGAAAATGGTCAGGCCCGAGAAGAGGCCCAGAATCAGGCCCGTATTCTGTTCGGCGCGGTAGGTATTGGCAAAACGCTCATCCAGAAAGGAGTAGGTAAAGGGCGCGTCGGGCATCAGCTGCTGCCATTTCTGCTGCAATGTTGCCAGTAAACCGCTGATGTCAGTTGGATTTACTTTGAGAATGATCGTGCCGGTATTCCGGCCCAGTACCATCACCAGGGGCGAAATAGCTTCGTGTAATGACTTGAAATGGAAGTCTTTCACGACCCCGATCACGGTAAACGTGCGTTGTGTGCCGTCGTTGTCCGTGTGCGTAATGTGGTGGCCGATGGCATTTTGCGCCCAGCCAAAGGTTTTAGCGGCGGTCTCGTTCAGAATTACCCCCGACGAATCCGTGCCGTATGCCCGGGAGAAATTCCGGCCGGCGGCAAGTTTCATGCCCAGCACCGACAGGTAGTTGTAATCAACGTCGTAGCGCAGGGTTTTGACCAGCTGCGACGCATTGGTTTCCGGCGAAACGAAAAAGTTATTGTTGTTGGACGGGCCCGCCGGGACATAGCCTGAGACACTGGCGTTGAGCACCCGCGCATCCCGTACGATTTCTTCACGAAACGCGGCTTCCTTATCGCCCAGCAGCCAGGTCTCCGGCAGTACCAGTACCTGTTCTTTGGTGTAACCCAGCGTTTTGTGCTGAATATAACTCAGCTGACGATACACGACCAGCGTACCGGCAATGAGCGTGACAGCAATAAAAAACTGAAAGACAACCAGTCCGCTCCGGAGATTCAGCCGGTTAGGTACAGCCTTGAACGTGCCGCCTTTCAGCACGGCAACCGGTTTAAAGGATGACAGGAAAAACGCCGGATAGCTCCCCGCCAGCAGACCGACGAACAACCCGAACAGCAGGATGGCGGGCAGTATCCAGGGGCGCGCCAGCAGGTTAACACTGAGGGTTTTACCGGCAAATTCATTGAAAGCGGGCAGCGCCATCAGTACCAGGCAATATGCCAGCACCAGCGCAAATGCCGTCAGCAGCATCGACTCAATCAGGAACTGGCTGGCGAGGCTCTGCCGCACTGATCCCAGCACTTTCCGGATGCCGACCTCACGGGCCCGTTTGGCCGATCCGGCCGTTGACAGGTTCATGAAGTTGATGCAGGCGATGATCAGGATAAAGGCGGCAATGACGCTGAAGAGATACACATACTGCCGGTTGCCCGGCGCCGACAGGTCGAACGCGAAGTCGGAATGCAGGTGAATGTCGGTCAGCGGTTGCAGGTACAGCCCGATGTCGTTGCCTTTCCGGCGGAACTCGGCGAGGCTCATGCCCATGCCTTGCTGTAGCTGCGGGCCGATGTATTTTTCGATGACCTGCGGCAGTTTTGCCTCCAGTTGTCTGTAGTTATAACCGTCGGGCAACACCAGATAGGTATAATATTCCGACATCATCCACGACGGGGAACGGGCCTCCTGATTACCGGCCATAGCCATCAGCATGTCTTTGTGGAAGTGCGAATTGGCCGGAATGTCCTGCATTACGCCGGTGATTTTAAGCGACGTATTCCAGCTTTTGATGGTCAGGATATGGCCCATCGGGTTGGCAGAACCGAAATACTTCCGGGCCATCGTCTCGCTGATAACCGCCGTGTTGGGCTGAATCAGCGCCGTTTTCGGATCGCCTTCGACGAAAGGCAGGGTGAAAACCTGCGTAAAATTCGAATCGACAAACGCGATGGACGATTCCTTGAACGTCTTGCTGCCATAGCTGATCAGCGGCGAACCGGCATCGCGCAGGCGGGTGGCTTCGAGCACTTCGGGGTAGTCGCGGCGGAGGGTCTGGGCCACGGGCGGCATCACGGTTGATTCGTTGATGCGGCCACCGGAGGAAGAGCCCCGGAAAATAACCCGCACAATGCGGTCTGCTTTGGCATGGAACCGGTCGTAGCTCAGTTCATCCAGTACATACAGGCTGATGAGCAGACAGGTGGCCAGCCCGATGGCCAGCCCGACGATGTTGATGGCCGAAAACGTACGGTTCCGGATCAGGTTCCGCCACGCAATTTTTATGTAATTTAGAAACATGATGTTGCAGGGGCTACTCCGACTTCAGCGACTTTACCGGATCAATAAGCGCGGCTTTGATGGCCTGGTAGCTTACGGTCAGCAGGGCAATGGCCATGGCGATGAGGGCGGCGGCTACAAAGAACCACCACTCAAATGTAATGCGGTAGGCGAATTTTTCGAGCCAGCCCGACAGGAAGTACCACGCAACCGGAAACGAAATCACGGCGGCAATCAGGACCAGCTTCACAAAATCCTTCGACAGCATCCCGACCAGATTCGGCACCGAGGCACCCAGCACTTTCCGGACGCCGATCTCTTTGGTCCGCTGTTCGGCGGTGAAAGCGGCCAGCCCGAACAGGCCCAGGCAACTGATGAAAATAGCCAGGAACGCAAAGTAGTTCGACAGCTTGCTGACCGTATTTTCGGCCTTGTAGCTGTTGGCAAACTCCTGATCGGTAAACAGGTACTTGAACGGGAAATTCGGGTTAAACTGCTTGAACACCTTTTCCATGCTTGCCAGCGCCTCGCGGGTTTTCCCGGCTTCGGCCCGTATCAGCACAATCCCCCAGTTCTCCTGTTTTGGTTGCAGGCGCAGGATCAGTGGCTCAATATTTTCGTGCAGCGAGTTGTAATGGAAGTTCTTCATTACCCCGATAATCGTCCCTTTTTTATCCCACATGGTCATCTGCTTACCGACGGCTTTTTCGGGCACCTGATAGCCCATTTTCTTCGCCGTCGATTCGTTGATGATATAGTTGCTGGTATCTACGCCGAAATCCGGGCTGAACTCACGGCCTGCCAGCAGCTTAATCTGCATCGTCTTGATGTATTCGTAAGACACCGCGTTTTGCGCGAACAGTATTTGCTGAGTCGTATCCTTGCCCGGCCAGGTAACGCCCATCGTCGAGCTGCCGACTTCGAGCGGGTCCGACTGCGAGCAGGTTACCCCACTGATGCCCGGTTGTTTGACCAGTTCCTGCCGGAACGTGGCAAAGTTCTTTTGCAGGTCACCTTCGAGCGGCATATACAGCAGGTTGTCGCGGTCGTAGCCGAGGTTTTTGGTCTGGATAAAGTTCAGTTGCCGGTAAATGACAATCATACCCAGAATCAGCATGATCGACAGCCCGAACTGAAATACCACCAGCCCTTTGCGGAACAGCGTGGCGCTCGGCTTAAATTTCAGCGCCCCTTTCAGCACAACAATCGGGTTGAGCGACGACATGAACAGGGCCGGATAACTGCCTGATAGCAGGCCGGTCAGCAGCGTCAGGCCAATCAGCAGCGCGGGCAGTATCGGGTTGGTAATGCTGAATGCCAGCTGTTTTTCGGTCAGCGAGTTGAATGTGGGTAGTAAGATGAGCACCAGCATGACCGAAAATGTCAGGGCAAGAAAGGCGATCAGGACCGACTCACCGATAAACTGGCCGATCAGGCTGTTTCGGTAAGCGCCCACTACTTTCCGGATACCGACCTCCTTGGCGCGTTTCACCGAACGGGCCGTGGCGAGGTTCATGAAGTTGATGCAGGCAATGACCAGAATAAAGATCGCGACAATCGAAAAGATGCGTACGTACTCGATGCGGCCACCGGTCTGGACGCCGGATTCCCATTTTCCGTAGAGGTACGATTCGCCGTAATTCTGCAGGAACAGCTCGACATTGCTGTCCTTATTTTTGGTTTTGATGTAGTTTTTGATCTTCGCATTGACCTTGTCGATAGACGTGTTTTCGGCGAGGAGCACGTAGCAGCGCGGGCCGTTGTTGCCCCACTGTTTGGCCCACTCGTTGCTTTTCAGCCAGCGGTCATAGCTCATCAGGAAATCAAATTTGAGCGAAGAGTTTTCCGGAATATCAGCCAGCACACCCGTTACAATGACATCGTCCTTGTTGTCGATACGTATGGTTTTGCCGATCGGGTCCTGTCCCTTAAAGTATTTGTCGGCCAGCTTTTTCGAAATCACCAGACCATCGGGCCGTTTAAGCGCCGTTTTCGGATCGCCCTGGGCCAGCCCGAACGAAAACATCGTCAGGAAATCGCCCTGCACATACCGGCCTTTTTCTTTCTCAAACGTACTGCCGACAGTAAACAGCGGGCTTTCTTCCCACAGCATCTGGCTGGCCATTTTAATCTCCGGAATGTCCTTAGTGATGTTGTCGGCCAGAAGGCCCGGCGTCGACGGATAGGTGTTGATCACACCCGTGTAGTGTTGGTTCTCCATCACCCGGTACAGCCGCTTATCGTTTTTATGGAAGCGGTCCATCGCCAGTTCATCCTGTACCCATAGCGTAATCAGGAGACTGCACGTCATGCCCAGCGCAAGGCCCATGATGTTAATGAAGGAGAACATCTTGTTCTTCCACAAGTTCCTCCACGCGATTTTAAGATAGTTCCGGATCATAGTATTTGAAGAATTGAGTGATTGGGCGATTGAATTATTGAGCGATTGTGTGAATGAGTGATTGAGCGGTTGGATAGGAAACAACCGCACTGGTCACCCGATAACCTTGCGGTAGCCACTTAATCACTCAATCGCTCAATCACTCATTCACTCTTTAGTGACCGCACCGGGTTGGTGAGGGCGGCTTTGATGGATTGGAAGGAAACGGTGAAGAACGCGATCAGGATGGCCGCCAGGGCCGCCACGGCAAATACCCACCACTCAATGGTGATCTTGTAGGCATAATCCTGCAGCCACTGATTCATGGCGTACCAGGCAATTGGTGAGGCAATCACAATGCCCGTGATGACCAGTTTCAGGAAGTCTTTCGACAGCAGTAATACGATGCTGCTTACCGACGCGCCCAGCACTTTCCGGACACCGACCTCTTTCCGGCGCTGCGCCATTACCATCACCGCAATGGCAAACAGTCCCATACACGACAGCAGAATGGCAAGTACCGCCGCGCTGATGAAAAGCTGCGACAACCGTTTTTCGTTCTGGTACTGCCGGTTGGTGTTTTCGTCCAGGAAACTGCCCTGGAACTGGCCTTTAGGCGAAATTTCTTTCCAGACCCGCTCCATCGTTGCCATTGTGGCCGGTACATTGTCAGGTCTTACTTTGACCAGAATGTAAAACAAGGGCGTTTTCGGATCCAGAATCAATGAGTTGGGCTGAATCGTGCGTTTCAGGCTTTCGTGGTGGTAGTTTTTTACCACGCCGATGACGCGCATCGGCTGATCGGGATTGACGTTCAGCAGGGTGCCGACCGGATTTTTCTCGTTCAGCTGCTTCGCCATCTCCTCGTTGATGATAATGCTTTCGGTCGAATCGGTAGCGAACTGCGTTGAGAAGTCACGGCCCGCTATGAGTTTGATATCCAGTGTTTTCAGGTAATCGTAATCAACGATTTGCCAGTGCGTTTTCACCTCGCGGTTTTTGTGCTCAAACCCGACAATAGACGTAAAGGTTGACCCATCGCGGCCACGGCCGAAATTTTTGTAGGCCCCCGTTACGCTTAGCACGTTCGGTTCCTGCGCTACCCGGTCGCGGAAGAGTTTCAGCGCCTGCCGGCCATTGACCCCGCCGTTGATCGGGATACTGATGACCTGATCTTCGTTGAAGCCCAGCGGCATGTTCTGCAGGAAATTCATCTGCTGCCAGGCTACCAGCGTGCAGATCATGAGCAGCGTGGCAATGCCAAACTGAACGATCAGCAGCACATTGCGGAGCGAACCGGCCTTCCCGATCGACAGCGAACCTTTCAGTACTTTCACCGTGCTGAACCGGGTGATAAACCACGCCGGATAGCCACCGGCCACCAGCGTAATGAACAGAAATCCGGCCAACAGGCTGATCAGAATGACCGGCTGTTTCAGGTACGTAATAGACGTGGCACTTTTAAATATACTTTTCAGCTCCGGCAGCAGGGACCACGCCAGCAACCCGCCAATCGACAAGGCAATCAGGCACAGAATCAGCGCTTCGCCCCAGAACTGGAAAATCAGCTGGCTTTTGATCGCGCCCAGCGCTTTCCGCATGCCTACCTCGCGGGCGCGGGTAAGCGAACGGGCGGTTGAGAGGTTAATAAAGTTGATGCAGGCAATTAAGACAATAAAACCAGCTACAATCAGCAGCAGGTAGGGGTATGATTTCTTGATGGCCATCACACTGCCACCGCCAAGCTCCGTCGCGAAGTGCATCTCCGCAAACGGCAGCAGGCGCAGGCTCAGCAGGTCGCCCTTTTCGTCGGGCTGACCACCATCCCGTTTCAGGTTCTTAATATTACCGGCATAATATTTTTTGACAAAGCCACGAAGCTGTTCTTCGACTGAGGCTTGCGTCACCGAGGGAATTAACTGGATGTAGGTGTTATGGTAACGGTTATCCCATGTGTCTTTGTGGATGTGGTAATCGGCTTCCGCCTCAAAACGGGCCAGGGCATCGAACCGGACACTTGAGTTTTCCGGCGTATCGGCAACTACGGCCGACACCACAAACGGGCTCCAGCGCTCCTGCTGCTTCATCTGAACCGTTTTGCCGACCGGATTCTCCGTTCCGAATATGGCTTTTGCCGTCGTTTCGGTCAAAACAATGCTGCTGAGGTTACGGAGTGCACCGGCACTTTTCTGTCCGTTCAATACCGGAAAACTGAACATGTTCAGGAAACCGGCATCAACAAACTGAACATTTTCGACTACTTCCTTATTGTTGTACCGGATGTAGCTGTCACTACCAACAACGCGGGAAATGTTGGCGATTTGCTGCGGAAACTCCTTGCGCAGGGCCGGTTCCAGCGGAGCCGGCATGGTTTCCGATTTGTCTTTGGCACCGGTCTGCTGATAGATCATGAACAACTGCTTCCCGTTTTCCTGGAAGTTGTCGAACGAAAGCTCGTGGTAGGCTGTCAGAAATAACAGCAGGCAACTGGCAAAGGCGACAGACATACCCAGCACATTAATGAGGGCATACGTTTTGTTTTTCCAGAGGTTCCGGACCGCGATCTTGAGATAATTCTTCAGCATGACTCGTTTGTTTACTGTTCTGGCAGGGTAGCTGTCTAAAACGTCGAAAGTAAACAGCTATAGCGTTAACTGTAAACCAAACGGTATACCAAAAAAATAACCGGCTGATTATGAGTGTTTTTTGTTTAGCCGGACTGTGGTCGGTTGTCCGTAAACGGACGATGTTCGTTCATTTGCGGACAACCGGTAAGTACAGGAAAACGCAAAAATTACCAGCGGCTGTAGGTTCTGGCCAGATCACGGAGCAGCTGCTCGGCCTCCGGACTGAACTGCTCCGGCTGTAAACGCCAGCCCCAGTTGCCTGATGCTGAGGCCGGTGTATTCATACGGGCCGTTTCGTCAAGCCCCAATATATCCTGAAGCGGTAAGATGGCGGTACGGGCTACAGACGCATACACCATGCGTCCCAACACCAGGTGCACCGATGCCTCCGACGCCTCATGGCCCAGATAGCTGTTTAGCCGCCGGAGGTGAGACGGGGTGGCATCTTTCCGGAACCAGCCACGGGTCGTGTTGTTATCATGCGTGCCGGTATAGGCAATCGCATTCGGTACGTAGTGGTGCGGAATGTTGACGCTGTCGGCCATGTCGGCACCGAACGCAAACTGCACCACCCGCATGCCCGGCATCCCGAACGCATCCCGTAACTGATAGACGCCTTCGTTGATATCGCCCAGGTCTTCGGCCACAAACGGCAGATCGCCCAGTTCCTGCTGCATGACGAGGAAGAAATCGGCGCCCGGCCCCTGTTTCCATTGCCCGTTTTTTGCCGTGTTGGAGTGGGCCGGAACTTCCCAGTAATCGGCGAAGGCGCGGAAATGGTCGAGCCGCAGCAGGTCGTATAGCTCCATATTCTTCCGGATCCGCTCAACCCACCAGCCGTAACGATGGTTTTTCAGTACATCCCAGCGGAATACCGGCATGCCCCAGAGCTGCCCGTCGGCGTTAAAATAGTCGGGAGGAACACCGGCCACGCCGGTCATGGCACCGTTCTCATCGATGCTGAAAAATTCACGGTTGGCCCAGACATCTACCGAATCGTAGCTAACATAAAACGGTAAATCGCCGAAGAATTGAATGCCCCGGTGATGGCAGTAGGTCCGCAACTGCTGCCACTGCTGCATGAAGACAAACTGCAGCCATTTTACTTTCCGGATGGCATCGGCTTTTTTTCCGGCAAACGCCTTCAGTGCCTCCACATCGCGGAGTTTGTATTCGTCCGGCCAGAGCGACCACGGCTTACCGCCAAAATGCTCTGTCAGGGTAGCATAAAGGGCATAGTCCTGTAGCCACGAGGCTTCCTGCTCACAAAAGGCATCAAACTGCCGCTGCCGGTGACCGGAATGGCCGCTCAGAAACGCGCGGTAGGCCTTCTCAAACAGGTGAGCCTTGCGGGTGCCGGCTTCCGTAAAATCAACGCGGTCGCTGACCGGCTGTGCATAGGCCTTCAGGTCGTCGGGGTCGAGAAGCCCCTCCGCGGCCAGTAGCTCCGGACTGATCAGCAACGGACTGCCGGCCATGCTGGAGGTCGAGCTGTAGGGGGAGTGACCCTGTCCGGCCTCCACCGGATTGAGCGGCAGAATCTGCCAGTAGGCCTGATGGCTGCGGTTGAGCGCGTCGGCAAACCGGTAGGCTTCCGGCCCGAAATCGCCGATGCCGAACGCCGATGGCAGTGAGGTGATGTGCATCAGTACACCGGCTTTACGGTCTTTCGGAACATAGGGAAGGTGCAGCAACGCCAGCGGCAGGCTGTCGAAAACAGCCTTTACCGCAATGCCTTCCTGTGTGTTGCCGGTTGCCTGATGCAGCTGGCTGACCCAATAGGCCGGTGCTTCGTCGGGCAGCAGAATGCGGGTATCTTTCCAGTCGAGCGCGTCGAGGGTTGTTTGCTGCTCCTCGCACAGAAGCGCCAGCCCGAGCGGTACGGCCACAACTACCCAGGTATGTTTGTGGCGCCGCGCAAAGGCAATGACCTGATCTTTGTAGGTGCCGGTTACAGTAAGCGGCATATACTGGCCGTGGGCAAACAAGTCGGGATGCGTCTGCCGTTCCTGAAGCAACTGCCGGATCAGCCATTGCTTGATGCGGGCGTCGTACCGGCAGGCCCATAAATGGTCGCAGCCGTCTGACAATCCGCCCGTATCGAGTCCGCTCAGGTCGCTGTTGCGGAGCTCGTAATCGACCGGCCGCCGGTTGTCGGGATCCACCAGGCTAAGGTCCCAGCCTTCGCAGCCCTGATAAACGTCGGGTGTACCGGGACAGGTGAATTTGAGCAGCACCTGCGCCAGCGAAATGGCCATGCCGAAATCAGCGACCTTGCTGCGGAACCGGTCAAACTGTTGCCGGAACGGACGGTTTTTATCCAGCAGTCCGGTCGCGAAATCTTTGGCAGCCTGTTCGTAGGCTTCATTGGGCTCGTTCCAGGACGAATGCCGTTTTGCTTCCCGCAACGCTTTTTCGAGGTATTCTTCCAGCCGCCCGGCAAAATCCGATGCATCCTGCTCCGGCATCGGATGTGCTCCGATCAGAGTCTGGTAAATAAAATACTCGTCGTTGGCGTCGGGCGCGTGGGTCAGTTCCGGATCATCCGGCGACTGCCACGCCGTTTTGAGGTCTTCGTTGAGCGACTGCCATTCGGTTACCGTTCTGATCCACTCGTCGGTCAGGTCGGTTAGCACATTCAGGCGGCTGCGTACATCTTCGCCCCGCTTGGTGTCGTGGGTCGAGGTTGCGTTAAGCGCCAGCGGCCAGTTCGCCTGGCGGTCGGCCATGAGCCGGTGAAACTCAGGTACGGTCAGGCCGAAGAACGTAGGCGAGTCGCCGACTTCATCGTGGCCGATAAAGCGGTTGTAGGTATACATCAGCGTGTCTTCCATACCCTTGGCCATCAGCGGGCCGGTAAACTGCATGCAGCGCTGGTAAAAACTGACTGCCCGGCTGTTATAATCCGCATCGTTCAGGAGCGGCTGTTCCAGCATGGCTTTTTCAAGCAGGGCAATGCCTGGCTCCAGTTCGGGAGTATGCCGGCGGATGCGTGCGAAAAGGTCAGCAACGGCTGTTGTCTCCGGCTTGCCGAGCGGGAACTGGTTACCATAATACCGGTAAACCGGGCACTGGATCAGGAACCGGCCAATGGTTTGCCGGAGCATATCGGCCGGTACGGCAGCCAGTTCGTCCTGCGGCACAAGGTCAAGCTCCCGGAAGAAATCGGTCAGGTTATCCAGCTCGCCGGCCATGTGTTCGAACAGGATATAGGCTTTTTTCTCGTTGAGTTCCTGGTGGATCTTTATTTTTTCGCCCAGGAGCTGCTGGTAAAAGCGGGTAAAGCTCGTCTCGCTTTTGGTACGGGTAAAGAGGTTATTGACCATCGACAGGTAGCCGTAACCCGTTGTTCCCTGGATGGGCCAGTACGAAGGCAGTTTTTCGTCGGGTTCCAGAATTTTTTCAACAACGATATAAGTCTCGTCTCCCGCCAGCTCGCGGAGGTTTTCGAGGTACAGCGTCGGGTCAGACAGTCCGTCGATATGGTCGACGCGCAGGCCCTGGAAAACGCCTTCGTCCACCAGTTGTTTAATCAGTGTGTGGGTTGCGTCGAAAACCGGTTTATGCTGGATATTAAGGCAGATCAGGCCGTTGACGGTAAAAAAACGCCGGTAGTTGATCTGGTAATCCGTTTCCTGGTGGTAGCAGAGCCGGTACAGCTGCTCATCGGCAATGGCTTTAATCAGCTCAGGCTGGTCGTTGATGTGGTGCAGACAGGCTTCGATGTACACCCGCGTGGCGCCGTCGTTGTGTAATGCCATGAGCTGTAGTTTGATTTCGTCGAAGCCCGCGCGCCAGGCATCCGGATCTTTTACCTGCTGAAGCTGGTGGATTTGTTCAAGCAGGAGCCGGATCGCATCACTGGCCTGTTCCGGACAGGCATGCAGGATGGTCGCATAGGACCGGAGTTGCAGCGGGTAGGCCGATTCGTGATAAACCAGTTCAAAGCGGTCGTTCTGCCAGGCGATGTTTAGTTCGCCGTTTTCTACCACCTCATGCAGGGGCGAGCCCAGAAACGGGACCATGAGCCGGCCGTGATAGACCGGGCTGTTCCAGGTCAGGTCAAAAAACGAAGCATAGGCCGATAACTGCCCTTTTTCGAGCACATCCATCAGCCACTTATTTGTCGTGGCAAAGGCCATGTGATTCGGGACAATATCCTGAATCCAGCCCATATTCAGTTCCTTTAACTGCCCGCTGATCGTCCGGAGCTGCTCCAGTGTGCCAATTTCGGGGTTAATGCCTTGCGGGTTAACAACATCGTAGCCGTGGGTGCTGCCGGGCGTCGCTTCGAAAACCGGTGAGGCATATACCGTTTTAACCCCTAACCGGTGCAGGTAGGGGATGATTTGTTCAAAGTCGGTGAACGTAAAGTCTTTATGGAATTGAATCCGGTACGTTGAGATTGGATTATACATGGTTCTGATAAATCAATAGTGATTGGGGTTGTAACGCCACTTCCGCCGGAGCAGTGAGTGTATCGGGTGCCGCCGCCGGTCCCATCCAGTCGGGTGCGGCGGAATCAAATAGTTTTTGCCAGAGTGCCGCCGGTCCGGGCAGGCTGATGGTTTGGGTCTCCATCGAAAAATTCATCAGGCAGCGCACATGCTGACCGCTGTGCCAGCGATGCAGCTGTATGGTGTTAGCCGTTTCGTTTACCTCAATGTGCAGCTGCCAGCGGTTGGTGGAGCGCAGGGCGGGCTGCTCTTTCCGGAGCCGGATCAGGTGCTGGTAATAACGGAACATGGTGCGGTGTGGCTCTTCAGCCAGCAGCTTCCATTGCAGTTTCGACTGATTGAACGTTTCTTCGGCAATCGGGTCCGGGAAGCTGTCGTCGCTGTGGAAATCGGCAAATTCCCGTTTGCGGCCTTCGCGTACCTTTTCGGCCAGTTCCTGATCCGTATGGCTGACGAAATAAAGAAAGGGATTCGGTTCGGCCCACTCTTCGCCCATAAACAGGAGCGGCAAAAACGGGCTTACCAGCACGGATCCCGCCAGGAGTTTGGCCATTTCGAAGCCAAACAGCTGCGCCGACCGCTCGCCCAGCATCTGGTTGCCGACCTGATCGTGGTTTTGCGAAAAAACAATAAACTGGTGCCCGGGATTTTTTTCGGCTCTCCGGCCAAACGTTTTGCCCCGGTGAGACGAGTACTGGCCTTCATACACATAGGCATCCTGATAGGACTTTGCCAGATGGGTAAGTCCTTCAAAATCGCCGTAATAGCCTTTGCGTTCGCCACCGGCTGTGACCCGCAGTGAGTGATGGAACTCATCAATCCACTGGGCGTCCATGCCATAGCCGTTGACCGCCGGCTGATCGATCAGGAGCGGATCGTTCAGGTCCGATTCAACGATCAGGTAGTGGCGGCGGCCGGTCTGCTGCATGAGCTGGTCAACATGCTCACGGATATCGCGCAGAATGTGTACCGGACTCAGGTCCTTAATGGCATGTACCGCATCGAGGCGAAGCGCATCGATGTGAAAATCGCGGAACCACATGAGCACATTTTCGATCACATACCGCCGTACACCATCCGAGCCGGCATCGTCGAAGTTAATCGCATCGCCCCAGGGTGTGCAGTGCTTATTGGTAAAATAGGGGCCGAAATCGTTAAAGTAATTGCCTTCGGGGCCGATGTGATTGTAGACCACGTCGAGCACCACGGCCAGCCCTTTGCGGTGGCAGGCGTCAACCAGCTGCTGCAGCGCACGGGCACCGCCGTATTCATGCTGCACGGCAAAAGGCAATACCCCGTCGTATCCCCAGTTGCGGGCGCCCGGAAACTGGGCAACCGGCATAATTTCAATAGCCGTAATGCCGAGGGCTTTCAGGTGGTCGAGCCGCTGTTCGATACCGGCAAATGTGCCTTCCGGCGAAAAAGTGCCGGTATGCAGTTCATAAAAAATATACTCGTGAAGATCAAGGTTGTTCCAGGACTGATCGGTCCAGCCGAAATCGCTGAGGTTGACCGCCATTGACGGACCATGAGGGCCGTCGGGCTGTGCAAGTGACGCCGGATCAGGCCGCCGCAGCCGGTCGTTCAGGATAAACTGATACAGATCACCGGGCTGCAGCACATCAGTGGTGCCGGTCCAGTACCCATATTCGTTTTTTGAAAGCTCAACAGGTGTGTCCTTGTCGCAGACAGCGACCGAAACCGTATCGACCGATGGAGCCCATAAACAAATATGCGTCAGGTGATTAGTCAGGAAAGAAATGCCTAATGTACGCTTTTGTATATCTATACCGTTTGTCATAACGTTGCTTAATGCCATCGTTAAACAAACCCGTACGGCCGGTCCTGGTTTATTATTTTTATTTTGGAAGTGAGCAAACGGCGCCGGTGAAGCCCTTGATTCATAGGAAAGTACATGCTCTTTCCTGGTAAATTTATACAAAAAAAGCCCGGCAAAGCCAGGCTTCGTACTACGTTACGGCAGGTGGATCAGGAGATAGCACCGGTTAGTTTGGATAGATGCCCGCAGGCTATATGTAAGCCTGCGGGCGGTCTATCGGTTCATCATAGGTTTGGTACATACAAAGGGAGCGGTGTTCGTATGCTGACTAAGCACCGCTCCGGTGGGTTAATTGAGTATTGGGCTAAGTTTTTTATAGACTGCTGCAAGGGCTTCGGGAGTAACCATTGGTGTGGCTCCCCGTTGCGTGGCCACGTAGGCCCCGACCGCACAGGCATGGTGCAGGATCCGGTCGGGTGCTTCGCCGGCCAGATACATGCTCAGGAAAGCGGCCAGAAATGAATCGCCGCTGCCGATGGTGTCTTCAACCGATACCTGAAAGCCGGGGTGCTCCGTAAAACCATCGGGTGTCAGTAAGATGGCACCCCGTTCGCCGCGGGTAACACAGATGGTTTTTACGTTAAAAATCCGGCTTAAAAACTCCATACTCTGGCGCTCGTTCAGCGTGAACCGTTTGTTATACCAGTTGGTAATAAGGGCCAGCTCATGGTGATTCATCTTCACGATATCGGCCTCACTAAATAGGTCGTCAATCTCAGGTTGTGAATAAAAAGGGGCGCGGAGATTGACGTCAAACACCTTTAGCGCTGCCTGTGAAAGTAAGGTCTTTAAGGTATCGCGGCTGGTCTGGCTGCGACAAACCAGACTGCCATAGACCAGAATGGATGATTTGTAAAAATCGGTTAATGTATCGTCGTACTGAATAAAGTCCCAGGCAACCGGCTGCACCAGTGTATACACTACCTCGTTGCGGTCGGTGACGTTGGCAAGAGCAACACCGGTAGGGTGGGTGCTGGTCACCTGCACGTAGGCCGTCGGGAGGTTTTTTTCGCGCAGAAACGCCAATAATTCCATCCCTAACTCGTCTGAGCCGACGCGGCTGATGAGGTGCGCATCCATCCCGGAATTGCGTAAGTGAACGGCAACGTTCATAGGGGCACCACCGGCCTGCTTACCGGTTGGCAGCACATCCCAGAGTACTTCTCCGAAGCAGATAATGGATTGTGACATGGGTACAGGAATTAATGGACGACAAACGTTTTTTCAATCTGCTCTAAACTGGTCCCCTTCGTTTCGGGCATGACGCGCCAGCAGAAAATGAGCTGTAGCACCATCATGACGCAGAAGAACAGAAACGTCGCAAACCCACCTGCCTGCTCGGCGAAATACGGGAACAGGAAGGTGATGAGTGCGGCCATAAACCAGTGCGTAAAGCTCCCCAGTGCCTGCCCGCTGGCGCGTACCTCGTTCGGGAAAATCTCGGAAATGAATACCCAGATGACCGCGCCCTGCGAAAAGGCAAAAAAGGCAATGTAGATAAAGAGTAAGATTGGAACGGACAACCCACTGAAGGATTCAAGATAAAAGGCCCGCGATACAAGTCCGAGGGTGATAATCAGCCCAAAGGAGCCGATAATCATCAGGGTACGGCGGCCGTAGCGGTCGATCAGGTTGAGGGAGATCAGGGTAAAGGTCAGGTTGATTACCCCGATACCGACCGAAGACAACAGGGCTGAGCTTTTGCCGAGACCGGTCATTTCAAAAATACGCGGCGCGTAATAAATAATGGCGTTGATGCCCGACACCTGATTAAAGACCGCAAACAGTACGGCCAGCATAATCGGGGTCTTGTAACGGGCCGAAAACAGGCGGGGCGCTTGCTGCGGGGTGCCGTCGGCCGGATGGGCGCTGAGTTGCAGGGTTAGCAAAATCTGGCCGAACGACTCCGGATCGATCATCCGGAGCACTTCACGGGCTTCGTCGACCAGCCCTTTTTTCAGCAGCAGCCAGCGCGGGCTTTCCGGAATATTTTGAACGGCAATCAGGAACAGCAGCGACGGCAGAGCCTGAACGCCCAGCATCCAGCGCCAGGCATTATCGCCGATGTCTTGCAGCAGAAAGTTCGACAGATACGCAATCAGGATACCCAGTACCACATTGAACTGGAACATGGCCACCAGCCGGCCGCGTGATTTGGCCGGTGAAATTTCGGTGATATACATCGGAGCGGCCACCGATGAGGCGCCCACGCCCAGTCCGCCCAGAAAGCGGAAGATCAGAAACAGGTGCCAGTTGCTGACCAGGGCTGACCCCAGCGACGATACCAGATACAGAATCGCGATCCAGAACAATGTTTTCTTCCGGCCCAGCTGCTCGGCCGGAATACCGCCCAGCATCGAACCGATGACAGTACCGATCAGGGCGATAGAGACAGTCAGGCCGTGTTCCAGTGTCGTCAGGTCCCACAACGCCTGCAATGATTGCTCCGCGCCTGAGATAACGGCTGTGTCAAAACCAAACAGAAATCCGCCTAACGCTGCGGTCACTGACCAAAAGAAAATACGCTGTGTTCTTGCCATAACGGTGTCTTCGGAAACGCATTGAATAGGTCAAAGCTACGAAAGACGCCGAATGGGCACTTTTGATTTCCGCCCGGAATGCTTTAGATTAGATCAAAATGATAATTTTCTGTACTACAGTTAGTTGTGGTGATTTATTAGAGGCGCACCTTTGGCGTTGTTGCATGGTGTTTTGGCAATGATACAACGGGATAGGCCGTTACTGGCCCCGTTCAATGAACCGCACGACCATATTCCGCACTTCTTCCTTCAGTTCCGGACTGCCGATGTCGCTCAGGTCGCCGTGTTTGACGCGGGTCATGCGGATAATTTTAATGCCGGTCTTCTTTTGTTCGGCGGGCGTTGGTAATACGCCTTTATCCGCTTCGAACTCATCGGCGCGGATGGTCAGGATGGCCGGTTTGCTCAGGCGGGGAACCGGCATCCGGCGATGGTCAAGCGTAATGGCTTTGGCCACCTGTTCCGGGTGTTGCTGTACATACAGCATGCTAATGTCGCCGCCCATCGAATGCCCGATCAGGATCAGATTTTTGGTGTCAATGCGGCCGTATGCGCGGTGCAGTTCGGCAATAACGGCCTGTACGTTCTGCACACCGCTTTCCCAGGCCGGCATCCGGAGCTTGTACAGATCGCCTTCTGTCGCGATCGGCGGATCACTGGCGAGGTCATGCTGAATACCAACGACGAAATAACCCATACCGGCCAGTTTTTCGGCCAGAAACGAATAGACATTGCTGCCGCACTGATAGCAGGCATTGATAATGACCAGCTGCTTTTTCCGGGCGGGCAAGGCTGATGCGTTGTAGAGGGTCACCGGAATATCCCGTTTGCGGGCAACATCGGTAATGGTCAGGGCCTGGGTCTGAACAGTAACAGGTGGTTTTTGCCGGACACAACCGGTCACTAACCCGGCCAGGGCGAGGGTAAGCCAGAAGAAACGATTCATCAGTACGTTGTTTTACGATTGCCCGGCCGGCGACTTACGGTAGTCGGAGGGCGTCCGGCCGGTTTGTTGTTTAAAAAAGGTTGTAAAGTTGGCCGGTGAGCTGAATCCTGTCTCATAGGCAACTTCGGCGACGGTTTTGGTGCTTTCGGTCAGGAGCATTTTCGCCTTCCGCAGCTTGATTTCGGTAATGTATTCATTCACATTTTTCTGTAGCAAGCCCTGCACTCTGCGGTAGAGCTGCACCCGAGAAATGCCCATTTCCCGGCTAAGCCGCTCTACGCCAAAACCCGGGTCGGCCATGTTCTGTTCGATCAGGAGCGTAAGTTCGTGCAAAAACTTCTTTTCCTGCCGGTTTTCGGCTTTGGTCAGGTAGTCGGTAGTATAGCGTTGCTGCCACTTCTCGCGGTTAGTTAACGTGGTACGGATGGTTTCACGCAGGAACGTGAGCACAAACGGTTTGGTGATATACGCATCGGCACCGGCGCGGGTACCCGCAATCTGCGCGTCGATCTGCCCTTTAGCCGTCAGCAGAATCACGGGAATCGTCGAGGTGCGGAAGTCTTTTTTGATGTGCCTCGTAAACGTGAGGCCGTCGGTGCCGGGTAGCATAACATCGCTGATAATCAGGTCAGGTACGGCGTCGATGGCCCGTTGCCAGCCTGCTTCGGCCGTGCTTTCGGCAATGATCTCAAACTCGCCGCCAAGTTGCTGTGTCAGGTAGTCCCGCAGTTCGGTATTATCTTCAACCACCAGAATGGTACAGGTTTTCCCTTGTGTATCCGGATCGGCCGGATCCGGATCGGGCAGAATCGCTTCAACCGGTGCCGCCTGTCGCGACAGGAATGCAGGTCCTTTGGCATCAACTATTTCCGACGGGTCGAGGTGGCTGTTGCCCAGCGGCAGCCGGATCGTAAAGGTTGTACCCCGTCCTTTTTCTGACACCACACTAAGCTCCCCCTGATGCAGGTTGATAAACTCCCGCGACAGCGCCAGCCCGAGACCGTTGCCGAGGTTAAACCGGCGGGTGTTGGTGTAGAAGAGGTCAAAGGCCTTTTCCTGTTCTTCGGCCGTCATGCCTTCCCCGTTATCCTGCACCTGAATCCGGAGCGTCGTATCGCGCACATCCAGCAGTACATGGATCAGCCCGCCTCTGGACGTGTAGGTAAAGGCGTTCGACAGCAGGTTAAACAGCACCTTATCGAGTTTTTCGGGATCAAACCACAGGGGCGTGGCCGGTGTTTCGGTAATAAACTGCAGGTCGATGCGGTGGCGTTCGGCTTTATGTTTAAAGTCGTTGACGATGTCGCGGACAAAGCTTACCACATTTTGCTCTGAGGCCCGCAGCACCAGCTTACCGCTGTCGGTTTTGCGCAGATCCAGCATCTGGTTAACGAGCCGCAGCAGCCGGTGGGCGTTTTTCTGCACCAGCGACAGGTTGTTTTTCAGCTCCGCCGTGCCGACTGTCTTTTTCGACAGCATGTCTTCGGTCGGGGTCAGAATCAGGCTCAGGGGCGTATTGAATTCATGGGATATGTAGGCGTAAAAGCGCAGTTTTTCTTCGGTTGCCAGTCTGGCCTGCTGCGAAACCAGGTCGATTTTATCCCGCTGCTCGCTGATTTCGACGTTTTGTCGTGCCAGAATCTGGTAGGCCCGTTGTTTGGACCGGACCAGATAGAGCGCCCAGGCGCCCAGCAGGATAGCCCCGATCAGGCTGGCCAGCATAATCGACAGGGTATTTCGCTGAGTGGAATAGGTGCGGGTCAGTTCCGCAATGCGCTGGCTCTGCCGTTCGATGTCGCGTTGCTGCGTCAGCAGCTTGTCGCTCTGGGTTTTCAGCGCCTTTACGTTGCTGGCATCGACCTGCACCGAGTTCAGTATGGTTTCGCGCTGCACGGATTTACCTTCCAGGATGCGGATGGCTGTTTCAATGGCCTCTTCGCCGCCGGTCGGATACAGGAAAGTTGCCTTCAGAATGCCGTCGGTGACGAGCTGCATACCACCGGTCGGGCCCGGCAACGCGTCGATACCGACAAATTTCAGGCGGTTGGTCAGTCCGTTGCGCTGGCATACGTCATACATGCCCAGCGCCATGACATCGTTGTGGGCAAAGACAATATCGGCCGACCGGAACGCAGTTAGCTGCCGTTGGGCCAGCAGGCGGGCCGAATCCTTTTCCCAGTGACCGTCGAAGGTGACTATGGTATGGATGCCCGGAAACTGCTTCATCACCTCCCCGAACCCCTGCTGGCGGTCCCGGGCGGGCGATGAGCCGGTGAGGCCGGTCACCTCGATGATGCTGCCTTTTCCCTTCAGATAATTACTGATGAACCGCGCCGCCAGCCGGCCGATTTCAACGTTATCGCCGCCGATAAAGGCATTATACGATTCAGAGTTGATACGGCGGTCAATAACAATCACCGGAATCCCCTGCCTGAATACCTCGTCAATTGCTTTCGTGATGGGGGCACTTTCGTTGGGCGAAACAATCAGCAAATCAATGTTTTGTCGGGAAAGACGTTGTATCTGGGCGATTTGCCGGTCAGTGCTGTTGTTGGCATCTTCGTAGAGGAGCGTGCAGTTCGGGTGGAAGGACAGGGCCCGCTTCATGTCGGACAGCATCGTCTGCCGCCACAAATCACCGCCCGTGCACTGTGAAAAGGCAATGCGGTAGACCGGTCCTGTTTCGCTGGTGGTGCAACCTGCCAGTAAGCTGGTGAGCACCAGCCCCACAACCCTGAGCCATACCGGCAAAAGCCCGGTACCAGACGGCTTTCCCTGCCTGGTTACACGCGAAACGAAAGGTATAGACATGTAGCGCTCTGCAAAAAAAAAGCCCGCCAATCCGGTTTTTCCCTGGCGAGCCACTAACTGGCAATAAAGCAAACAAAATCCATCCAAAATTACAAATGTACGGGCGACCCCACGTGGTCGCCCATCATTTAAAGCGATTGCCTATCAATAAAGCAGCGATTGCCCATCATTAAAGCGATGGGCGACCACGTGGGGTCGCCCGTACATGCATGGCAGAGGTGATTGCCCGTTGATGAGCGCTTATTCCGAGCGTAGCGACCGGACCGGATTCATCCAGGCGGCCTTCAGACTCTGGAAGCTAACGGTCAGGAACGCAATGCCGATCGCCAGCAGGGCAGTGAGGGCAAAGACCCACCATTCGACCGAGACTTTATAGGCAAATTCGTCGAGCCAGGTGTTCATGGCGTACCACGCTAACGGAGATGCGATCAGGATGGCAATCAATACGAGTTTCAGGAAGTCTTTTGATAGCAGGAAAATCAGGCCCGGCACCGAAGCGCCCAGCACTTTCCGGATACCGATTTCCTTGGTGCGCTGCGCCGTGGTAAAGGCAGAGAGGCCGAACAACCCGAGGCAGGCCAGCAGGATTGACAGAACGGTAAACACCGTAAAAATCTGACCGGTACGGGTTTCGTTGTTGTAGAGCTTATTAAACTCTTCGTCCATAAACTGGTACTCAAACGGATAGTTCGGGGCAAGTTTTTTCCAGGTCGCTTCCACTTGCCGGAGCGTACCGGCAATGTCATTACCGGCCAGTTTGACCAGAATGTTGCCACCGCCGAATTCGGTAAACATGACAATCGGTGAAATTTGCCGGCGCATGGACGCAAAGTGAAAATTGGCGACCACTGCCTTGACTTCGCCCTTCCGGTTGCCGCCCATGTCAACGCGTTTACCGATGGCTTCCTGCGGCGTTTTCCAGCCAAAGTCCTTAACGGCAGCTTCGTTCAGAATAAACCGGTAGCTGTTCAGCGTATCAGCTTTCGGGTCGCCGGCGCGTGTCATGTCCTGTTCGGTCAGGTCTGTACCGGCAACGATTTGTAAACCGGTAGTCTTTACGAACCCTTCATCAACGGGCAGGCCGGTAATCATGCGGTAGGTGTTTTCGGGCATATCGGCCCGGCGCATGCCGTAACCGCCATTGACAAACGTCGGCGATTCATAGACAAACGACACATGGTCAACCCCGCTTAGTCCGGTTAGTTGTTGTTTGACGGCGGCAATCTGTCCGTTTACCTGCCGGTTGGCCGGCAGAATGAGTACATGTTCCTTGTTGTAGCCAAGGTTTTTCGCCTGAATAAACGACAACTGCCGTTTCACCACGAGTGTGCTGACAATCAGAAAGGCCGTGATGGCAAACTGGAAAACGATCAGTGACTGCCGGAACCGGCTGGCCGATTGTCCTTTTTGGTGTCCTTTGAGCACCTGAACCGGTCTGTATCGGGTCAGCACCAGCGCAGGGTAACTCCCTGCAATCAGGCTCACAAGTACCCCCAATGCCAGCAGCATCAGGAGATTCCGTGGATCCAGCCAGACCGCCGCTGAAAACTGGCGGTCGGTGAGGGTGTTGAAAAAAGGAAGCAGTAAATAGCTGAGCAGCCAGCCGATGAGCAGCGCCGTAAACGTTACCAGCAACGATTCGCCCATGAACTGACTGAAAAGCTGTTGCTGCATCGCCCCCATTACTTTCCGGACACCTACCTCCTGCGCCCGTTCAACGGCGCGGGCTGAGGCCAGGTTGATGTAGTTGACACAGGCAATGACCAGAATCAGCAGGGCAATGGAGCCGAAAATGTAAATGTAGGTTATGTTACCCGCTGGCTCAAACACGCCGGCAACGGCCGAATGCAGGTGCACTTCCGGCATGGGTTCCAGAAAATAGGTCAGGTAGTTTTTACCCGTCATCTCGGTTTCGGCCGATTTGGTGCGCATATAAGCCGGAATTTTGGCTTGCAGGCTCCGGATTGATTCCGGCGTACGCAGTAACAGGTACGACGCGTAGTTGGCCGACCACCACTGCTCGGTTTTGGCTTCTCCGAGCGAGGTAAAGGAAGCCAGTATGTCGTATTTAATCTGTGAATTCGGCGGACAGTCGGCTACCACACCCGTAACCATAAAGTCCTTGTCTAACCCGATCCGCAGGGTTTTGCCCACCGGATTCCGGTCGCCGAAGTATTTTTTTGCCGCTGATGCCGACAACACGAGCTGGTTGGGCGCTGCCAGTGCTTTGGCAGGGTCTCCCTTCAGCAGCGGAAAGGAAAAAAGGTGGAAGAACGCCGAGTCGGCATACACAAAGCGTTTCTCCCGGAAACGAATGGATTGATTCGAAACGACAGCCTGGCCGCTAAGCATCCGGACACCCGATTCGACTTCGGGAAACGACCGGCCAAAATCGGGGACGACTTTAGTACCGGTAACGCCATACTGCCCGACCTGTCCGTCCATGCTGTACTCCATCGTAACGCGGGCAATCCGGCCGGCTTTGGTATGGAAGGTATCGTAGCTGACCTCCTGCGAAATGTAGAGGAACAGCAGCAGACACGATGCCAGCCCGACGGCCAGCCCAACGATGGTGATGAGCGAGAACGATCTGTGGCGCAGCAGCGTACGGAAAGCGATGGTCAGGTAGTTCCGGATCATGTGAATGCCTTAAACGTGGAAGTTTTCTGTGACGACTTTACCATCGAACAGGTTCACGATGCGGTGCGCAAAACCGGCGTCGTAAGGCGAGTGCGTTACCATGATGATGGTCGTTCCTTCGTCGTTGAGCTGGTTAAGCAGTTTCATTACTTCTTCGCCGTTGGCTGAGTCGAGGTTACCGGTAGGTTCATCGGCCAGGATCAGTTTCGGCTTGGCGACCACGGCGCGGGCGATGGCCGTACGCTGCTGCTGACCACCCGAGAGCTGCTGCGGGAAGTGATTCCGGCGGTGCATGATGTTCATGCGGGTGAGGGTTTCTTCCACGCGGATTTTCCGTTCGTCGGCCGGCGTTTTCAGGTACAGCAAAGGCAGTTCCACGTTTTCATAAACCGTCAGTTCGTCGATAAGGTTAAAGCTCTGGAACACAAACCCGATCGAGCCTTTCCGCAGCTGGGCACGCTGGCGCTCCGACATTTTCGACACCTCGGTGCCATAGAAGTGGTATTCGCCGCCGCTCGGGTTGTCGAGCAGGCCGAGGATGTTGAGCAGCGTGGATTTACCGCAACCGGACGGGCCCATGATGGCCACGAACTCGCCGTCCTGTACATCCATTGAAATGCCGTTGAGGGCTGTGGTTTCCACCTCTTCCGTAGCGAAAAGCTTTTGTAGGTTTACTGTTTTGATCATGGTTTCTGGTTCTTTTCTTATATGCCTATGTGGTAATCAACTTCTTAAAACTCAAGTACCTCATTGTTGCCGAAGTTCTCGTAGCTGCTGGTAATCACCTGCTCGCCGGGCTGAAGACCTTCCAGTACTTCATAGAACTCAGGGTTTTTGCGGCCCAGTGTGATGTTACGCTTCACGGCGCGTTTGCCCGAATTGTCCAGGACATACACCCAGTTCCCGCCCGTGTCGGAGAAGAAACCGCCGACCGGCAGCAGGGTTGCCTTGGCTGCTTTACCCAATTCCAGCTGCAGCGGTGAGGACTGACCGCGTTTGATGCCGGCCGGTGTGCCTGAGGCAAAGATCATGTCTACTTCGAACCGTCCGTTTTTCACTTCCGGATACACGCGGGAAATTTCCAGTTCGTTTTTCTTGCCGTTGAACTCAAACGATCCTTTCAGGCCCACAAAGATGCGGCTAATGTAGTGCTCGTCGATGCCGACGCGCATTTTGAAACCATCCATGTCGTCGATCTGACCGATGTTCTGGCCCTGGTTGATGTTGGAACCAACTTCTACGTCAACACTCGACAGCTGACCCGATACCGGTGCTTTTACCACGAGGTTTTCCAGCGTCTGCTGCCACAGGGCTACGTTGCGTTGGGTGCGGCCCAGCGTACCTTCCAGCTGTTTGATCTGGAGATTGGCGTTTTCTTCCTGGTATTTCTGAGATTCAACCTCAATTTTCCGTTGCTCAACCAGCCGGTCATAGGCCCGTTTCGCTTTCAGGTATTCTTCTTCCGACACCACTTTGTCTTTAAACATGCGGAGCTGGCGGTCATAGGTATCTTTGGCCTGATCGAGCTGGTAGTCCAGTTCGGCCAGTGACTTGCGGAGGGCAAAACGTTCTACCCGTAAGCGCTGCCGCGTATTCTGGAGGTCATTGACCAGTCGGTTGGCCTCCGTTTCTGATTGCAGGAAGTTCAGTTTCAGGTTCTGGTTTTCGAGGCGCAGAATGATGTCGCCTTTCTTAACCATGCTGCCGCCTTCAACCATTTTCTGGGTCACATACCCGCCGACGATGGCATCGAGCCGGATGGTTTTCAGCGGTTGTACGACGCCCGTTACGGCAATAAAATCTTCGAATGGCCCCGTAGAGACCGTTGAAACGGTGAGTTTATCGCGTTCGACGTTCAGCTTCGAACGGTAATCGGCAAACAGGAAAGTATAGGCCAGCAAGCCGGAGATAACGGCGGCTCCGGCTGCAATCGCAATGCGCTGGTTTGTCCAGAATCGTTTAGGTAATACGCGGTCCATGTGCTTAAAGATTGTAAGAGATGAAGAGCGGTGGCGCCTTTTACAGCTCTAACGTATTAAAAATCGTTGAACAGTAATAGCCAAGGAACGTGCCAGAATGGTAATGCGGCTGATGGTCAGTATGTTAGCCCGAAAGCGTGCCAACGCCATGTCCGATTACGGACAAAACCCGTCCAGTGGCGGACAAAAGGACCCGGAGTCGTAAAATAGCGCTGTTCGTGCAGACACGGACATTTAAGAGGCCGCATCCTAATTATCAGCGTGTTGGCTCACAGGAAACCGCCTTGCGCTCTCTAACCGCTCTGAAAGTAAGTACCTGCGGAATCATTTTTGCTGATTATCTTTAGCGTCGCCAGCCTGTCCGGAGTCATAAACCGGACACGTACGGCCTTCTGAACAATAATGAATCCCATAGGCTATCCTCCGGCGGGGAGGCGATAACACAACCACATGAGCAAACTTCTCATCATTGACGACGATCCCGATGTATTAATGGCTGCGCGGCTGTTGCTTAAACGCCATTTCGGTCATGTTGATATTGAAAAAAATCCGGAACGCATTCCTTTTCTGATTAATAACGGGCAGTACGATGTTATTCTGCTCGACATGAACTTTGAGCGGGACGTGAGCAGCGGCCGTGAAGGGTTTCTCTGGCTCGACCGGATTCTGGACATCGACCCGATGGCTACCGTGATCCTGATTACGGCCTACGGTGATGTCGAAATGGCTGTCCGGGCCATCAAGCTGGGGGCAACCGATTTTGTGCTGAAACCCTGGGAAAATACAAAGCTGCTGGCGACCATCGAAGCGGCCCTGGCCAAGAGTGCCAAAGCCGCCGAAGCGTCGGGACGGCCAAAGGCGGGAGGCGATGCGGCAAAGAAAGGAGCCGTGAAAAGCGCTGCTCCGGCCGGAACCATACTGATTGGCAGCAGCCCGGCCATGCGGCAGGTCTTTGCTACGATTGATCAGGTGGCCGGTACTGATGCCAACGTGCTGATTCTGGGCGAAAACGGGACCGGTAAAGATGTGATTGCCCGCGAAATTCACCGGCGTTCGCACCGGGCCGATAAGCCGTTTGTCAGCGTCGACATCGGCGCCCTGAGCGAATCGCTGTTTGAAAGTGAACTGTTCGGCCACGTAAAAGGCGCCTTTACTGATGCCCGTGATGACCGCGCAGGCCGTTTTGAAGAGGCCCATACCGGTACGATTTTCCTGGACGAAATCGGCAATATTTCCCTGCCGCAACAGGCCCGTTTGTTGACCATTCTGCAACAGCGTAACGTCACGCGGGTCGGTTCCAATAAACCCAAAGCGGTGGATGTGCGGTTAATCTGTGCGACTAACTCGGATGTCTACGGGCGGGTTGCCGACCGGTCGTTCCGGCAGGATTTACTGTACCGGATCAATACGATTGAGTTGCGGTTGCCACCGTTGCGGGAGCGGGTTGAGGACATCGTTCCGCTGGCCGAGCACTTTATGAAGCAGTACCGGCAGCAGTATAACCGGCGGATTATGGGGCTGAGTCCGGCGCTGGTGCGTCAGATGCAACAGTATGCATGGCCGGGCAACGTGCGGGAGTTGCAGCATGCCGTAGAGCGGGCCGTGATTCTGGCGCAGGGCACCGAGCTGGAACCGGCAAACTTTTCCCTGGTCCAGTCGCCGCTGCAACCGACTACGACGGCCGCTGAGTCGCTGCACATCGAAGACATGGAGAAGCAGATGATTCAGCACGCGATGCAGAAATACCAGGGCAATATTACAGACGTGTCCCGTGAGCTAGGCCTGTCGCGTCAGGCGCTGTACCGGCGGCTGGAAAAGTATGGATTGTAAGGCGGCTATTTTTTTAAACTCGTTCGGATGAATCGTTTTTCCATTGGTATTTCCTGGCGGATTGCCCTGATTGTGTTGTCGGCGTGGGCCGTCGGGTACCTGTGGCTGGACCGGCAGCAACCGTTTCTGACCCTGCCGCTTTTTATCGCCCTGATCTCGACCTATGTCAGTCTGTACCGGTACGTGACGGGTATGAACCGCAAGCTGACCCGGTTTCTGGAATCGGTACAATACTCTGATTTCGCCGTTTCGTTCAAGGCTGACGATAAGCTGGGGGAGAGCTTCCAGGCCCTGAACCAGCAGTTTAATGAAGTACTCGAAGCCTTCCGGCAGGCGCGGGCCGAAAATGAAGCGAACCTGCACTACCTCAACACCATTGTTCAGCACGTAAGCGTCGGCCTGCTGACGTTCGATGCGGCCGGTAAGGTAGAACTGGTCAATCCGGCGGCGTTGCGGCTGCTGGAGGTGTACCGGCTGCGGCAACTCTCTGACCTGCAACAGGCCCATCCGCAGCTGCTGAACATTCTGCACTCCACCGAAACGTCGGCGCCGGTCATGTACCAGATGGTCAACGGGTCGGAGGTATCGGTGCGGTGCGCCAATGTACGGCTGCGCGGCCGGCTGGTCACGGTGGTGTCGCTGCAAAACATCCGGACCGAGCTGCAGCGGCGCGAACTGGACGCGTGGCAAAACCTGACGAAGGTGCTGCGTCACGAAATCATGAACTCACTGACGCCGGTGGTCTCGCTGACGGGCACCATGCGCGACATTCTCGACAACGACCTGGCCCCGCACGTACAGGCGATGGAAGCCGTTAACGGAGAAACGGAGGATACCGGCGGCTACAAGGTAAGCGATGCGGTTTCGGATCTCGGGGATGCCCTGATTACGATCGAAAACCGGGGCCGGAACCTGATGCGGTTTGTGGAGGCCTACCGGCATTTCACGACCATTCCGCAGCCGCAGTTTGCCGATGTGCAGGTGGTGGACGTGTTCCGCCATATCGGTCAGCTGGTCCAGGCAGATATTCAGCCGAAAGGGGTAAAACTGACCATTACCCCGCCGTCGGCCAATATGGTGGTCCGTGCGGATGCCGGGCAGATTGAGATGGTCCTGATTAACCTGTTGCGGAATGCGGTCGAGAGTCTGGATAACCGGCCAAACCCTCAGATTGAAGTAAATGCCGTCATGGAGGGGCCGCGTATTCACCTGAATGTACGCGACAATGGCCCGGGCATTGAACCCGAAGCGCTGGAGCAGATTTTTATTCCGTTTTATACGACTAAAAAGACCGGCAGCGGCATTGGCCTGAGCCTGTCGCGCCAGATTATGCAGCTGCATGGCGGCCAGCTTACCGTCGAATCCAAACCCGGTGACGGTAGTTTATTTACCCTTATCTTCTGAGACTATGATTGGAATGATTGAATGATGACTATGATTAAAAGATAATAATGATACAAATCGTTTTAATCATAGTCATCACTCAATCACATGAATCATAGTCATCATTCAATCACATGAATCATAGTCGTCATAGTATTTTGTCCAGCGTAATCGGCAGTTCGCGGATGCGTTTGCCGGTGGCGTGGAAGACGGCGTTTGCGATGGCGGCCGGCATACCAACGATCCCGATTTCGCCCAGCCCCTTCACCCCGAGCGGATTGACGATTTCGTCGTGCTCTTCGACAAAAATCACGTCCAGATCGTGAATATCGGCGTTGACCGGCACGTGGTACTCGGCCAGGCTGTGGTTCATAAACCGGCCAATGCTGTGATCCATTACCGATTCTTCTTCCAGTGCCTTGCTGATACCCCACACCATGCCACCGATGATTTGTGACCGTGCCGTTTTCGGGTTCAGAATTTTTCCCCCCGCAATGGCACTGACTGCCCGCGTTACGCGGATCGTCCCTAAATCCTCGTCCACCATCACTTCCACAAACACCGCCGAATGCGCTGCCCGTGCGTAATTCTTCTGCTTCATCATCGCAGGGAGTGACGTTGACTTCTGCCACACCGCCGCCCCGCCGTTCTGGTCAACGGCCTGTTGCAGCGAGACCGCCGCCGCCGGGTTTTGTTTCAGCCGGATGTGCTTGTCCGCAAATTCAACGTCTTCCCACTTCGCTTTGGCCAGGGGCGAACCCGGAACTTTCTGCGCCAGCTTAAACAGTTTTTTGCCCAGCTCTTCGCACACGACCTTAACCGCCGAACCTACCGTAGCTGCTGTCCATGAACCGCCTTCAATCGGAGCGAGTGGCATGTCGCTGTCGCCGAGTTTGAACATGACATCTTTGAATGGCATACCCAGTGTGTCGGCCGCAATCTGCGTCATGATGGTGTAGGTACCGGTGCCGATGTCAGCCGTGGCCGACGTAACCCGCAGCTTGCCGTTGACGGTCAGTACCGCTTCGGCGCGGGCCGGCATCTGATTGGCATCCCACATGCCGGTGCTCATGCCCCAGCCGATGAGGTTGCGGCCGTCGCGCATCGACCCTGGTTGTGGATTTCGCTTCGCCCAGCCAAACCGCTCGGCTCCCTGCCGGAAACACTCACGCAACTCTTTACTGGAGAAGGGTTTATCTTCGGCCATATTGCGGTCCGAATAATTGATGAGCCGGAGTTCAAGCGGATCAATACCCAGTTCATACGCCATTTCATCAATCGCCGTTTCGATGGCCGGTACGCCCGTGACGCCGCCCGGCGCACGCATGTCGAGGGGCGTAAAGACATCGAGTGGTACAATCTTGTAGTCAAGCGTTACGTTCTCTGCCGGATAAATCATCGGCGACCAGGTCGGGACAATCTCCGTGTAGTCTTCAAACTGCGAGGTTTCACCGACCGCATCGTGGTAAATCGCGTTGATTTTCCCAGTACTGTCGGCACCGAGGGCAATGTTCTGGATCGTGGCCGGGCGGTGCCCGAACGTAAACATCTGCTGACGGGTGAGCGTAACCCGTACCGACCGCTTCAGCTCGCGGGCGGCCATGACTGCCAGAAACAGCTGATACTGTGGCCGCAGTCCCGAGCCGAAGGCACCACCGACAAAGGGTGAAATCACCCGTACATCGCTGAACGACATATTAAACGCCTGTGTGACATACAACTGGCTGTTCTGAGCGCCCTGCGTTTTGTCGTAGATCGTCAGCTTATCATCTTTTTCATAAACCACCGTACTCGCAAACATCTCCATCGGATTGTGGTGTTCCGGCGAATGGCTGTAACGGCCTTCTACTTTCGCGGATGAAGCAGCATATACCTCATCAAAATTCCCGCGCGGCTTTGGCGGTGGCGGCTTCAGCAGGCTGGCCAGCCCTGATTTAGGCTTACTGGCCCGATGCAGGTTGGTGTCGAGGTTGGTTTCGTGGGGCGCTTCCCGGTAATCGACCCGGATCAGCGACGCCGCATAGCGTGCCAGTTCAAATGTTTCGGCAACTACCAGCGCAATCGGCTGACCGCTGTAACTGATTTTATTGTCGCGCAACGGCCGGAAAGGCGAACCCGGCGGAGCATCCTGATCCTTATAACTCATGTCGAGCCACGCGATTTTCGGGCGGTTTTCGTGGGTTATAACCGACAAAACGCCGGGCAGGCTCAGGGCTTCGCTGGTATCGATATGCGTAATCCGGCCTTTGGTAATGGTACTTGATACCACGTAGCCATAAGCCAGATCGGGCGCATCGAACTCGGCGGCATATTTTGCCTTACCGGTCACCTTCGCCACGCCATCGACACGGCTGAGGGGTTTTCCAATGTAGTTGCTCATAAAATGTCTTCCTGGTTATAGGCGTCATCCGCCTGTGTCGAACCTGCATAAGCCAGCTCCAGCGCCCGGACAATGGCCCGTTTGGCCAGCTCAATCTTGAACGTGTTGTTGCAGTAGCCCTGCGCACCGTCCAGCAACTGCTCAGCAACCTGCCGGAAGAGCGTTTCACCGGCGGTTTTACCGGTCAGGAGCGCTTCTGCCGCCGGATTCCGCCACGGTTTATGGGCCACACCACCCAACGCAATGCGGGCTTCTGCAATCTGACCACCTTCATCAAGACGCAGCGCCACCGCCACCGAAACCAGCGCAAAGGCATAGGACGCCCGGTCGCGGAGTTTCAGATAGGTATAATGGGTGTTGAAGTGTTCCTGCGGCAGGTCAATGGCCGTCACCAGTTCGTCGGGTTCGATGGTGTTATCCCGTTGGGGTTCGTCACCGGGCAGGCGGTGAAAATCAGCAATCGGTACCGTCCGTTCGCCGTTCGGCCCCGACACGCGGACTACGGCATTGAGGGCCCGGAGCGCCACGCACATGTCCGACGGGTGGGTAGCAATGCACTGCGGCGTA
The DNA here is from genome assembly GCF_057652235.1 of Arsenicibacter sp. R0_47. NCBI lineage: Bacteria > Pseudomonadati > Bacteroidota > Cytophagia > Cytophagales > Spirosomataceae > Arsenicibacter > Arsenicibacter sp. R0_47. The sequence goes on along the minus strand of NZ_JBYFCJ010000017.1, from coordinate 81,901 downwards.
TCACCCGATGAGGCCGTGCCCAGAATGGCATGGATGCGGTTGTAGCCGGTTAGTGCCCCGCACCCTGAGCCGGGCTCCCGCTTATTGCAGGGCGTTGCGGTATCGTAAAAATAATAGCAGCGGGTCCGCTGAAAGAGGTTACCGCCGTTGGTCGCCATGTTCCGGAGTTGCGGAGAGGCGCCGGCCAGAATCGCCATCGACAGCAGCGGATAGTTTTTTTGGACCAGCTCGTGGTATGCCGTATCTGCATTGGTAACCAGTGCGCCCAGACGCAGACCACCTTCCGGCAGTTCGTCAATAAAGCCCGGCGGCAGGTGGTTAATGTCGATCAGGTGGTGCGGATGTTCAACATTTTCCTTCATCAGGTCGAGCAGATTGGTGCCGCCGGCGATGAATTTTGCCTGTTTCTGTGCTGAAATTTCGCTGACCGCAGCGTTTACGTTGTCGGGGCGGCTGTAGGAGAAGCTGTTCATGGGCTATGCGTTTTTAGGGGTTTGCTGCATGACCTCCTGAATCGCATCCGTGATGTGCGGATAGGCACCGCACCGGCAGATGTTGCCGCTCATGAGTTCCTGTATATCGGATCTGGATTTCGCATGGCCTTCGTTCATCAGCCCGACCGCCGAGCAGATTTGTCCCGGTGTGCAGTAACCGCACTGGTAGGCATCGTGTTCGATAAAGGCGCGCTGCATCGGGTGCAGGTTTTCCGGATTGGCCGGATCGCCGGTGGCCAGGCCTTCAATCGTCTGAATGTCGTCGCCCTCTTTCATGACGGCCAGCGTCAGGCACGAGTTAATGCGTTTGCCGTTGACGAGCACCGTACAGGCACCACACTGGCCATGATCGCATCCTTTTTTTGTGCCGGTCAGGTGCGCATACTCGCGCAGGGCATCCAGCAGCGATGTCCAGGGCGCCAGCTGAAGCTGATGCGGCGTCCCGTTGATCGTCAGCGTGACGGGTTGTGTGGGAACCAGTCGGGGTGCCGGACGTGTAACCGGTTGTTTGGGAAGTGTCGTTTGCATAAAAGTCCACTGTTTTTGTAGGTAAAGACAAAACAGCGGACTTCCGGAGATGTTTTTAAATGTTATTCTGGTGGTAAGTATTGTCTCTGAACAGGACTATACTTCTCGTTTCCAGACGATGTAATCGGTGGCGGGCACGTCATCGCGGACGGTTTTCAGTAGTTGAATTACCTGCCCGCGGTGGTAAGCCGAGTGGTTGCCAAGGTGCAGCAGAATATCCTGCATGGTATTCTGAAACGGGCCGTCGCCTTGCAGATTCCGGTACGAAACGACGGTAATCAGCTCTTCGTTGGTCAGGTTAACCAGCCAGTTTGTATAATTCGTATAGTATTTTTCGGCCAGGTGCCGCAACGATGTAACGGGCGTCTGCGGCCACGATACACCCGGTTCGGGGTTGTTTGTCATGCGGTTAAACCAGACATCCTGCGCGCCCAGAATATGGGCCATGAGCGTTAGCGCTTTTTCCGGCGGATTTCCGGTTGTTTCCAGTACCCCGATCACCCGCTGATTGGCCCAGTACTCATAGGCCATCAGATTCAGAATTACGTTTTTCATATTTTTTTTTGATGCCGGATGTTCTGGATACTAGATATTAGAGAACCATCCAGAACTATCAGAATCATCCAGAACCATCAGTACTAAAAAACTCCCATCTGCTTAAATTCCCCGCTTAATACCCTGATACAACGCTTCAACCACATTAGTGCGCACGTTCAGCTCACTGATTTTGTTGTTGTTACGGGTTGGATAGACGCGGTTCGACAGAAATACATAGCTGATGCCGTAATCAGGGTCAATCCAGGTGAATGTACCCGTAAAGCCCGAGTGACCGTAGCTCGACGGACTGGCCGAACGCGGTGCATTGCCGCTGAATTTAAACGTCGGTTTATCAAAACCCAGGCCACGGCGGCTGCCCTGCTCAGGGAACTGGTAACGCGTAAACTGCGTCACTACATCGGCGCTCAGGAACTGTTCGCCGCCGTAATTACCCTTCCGGCGATACATTTCAACCAGTTTCATCAGGTCATTTGCCGATCCGAACAAACCGGCATGGCCCGATAAACCGTCCAGCATGGCGGCACCCTCATCGTGTACGCGCCCCCAGATCAGCGACTTGCGGAACAGAGAATCGTATTCGGTTGGTACAATGCGGTCGAGGGCGTAGAACCGGCGCGGATTGAAGGTCAGCGTCGTGGCACCCAGCGGACGGTAGAACGTATCTTTAATAAAGTCTTCGAAGTCAACACCGGTCTGGCGCTTCACGATTTTCGGGTAGAGGTAGAACGACAAATCGCTGTAGATATATTCTTTTTTAGCGTTCAGCGGCGAGTCCCGGATTTCGTCGTAAATGTGCTCAGGATATCTGCGGTATTCATACAGACTGTCGGTAACGGCAATCGGATAGCGGCGGCTTTTTTCGTCGTCCAGGGTCTTAGGCTTAAACGTACCGTCGGGGTTAACGGTTTCGCGCCAGAACGGAATCCATGCCTTTAACCGCGCCTGATGCGTCAGCACATCCCGCCAGACAATATCTGCCTTGTTCGATTTGGCATAACCAGGCATGTAGTCGGCCATCGTGGCGTCAACGTTGAATTTGCCCATATCAACCAGCTTCATCAGCGCCGGTGTCGATGTGCTGATCTTGGTTACCGAGGCCATGTCAAACAGGTCGTCGAGGCGGACAGGCCGCGGGGCTACGCCGTAGGTGTTATCGTACGTAATAGAGCCATAGGCTTTCCGCAGGATCACTTTGCCGTCTTTAGCCATCTGCACTACGCAGCCCGGCATGGCTTTCTGCTGAAGGGCATAGTTTACAATCGAGTCAACGCGGGCGGTCAGGTAGGCCGACGAAATGCCGACTTCTTCCGGAATGGTGTATTTCAACCGGCCAAGCGACGGCGTCGGAATGCTTTGTCCGTAGGTAAACTGCTTGTTGACTGTCACCGGCAAATGACCAACCGCGCCGAATGCCCCGAAAATCAGCTGTGCCGACAATTCTTCGGTGAAGTTCGTCAGCTGGTACGACATCACAACGGCCCGTGCCTGTTCGATGCCCGGCAGTTTATCCAGCACATACGGGTTTCCGAAAACCGTCATTACGGCTTTACCGGTAGCTGCCAGTTCGGCAACAAGGGCGGCCGTTTTGAGCTGCATGCCGTAGCGCGCACCCGGACGGATATTGTTCAGGTGAACACCGACCAGCAGGAGGTTGTAGTTTTTCAGCTGCTCACGAATGCGCGTCAGCGTCGTGTCGGCCATGCCGCTGGTGATGTTAAAGTGATCGACCTGCGTGTAGTTGCCGAGCATCTGCTGGAAGGCAGTCGGGGTGGCGGCTTCGAGCGAAACCGATGCAATTCTCAGCGTATCGAGTTGCTGAAGCGGTAGCAGGTTACCGTCGTTTTTCAGAATTGTAATGCTGTTTTCAGTCAGCTGGCGGTTGACCAGTTCCGAAAACGGCTGGTTCAGGTCGCGGACCAGGTTGTCGAGCACGACCGGCTTATACTGGCTCAGACCGGCATAGGCTTTGGCCAGCAGCATTTTCCGGCAACGCGTGTCGATTGACTCCTGAGTGATGCGGCCTTCAGCAATGGCTTTTTTGACCTCAGCAATGGCCAGCGGCACGTTTTCGGTGAACTCCAGCACATCCATACCAGCTTCCAGTCCATAGCGGTCGGCCTGACCAGACGGGAAGTACTTCGTCAGCCCCTTCATGTTCATGGCGTCCGAAAAGACGAGGCCCTGGAAGCCAAGCTCATTTTTGAGCAGGTTGGTAATGATATTGGGTGACAGGGTCGACGGGCGGTTCGGCGTAGGATCGAGGGCCGGAACGCTCAGGTGCGCGACCATCACGCCCGAAGCACCGGCGTTGATCAGCTCGCGGAAGGGATACAGCTCCAGCGTATCGAGCTGCTGGCGGGTTTTATTGATCAGCGGCAGGTCGTAATGCGAGTCCGTGCCCGTATCACCGTGACCCGGGAAGTGTTTAAGACTGGTCAGCAAGCCTTCCGACTGCATCCCGCGCATGTATTGCAGGGCCTTGCGGGCCACTTCGTATTTATTTTCCCCGAACGACCGGAAATTGATCACCGGATTATTCGGATTGTTGTTAACATCGGCTACCGGTGCAAAATTCACGTGGATACCCATCCGGCGGCATTGGCGGGCCATGTCGGCCCCCATCTGGTAGATGAGGTTTTCGCGGTTGGCCGGAAGCGCACCGAGGGTCATCTGATACGGATACCGGACGGTACTGTCCAGACGCATGGCCAGACCCCATTCGCCATCAATGGCGATCAGGAGCGGCACCTGCGACATGGCCTGGAGGCGGTTGTTCAGTTTGGCCTGCCGGACCGGACCGCCCTGAAAGAACACCACACCGCCGACTTTATAGTCGTGGACCAGCATTGTCAGCGAGTCTTCATAGCTGCGGCTGCGGTTGGAATAACCGGCCACCATGATGAGCTGGGCAATGCGTTCGTCGGGGGTAAGGGCGTTAAAAACAGAGTCAACCCAGCGGAGGGCTTTATCGTTCGGAATTGTACGCAGAAAGGAAGGGGTAACCTGGGCGTTAAGTACGGTTGTTGAGACGGTTAGCAGGCAGACAGCCAGCCAGCGTTGGAAGCGTAGGGTCATACAATTAGACATAGAGAATCCCAAAGTTAATGAAATCGGCCAATTCTGCTAATCAACACTTATTATGTGTCAGGTATACATGACAGGCCACGGTGAAAATAACCACAACTAACGTAAAAAAAAGTTAAAAGGCCGTGCAACGTCGGGTGTCTATATTTCGTAATAATAGACAGATGCAGATCGCAGCTAACCATCGTACTTACTGATCTAATCTGTCTTATTGAATCATGGAACAAATGACGCGTGTAGAGTTTCTGAAATCGATGGGCTTTAAAGGGGCAGCCCTGATGGCTTTATTAACATCGTGTGTGCGGGAGGAGGATACCTATGTGGATGCTATTACCATAGGCGGGACAACAACACCAACGTCAACCTCAACATCGTCGTCGACAACGTCGGCACCCGTCTCATCGTCAACGTCCTCGTCAACAACCTCAACGCCGTCGACAACGACTGGCGGGGTTGACCCGACGACGATTACGAATTACAAACTGAAGATTGACCTGACAGCCTCATCGAGTGCTAACCTCAAAAAAGTGGGTGGCTACATTGTGTCGGGCGGTATTGTGGTAGCACAGTCGAGCGCAGGGGTGTATGTAGCGGCTACGCAGACCTGTACGCACGAACCGAAAAAACAGGTGGTCTACAGCAGCGGCGAGTTTTACTGCACGGCGCATGGTGCGCGCTTTTCGGTGACCGGCCAGGGGCTGAACAGCCTCGGCTCAAGAGGCCTGACGGTCTACAAAACAGCGTCTAACGGTTCTATTGTTGTTGTCTATTAATCTGAAAACCAACGTAACTCCACATGAAAATGCTGACTATTTTGCTGACTACGTTCCTGCTGAGCGTATCGGCTGACTGGGGTCTTGATTTTGACAAAGCGAAGAGCGAAGCGTCGCAAGGGCACAAATACATTCTGCTGAACTTTTCAGGTTCAGACTGGTGCGCACCCTGTATCAAACTGAAAAAAGACATTTTTGAAGCCGATGCCTTTAAAGCTTACGCGGCTGACCACCTGGTCTTGGTGCGGGCTGATTTTCCCCGTTCTAAAAAAAATCAGCCTGATAAAGCCCAAATGGCTCGTAATGAAGCACTGGCTGAGACGTATAATACCCAGGGTAAGTTTCCGCTGACCTTACTGCTGGATGCTAACGGGAAAGTAGTAAAGGTTTGGGATGGCTACGTTAATGAAACGCCGGACGCATTTGTAAAGGAACTGGATGGAGCTACCCACCCTGCAAACTGATCCGTCCGGCCTGATTCATCAGAAAGTCCTGCGGCTGATGGGTAACCGGTTCGAAATCAGTGTGGTGGCTGCCGATAGTCAGTGGGCTGAAAAGCAGATTGATGCGGCCATCGGTGAGATCAGACGCATTGAGGCACTGCTGACAACCTTCAGTGAGGAGAGTCAGACAGCACTGGTTAACCGGCAGGCGGGTATCGCACCCGTACGGGTAGACCGGGAAGTGTTCGGGCTGATCCAGCGGTCGCTCCGGCTGTCAGCGCTGACGCAGGGTGCTTTCGACATCACCTATGGCTCCATCGACAAACGCCTCTGGAACTTCGACACGCAGCTGACGGAATTGCCTGATCCGGCAACTGCCCGCAAGCTCGTCCGGCTGATTAATTACCGCAACGTGATCCTGAACGAAGCGGAGCAATCGGTTCTTCTGCGGGAATCCGGTATGCGCATCGGCTTCGGGGGAATCGGGAAAGGGTATGCCGCCGAAATGGCCCGGCAACTGCTGCGATCAGCGGGCGTGGCCAGCGGCGTGGTCAACGCCGCCGGTGACCTGACGACCTGGGGCATGCAGCCCGACGGCAAACCCTGGACCATCGGTATTGCCAATCCGAATGCCCGCAACGAAGCGTTCTCGTACATGAACATCAGTGATCTCGCGGTAGCCACGTCGGGAAACTATGAGAAATATGCCCTCATCAACGGAAAGCGCTATTCGCATACCATTGATCCGAAAACCGGTTTGCCCGTGACGGGCATCAAAAGCGTAACCATTATTTGTCCGAATGCCGAAATTGCGGATGCGATGGCAACACCGGTGATGGTGATGGGCGTTCGGGCGGGCCTGAACCTGATTAACCAGATTCGCGGGCTGGCCTGTGTGATTGTCGATGATCAGGATCGTGTCTATACATCGGCCAACATAACTATTGATTCGTAACGAACTCCCCTATGAATTATTCAAAAAAAGCAGCGGCCTTTGCCGGTCTGGGATTATTGTTTAGTCTGGCGTCGTGCGTGCCGGTTAAAGAATACCAGAAAAACCGCATCAACGACTCAGAAATGGAACTGGCCGGCCGCAAGTCGGAAAAGTTCGAAACAAACTTCTACCTGTACCGCGAGGGCGCGGCAGGGGCCAATGGTGGCAAGAGTGGCGGAGGTTGTGGTTGTAACTAAGCAAAGCAGCAGATGAAAAAACTCACCGTAACCGTTGGCTTATTGCTTAGCCTGTTTACTGCCCGCGGGCAGGGCCAGCAGCCGGCACAGAATACGTCCTATACATCCAGAAAACTGAAACTGGAAGAAATTAACCTTGTCTCAAGCTATTATGAGCAGGATGGCAACCGCTCAGCCGTAACGGGCGGGATTGGTACCGAAAAACTGACCGATTATGCCAACTCGCTCGAAGTCAGGCTGTCGTTCCGGGATAAGCGCAACCGCCTGCATACTATCAATGCCGACGGAACAATTGATTATTACACGTCTGCTTCGTCGGATAATATTGACCCGCGGACTATTTCGTCGGCCTCCATGTCGGATATTCACCGGTATGGGACGCTGTCGTGGAGTGTGAAGGATGAAGTGACCAACAGTACAGCCGGTGTCAGCGGCTATTTCTCAAAAGAGTATGATTACGTTTCCCGCGGTATTACATTCAGCATGGCACAAGGCTCGCGGGATAATAACCGGGAAGTGAGCCTGAAAGCCGGTGCTTTTTTTGATACCTGGTCGGCTATTTTACCGGCCGAGCTCCGGTCGGTAACCTATGGCTCGGGATCCAGAAATGACTTTGCACCAATTGCCTACAAACCGAGAAATTCTTACAATGCGTCACTTTCGGTATCGCAGGTGATCAATAAGCGGTTGCAGATGCTGGTTACCGTTGAACCGTCGTTTCAGGAGGGCTTACTGAGTACGCCATATCACCGGGTCTATTTTACGGATGGTTCGGAGCGGGTGGAAAAGCTGCCCGGTAACCGGATGAAGCTGCCGATCGGGATGCGGGCCAGTTACTTTCTCGGTGATAAAACGATCCTGCGCTTTTTCTACCGCTATTACGTAGACAGCTGGGGAATGACGGCTCATACCGCCAGTCTTGAGGTGCCGATTAAGTTTACCTCGTTTATTTCACTCAGTCCGTTCTACCGGTTTAATACCCAGACGGCGGTCCGGTATTTTGCGCCCTATGCCAAACACCTGGCCACGAGCCAGTACTACACCAGCGACTATGACGTTTCCGGGTTCGACAGTCATTTTGTCGGTACCGGCCTGCGGCTGGCTCCTCCGGGCGGTGTGCTGGGGATCAAACACCTGAACGCTATTGAACTTCGCTACGGTCACTATTACCGCACCACAACCATGGTGTCGAATATCGTGACGTTGCTTATGAAGATAAAATGAGTGAAAGAACGAGAGAGTGAAAGAGCGATCCGCCGAAGCGGCGAAAGGTGGCTGGCCCAGGGTACGTATTCCGGGTTAGCCACCTTTCGCTGCGTCAGTGTATCACTCTTTCGCTCTTTAGCCGCTAAAGCAGCCGCTCTTTCACTCTTTAATCACTCTGACCGTCTGGAGGGGTTGGATCTCGTCGGAGATACGCAGAAGGTACAGACCGGCCGGAACCTGGTTCAGGTCTACTTCCAGCTGGTTATTGCGGATGGCGGGTTCGGCGATGCTGACCGGAACGCCGCTTGCTGAGAACAGAACCACGCGTAAGGCTTTAGCTGTCGCCGTAACCGGCAGGGATACCGTTGCGAAGCGGTTAACCGGATTGGGCCACACGCGCCAGCTGGCTTCGGGCGACGTAGTAGCGGCTTCGCTGACAACCGCCTGACGACCGGCCGGAGCCCAGACACCGAAGCTTCCATTGCCCAGCGTAACATCTGTACTGGTGCCTGAACCGGTATCACCGGCCAGACGTGCCGACAGCCGGTAGCGCCCTGGCTCAACACCGCCCACACCCATTGCTAACGGGTTATAGGTCCGGAAGTTTGTATACCCGGCATACTGATTGCCGGCCGTAGCGGTTGCCCAGTTTGTTTCACCGAAATAACCGTCCAGCCGTTCCAGCCTTACTTCAACAGCTGCCGTTGCATTTACCAGCAACTGGAAGCCGTGGGTCGGCATGTCGTATTTGTAGCCAATGGCTGCCAGCCGGCCGTTTGCCGGTGCCGGCTGGGGTGTTGTTATGACATCCTGTTTCGCCGAATTGACACTGCCCGTCCCGACGCCGAATAAGCCGTTCTGCAGATCAACCTCAACCGACTGTCCATTGCTGTTATCGCCGGTTTTGCGGACCGACAGGCGATAGCGGCCAGCTTCGACACCGGCCACGCCCATGGCGAGGGGGGCATAATAGCGGGTAACAGAATAGCCCCCAAACTCGCTGTTGGGCGTGGCCGCTGCCCAGTTCGTTTCGTTAAAGGTTCCGCCGTCGATACGTTCGAGACGCATTTCTACGGATCCGGTCACATCGGCCAGCAAATGAAAGCCGTGGGTTGGCATGTCGTACTTGTAGCCAATGGCGCGGATAACCACATCAGTAGCCGGATTAACCGGTAACGGTTTATCCCAGGTTGTCGGAATGGTCGGCTGGCCGGTATCCATAACCGAAATCGTATGAATGCCGTTTTCAAGCGTCACCTCGGTGGCTACTAACGTGCTGGCATCGTTGGGTTTGCGAACCGACAGGCGGTAGCGGCCAGCTTCAACGCCGCCTACGCCCATGCCTTGCGGCGCGTAGTAACGAAAATTGTTGAAACTGAAAAATTCCTGACTCTGTGTAGCGTTGCCCCAGCTGGTTTCTCCAAAGGAAGCATCCAGCCGTTCCAGCTTCATTTCAACAGCTCCGTTGGCCTGAGCCAGTAGCTGAAAGCCGTGTGTCGGGGCATCGTACTTGTAGCCAATCCGCTGTACATACACGGTAACCGGTGGTGTGCCTGGCTGAGTGGTCGGGTCTGACGTTGTAGTTGAGGCAGGAGGGGTCGTGGTCGTTGCACTTGGCGGAGTCGTTGTTGTTGTGGCCGGCGACGTAGTGATGATACCGTCACTGTCAGCCTGAAATATGGTATTCCGGCCGTCAACCAGTGTTACCTCGACCCACTGACCGGCACCGCTGTTGCCTGCCTTGCGGGCGGATAACCGGTATCTGCCCGGCTCAACGCCACCGACACCTACCGAAGCAGGTGAGTAATAGCGGCCGAAATTAAAGCTGCCGTATTCCGAATTAACCGGTGCGGTTGCCCAGTTTGTTTCGCCGAAATAACCGCCGTCGATCCGTTCCATCCGGACGTCAGTGGCACTGGTTGCGTTGATCAGCAGCGAAAAGCCGTGACTTGGTGCATCATAGCGGTAACCGATCCGGATGATAGCGGGATCCGGCTGACCGCCAATTACATTCGGTAATACCGGCTGTTCATTGCTGCCCGACGGAGCACCACCCTGTGTAATCCGGAATGCCTCGCTGGCGGTACCGGCAATGGCCGGTTGCGTCGCCACAACCCGGACACGATAGGTGCCTGTCGGCAGATTGCCCGGCAACGGAAGCGGTAACGGATTCTGCGTGCCTGTACCGGATTCGGCTACTACGGTTCCAGTGGCAGACAGGAGTTGTGCCTTAAACTGGTTTGTGCTTTCGAACGGACCACGTTGTACGTAAGGTACCCAGATCTGTTCGCCGGAAGCGCGGTTATACGGAGTTATGTGGCCGGTGGTAATCAAGGGCGTATCGCCGCTGACACTGAACGGAGTAGACCGGTTGAAAAAGTCATCGTTCAGGCTCTGGTTCCACATTTCAGTCAGCCGGAGCAGACCGGTACCGCCAAAGTGAACATTGTCCGGCCGGTTTTCACTACCGGTCAGGATGTCGGTATAAGGGCCTTCAAAGGCATTGGGAACGATGTTGATCAGCCGGTTCTGAGCCGAAATAACGCTCTCATCCGTCTGTCCGTAGGTGTAGGTTGCCCGCGAAATAACCCAGGCCAGGTTGCCGAAGTTAAGCTGTTCCCGGCTTTTATTGATGATGTACTGAAGATTGCTGATATACTGGTCACCGCCGCGCCCGACATCACCTTCACCCTGGTGCCACAGGATGCCGCGCAGACCGGTCCGGGAGGCATAGTGCAGAATGGCCACGCCTAAACGCCGGTAAGGCATTCCTGACGCGTCGCCGGTACCCTCGGCCGTACGCCGCCATTGCTCACTGGTGGTGGCGGCCTGTGCCGCGCCCAGCATCAGTACCGGCACATTCAGCCGCTGAACGAGGCGCTGACCCAGCATTCCCCAGACATGCAGCGGGTTCGACGGACCAATATTAGCCCCCGTCACGGCCTGACTGAATGCAACAGGCAGCAACTGTTCATGCAGGTCGTTGTCCCGGAAATCGACGCAGGATATGCGGTCGTCGGTAGCGCCTTCCGTTGCCTGAACACCTACTGCATTTGACTGGCCCGCCACGATAAATACTTCGCCGATGCCGACGCGGTCAACGGTACTTTCGCCGAGCAGCGTACCGTTATTCCAGACCCGGACATTGAGCTGGTACCAACCGGCCTGACCGGTTAGTGATCCCTTAAAGGCCTTGCCGGATGAGAGGAGGGGAATGTTGGCCCAGTCGGTCGTCTGACCGCCGTTAATGGCTACGAGCCGTGCTTCAGCGCGGGTGGCATTGCCGGGAGCAGTTCCGGCTACCATCACATTAGCCTGATTACTCTTATTACGCTGATAAACAATACGCGATTGAGGAGAGGCAATCTGCACTTGTGCTTTCAGTGTATGCACACTAAAGGCAAAGAGGAAAAACAATAAACAAAAATTTCTCATTAGGTTAGTCGTGCGATAACCCGAAGGATACGGCCCGGAAAAAGAGGAACGGATCTGGCTGAGCGATCAGCAGATGTATTAGCGGTAATCAGAAAAGAGGGCACTTAATACCGTCTGAAGGTCGAGGCTTACCTGCCGGCCGGTCAACGAAGTACAGAAAGAAATGGTAAACAGGATTGTTTAACTGATAGAGAGATTATTCGTAGCTGGAACCTGTTTTCACAACCCAACCCCACGTCCGACACACATTCATACTACACGGTTCATTTTGCGTTAAAATTGTCTTTTGTAGGACTTTTGCCTGAAGTCCGGATGTTACGGTTCTGTTTATTATTGTTGACAAAGTTAACCGGATAATTTTATTGTAGAATAATATTTGGATTAAATTTCCAATAAAGAATAAAATATAGTATTTAGTTTGGAAAGTTACTATTTGTTTTGTACTCTATAAGGCCGAAAGATTAACCTTTATTGTTATAAAAACGGGTAGCTACCTGAAATGAAATTGCACTGAAAACTATTTTCGGGTAAGAACAACGAAATCAAAAGAGGCTTCGTGGCGATCATCGGCGGGGTGATGTATACGGCTTACCTCATTCCATTCACTCCGGTTAATGGCAGGTGCATGCGCATCGCCTTCGTAGTGCTTGTGTACTTCGGTAATATAGAGTGTATTAGCGTGAGGGAGTGCCTGCCGGTAAATTTCGGCTCCGCCGATAATAAAGATCTGCTCCCCATTAACGGCCTGTGCTGCGTTGATGCCGTCTTCAAGGCTGTTTACCACCGTAACACCCTCCGGCCGGAAATCCGGATTGCGGGTAATGACGATGTTCGTGCGTTTGGGGAGTGGTTTGCCGAGGGATTCAAATGATTTCCGGCCCATAATAATCGGATGGCCGCTGGTCGTTTCCTTGAAATATTTAAAATCGTCGGGTAAATGCCAGGGCAGGTTATTGTCGCGTCCGATGGTGCCGTTTTCGGCTTCGGCCCAGATCATGGAAATTTTCATCTGTAATCGTATTTGATACATGTAGAGACGCAATATTTTGCGTCTCGTGGCTGCGTCTTAGTCAACAGTTTCGGTAAGGCCGGTCGTTTAGAGACGCAACATCTTGCGTCTCGTGGCTGCGTCTCAGTCAACAGTTTCGGTAAGGCCGGTCGTTTTGAGACGCAACATCTTGCGTCTCGTGGCTGCGTCTTAGTCAACAGTTTCGGTAAGGCCGGTCGTTTTTGAGACGCAAAATATTGCGTCTCTACGGGGCAAAAATACCTTTTTAGATTTTATTTCCCCGCAAAAACTCTTCGGCGGTCATCCGGCGTTTGCCTTCGGCCTGAAGCAGGTCAATGGATAGCCATTGGTCGGCGGCGCGGACGAGGATTTTCTTTTTATGATCTGAATACGCCTGACCCGGCTCAGCGTCGAACGGCGACTCATTGGCGACCGACACGGCAAATACTTTATAAAACTTATCGTTGATCATTGTCCAGGCGGCGGGGAAGGGGGCCAGGCCACGGACAAAATCCCGGATTCGGGCGGCAGGCTGTTCCCAGCTGATCTGTGTCGTTTCGCGGAACAATTTCGGGGCCGGTTTCAGGTCACCGGACACGGGTTGCGGCGTGCGCGGGTACTCGCCTGCTTCAATCGCCCGGACCGTTTTTACTACCAGATCAGCACCCAGTGCCATCAGGCGGTCATGCAGGGAACCAGCCGTATCGTCGGGGTGGATGGGTTCGGTAGCCTGAAAAATCATCTGACCCGTATCAATCTCCTTTTCGATAAAAAAGGTCGTTACACCCGTTTCGGTCTCACCGTTGATTACGGCCCAGTTGATCGGAGCAGCACCGCGGTACTGGGGCAGGAGTGAGCCGTGGAGGTTAAATGTACCGATGGTTGGCATAGCCCAGACCACCTCCGGCAGCATCCGGAAAGCCACCACTACCTGTAGATCGGCCTTGTATGAACGGAGTTGCTCCAGAAAGTCCGGATCGCGTAATTTTTCAGGTTGCAGAACCGGTATACCGGCGGCTTCGGCGGCTTTTTTAACCGGTGAACTAATCACCTGCAGCCCCCGTCCCGAAGGTCGGTCAGGTGCTGTCACGACAGCCACGACCTGACAGCCGGCGTCAATCAGTTTTTGCAGGCTCGCTACCGCAAAGTCGGGCGTACCCATAAAAATTATTCGCAACGGAGGAATCATTTTTTGCGTCATTGTTTTTAAGAACAGGGGCCCGATACTTGAAATGGCCCCGAAGTATTATTATTTTTGTCATCCCAATGGCGACCGGTTGGTTGGCAGGGAAACAAAACTGAATCGACATATGCTATCAAAACGTTTCGGTATGGCCGGTGTGTTCTGACGTAGCTGCAAAGAAAAGAAATTGCTTGCAGAACGGTCAGTGTACCGTTCTTTTTGTTTTTATAATACGGGGCATGACGGGTAAAGCGATGGGATTCGCATCGGTTACGCGTCATGCCTCTCGTGACTGAAACCAGTGTGAACCGAGTAGATTAAGTAAGTTATGGCAAAGATTTCGTATTATACTGAAGAAGGACTAACGCGGCTGAGAACTGAGTTAAGTGATCTGAAAACCAAAGGCCGGGCGGATATTGCCCGTCAGATTGCCGAGGCGCGTGATAAGGGCGATTTGAGTGAAAATGCTGAGTATGACGCAGCAAAGGACGCTCAGGGCCTGCTGGAATTAAAGATTTCGAAGCTGGAAGATATCGTGGCCAACGCCCGTATTCTGGACGAGTCAACTGTGGATACGTCGCAGGTGTCGGTGTTGTCGAAAGTAAAGATCAAAAATAAGCGCAACGGTGCTGAAATGACCTATACGCTGGTATCCGAAGAAGAAGCCGACCTGAAACTGGGCCGGATTTCGGTAAGTTCACCGATCGGCAAGGGGCTGCTGGGTAAGAAAGTCGGCGAAGTAGCCGAAATCAAAGTACCGGCCGGTATGATGGAGTTTGAGGTTATCGACATTGGGCGTTAATTTGTCCGGCGTTGCCGTGCATTGGCATGGCGCTTTCATTCTACAACAAAACTGGCATGGCTTCTATCTTTTCGCGTATTGTTGCCGGCGAAATTCCGGCCCACAAAATTGCTGAAACCGACGACTATCTGGCTTTTCTGGATGCATTTCCGTGTGCCGTCGGGCATACGCTGGTGATCCCGAAAAAAGAGGTTGATTATCTGTTTAACCTCGACGATGAGTTGTATACGGGACTGATGCAGTTTGCTAAACAAATTGCGCCGGCTATTGAAAAAGCGGTTCCCTGCAAACGCATCGGGGTCGCCGTTATCGGGCTTGAAGTACCACACGCGCACGTTCACCTGATTCCGCTCAACAGCATGGCGGATATGAATTTCAGCAGTAAACTGAAATTAACACAGGAAGAACTGACCGAAACGGCCGAAAAAATCCGCAGTCACCTCGCCTGAGGTGATGCCCTCCCGGCAGCATGCCGGACGCGGGCATTTTACTCTTTTCCCAAAAAACATCACGCAGCGATTCATGAGCTCTCCGTGCGGCGGTAACCGCCCGTACGTGGCCTCATGCATCGCTGCGTTTGTTGCTCCGGGCGCTACCCCGCGCGGTGCACGGGGTAAATGATTGTGGCCCTTCAGGCCGTGTTGGCTTGTGCGGCGGTTGTCGCCCCGCGCGGTGCACGGGGTAAATGATTATGGCCTTTCTGGCCGTGTTGGCTTGTGCGGCGTTTGTCGCCCCGCGCGGTGCACGGGGTAAATGATTGTGGCCCTTCAGGCCGTGTCGGCCGGAGGCTATGGCCCGTAGGGCCTGTACAGCCGCAGGCGTCGGTAGCCCCCCGGGTCATTGTCCGAAAACAAAGCGTGCCGTCAGGTACGCCACAAAGGCATGACCTGACGGTACGCGGTTTCCGGTATTCCGGTTATTTTATTTCTTCGCTACATTCCCTTTCAGCTGCTCCAGCAGCCAGTTGTTCATGGCTTCGGTTTGCTCCGGATAGGTCCAGTGGCCGGATTCACGGTACAGGTCAAGGCTTTTCGGAGCCGTAATGAGGTTATACGCTGCATACATCGACGTAGGCGGACAGGTCTCGTCATTGAAACCCCACGAATACCGACCCGTAACCTTCACCTGCCGCGCAAAATTGACAACATCGTAATAACCAACCGTTTTGATTTTGTCGGCCTTGTTGGTAAACGTGTTGCTGCCACCGGTAAACATGTGCGGCCAGCCACCGGCACGGCCCTTCAGGTAACCGGTCATGTCGCTCAGCGCCGGGTAATAGGCCGCCAGGTATTTGATGCGGCTGTCGAGGCCGGCCGTTACAATCGACAACGCCCCGCCCTGGCTGCCACCCGTTACGGCCAGGCGATTGGCGTCGCACTGTGGCAGACTCGTCAGAAAATCGAGGGCGCGGACGCAGCCGAGGTACACGCGCTTGTAGTAGTAGCGGTCACGGTCGTCGAGGTTAAAGAGCATATAGCCCGACAGCGCACCGGCCGCCAGGTTGTTGTAAACCGATACATCCATCGTCACCGGAATGCCGTGGATGCCGATTTCAAGCGTAATGACGTCTTTTTCGGCGTTGGCCACATCCCCGTAATACGGCCGGATGCCCGCACCGGGTACTTTCAGCATGGCCGGATAGGTGCCGGGTGCTTTCGGTACGCACAGAATGCCGTACAGCCGTGAGTTGCCCCAGTTCTGGATATTGACGTGGTAGACATTCACGCGTTCGGTGCAGCGTTCGGGCAGCAGCGTCATGCGGGCGTCGAGGGGGATTTTAGCCAGTTCAGCCTTGGCGTTGTCCCAGAAGCCGGTAAAATCGGCAGGGTTTTCGACGGTCGGGTTGATGTCCTGCGGGTTAAAACCGGCGGTACCAAGGCCCTTATACTCCTTGCCGTCGATTTCGGCATAGGCAATGCAGCGCAGAAAGCCGCCTGTCTTCATCGTACCGCCGTCGATGGTCAGGGTACCGGTGGTGAGGGTTACGGTCTCTTTACGGGTCGGGTCCATCTTCTCGGGACCAAGCTCCAGCCGCACCTTCGCCCCTTTGACAGGGTTGCCGTCTTTAAGGACCGAAATGGCAAAGCGGGCTGTTTCGCCGGTTTTATAGGTCCAGTCGGTATGGTCAGGGGCCACGACTACCTTAATGAGTCGTTCGGCGGGCTGCGCCAGGAGTACATGGGCTTGCAGCCAGAAGAGGATCAGGCATATTTTTTTCATACCGGTAAAAGCACATACAGGGCAGAACCTACGCACTGTAACTCAGGAGTGTGCCGGCCGCAGATTCATCCATGATATAAACTGCTCATGCATCATTCCCGGTTATTTATAAAGCTATTATTTGCAGCTATGTTGCATTTGTAGGCATGTGTGCTATTTTTGCAACGTTGTTGCATTAAAAAGGTATTAAACTTATGAACAAACGCTTTTACTTTTCAGGACTTGCGGGGCTATGCCTGGCCATTCTGGTCAGCGCCTGTAAGCATAATGACGATGTTGATCCGCAGGATGCGCAGGAATTCAAACACATCCGTGTATTGGTAACGGACGAAAAAACGACAGATGTATCGTTGATTAATCCACGGACAGGCGAGGTGTTAATGCAGCAGGCCCGCTTTCCGATGGCGGCAACCTATACGATGCAGTCGGGTCGGTATGGTGTTCTGGTACATCGCGCCGATAACCTGGTACAGGCATTTGATACCGGTCTGGAAAATCACGGCGATCATGTCGATGTGAAAGGTACGCCCAAGTGGGCAGCCATTGCCAGTGACGGCAAACTACCGACGCACTTTAAGAGCAAGGGCAATGAAATGATTATTTTCAACGATGGTGACGGTACGCTCGACATTGCACAGGAAGCAGATTTTCACACCACCGGTGCTAAAATGACGCGGATTAACGCCGGTAATGCGGCGCACCACGGGGCTATGACAAAGTTTGATAACGGTCTGTATGCCATCACGGAGAAAGACGGCTCAGTGGCCGGAACATTGCCCGAACGCGTGAAAGTTATTGACGCGGGCGGTAAGCAGGTGTACGCCTCAACGGTGCAGACTAAAGGTATTCACGGTAATGCCAGCGATGGCAAAGTGGCCCTGTTCGGGTCGTCGGGCGGGATTCTGGTTGTTGACGCCAATGGGAGCCAGCGGCTTATTGCCCATCCGGCCGATTTCGGTACGGCCTGGTTCGGCACGATTCTGGAAGGAAACGGCGTATTTGTCGGGTATACGGCCGCAATGGGTGCTTACCTGATCGACGTAACTAACAGCAAGGTGACGCCGGTGGTTGCCAACAAAGACATTATGCAGTGTAAAGTTGACTACTCCGGTAATCAGCTTGTGGTGCTGCTCCATTCCGGCGAAGTGCAGGTATATGAGCTGAAAACCAACAAACTGCTGAGAAGCGCAGTCGTCATCGCGGCAACCGATAAGGCCGAAACGCAGAAGCCGCAGCTCGAAGCAACCTCGAAATACCTGTACATTACCCAGCCTAAAACGGGACAGATTCTTCAGGTGGAAACGGCTAACCTGACCAGTAAGAAAACTATCAAGGTCTCGGCTACGCCCTACCGCTTGTCAGTCGTGGGTGTGGAGTCGAACGCCGATCATTAACAGCGAATAGCCCGCCAGGGGAGCCTCCATCTGCCGGTATTCCGGCAGATGGAGGCTTTTTTTTGTGCTTTGCCGCCAAAATAACTCATATGAAAAACTACAATTTACAGATTATTTCTGTGTTTTAATTTACTTTACACACCTTAAGGTATCCTCTGCCTTATTCGTATCTGTCGGCTGGGGAGCAACATAATCCTTGTCATTATGAATCGGGTAGTAAGCCGGATAAGTGCTCTGCAAACTGTGCGTTTGTTGTTAATCATTAATAGTTTCTTATTGAGTCTTTCGGCTTCGGCGCAGGTAATCCGTTACGTCAGACCGGTGGCAAGCGGTTCCGGTGACGGCAGCACCTGGCAGAACGCGACAGCTGATTTACAGGGTGCCATTGATGCAGTATGGGCCCTGAGCGGCGGGCAGGTGTGGGTGGCCGGCGGACTCTATAAGCCTACAACCGGCTCCGACCGTTCGGCAAGCTTCCGGTTGCGGAACGGGGTGCAGGTCTACGGGGGCTTTGCCGGTACGGAGGCCCGTCTGAGCGACCGGGCTGCAATCCGGCCGGTGATTGGGCAGCCCTCAAGCACCACGCTGTCGGGGGACATCGGTACGGTGGATCCTGCCAACAATGTCTACAAAGTGGTGCGTAATGAGGGCAATGCGGGCACGGTAGTGCTGGACGGTTTTGTCATCAGCGGGGGCTACAGCCGGGGGGATGGCAGTCTGGAGTCGCTGGGTGCGGGGTTGTATACCGAGGGGGGAAGCCTGCTGGTGTCTGGCTGTGAATTCATCGGCAACGTGGCTAAAGGGAGCTCGGGTCTTGGTGGGGCCATTTTCAACAATCAGACGAGCCTGACGGTAACGGGTTGTCGTTTTGCCAACAATGTGGGCGAAGGGAAAGGGGGAGCAGTGTATGAGAACCGGAGCAGTGGTTACTACGTGAACAGTCTGTTTGTGAGCAACAGCAGTGCTGACGGTGGTGCAGTATCGACAGAAAATGCATCACCTGTGTTTATCAACAGTGTATTTCTGGGCAATACGGCCTCGTCGCAGGGCGGAGTCTGCAATAACGGTTTTGGCAGTACAGCCGTGTGGCTTACCTGTAGTTTTTCGGATAACAGTGCGGGCAGCGGGGGTGTTGTAAATAACATCTTCAACAGCCATTCATCGCTGACGAATTGTGTTATATACGGCAACGGTCCGGTAACGGGCTTGTTTGTTAACGACAACATCGTCGGCAGTAGCAGCACGCAGATCAACTACAGTCTGCTGGAAACGGGTACGACGGGGTTCACGGGCGCCAACAACCTGACCACTAACACCTCACCTTTTGTCCCGGCAACCAGCGCCGTATTGTCGGTCACCGCTAGTGCCGTAAATCAGGGGAATACCGCCGCCTATGCGAATGCAGGAGGCCCGCCGGAGGATATCGCGGGTAACCCACGGCTGACCGGGACTGGTTGTACGATTGACATGGGGGCGTATGAAGTACAAAACGGGGGCTTGATCTCAACCTTGATTCTGCAACAGCCGGTAAGTGCAACAACCGTTTGCAACGGCGGAAATGTAACTGCAAGCGTAAGTGTTACCGGCACGGGCCTGAGTTATCAATGGTACAAGGACGGGCAACTTCTGAATCCGGCTCAATCCACCACGGCACTTTCGCTGTCAGCGGTAACACCTGCCGATCAGGGGGCTTATCGACTGGGTATCACGGGTGACTGCCTCAGCGCTACCTCAACGGCGTTTAACGTGACCGTGCAGACACTGCCGTCGGCCACCGTTACCGCTGCTCCGTCGGCAACGCTTACCTGCGACGTAAGCAGTTTGACCCTGACGGCCAATACGGATGCAACGACATATGCCTGGCCCGATGGGAGTACAGGTCAGACGTATGTCGTTCAGCAAACGGGAACGTACTCTGTCAGTGTCACGGATGCAAACGGGTGCAGCGCGGTTAGCAATTCCCTGACAGTAAATCAGAATCTGCAACCACCGGTAATCAGTATTCAGTCGGTCACGGTTTGTCAGGGTCAGCCGGGCAGTTTATCCGTAACAGGCTGTCTGGCTGGTACCGTGCACTGGGCTTCAGGAGCTATCGGGCCGGTACTGACAATGGCCAATCTGCTCAGTACAACGGTGATTTCGGCAACCTGTCTGACCGGCAGCTGTTCGGCAACCGCCAGCGGAAGCGCGGTGGTGGGGCAGGTATTGCCAACGCCGGCAGCGATTCATACGCTGTCAGTCAACGAAACGGCCTGCCCCGTACGGTTGCAGGGCCTGGCTTCCGGTACATCGTTTGTAGTAACTAATACCAGCGGATATGTATTCAGCCAGGTATTCCGGCAAAGCAGCATGTACGCTGTGGCTGTAGAAGGTCTCACAACGGCAGGCGTTTATACCCTCACCGTTACCAATGCCAATGCGTGCGGCACCGGTACGCCCGTCAGCCGTACCCTGACTGTCGGGCGTACATGTCCGTAAGCGCTTCCGCGTTACCCCCGAATCTCCCGCCGCATAAACGAAGCATAGGCGAGGGCGAAACACACGACCGTGGCGGCCAGCAGCCCGCTTACCTGCGGCCACACAATGAGCAGGCTCTCGCGGAAGGGCAGGGGCGAGGGAATTGCACCGGCCATCTGCTCAATCGTCAGCGGGCCCAGGCTCCGTACCGACGGCATCAGCAGCGTGGTGGTCGCGTCGGTATAGAGCTGTCCGGGTGCAAGCCGGAGGAGGTTCAGGACCAGATTATTATACCGGACAGCGTCGTACGGCAACACATAGGCAGGGTCGGGCAGAAACGCCTTTACCGCCAGATTGACGCCGATGCTGTAAAACACCGTGAAAAACAGCCAGATGCCAATGGCCGTCAGCGCCGAGGTCGATGTTTGCCGGAACCGGACCGACAGCAGGATCGACAGGCTGAGCCAGAACCCGACATAGACGATGTTCAGCGCCACAAAGCTGATGATCCGCAGAATTTCCTCCGGCTCAATGCCGACGCCCGTTGTCAGGATGCCGGCTCCGACCAGCAGCAGCGCCAGGGCACCGAACAGGTAGCTGACCACCAGCAGGGCACTGGCAAACTTGGCCAGCAACAGGTTGTCGCGGTAGACGGGCTGCGCCATCAGCCGGATCAGCGTGCCGTTGTTCTGCTCGGCGTTGATTGCGTCGAAACCCAGGCTGATGCCCAGCAATGGCCCCAAAAAGTTCATGAACACGTGGAAGGGCGGCAGGGTCCCGTCCGTGATTGTCAGAAATTTCAGGTACAGGTAAAACCGGTCAGTGTCTTCCGGATTGGCCACTACGGCGCGTATATTGCTCAGCGACACGTACATGGACCCCAGAAAAGTAAGCCCGATCAACGCCAGCAGAACAATAAACCGCCAGCTCCGGATGTGGTCGGCCACTTCTTTCCGGACCATCACACTAAACGGCCCCCGCGCGGTTGCCGGCCGGCTAAACCACTCAGGATGCCTGCTGATAGGTAGTAAACGTTCTCTGGAAAAGACGGCCGGACTTTTCATGGGTATTGGTTTCGGTTGCATGATCGTCGAAATACTTCTGATAAATGTCGTCGAGTTCGTACTGTTTCTTGTGGACGCCCATCACATCGAGTCCCTGCTGCACAAAGAACCGGACAAGGTCAGGCGTGATGTCGGCATGGCACGTGATCTCCGCTACCTGCCCGTTGACCGTCACCTGCTGCACCGCCGGCAACTGCCGTAACGACTCGCTGAGCGGCCACGGCACCGGCAGTTTTTCGCGGACCGCAATGCTGACCATGTAGCCCTCGCTCGTGGTGAGGGTACGCGAGAGCTTGTCCATGCTGCCTTCCGCCTGTAGCCGGCCACCGGCAAAAATGCCGACGCGGTAGCAGACCTGCTGCACCTGATTGAGGTGGTGTGACGACAGCAGCACCGTAAGCCCCTGTTCGCGGCTCAGGCGGTGGATGAGCGTCAGAAACTCCTTAACGCCGCTGGGGTCGATGCCTAGCGTTGGTTCGTCGAGAATAATCACTTCGGGACGTTTAAGCAGCACCTCCGCAAGGCCTAGCCGCTGTTTCATGCCCCGCGAAAAGGTGGCCGTTTTCTTATGGGCTGATCCGCCCAGACCGATTATGTCGAGCATATCGAGGGCGCGGTCGGTGACCTCCGCCTCCGGAATGCCGTTGAGCCGGCCGATGTAGACCAGGTTATCGAGGGCCGACATGTTGTCGTAAAACCCGACGTTGTCCGGCATATACCCCACCTTTTTCTTGACGGCAATCGGGTTGGTCGTAGCATTGTAGCCGCAGACCGTGGCCGTCCCCGATGTAGGCTCGGTGAGGCCCAGCATCATCAGGATGGTGGTTGTTTTGCCGGCGCCGTTAGGGCCGAGCAAGCCGAAAATTTCGCCTTTGCTGATCGACAGGTTCAGGTTATCAACGGCTTTCAGTGACCCATAGCATTTTGTCAAGCCCTTGAGGTCAATGACAGGATTTTCCATGGTACTTATCGTCTGCCGTATTTGCGGGTAAGGTTAAAGACAAGACCAATGGCGCCGAGGATGGTCAGCATGCCGAACCAGCCTGACAACAGCGAGGTTTTGACGGTCATGCGGAAGGTGGCGTTGGCGGTTGAGTTGTTGTTTTTGGCGGTCAGGGTGGTGACGTAATCACCGGCGATGGTTTTGCCGGGGACCTTGATGGTGGCCGTCACGTCAGTGACCGTACCGGGGTCGAGGCGCGCGGTTTTGGCGGGGGCAAACGAAACGTCCCAGCCCGTTGGCGTCTGCGCGGTCAGCTCCACATTGTCGAGCGGGAGCGTGCCGGTATTTTTCAGCAGCAGGTGCACTTCCTTGCTGCTGCCCTCGGTGATGTCGTCGCTGAGGCGGCCGGTCGGGGTGGTGAGCTCGAGGCCGTAAGCGCCCTTCACGACGGCTTCGAGGCTGAGGCTCAGGTTCTCATCGGGGGCGGTGGCCGTAAACGGCACGGTGTATTTGGCCGGTTTAGTGTCGGGGCGTGCCAGCAGCTCGACTGTTACTTCCTGCGACTGCCCGGGCTCGACGCTGACCGCCGTAACGGGGCTGCCCATGACCCTGAACACACCGGCCCATCCGGCGGGGAGCTGCGCGTGCAGGTCATACAGTTTGGCTTTCGGGGTTCCGTTGTGCAGCGAGGTCGCGAACCGGAACGTTTCGGTGGAGGCCGCCTCTAAGTTGATGAGGCCGGACTTAAGCGACGATTTGTCGCCGGACTTTGCGGCTGTTTGCGCAAAAAGGGGTGAGGTTGTGAGCAGTCCGGACAAAAAAAACACAACCAGACCACGAGGGTTTACTTTGTTTTTTGTGATGTTTGAACGAAACGCAGACATAATCTAATAAACAAAAGATAGGGTTTACATTTTATTTATTAAAACATGACACCTGCCGCTACGTTTAGCGGCAGTACTCCTGCAAAATTAATACGTGATACTATTTTGGGTCAAGACTATCCCCGCAAAATATTCGCTATGCTGTCAAACGGAATGGCATTCCGTTCTACCTTAAAATTTTCTCCATAGCCTTTCCCTTCGCCAGTTCATCAATCAGCTTATCCAGGTAGCGGACCTTCTGCACCAGCGGATGATGGTATCGACCTCGGCCTTTGTACGGCCCTTTTTCGCTGCCTTCTGAATATAGTGCGGATAAACGCCGGCAAACGACATCTTGTAAATGCGTGAATTGTCCATATGTATTGTGTTGACCGAAAGAGGATTATGAAGCAAGATACCTCCACTTCTCCGGATTTACCTAGCCGGAGTATAACGAAAGTAGAGTACCAATCTCCTTTGGTAGGTGCTTGTTGCGAATATTTCGTTTGTTGCGAATATTTTGTTTAAATTTGCTGATAAAACAGCGATATATGGAAACTTTAGCACAAATAAAAAGGCCTACAAAAGCAGAGCAGAAGGTAGCTATTGAGTCTTATTCAGCTTTGGCATCCGTTTTGACGCTGCTTAATGCCGAAGAAACAGAAATTGAAATCGAAGAAACGCATGAACGGATCCGGATTCCGTTACGGGCTTTGCAGTTATTAAGTGAAATTCTCAAGGCAATGAGTGAAGGAAAGCCAATGTCTATTGTTCCGGTTGCGGCAGAGGTAACAACACAGAAAGCCGCTGAAATCCTTGGTTGTTCCAGACCTCATCTGGTTAAGCTCCTGGAAGAAGGGAAAATAGCCTTCACGAAAGTAGGTAAACACCGGCGAATTTTGCTGGAAGATGTGATAACGTATAAGCAACAGATGAAAGAAGAACAGAGGAAACACATTATCGATATAATGAATTTTGACGAAGAAATAGGGCTTTATGATTCATAGTGTGCGGTTTACGGCTGTTCTTGATACAAATGTGGTTTTTCCGGTTGTTATCAGGGATTTACTGTTTTGGTTTGCATATTATGATTTATATACGCCAAAGTGGAGCCGTACTATTTTTGATGAGTGGCAAGAGGTTATGATACGAAAAGGCATATCTGAGCCGGAGGCAGCTAAACGGGTAAATAAAGCTAATCTTGCATTCCCTGATGCCCTGGTACGGAATTATGAAAGCCTGATTCCCACATTAGCCTTACCGGATGAAAAAGACAGGCATGTGTTGGCTGCTGCTATTAGAGCGAATGCGAACATAATTGTAACCAATAACCTCAAAGATTTCCCGGACGAGTATTTAGCAACTTTTGATCTTAAAGCCGTTGCTGCAGATGATTTCCTGACAGACATTATTGATTTGAATCATGACAAGGCATTGCGGGCATTTAAGGAGTTAGTATTAAATAAGCGTAATCCGGCAATGGACGAGTTTGCGGTATTAGAAAGTTTCAGGCGTAACGGGTTGGTTAATACGGCAAATTATCTGCACGCACTTCTATAAGCCTAATGGCGATCATTTTTTTCAATAATTACCTCAATTGCCTTCACCGGCACAGGATCTTTCCGGGCCGCGATGTCTTGTCTGGTGTTGACGATGGTAATGGTTGCGGGAACACCCTTGTCTTCCAGCATTTGGTTGTCAGACGCGTTCAAACAGGTACAGCGTGCCGTTGTCGATGGATTTGGACCGGTTGCCGGTAAACTTCCGTTTGATCAGTTCCTGCTGCATAACCCGCATTACAAACCAGTGGCTAATGATCAGAATATTGCTGTTGGGGCGAGCCATAATGGTGTCCAGAAAAGCCCTGATGTTGTTCCGGAAAGCATCGGTATCCGGATTGGAAAAAAAAGATTTTACGTGCACAAGCGTACTCCAGAACAGGAACGGCAGGCGGATGCGGCCTGGTAACTGATGCAGGATGTTCAGCTCCTGTAGTGCCGTTATTTTGCTGATGGGACCGGTATAAATATGTTGCGCGGTGCTGACCGCTCTGTGCATCGGGCTGGCATAACAGTGTTGCCAGGGAATGCCTGCCAGATCAACATGTTTATACTCAAGGGTTTCGGTATGGTCGTATTCGGCAAACCATTGTATTACGTCATCCCTGGACAAAAGTTTCTTTTCCGGGAGCGGTTTCTGTACGTGAAAGTGTCTGACTAAGCCAATTTTCATAGAGCGTTATATAATTCAGCAACGGGTACCCGTAAGGCATGGTAAAACCATATAACAGGCAAGCGGCAGATAACGCATCAAATTCGACTATGTGGGATAGGATGGGGCTGGTTAGCCTCCATCCCGAAGACAGTTGGCTGGTAACGTGCCGGTTATCGGCCGGTCATCTGTTTAAATTTATTCAGGTCCAGATACATGATCCCCCAGGTATGCCCGTCTAAATCGTCAATGTTGCGGAGCTGCATAAAGCCTTCATCCAGCATGGGCGTGGGTTCGGTTCCGCCTGCTTTCAGCCCGTTTCCGACGATTTCATGTACCTGCTCAATACTGTCTACCGGCAGCGTGAAGGTGGCGATGGTATGGTTGGCCGGGTCAGCCAGAGGCTTGGGGTTGCCCGACGAAAACATATCATAAGCCTGTAGCATGACATAGATTTGGTCACTCCAGACCATGCAGGCCTGATCGTCGAAGGTAAATAACGGATTAACGGTAAACCCGAGCTTTGTATAAAAAGCCTTTGAGGCGCCGACATCCTTGACCGGCAGGTTGATAAATAGTTGTTTCATCAGACGTGTTGTTGTAAAATGACTCTGCTGTAAATTCGGGTAGGTATGGGTTTAGTCAATGGGTTCCCAAAGCTGTACTTTGTTGCCTTCACCGTCCAGAATATGCACGAACTTGCCATACGAATAGGTTTCGATGGCGTCAACGATGGTCACGCCTTCGTTTTTGAGCGTCTCAACCAGCGCTTCCAGGTTTTCCACCCGGTAATTAATCATGTAGTCCTTCTCAAAATAGCCGGAATCCTGTGGAAACGGTGTCCATTGCGTCTGTGCTTGTTGGGGGCTGTCCGGGCGTTCGTACCACGCAAATGTTGCTCCGTATGGATTGGTGTCGAGGCCGAGGTGTTTCTGATACCATTCGGTGGCTGCTTTAGGGTCTTTGCTTTTAAAGAAAATGCCCCCGATTCCTGTTACCTTTTTCATTGTATTGTTATTTCTGTTTGTTCGTGCACTGTTTTTTTTACGCCTGAAACGCCTGACTAAGCTACACCTTTTTGGGTAGACTCAGCTCTCCTCCGGACAGATACCTGGCGGTATTGTGCGGGGGCTTTGCGGTACCGTAGCCGGATCGATGTACGGCAACTTATAGCGGGGATGGGTGAAAAACGCAAACCAGTTCCAGAACTGCCAGGCGTCTTTCCGGAACGTGCGATAGAGGACCGTATCGGCCGTTGTCGGATGGCACTGCCTGTAGCGGTTGAAATGGGCTTCGATGGTAGCGTATTTTCGTTCTCCGGTTTTCCAGGATACTTCTTCCCGTATGTTAAATTCGGCCCGCCGCGTTGTGTACCTGAAGGAAACCGTGTTTTCAGGGGCAAACAGCGTGACCACAATCCGGCGATACATATAACTGTAGCTGCACAGGGCGAGCCATGCCATCAACAAAAGAAAGGCGGCGGTGATTTTGAGGTGTTTCATGTCTAAAGGTGTAAGATAATGGTTCGTTGCCTGGCCCACAAGCATCACATATGGGTTTCGCATCGGCACTATGCGTGGCAACGAGGCTTAAATCTATGCCAATCCGTTAATATGGAAACGTGAAATCTGTCCGGTTTTTATGTTCACAGTGATGGTAAAGTAACAATTGCCCCCGTCTTTAACCATTATCCGTTGTGTTTTCCAGTCATCGTTGTCGGGAGCCGAGCAGAAACAGTTTATTTCTACTTCTTTTTCTTTCTTGGCGTTTAATGTGGGAAAATACTGGCGTTTATATTTCGACAGGTCAATAAAGGATACTTTATCTGATTTGCGGTTGTGTGCGTCGATATGTCGTTGAAGTAGCCTGTCAATAAACTGAATCTCCTGTTCAGAGACCTGAAGATTGGTATTGTTTTCATCAATCACCGTCCGGAATGGTTGCCCGTCACTTGTATCTATGGAAACGTATGCAGGCGGTAGGCTGGCATCAGGTTTCGTTGTGGACAGCTTTTCAGATTTATGGCTGGTACAGCTCAATGGAATGGCTAATAAAAGTAGAAAAGGTATGTCTCTCATAATGAACCGTTTGCGTGTATAGCTGCATGCTGTGGACGATTCTCATGTGTAAAAAGCCCAGTGACTAATACGCCTTTTATGTTGTTTTGTGACAGGCCAACTTTCGGGCCGGAACGGTGCGCCGTAGCGAGCTCTTCCTTTTTAAGTCGTTGGCTAAACGTTCATAAGTGCATTCGTAAGCTCGTTGAGCCAAAGAATGCTCATTACGCTTTTCAGCAAACGTTTTAAATTTGAATAACTCCTCATAATCAGATACAATTTGCATAATAGTGTTTATTATTTAATCACCGCTAACGGTTTGCGTGTATGTGCAGTAGCGGATTAGAAGCACTTTGCTGTCCGTTTAGCACAAAGTATCTTAGAAGCACAGACCTTCGATTTACCACTTCACCCGCTATTGCCACATACCCGCTGTTGGCAGCTGCCCTTTTTTCTGTCGTCAATATTTTATTTGGTGTTAGCTTCATAAATTTCTCGTAAAAAGAACTGTTGATGAACCGCAGCCATTGTATTACAAAATTCTGCTGCAACTTGATTTTGTCCGTTAGCAAAAAGGAATGAAACCAAATCCTTAATAAAATCTTGGTCATAACCCGCCATATAATCCCTAAAGTTCAAAGACGAAAGTATTTCACCAATGGCTTTTGCTGTTGTGTTTGGATTCCCTTTTGTTTTTAGGGTAACTAGGTTTTCAAGCAATTCGTGTGTTGAATATGTTTTGTCAATATGTTTGCAAGATTTTAAAATTAAAGGAGTATAAACTTCATTTAATTCGGGAACAAACACAATCCAATTAGAAAGCGTTGCTAAATTTTTTTGTTCTTCTTCATTACTTGAGTTTTCATATTTATCTGTCAAGACTTTCCATAAGTCAATGATTATTTTCTGAAACTCTTGTTGTTCTATTTCCGATAAAGTTTTGGGGTAATTTTCTTGTTGCCAAATGAAGCGTATTAGCTCGTCAACTTGGTTGGGCGAAGCGTGATTTATAAATTTTAAAAGTAACTTTTCAGAAGAAAGTGATTCGTATTTCCAAAAATAAAACGCTGTCAAATGATTAACTAAATCATTATTAGTAAAGGATTTTAGCCTAATGTTATTGTCAATGGCTCTTTCGTAGTGCGGGTAAAAAATTGTGTAAAGTTCTTTGTTGTATGGCGGTCTTCCGAACGCAAAACCTCCCATAAAAGCGAGCCACTCTCTGTCTTTACTTTTGTAATGTTTTTTTACTTCTTCAATTATCCAATCATAGTCCAAAAAACAGAACTGTTCAAAATACATTCCCTCTAAGATAAAACCATCAATAATTCCTTTTTGTAAGGTTTCTTCAAATAACGATTTGATGTCTGATTCCCATTTTTCTTTGTCTTCTCGTTTAAAAAGATTTCTTGCTCTATGAAGCGAGTAATCAAACATTGCTCTTAAAGATTTACCTGCTGTTGAATTAAGTGAATATGTCGGGTAGTCCATATTCGTTTCTTTCAAATCATCTACACGTCTGAGATTACTTACAATAATTTGAACAATTTCCTTTGCAAGAGGAAGTAACTTAATGTCAAAAGTGTGTTTGTCATTTTGTAACCCGTCTGTAAGTAGATGTGCTATTGAACCTACAACCCAATCAGATTTAGCACGCCAATCATCATTTTCTATTTTTAGTTCTTCACTATAAAATTTTGGGCTTTTTAAAGTGGCCAAGCAATATTGAAGAATATTTTCCCAATCAAATGTTTTTTCTTTTTTCCACGCTTCGCCAAATGCGTTGAACATACGGTAAGAATAGATATAAGGTATATCTTGATATAATTCTATTTCTGTTGCAAATTTTTCAGGTTCTTCTTCAACTGCACCGCCAAATGTTTCAGATAAACCACTAATACTTGGCTCATCAAAACTTCTTTGAGGATTAAATGTTTTAATATATTCCGCAATTTCCTGATTACTTTTTTCAAGTAAATCATCTTTTGAAATAGGGGAAACAGAACCACTTCTAACACGAATTTCACCTAAACCTTCAAAGTGCTCGCTTGTAATGTTTAACTCTTTTGAAAGCGATAAGTATTTGTCTTTAAATGGCTCTAGTTCTTTTAAAGCAGAATACCAGCCAAGTTTCCAATACTCGTTTTCTTTTTCTCTTTGTTCTTCAACTTCAACCTGCTTTCCTTGTTCAATAATGCGTTCAATAATTTTAATTTCTTCATTATTGAACGCATTTTGATTTCTACTCAATAAGTCAAAAAGTTCTTTTTGATACTTGTAGTATGAGAAGATGTGTAATTTGTCGTTGTCTTTTACTAACTCCCAAAATAAAGATTTTGTCGTGTTCCAATTTTCGCAAATAACGTAAAGCGAAATACGTTTGTAAAACGGAATACGATATTTTCTATCAAAACAAATTTTTTTAAGTAACTCCAATGCTTTTTCTGGATTTTGCTTTGCTTGCTCATCAAGTAAATCACGAAATATTAAAGAGAAAACATTCAATACTTTTTCATCTCTTGAATATCGGTCGTCTAATTTTCTAATACTATTAAAGCCAAATGATGATGTAAGGTCTGTATTTAATGCAAAATACAATCGCTGAAAAGCATCATTGTTTTCATCATTCGGCGTGTAGTTAATGTTTTGCTGTTTTAAAATTGAAACGAATTCTTCCTTTAATTCATCTTCGTTTTTGTCTTCCCAATTTGAAATAGATGAATTTACTGACGTAACTTCACTATCTTTCAATTTTGATGAAATTGAAAGATTTTCTTTTTCAATCTGAACTTTAATTTCATATTCACTATTTCCGTCTTTTAATAAACTGTTTATTCCTTTCGAATAATCAAGAAGCAAGAACTTTAGTGTTCTGCCAAGGTTTAAAATAAAGTCGGAAGAACAATACTTAATGACTTTTGGTGTAATATTTCTTTTTTCAAACTTGTCGGCTAAGAAGTACAAATACAATCTTGAACGATAACTGTTGCCTTCGCCGTCCCAAACATCATTTTGAACAACAGTTTTTTCTACCTGAAAAAGATAGTGAAGAATTATTTCGGCTTTTTCTATGTCATCTTGCGTTGGTTCATCATTCAAAAATTTTGGAAGAAGTTTATCACACAATTCAGATGTTTGAATCATAGTGTCAAACTTGCCCGAAGTCCAAACAGGAATAAAGTGAAAAATTTCTTTTGGGATTCTGTCGTTAGGGATATTTGATAAAATTTTGATAAAAAAATACCAAGTTCTGTAATTGTCTTTTGGGTGTTCAGAAACATTTTTAATTACAGTCAACAATTCATCTATAAGCTCAGTTTCATTCCCCTGACTAATTTGTATAGATAATTTTTCCAAATATCCTAATGCTTCCCAATAGGGAATCTGAAATCCTTCTTTAACCTGAATTGGTTCGGGATTTTTTTCTGGGTCAAAATAACCCTCTGATTTTAAAAAGTTAAACCAAGCCATTGTTCCCGATATTATTGAAAAAATATTGTTTGTAGCTCTGGTGTCTGCCGATTAATGATTTGATAAGCTCTTGCTCAAAAGCCGTAGGCGTTTTTTTAGAAAGAATTAAATCAAGGTGTTTTATATTTTCAAGATAATCAGCATCAGGACTTGCTATTGTTATTGTTGTCATATCTTTTTTAGCAGCAAGTATTTTCGCATCTTCTTCTCGTTTCTTTTCTTTTAAATATTGTTGAAAGTTTGGAAGATCAGGTCTTAAAGAAGCTCCTATTAGCTTACTTGCAAATGGGTCTTCATCACAATAAATATATTGCAAATTTGCCTTTTTAAAATCATCAATTAATTGGTTATGTAAATCGTGTTTTTTGGTTTTTCCTTCACTAAAGTCTGCGTAGTTAATAGTTGAGAAAATACAGTCTGTGTAACCTTTATTTTTTATATAATTGATAATAGTAAGAATGTTAATTGTATCACGAAAACTGTCATCTGTATGATTCGGGGCTAAGCAATTAAAATTTCTTTCAATTGCTTCTTCATAAATATTTTGGTTTTCTTCAGCTTTTTCCGAATACACTTTTAAAATCGTTTCTACTCTGTCAATTCTTTTTGAAACTATTTCCTCAATTGTGTCAGGCTGATATGCAGAGACAAGGTCTGACGTTCCTCTAAAAGAATTAATAATGGTATTGTTTAGTTTTTTTATGTCATTGCTAATTTCAATTAGCTTTTTAGCTTTATTTCTATCCCACTCACGGATTATATTTTCAGGTGTTATATGTGTAAGATGTTTGTTCTCTATCCAATAGCAAATTTCTTCAAACACATTATTGTCATTGTGAAGGTCAATTTTTATTAATCCCAACCAAACGCAAGTATCTAAAGCTATATATATCATTTATCAATTATTTTCTTTGTAGTTGTCTTCTTTTAGGGTTGCTGCCAACGATTTGCCGCTTTGCGAAGGCGGGGATTTTTAGCACTAAACTTTCTTTAATGCATAAAGCTTGAATTTAGCACTTCACTGTCATAGAAGCACTTAACCCCCGCTTTTGCAAAACGGCTGTTAGCGGTTCGGCTTTCTATTCTGGTTGTTTCGTTTATCATTTTACAGAATTAGTAGGCAATAATATTTGTCATTTTTTTTGCATATAGGTTGTCGGACTGCATTGGGCGAACTTTGTTTTAGCAGTTAGAGAAAATTTGTAGTCTGAGATAAAAACATTCAGTAATCTTTGAAATTCATTTTCAATATTTTCAGCAGGTTTGTCTTCAGGTTTTCCAAGAAAATTGAACAGAAAATAATCTATTGTTCCGTCTGCGTTAAAGTATATTCTATTAAAGCACCTTGTCGGCTTTTCCCATTTAAAATTGTTCTCTGAAAGGAATTTACCAAAGTCTTGCAATAGTTTGATATATGCTTGCTGCATTGCTTCTTGTGCAGATTCAGTTTTGAAAACTGCGAGTGAAGTGTCAGTATGCACTGCACTCGTGTAAACACTGTCTAAATGCTTTATTGAAATTCCTTGTTTCTCTGCATTCTGAAAAGTTAATCCAAGATGTTGTCCAAATGTTTGGAATGAAATTGTCAGTAAAACCGTAATAATGAGATTTGCTTTAATCATAGTTCTATTTTTTAAATTGTGTTATGTGTCTGTGTCCTCTTTAAGTTGACCGCTAACTCCCAAATAGACGCAACTTACGCCTGTCTGAGATAAAAGTAAAAAATGTCAAAATACTTCAAATATTTAGTTTGTTTTCTGCATAAGCTGCTGGCATAGAAATCGGTATCCTGTTTTAGCTTCAGCAGCTTAGCTGAAACAATACAAAATGCGAATAGCGTATTATGTATTGTCAGGTAGTTTAATTCTCCATCAGCAATACAAAACGCGCACATCTTTTCCTGGAAAGAACACCTTCCCAACAGCAACATCCTATCAGCTATTCCAAAAAAACAGAACAGAAACCCTCGCCTGATTCAGGCGGTCGGAGAAGCAGACCTTGTGTGTCAATGGGTGCATTGTGTTTACTTAGTGGTGGTTAAGCGCAAAGAAAGTAAATAGATTTTAAAAACAAAATACCATTTTAAGGTATGGTAATACTTTCTTTTGAGGCGTGGCATTACGTCAGTCTCACCACGGGCCGCGCTGCTTTACCTGGTAGAATCGTTGGCCGTCGAAGCGGTAAAGCCCTTGCCCTGTGCCCCACCACATGTTGCCGGCCTTGTCCTGATACATGCTTTGCACACAGCAGGTTAAGCCGTCAGCGGGTGTGAAAACGGTAAAGGCCCCGGGGTTCGGCAAGGGCATAGTCGGGTCAAAACGCGTGGTACTGCCCCGCGCCGTTACCCAGATAATCCCCGAAGTTTCGATGTAGATGCCCCAGAATTCGGTGCCGCCCAGGCCGTCTTTGGCCGTGTATTCGGTCAGCGTGTGGCCATCGTATTTGCAGATGCCGTTTTTAAAGGTAAACCACAGGTTGCCGGCTTT
This sequence comes from Arsenicibacter sp. R0_47, assembly GCF_057652235.1. NCBI lineage: Bacteria > Pseudomonadati > Bacteroidota > Cytophagia > Cytophagales > Spirosomataceae > Arsenicibacter > Arsenicibacter sp. R0_47. Next base: position 48,029 of record NZ_JBYFCJ010000017.1, on the reverse strand, counting down.
GTCCTGCGCGATGCCGCCCGCATAGTTTTCGCCGAGTTCTTCCTGTTGTACCGGCGTGGTCATGGTTTGGCCGTCATAGCGGAAAACGCCTTTGTCCGAGGTCGCAAACCAGATTGCCCCGCTGCGGTCTTCCAGGATGCCCGCTACGTTGACCGGCGGCAATGCCTGAAAAGGGGAAAATGCCGGTGCACCCTTCTGGTCGGCAACCGGATCGTACCGGAATACACCACGGTGCGTACCTACCCAAACTGCTCCCGTCCGGTCGACAAGGATGCCTTTGCGGGTAATGTCGAGGTGGGTCAGCCCGTCTTTCTGCGCATAATTCCGGAAGGTTTTGCCGTCGTACCGGTAAACGCCCTGGTCGGTCCCGAACCACATGTTGCCCTGCCGGTCTTCGTTGATGGCAAAAACGGTGTTATTGATAAATCCGGCGGGACGGGCAAAATAGGTCAGCGTTTTGCCGTCGTACCGCACCACGCCTTCGCCAATGGTGCCGAACCATAACTGCCCTTTCGAGTCCTGAAAAATGCTCCGGATGTACTGACTGACGAGGGTTGTGTCGAAGTCCGGAGGCGCGGATGCCGCCTTAAACGGCCGGATGACGGTCGGGGCCGGTTTCGCGGCTTGCTGCGTATCGGTTTTCCGTTGCCCGTTGCAGGCGGCGCCCATCGTCAGCAGGCAGACGGAGAGCAGGGTGTTCAGTAGCTTCATGGGGATTGCCGGGTGACATAAACGGCTAAATACCACATAGCCACATAGAAAAACAAAGATTTTAACATGTTTTTGCCTCCTATATGGCTATGGTTAGCGCTCTTCTGGCATTCAGGCAGACAGACAATGGTAGCAGTCAGCCCCCAACGCGCTTACTTCAGCTTTCCTTTCAGCTCGTTCATCTCCGCGACGGGGGAGGTGCCTTCGTACAGAATCTGGTAGACGGCTTCGGTGATCGGCATCGACACGCCGTATTGCCGGTTCATCTCGTGGATGCTCTTGACCGCGTAATAGCCCTCGGCAATCATCTTCATTTCGGCCTGTGCCGACTGAATGGTGTAGCCACGGCCGATGAGGTTGCCAAAGGTGCGGTTCCGGCTGAACGGGGAGTACGCCGTCACGAGCAGGTCGCCGAGGTAGGCCGAACCGCTCAGGTCGCGGTGTTTGGGGTAGACCGCATCGACAAACCGCTTGATCTCCTGCATGGCATTCGACACCAGTACGGCCTGGAAGTTGTCGCCGTAGCCCAGGCCGTGGGTGATCCCGCAGGCGAGGGCAATGATGTTTTTCATCACCGCGCTGTACTCAATGCCGTAGATATCGTCGAGGGGGGAGGCCTGCACGAAGCGGCAGGTCAGCAGGTCGGCCACCGCGCCGGCACTGTCGGGACCGGCCGAGCCGATGGTCAGGTACGATTGTTTTTCAAGGGCTACTTCTTCGGCATGGCACGGCCCGGCAATCACCGCCACGCGGTCGGCCGGAACGCCGTATTGGTCGGTAACCCAGTCGGTAACAAGCTGGTTCTTATCCGGAATCATGCCTTTAATGGCCGAAATCACGCATTTGCCGGCAAAGTCTTTGGCCGTCAGGGGACTGAGGGCGTCGGCAATAAAGGCGGCGGGCACCGCCAGAATGACGTACTCCGACTGGCGGAAGGCGTCGCGGATACGGGTGCAGACACGGACTTTCCGGGGCGAAATCCGGACGTCGCTTAAATAACCGGGGTTGTGATGAAATTTCTTGATATGGTTGGCGTCGGCTTCATTCCGAAGCCACCACCGGATGTTGACGTTGTTTTCCGACAATATTTTGATGATGGCGGTCGCCCAGCTTCCTCCACCAACAACGGTAATGCGTACGGGTTGGTTATCCATGACGTAAAAAAACGGAAAAACCACGACATGGCGGGTGTCGTGGTTTGTTTTTCGCGCTGTTGGCCAATGTCATAAGGTGCAGACCAACAAGATACTAATTGGGTTTACCACATAGACACATAGGGCACATTAGCTAAAAGCTATGTTTTCTATGTGGCTATGTGGTGCAATAAATATTGATAATTAGCTTGTTATCAATACCCCGGATTCTGCGTCAGTATCCCGCCGCTGAGCTGGATCTGCGTTTGCGGAATCGGGAATACCTCGTTTTTGCCCTTCACGAAGGTCTTGCCGTGGGCCGCATAGGCCTGCACCGCGCGCCCCGACTGTACGTCTTCCTGCCGCACGATGTCGAAGAAGCGGTCCTGCTCCATCGCCATTTCAACGCGGCGCTCGTGCCAGATTTTCGTCAGGTCGATGTTCGTCTGCGCGGTCAGGCCAGCCCGCGAACGCAGGCGGTTGATGTCGGTCAGAGCGTCGGCACTGCGGCCGATACCGAGGGCTGCTTCGGCGTGAATCAACAGAATTTCGCCCAGCCGCAGCACCCGCAGGTTTTTCGGCAACCGGTCGTTGACGCCGCAATTACGCTCGGCCGTCCGGCTGTGGTAGGCTTTGTAGTTATACCGGTCGTTTTCCACCGAGTCGCGGCTCGGCAGCCGGTAGCCGTCCCACAACACCGTGCCGCGCGGGGCCGGATTGATGACGATGATTGTGGCGTCGCGGCGGCGGTCATTGGCCTCGTACTCGTTCAGCAGCGACTGCGACGGCGTGTTGAACCCGAAACCCAAGTCGGACCAGCCGCGTTTGCCACCCGCCCGCGGGCCCTGCGAAACCACGTAAATCGGAATGGCGGCGTTACAGGCCAGGTTGGTGCCGGTCTGCACCTCAAAGAGCGACTCCACGCTGTTGGCCCCGACCTCGCGCCAGATGTTGGCATAGTTCGGCAGCAGATCGTAGGTCCCGACCTGATTTTTAATGATCGAGTCGGTCAGATTATAAGCCTGCTGCCAGTTTTTCTGGTACAGATAGACCTTCGCCAGCATCCCCATCGCCGCTGCTTTGGTGGCGCGGCCGGTCTGGGTCTGCGCTTTTACGGGCAGGTTGTTGGCCGCAAACCGCAGTTCGCTGATGATGAAGTCGTAAACAGCCTGTTTCGTGGCCCGTGCCTGCAACTGATTGTTGTTGATCTCTTCGACCGGCGGCACGTTCGTAATCAGCGGTACCCCCCCGAAAAACCGGACCAGGTTGAAATAAAAGTATGCCCGCAGAAACCGTACTTCGCCTTCAAGGCGGTTGCGGGTAGTCTGGTCGGCAGGGCTGAGCGGAATGAGGGTCAGCGCCTGATTGGCCTTGGCAATGGCCCGGAAATAAGCCGACCATACGTTGTTGAGGTTGCCGACGCCCGCCGTCGGGTTCAGGTTGTCGAAGGTGCCGTAGGTGTTGGCGCCGTCGGTGGCGGTGCTGCCCTTATCGGCGTCGTCGGAGGCAATGTCGGTCATGCCCACATAGTCGAAGCCGTGCATGCTGCCGTCCCACATGGTATTGTATACGCCCGTCACGAGGTTTTGGGCGGCAGCAGGGTCGTTCCGGATCGCCGTTTCTTCGATCTGACCCTGCGGGGCGGCATCCAGAAAGTTTTTACAGGCTGTCAGCCCCGCCGCCGAAGCCGCAGCAATGGCCAGTATGCCCAGTATGTTTCGTGTATGATTCATGATAACCCCGCGAGGAAACCCCGTCCGTTTACGGCGGGAAGGAATCGCGGCAGGCGGGTCGCCAAAGCCAGTGCGCGGGTAAGCTCAATTCCTGTGTTAAACATTGGTTATTAGCGTGCTTTTGTGTATCTTCGTTTCTGTTCCGCTCCGGCGGCCCGGTTTGAGGTATGGTCTGTCGGTTAACCCCTAAAACGCGGGGTTGTAAAACCAAAGCGTGTTAAGGCACCCTCGTGGTAAACAGCTTCTAAAACACGTTCAAAATAATTTGAACTTCTTAAACTAGCTTCGGCTAGTCGGGGGTGTTTTGTAACTCACCCTGAAAATTCCCCGTTGGTTTGTGCGTACACCTACCAACGGTGAGGATTAAAGCCCCCTTGCTTTAGCAGGGGGATAGTTACGATGATGATGTCTTTGGATTAGAAGCCCAGGTTAAGCCCGACGGCAAATGTGCGGGTGGTCGGATACGCGTTCAGTTCGATGCCTGACTCCAGCGGACCGCCCTGCAATTCGGGGCTGAACCCGCTGAATTTTTTGGCCGTAAACAGGTTCTGCGAGGTCACGTAGAGCCGCGCCGTCTGAATCTTTACCTTGCTCAGCACCGACGACGGGACCGTATACCCGAGCGTGAGGTTGTTGAGCCGGACAAACGAGCCGGATTCCACAAAGTAGGTGGATGCCGGTGTCGCCGAGGTGATGATGCGCGGATCGGTCTGCGACGGGCGGTCCTGCTGCCAGCGGGCATCGGCATAGGCGGCTTCGATGTTGTCGGTGTTTTCGAAGCGGAAAGCCTTCTTGCCGTTATAGATTTTATTACCGGCGTTGCCGTATACATCGGCGGCCAGGTCAAAACCCATGTAACTCAGGCTCAGGTTGATGCCGTAGTAAAGTTTCGGCTGGTACGAACCGGCATATATCCGGTCGTCGGTATTGATGACGCCGTCGTTGTTGATGTCCTGGTATTTCAGGTCGCCCGGGCGAACGTTGGCGCGGGTACCAAACACCGGCGAGGCGTCGATTTCGGCCTGATTCTGGAAAATGCCGATGGCATTCAGCACGTAGAAACTACCCACCGGCTGCCCGTTGTCGGTCCGCGTTACGAGCCCCTGCTGCCCGACCGAACCGGCCAGAAGTGCCTGTCCGCCGTTAAGGCCGACGAGTTCATTTTTGTTCAAGGTCAGGTTACCGCCGATGCTGTAGGTAAAGCCCTTTTTGATTTCGTCTTTCCAGTTCAGCGAAAATTCAAAACCACGGTTCCGGAACGAGGCGATGTTGGTCAGCAACTGGTTGTCGGGATCGCCGAAAATGGCCGGGATGATGCGGTAGGCGAGGGCGTCGCGGGTAGTTTTACTGTAATAGTCAATTTCTCCCGAGAGCTTGTTGCCCAGCATCACAAACTCCAGACCGGCGTCGATCTGCTCAGTCCGCTCCCACTTCAGCTGCTGGTCCTTAATATCCTGAATGGCGGTGCCGAGGGTCAGGCCGTTGTTGAAGAAGTACGGAATGTTCACCGCAGCAGTCAGGATATAGGCGCTGCTTTCGATGTTATCGTTCCCCAGAATCCCCCAGCTGCCCCGCAGTTTCATGAAGTTAAAGAGCGACTGGCTTTTCATGAAGTTCTCTTCCGAAATAACCCAGCCGACACCCACCGTCGGGAAATAGCCCCAGCGCTCGCGGAATTTAGAGCTGCCGTCGGCCCGGATCGAGGCGTTGAGCAGGTAGCGGTCGTTGAGGCTGTAGTTGATGCGCGACACAAACGACTGCCGCGTCTGCAAATCGCCCCCGCTGTTGTTCGACGACTGCTGATCGGGATTACCCAGACCGAGGTACCACTGATTGGGGTTATTGGGTACATTGATGCGTGAGCCGCTGATAAAATCCGACGTAAACTGCTCCGTCACCGACCCGACGAGAAACGTAACGCCGTGTTTGCCAAACGTTTTATCGAATGTAACGGTGTTGTCGAAAATATACCGCAGTGATTTATTATCGGTCAGGCTCAGCTGGCTGTTCTGCCGTCGCTGGTTCCCGCCCGCCGTGATAAAGGTATTGGCATCGTTTTCAAAACTGCTCAGATACGTCCGGTCGCGGTTAAACACGAGGTCGGTGTTGAAGCCTGAGTGTAGCCGCAGCCATTCGACGGGTTTGTAGTCGAGGGCCACGTTGCCCTGAAATCGGTTATTCAGAATCCGCTGGTTCCGCGATTCGATGCCCAGGAGTGGGTTGCCCACGTTGCCGAATGCCGACAGGTTGCCGTATTTATCGCCGACTTTGCCCGGCACAATCGGAGAGGCCCGGTATACGCTGCGGTAGGTGTCGCCCAGCTCAACGGCCCGTTCGTTGCCGCGCGAAAACGACAGCTGGTTGCTGAACGTCAGTTTGTTTGAGAGCTTAACTTCGTTGTTGGCACGGAAGGTCAGCCGCTTGAAGTCGTTGGTATTCACCACCCCGTAATCGGTGAAGTAGCCGCCACTGATAAAGAACGTGTTCCGTTCGCCACCGCCCGAAATCGAGATGTTGTGGCTTGACTGCGGGGCATTCCGCAGTACTAGATCATACCAGTTTACGGTCTGATCGGTGGTCAGCGGCGGATTGCTGACGTTCTGGTTAGGCGCGGCGTCGCGCAGGTAACTGATGTACTGATCGCGGTTGGCCATCTGCACCAGGTTCGAGGCCTGCCGGAAACCGATATTGGCATCGTAGCGCACCTGCGTTGCCCCCGATTTGCCTTTGCGGGTCGTAATGATCACCACCCCGTTGGCGGCCCGTACCCCATAGATCGCGGCCGACGCATCTTTCAGCACCTCAATGCTGAGGATATCGGTGTTGTTGATGTTCCGGATGTCGTCGGTCAGTACCCCGTCAACCACATAGAGCGGGTTAACCCCCGCGAGTGCCGAACCGGTACCCCGTACGCGGATCTGGGGCTGGGAGTTGGGCTGGCCCGAGGCAATGATCTGCACCCCCGCCATTTTACTCTGGATGGCCTGGGTCGGCGTCTGTACGGGGTATTTAATGATGTCTTCGCCCTGCACTCTGGCGATGGAGCCGGTTACGTCGCGTTTCCGCTGGGTGCCATAGCCGACCACGACCACCTCGTTCAGGGTCTGGTTATCTTCGGCCATCGTGATGTTAATTACCGTCTGCGTGCCGACCACGATCTCCTGCGTGGTGTAGCCAATGAAGCTGAACACCAGCACATCTTCGGGGCCAGAAACGCTGAGCTGGAAGGTGCCGTCGACGTTCGACGTAGTGCCACGCGTCGTGCCTTTGATGGAAATACTGACGCCCGGCAATCCGCCCCCCTGCGCATCAACAACTTTGCCCGACACCGTGATGTCGGCAAGTACGTTCTGGCTGGCTGGCCGGCTTGCTTTGGCGTTAGCAACAAGGAATGCGGTTGACGAAGCGATGGCTGTGTTGTGGCTGACTGCCGGAACCGGGCCGCGGACGGACTGCCCCGAGCCGGTTTCGACGCACAGCACACTCAGGAGCAGTGGCAGCGAAGCAGGCTTCGACCAGTGCCGGAAGGAGTTGGATAGAGTTTTGCTGTTCATAACGCTTGAAACAATTTCCGGGAAAACCACCGTTTTACCCGGACTGTTCAGCCATTCCAGCGTGTGACTCTATCTCCTATACCACATAGACACATAGAGCACATCAGAAACTGTACTCTTTGTTTTTCTATGTGTCTATGTGGTAAACTATTTAGTATATGGGCGGACCGTTCAGAAACTTAATCAGGCCTGACCGTAAATCTGCTCTACTACCTGCATGAGCCGCGCACCCTGTTCGGCGGTACAGACATTCGACGCTTTACCGTCGCAGGCGTCCACAAAGGCTTCCGTATTTTTGAGCTGAATGTCGGTGTCGGGCAGGTAAGGGAAATGTACATCGGCCAGTTCGCCGGCCAGTTCGGTATGGAGCACAAACGGAAAGAGCCGGACCCCGCCCTTACTGCCGAACAGTTCCAGATTGCGGTCGATGTCGGCCTGCTGGTTCAGCGCAAACGATGCCGAAAGGATGATCGACGATTTATCGGCAAACGACAGGTAGGCCATGCAGGCATCTTCGACCCCGAAGGTGGCAGGGTCCCAGCTGCCCATCAGTCCTTTGCCGCCCGCTTTGCCGATGACATCGTAGGTGTTACCCAGAATCTGCGCCGGTAGTTCGTAATCAAAGGCGAGCAGGGCCAGATCGAGTACGTGTACGCCGAGGTCCATGAGCGCCCCGCCGCCCTGCATCTCCTTGTCGGTGAAGTAGCCCCAGCCCGGAATGCCGCGCCGGCGCAGGAAGTTCGCTTTAATGTGATACAGCTCGCCCAGGCGGCCTTCGGCCTTACAGCGGCTGAAGAGCTGCCATTCGGCGGTCTGCCGGAGCTGGAGGTTATAGCCCAGCATCAGTCCTTTCCCGGCGGCTACGTCGGCGAGGTGGCGGGCTTCCCGTGCGGTCAGGGTCGGTGGCTTTTCACAGAAGACGTGGCAGCCGTGCTCAAGGGCCTGGAGCGCAAAGGGGTAGTGCAGTTTGTTGGGCGTGCAGATCACCACGAGGTTCGGGGCGGCAGCCGCATACATGGCGGCGGCATCGCTGAAGGCGTGGGGGATGGCATGCCGGTCGGCAAGGTCACGCGCTTTGGTCAGATCGCGGCTGCAAACGGCCACTACGTCGACGCGGCCGGCCAGCGCCTTCAAGGCAGGAATGTGATTGTTGTCGGCAATACGACCGCCGCCGATGATGGCGGCCCGGAATGGTTCAGGTATCATGTAACAAAGATAATGGCTGACAGTTTGCACCGCCAGCCATTTATACCTTCGTTCGATATGATAAGATTAGAAAGAGTAGACTCGTTTAGCGACACACCTTACAACCTTCCTGTGTGCCTTACAATAACAAGATAGAAAGCACTGGCAAATGGTTGTGTCAACTTGTAAAAAAATGTAAAAAATAGCTAGGGGTATTTGCAATATGCTGATATAGTGCTAGTTAATACCCTGATTTTTTTTGTTTATGTGTTTCGGTGATGATTTTGGCAGCAGCGGTGCCAGATAATCAAACATCCGGAAGGCCGGCCATCCATGTGACTGTACACCTGCACGCTGCGGAGCAGCCATACCTTTCGGCTGGCCCGGACCGGCCTGCGGTTCATTCACGCTCCGCATCGGAGCCATCGGATACGCACCGGCCGGAGCCTGTGGCGTCAGCACCGGCTGATAGGTTGTGTTGCTGCCGTCGGGCTGATGCAGCAACTCCGACTGGCTGTTGATGATCAGGTTATTCTCCGACTCGGGCGCTATTGGAAACATCTCACTGCCGTCAGGCATTTCTTCATCAGCCCGGTTTTTGGTCGGGGCCAGGGCCGGTTCGGCCGTGCGTTCAGAGTCGTTGCTGCTTTCAATAGCTTCTTCCAGTGTCTGGGCCGACAGGTTTTCTGACAGTTTGCCTTCGGCGCGGACTGCCGGCAGGGTGGCTGTTGTCTCCTGTACCGGCTGTGCGGCCTGTTTTTCCATGGCTGCCAGCCGCTCATGCGCGGCCGTCATGCCCAAAGGTAAACCGGCCCGTAACTGGGGCTTGTCCGGGGAGTCCGTACCGGCGCTGGTCTGTGCAGTTGCCGGATTAAGGGACTGCTGTTTCGACGCTGCGGCCATTGATTTTTCGCCCGTTGCCGGACTAACCGATTGCTTTCCCAGAAAATACAGTGCCAGGGCCAGACAAGCGGCCAGCAAGGCAGTGGCCCCCCTTAGCCAGTTGTTGAGTATGCGTGTTTTAATCAGCTGTTTCTCCAGTGCAGTTGCCCGTACATTCGACCAGACAGCCGGTGGAACAGGCATGCGCCGGTCGTCGAGGGCCGACCGGAAAGCCTTATCCAGTTCATTGTCGTCAAAGTTGTTCGTGGTGTTCATGATTAAGATAGATCAAACATTACTTTCGTAATACGCTCCTGTAAGATGCGTCGGGCCTGAGCCAGATTTGACTTCGAGGTCCCTTCGCTGATGCCCAGCTGCGCCGCGATTTCGTGATGTTTCATACCTTCAAAGACATAGAGGTTGAAAACCATGCGGTAGGCGGGCGTCAGTTGCTGAATCATCCGGAGCATGTCGTCAAACGCAATCTGAGCCGTAATTTCTTCGGCCCGGAATGGCTGATCGTCGTCCGTAAATTCAGCAGACAGACTTTTGGTCTGGCTGCGTTCAGCATAATGGCGCTGATAATTAGCCAGAGCAACGGATACAATCACGCGCCGGATCCAGCCTTCCAGCGAGCCTGCACCCTTAAACGTGTGGATTTGTTCAAAAACACGGATGAAACCCTCCTGAAGGAGATCATGCGCTTCGTCGCGGTCGCGGGCATAGCGCGAGCATACCACCAGCATTTTTGGCGCATAGCGGTGGTAAAGCCGGTCGAAAGCAGCGCTGTCGCCCTCGGCACAAGACAAGGCCAGTAGTTTATCGTCTTCCGGAAACATTGTATCAGTTCTACTTATAAGATAGAAAATGTACGTAAATGGTTGTGTGGCGGATGGGGTAAAAAAAGAAAAAACGCCTAGAATCTCCCGGCGTCTTTTAACCAATTGTCCGTTATTATTAATCTGAATTTTTGTACTGTATATGTTCCGTTTACCACATAGCCTCACAGACAGGCAACGATGACTGAGGCACCCTGTATGACCAGGTGGTAATTGATATTGGCTCCTTAGCGGTTAGTTATCTTTTTCGGCCGGTTTCTGCTGTTTTTTCGGATCGCGCTTCACCACCAGGTCGTTCGGTTTCAGTTTTTTGGACACCACCAGGAACGGGCCCGAAATAATTTGTTCGCCGTCTTTCAGCCCCGACGTAATTTCAATGTTTTCGAAGTCGCTGATGCCGGTTTTCACGACGCGTTCAACGGCTTTACCTCCCTCGTTGATGAAGACGATTTCTTTCACGGCTTCTTCCTTCTTCGGCTGTTTTTGATTCTGGTCCTGATTGCTGTTGTTGTCCTGACCATTGTTATTATCAGCATCCGGAGCCGGGGTGTTGCTGCGGGTCGTTACGGCAGCAATCGGTACGGTCAGGATGTTGTTCCGGCGGTCGGTGATGACCTCAACGGAAGCGGTCATACCGGGTTTAAACGGATACCCTTTCTTGCCTTTCAGTGCCGTCAGGTCGCGGTATGAACTGTTAAGAATCTTGATTTTGACCTCAAATTCTGTCACGGCGTCGGTCGACATCGACGCGCCGGTGGCCGAGCTGGTCAGGCCGTTGGCGGTGTTGGCAATTTCATAGACTATGCCTTTGAATTTCCGCCCGGCAGTCGTGTAAGAGTCGATTTCAATATCGGCCGTATCGCCCATGCTTACCCGGACAATGTCGTTTTCGTTGACATTGACCCGCACCTCCATGTTGTTGAGGTTGGCCAGGCGCATGATTTCCGTACCGGCCATCTGCGATGTACCCACCACGCGTTCGCCCTGCTCGACATTCAGTTTCGACACTGTACCGTTGACCGGCGAGTAGATCGTGGTTTTACGCAGGTTTTCTCTGGCGTCGCGGAGACTGGCTTCGGCGCTCTGGATGCTGAACTGAGCAGCCTTCACATTGGCACGGGCAGCTTCTACTTCCTGCCGGGCCACGTTGAAATTAGCTTCTGATTGTTCGAAGTCAGTGCTGGCGATTACTTTATCGGCGAGGAGTTTGCGGTTCCGTTCATAGTCGGTTTTTGCACGGATCAGCCGTGCTTCCGATTGAGCAACGGAGGCTTTTGATTGTTCGAGCTGCGCACGGCTTTGGTTTACCGTAGCTTCAGCCCGAGACAGCAGCGATTCGTAGTTGTCAGGCCGGATTTTTACCAGCAGCTGACCGGCTTTCACCGAATCCCCTTCATTAACGTATAAGCCGATGATCTCCCCCGATACATCGGGACTGATCTTTACTTCGACCTGCGGCTGTACGCGGCCCGAAGCGCTTACGCGTTCAATGATGTTTGTCCGTTTTGCCGTAGCAAAATCAACCTCTGTCGTTTTCGGCTTTCCAATCCAGCCAGCCTGTTTAGCGGCCACTAAGCCACCAATCAACACCACAACCACACCCCCCAGTATCCACCAGATACGGTTTGACTTCTTTTTCATATTGATCATTAATGAGTGAATGATCGGCGGAATGGTTGATTGACTAGTTGGTTATTCACTCAATCACTCAATCACTCAATCACTCAATCATTCAAAATGTGAGCGGTTTATTCTGAAAGAAATCTAAGATTTTCGTTCTGAACACGTAATCGTATTTTGCCTGCACCAGACTGGCCCGCGCGCGGTCGAGGTTGGTTTTGGCAATGTTATATTCGGTGGCATTCAGGGCACCGGCGTTAAAGCGGCTTTCGGCAGCCTGAAACGCCCGTTCCAGCGATGTCACCTGTGCCTGCGTAGCGAGGTAACGGTTTGCACCGGCCCGCATATTGGTGTAGGCTGTTTCGATCTGCTGACGGAGCTGCAGGCGGATATTCTGTGAATTCAGTTCGGCGTTCTGCTGCTGAATCCGGGCCGTTGTCACCCGGTTACGGGCCTGAAAGTTACCGAAGATCGGCACCCGCAGGAACAGCGACACTGATTCGTTCAGGTTGTTCTGCAGCTGTTCGAAATATTTAAAGCTCGAATACGATCCGTCGGGTGATTGTGTCAGGACCTGAAACTGCGTACCGTCCGGCAGCGGAATAAAATACGAAGTTGGTACAGTGACCTTTTGTCCGTTGGCAACAAACCGCTGACGGGCTGCGCTCGAATAGACCGTCGACAGGTTACCGTTGATGGACAAAGACGGATACAGACTGCCTTTGGCGGCCTCTACCCCGAATGCGGCGCTCCGCACCCGTAAATCGGCACCCTGCACATCCGGCAGGAAGGAGGTCGCCGTTTCGTAGATCTGCTGCACGCTTTCCATGTAGGGCGCTGTGCTCGGATTCGGTACATTGATCGGTTCGACTTCGATATTCTGAATCGGTACGTTCATCGCCTGCTGAAGGGCTACCTTCGCCAGTTCGAGCGTATTCTGCGCATTAACGATGTCAACCTGATTCTGTGCCAGCTGTGCCCGGAGGTCATACAGGTTGGCTTCGGGCAGAGTTCCGGCCGTTACTAGGCGCTGCGTACGGTCGAGCTGGGCCTGGGTTACTTCGGCCTGCCGCTGGGCAATCGCATATTGTTCCTGACCTGTCAGTACGTTCAGGTAATTCTGCGCCACGGTAATGGCGGTATTGTTCTGTGTGGCTTTCAGTTCCTGCTGTGAGGCCTGAAGCGCCAGATCACTTTGCTTGATCTGATTTTTCAGCGCGAAACCGTTGAAAACGGTGACGGATGTTCCCAGCTGGTAGTTGCTGGAATTGATATTCTGCTGAACGGCCTGGTTGGTAAACGGATCGACGTTACGGCCGGAGTTAAACGCCTGGCTGCCGCTGAAGTTAGCCGTCGGGTATTGGTTCAGCCGTGACTGGCGTAATTGCAAGGCGCTGTTTTCGACCTGCAACTGGCCCTGACGGATGGTTATGTTATTCTTAAGAGCAATCTCAATACACTGCTGTAGACTCAGCCGGTTGGCTGCCGCCGTACCCGGCGAAACCGCATTCGCTGCGGTTTGCGCAAACGAAGCCGGAGCAACAGTATACATAGACAGGGCGACGGCCCAACAGATTCCTGCACGCACAAAATTCATACGTTGGCGTTGTTTAATGGTTCAATGTTACGAAGTTAAATCTGGCGCTTCTACCGATTTGGGATAAACGGTAATTTTGGCATATGTATTTGGTCTATAACTCGGACATAGTGCCGGAAACCGGTTTTGTGGCAAGCTCCCACAACCGGGCATTTCAATATGGAGACGGGCTGTTTGAAACGATCCGTTACGAACAGGATACCGTCTGGTTCTGGCCGGATCACATGGAACGGCTTAATGAGGGCTTACAGGCACTTTACCTGAACCGCCCTGCCGGCCTGGCGCCGGAGGCCCTGTATGAGGCTGTACTGCGGTTACTCGACGCAAACCGGCTGACGGATCAGCCGGCGCGGATTAAACTACAGGTCTGGCGGCAACCGGGCGGGTTATATACACCGGCGACCTGCGAAGCTGACTGGCTGCTGACAGCACGATCCGGAGCCGCGTTTGCGGTTACAGCGAAAGAACGGTTCTGCTTTTTTCCGGATGTCCGGCTCAGCCACTCGGCTATCTCGTCCTGCAAAACCCTGAATGCGCTGCCGTATGTTCTGGCGGGGCACTACCGGCAGCAGCAGGGAGCCGATGAGGCCATTTTGCTGGACACGGCCGGTCATCTGGCCGAATGCGTGGCGTCGAATCTGTTCTGGGCAAAACGTGGCGGCTGGTACACGCCGTCGCTGCAATCGGGCTGTATCAACGGCGTTATCCGGCGGCAGTTGCTGCGAAGCGGCATTCCGGTTCAGGAAGGACTGTTTTTACCGCATGAGCTGGATGATGCCGATGTGATTTTCTGTGCGAATGTGGCCGGTATCCAGCTTTACAAAGGCACTACTGCTGACATTCTTCCGCTGCTTACCCGCGCCGGTGTTATCGGTTGACAGGATTACAGGGTTAACATGGTTGGTTGTTGTTTCATCCTGTAATCCTGTCAGAAAACCTGTCTACAGCGTCGGGACGGGTGTCGATTCGAGCCAGCCGTCCTTGAGGTTCAGAATGCGGTTGCCATAGGCCGCATTTACGTCGGAGTGAGTTACCTGCACAATGGTAACGCCGTCTTCCTGATTCAGTTTCTTAAACAGCTCCATAATTTCCTTTGCCTGATCGGAGTGCAGGTTGCCGGTAGGTTCATCGGCGAAAATCACCCGGGGGCGTGCGGCTACTGCCCGCGCAATGCCGACCAGCTGCTGCTGACCACCCGACAACTGATTCGGGAAAAGGTCTTTTTTGCCCACAATGTTGAACCGGTCGAGCAGATCGGCCACGCGGCTTTTACGCTCCGACGACGACATACCTTTGTAGAGCAGCGGCGTTTCAATGTTTTCGTATACGGTCAGTTCATCGATCAGGTGGTATGCCTGAAACACAAAACCGATGTGGTTGCGGTGCAGATCGGTCCGGCGTTTTTCGGACAGTTTCTGGATCGGCGTATCCAGAAAAAGGTATTCGCCTTCAGACGGCTCTTCGAGCAAACCCAAGATATGGAGCAGCGTCGACTTGCCGGAACCCGATGGCCCCATGATGCTAACAAACTCACCTTCAGCAATGTCGAGGCTGATGTTGCGCAGCACATATACCCGCCCGAAGCCGGCCGGATAGTATTTGGAGATATTTTTAAGCGAAATCATAATGAAGTATAGTTGATCGTATAACGGCAATTCAGTGATACCAGCATGCAATATAAGTTACCTTTTTCTGGAATGGTAACCAGGCTGTACATACTGATGCTATGTAGTTCAAGCACAGTGCCAAACTGCTTTTGTGGTTGATAGTCAGTAGCTTGGATTACGTGCAGGATGGACGCTGTCCGCTTTCGGACAAGGCTATGACCATTAGCGGACGGGTAAAACGGACCTAATTCGATCAGGGAGTAGTAAAAACGTTTACCGTGTTGTTTATTTGAATTATCATGATTCAACCTAAACTCTCGGTATTTGACCTGATGATGATTGTTGTCAGTCTGGTCATTGGCATTGGTATTTTCCGGACGCCTGCCATTGTGGCGCAATCGGCCGGTTCGCCCACGATTTTCTTTGCGGCCTGGATTGCCGGTGGCCTTGTCAGCCTGTGCGGGGCCCTTACCTACGCTGAAATCGGAGCGCGCTACCATTTCCCCGGTGGTTTCTACAAACTAATTTCAACGGCTTTTCATCCCGTTTTTGCCTTTATGCTGAACTGGGTGATTGTGCTGACCTACGGCGCCGGCAATGTCGGGGTAGCCCTGATCGGTGCTGAGTACGTGAATCCGTTTCTGCCCGAAGACCTGCATACGCGGCTGGGTATCAACATGACAGCCATCGGTATGGTGCTGTTCTTTTACGTGGTTAATATGCTGGGTATCCGCTCCGGTGCCCGTACGCAGAACATCCTGAGCAGCCTGAAAGTGGGGCTGATGCTGGTGCTGTGCCTGGGTATTTTTATGTCGGGCGCTACGGATACAGGATTGATTGATCCGGCCGAAACGGCTTCGGATCGCGGCGCGGCATGGCATTTTTTTGCGAGCCTGATTGCGGTCTTTTACACCTATGGCGGCTATCAGCAGGTACTCAATTTCGGGGCGGATATCAAGGACCCGATCCGGAATACCCCACGGGGAATAATCGGCGGTATGGTGCTGATCATGGCGCTGTATCTGGGACTTAACTACGCCTATTATCACCAGCTGGGTTTTGCCGGACTGACCAATAGCAAGCTGGTGGCAGCCGATCTGGCGCGGGCTATGTTCGGCGAATGGGGCGGGAAACTGGCGTCTGTCGCAATTTTTACGTCGGTGCTGGGCTATCTGAATGCCAGCCTGTTGTCGTTGCCACGGGTCTACTACGCCATGGCCGACGACGGGATTCTGCCACCGGCCTTCAAACGGGTTAATGCCCGCACACAGACGCAGGAGTTCGCACTGACGTTTTTGCTGGCGATCATGCTGATTTCGCTTTTTTTTCTTGGTACGTTTGAAAAAATTGTGAACTATGTAATGTCGATTGACAGCATTGCGCTGGCGAGTGCGGCGGCCACGCTGTTTATTTTCCGCCGGCGGGTGGCGGGCAACGATACGCATACCGGATACAAAGTTTGGGCCTATCCGGTTATTCCGCTGCTGTTTATCCTGTTTCTGGTGGTTGTGTCGGTCAATGTTGTCATCAGCGACCCGTTGACGGCTGCCGTGGGCTGGGGCCTGTTTCTGAGCGGCTGGCCACTGTATTATCTGCTAAAGCGAATCTTTTAACTTATGGACCTTTCATACATCCTGAACGAACTGGGCGAAGAGCGCGCAAATTACTTTAATGCCATTGCGCCGCCGGTTATCCAGTCATCCAACTTTACGTTCCCGAGTGTCGATGCGATGCGCAACGACATGCATTACGAGTACGAAAAGCATTTTTATACCCGCGGCAACAACCCGACCGTTGAGATTCTGCGGAAAAAGCTGGCTGCGCTCGAAGGCGCTGAGGATGCGCTGGTGGTGTCGAGTGGCACCACGGCCATGTCGACCGCCATTCTGGCCAACGTACAGCAGGGCGATCACATCGTTTCGGTGAGTAAACCGTATTCGTGGACTTACCGGCTCATGACTGACTGGTTACCCCGCTTCGGGGTGACGACCACCTTTGTCGACGGTACTGATCCGGCAAACTTCGAAAACGCCATTCAGCCGAACACGCGGATTATTTACCTCGAATCACCGAACTCGTTCACATTTGAGTTACAGGACCTGGCGGCCGTAGCAGCTATTGCAAAGGCCCGGAAAGCGGCCGGTCAGGAGATTGTGACGATGATTGATAACAGCTACTCGACACCGCTGTATCAGCAGCCCCTTGCGCTGGGCATCGACCTTAGCCTGCATTCGGCATCGAAATACATCGGCGGGCATTCGGACCTGATTGCCGGTGTGATCTGCGGGACAAATGCCATGATGAAGAAGATTTTCCATGCCGAGTACATGACCTTCGGCGGCATCATTTCGCCGCAGAATGCGTGGCTGATGATCCGTGGTTTACGGACGCTGGAACTCCGGCTGGAACGAAGCAGTCAGAGCGCGATGCAGGTGCTGACGTTTCTGGAAAACCACCCGAAAGTAAAGCATGTGTATTTCCCGTTCTCGAAGCTGCACCCGCAGTATGAACTGGCCAAACGCCAGATGAAAGCCTGTGGCGGTTTGCTGACGATTGCGCTGAATACCGATCAGATTGACCGCGTCGATGCGTTTGCCGATGCCTTGCAGCGGTTTCTGCTGGGGGTATCGTGGGGCGGGCATGAATCGCTGGTATTTCCGGCGAGTGTGTCGTTTTCCCGTACAACCGACACGCCGAATGCCAACCCCGATAACTTCAATAAAGTCCGGCTATACATTGGTCTGGAAGACCCTGCCGTGCTGATTGCTGATCTGGCGCAGGCACTGGAGAAGGTCTGAATTTCAGTTTAATAAAAATAATATGGCTTTGAAACGGGACGATTCACTCTGGAAGGGCATTCTTGAAAGTGTCTGTGATGACTTTTTACGATTTATGTTCGCTGAAGCTGAGAATCTTTTTGATTTTCAGCGAGAGTTTGAATTTCTGGATAAGGAGCTGGAAGAACTGTTTCCTTAAAAAAGTCAGCGATCTGTTGACGTTTTTACAGTATTATGTTCGGTTTGCCGATCCGGCCTATAGTGTTAAATTTGAAGAGTCAATAGCAAGTTTAAGTGATAAATCAGCAACTATGGGTATTCAGGAAATGATTATTGACCGGGCGAGGAAGGAAGGTTTGCAGCAGGGTTTAGAAACAGCAAAAACGAGCATTGTAAAAAATCTGATTTTAACGATGACTGTATCAGATAGTCAGATTGCTGCTATTGCCGAAGTTCCTGTCGCTTTCGTGAAAAACATACGACAGGAACTCGGCAAATAGCCTTGCTTTACCCCTCTGCCCGTAGTACCTCCAGCGGCGGGCGTACCACCACATCGCGGCTGTTGAGCAGACCGATGATTGTAGTCAGTATGCTGATGATCAGGATAATCAGCAGCAGCGGCACTACATCGGGGCGGAACGGCGATTCGAAGACAAAATATGCTAAGGCCCAGCTACCAAAGACGGACAGCAGGATACCTGATAACGCAGCCAGAACGCCCAGAAACAGGTATTCGATGGCCGTAATGTTCAGAATCTGGCGGCGGCTGGCCCCGAGCGTCCGTAGCAGGACACTTTCCCTGATCCGCTGGTAGCGGCTGATCACCACTGAACTGCCCAGCACCAGTAAACCGGTGAAAATGCAGAACAGGGCCATAAACCGGATCACAAACGATACTTTATCGAGCAGTTCGTCCACGGTTTTCAGAATCAGACCAAGGTCAATGGCCGATACATTGGGATATAGCCGGACCAGATCCCGCTGGAAGGCCGCCGATTGTTTGGTGTCGGCCACGCGGGTCATCAGCACATGGAACTGGGGCGCCTGTTCGAGTACCCCTCCCGGAAAGAGCACCAGAAAGTTGGTTTGCACCCGGTTCCAGTCAATCTGCCGGGTACCGCTGACGATGGTCTGAATCGGAGCCCCCTGCACGTTGAACGTGAGCGTATCGCCTAATTTGAGCTTCAGGCGGGTGAAATAATCCTTTTCCACCGAAATATGCGGAATACCGTCCTGAAGCGAAGGCGCTTTGCCCGTCATCAGTTTCTCAGAGTCGATGAGCGAATCGCGGTAGGTGACCCGGTATTCGCGGGTGAGGGCTGATTCCGGAATTTTTGACGCCGTATCCTGCCGGATGCTTTCTACTGTCCGTCCGTTGATGTCAGCCAGCCGCATCGTTACCACCGGCACCGACTGAATCACCGGCAGGTTATGCTGCTTCACCAGTTGCAGTACCCCGTTTTTCTGCTCGTTCTGAATGTCGAACAACACCATATTGGGCCGTACGCTGCCTTCGCTGCCGTTGGCCGAAAACGCCACGCGGCTCAGCAGCAGGTTCTGGGTCAGGTACAGTGTACTGATCAGAAATGCGCCCAGCCCGATGGAAATAATCAGAATCAAGGTCTGGTTGTTGGGCCGGTACAGGCTGGCCAGACTCTGCCGCCAGACAAAACTCCACGATACCGGGAAAAACCGTTTAACCGCCCACATCAGCAGTTGCCCCATGCCCGTCAGTACGCCAAAGGCCACGAGCAGACCGGCCGTGAAGCCGAGAGCGGTTTTCCAGCTCATGGTTTGTAAAAAGGAAAAACCGAAAATAAACAGCAGAATCAGCACATAAACACCCCACCGCAGCGGGTCGCGGCCGGTATTGGTTGCGCTTTCGTCGTACCCGGCCCGCAGGGTCAGCAGCGGCGAAACGGTGCGGATGCTCAGCAACGGCAGCAGTGCAAACAAGACCGCTACCAGTAAACCCGTACCGACGCCCTGACCGATGGCTACCCACGACAGTGATGTATCGACGGTGACGGGCAGGAAACTGCCAAACACATCGGGTAGCACGAGCTGAACAACTGAACCCAGCGCGGCTCCCAGCATGGCCCCGACAAAGCCCATCAGTGAGGTCTGAATGAGGTAGATCAGGAAGGCCTGCCAGCCGCTGGTACCGAGGCAACGAAGAATAGCCACCGACGCAATTTTTTCTTTGGCGTACAGGTGTACGGCGCTGGCTACACCCACACATCCGAGTAACAGCGCCACGAACGCTACCAGATTCAGAAACTGGCCGAGGTCTTCAAAGGCGCGGCCGGTCTGCCGTTTCCGTTCGGCAACAGTATCGTAGTTAATGCCTTGTTTGTCGAGGATCGGCTCAAGGCGTTTGACCAGCTTTTCGACGTTGGTTGTATCGGAGAAGCGGTAGTGGAACCGGTAAGACACACGGCTGCCCCGCTGAAGCAGGCCGGTTTCGGGTAGGAGCAGGGCCGGAATAAAGACAGTAGGGGCCACGGTGGTGGCTACGGCCGATTGCCCGGGTGTTTTCAGCACACGGCCTGCTACCAGAAACGACAGGTTACCGACCCTGACTGAGTCGCCGGGTTTGGCACCAAACTGGATGAGCAGGGCATCGTCGACCAGGGCAATGCGTTGCCCTTTGGTCATGCCTTGCCGGAAGATATCCGGTGCGTTGGCCGGTTCCGTTTCCCATGTGCCGTAATACGGAAAAGCACCTTCCAGTCCTTTAACCTGCGCCAGTCGGACGCCGCCGGTACGGGGAAACAGCACCATCGACGCAAATGCTATTTCCGTGCTGCGTTCAGACCCGACCTTATTCAGCAGGGTGGACGAAACCGGTTTGCTGGCCGACAGCGACAGGTCGGATCCCAGCAGTTCGCGGGCCTGATCGTCGATGCTTCGGGCCAGATTGTGGCTGAATGAATTAATGGCAACCAGCGCCGCGATGCCCAGCACAATGGCCGACATAAATAAAAATAACCGGTGACGACTCCGGCGGCTATCCCGCCACGCCATCCGAAAAAGCCATGAGGTATTCATAATGAGTGATTGAGTGAAAGAGTGATTGAGCGGAGCACAGGGCGTGAAAACACGCAATCGCTCAATCACTCAATCGCGCAATGGTATTTGTGTCTCCTGTTGCATGTCCCCCCTTGATCCGGATGACGCGCTGGGTGCGGGCGGCGAGGTCGAGGTCGTGGGTGACGAGAACGAGCGTGGTGCCGGCTTCGCGGTTGAGTTCGAACAGCAGGTCGACGACGGTGGCGCTTGTATCGGTGTCGAGGTTGCCGGTTGGCTCGTCGGCAAAGAGGATTTTGGGGCGGTTGGCAAAAGCACGGGCGAGGGAGACACGTTGCTGTTCGCCGCCCGAAAGCTGGGTCGGGTAGTGGTGGCCGCGTTTGCCGAGGCCGACGCGTTCCAGCAGTTCGCGGGCGGTTTGTTCGATGCTGCGGCCGTTCTGACGGCCTTGTCCGCTGAGCTCCAGAGGTACCATCACGTTTTCGAGTGCCGTTAAGGTGGGTAACAACTGAAAGTTCTGGAAAATAAAGCCCACGTACTGGTTCCGGACGGCGGCCCGCTGGTCTTCGCTCAGGTTGTCGAGCTGAACGCCGTTGAGGTAAACGCTGCCCGAGGTCGCACGGTCGAGGCCGGCACAAAGACCGAGTAAGGTTGTTTTTCCGCTGCCCGAGGGGCCGACGATGGAAAACGTATCGCCGGCTTCGAGTGAAAAACTGACACTATGTAAAACGGTAAGCGTCTGGCCACCGCTTTGGTAAGATTTTGTTAGATTGTCGACACGTAAGATGCTCATGGATGATAAAATGGCAGTGCCGGCAAGGCAATGCGAACGATGATCTGTTGGGTAACACCGATTTGGTCCGGATTCTTTCCATCTTTGCCGGAAAATCGGATGAATGGACCAAAAGAACTGTTAAAGGGTAAAACCTCTGTTTAATTTCGTTGTTCAGATAAGAAAACTAATGATTTTTATGCGAAACAAAGCGATGCCATATCTTCGTTGGAAACAGATAGTTAGCGGGTTAACCGGTGCAGCACTGGTGTGTACGTTGCTGGTTGGCTGTAACTCTAAATCATCGGGCGACGCGGAGACTACGTCCGGCGAGAAGCAGGCATCAGCACCGGCCGCTACATCGGCGGCGGCAGCGGCTAAAAAGGTGATCGTATTTTACGGAAACAGTCTGGCGGCGGGCTATGGCCTTGACCCTTCGCAGGCATTTCCGGCCCTGATCGGTAAACGGATTGATTCACTCGGACTTCCGTATAAAGTCGTCAACGCTGGTCTGAGCGGGGAAACTTCGGCAGGCGGCAAGAGCCGGATCAGCTGGGTACTGCGTCAGCCGGCCGATATTTTTGTACTTGAACTGGGCGGTAATGACGGGCTGCGCGGTCTGCCGCTTACGTCAACGCGGGAGAATCTACAGGCGATTATGGACACCGTGCGCCGTAAAAATCCGGAAGCGACGATTGTCATTGCCGGCATGCAGATTCCGCCCAATCTCGGCACAAACTATACCAAAGAGTTTCGTGAACTGTTTAAGCAGCTGGCCGACAAGAATAAGGCCATCCTGATACCGTTCCTGCTCGAAGGTGTAGGCGGAATTCCGCGTCTGAACCAGGCCGACGGCATTCACCCCACCGCAGAAGGGCACCGTATTGTGGCCGAAAACGTCTGGAAGGTACTGGAACCGGTTGTGCGTAAAGCCGAAACTAATCCGTAAGGCAAGGTGTTAATAAATAAGGCCCTTTTGGGTCGCCACATGAATAATAGTGTATTAAAGCGATGTTTTCGATGTGGCAACCGTAAGTAAAACTACTACATGATCGAAACACATAAACAACCCGAAACGGCCGTATTAGTGGCCTTAGTCACCCAGAAACAGACCGCCGATCAGACGAAAGAGTATCTCGACGAGCTGGCGTTTCTGGCGGAGACGTCGGGGGTGATTACCAAAAAAACATTTACCCAGAAGCTGGACCGTGCGGATACCCGTACGTTTGTCGGTAAGGGTAAACTGGAGGAGATTCAGCTCTATATTGCTGATAATCCGGTTGATACCATCATTTTTGACGATGACCTTACCCCGGCTCAGGTACGTAACCTGGAAGCAGAGTTTAAGGAAATTAAGGTGCTGGACCGGAGTCTGCTGATTCTGAACATTTTCTCGATGCGGGCGCAGACCGCTCAGTCCCGCGTACAGGTGGAGCTGGCGCAATACCAGTACATGTACCCGCGCTTAACCCGGATGTGGACGCACTTGAGCCGCCAGAAAGGGGGCGTCGGGATGCGTGGTCCGGGTGAGAAAGAGCTTGAAACGGACCGCCGGATTGTGCAGGACCGGATTGCGTTCCTGAAGGAAAAGCTGGTCAAAATTGACAAGCAGAGTCAGACGCGCCGCAAAGAGCGTGACCGGCTGGTGCGGGTAGCGCTGGTGGGTTACACGAACGTCGGGAAATCGACGCTGATGCGGACAATGGCCAAGGCCGATGTGTTTGCCGAGAACAAACTGTTTGCCACGGTGGATTCGACGGTCCGGAAAGTGGTGCTGGGCAACATTCCGTTTTTGCTGACCGATACGGTTGGGTTTATCCGGAAGCTGCCGACGACGCTGATTGAGTCCTTTAAATCGACGCTGGATGAGGTTCGGGAGGCCGACATTCTGCTCCATGTCGTTGACGTGTCGCATCCGTCGTTTGAGGAGCACATTGAAGTGGTAAAGTCAACGCTGGCCGACATCAAAGCCGCTGACAAGCCAACGGTGCTGGTCTTCAATAAAATTGACGCCTTTGTACCGAAAGAGGAGTGGTTGCCGGAGCCGGTGTACGAAATTCACGATGAAGAAGGCGGACCGGTTACGGAGGTGGTGACACCATCGGCGGCCGAGCAGAAGAAGACCGCCCTCGACTACCTGAAGCGCACGTACCTGACGCGTCAGTCGGACCATGTCGTGTTTATTTCGGCGCAGAACCGTGAGAACCTCGAGGAGTTGCGGGACACGCTTTACAAACTGGTAAAGGAGAAGCATTATACCATTTATCCGAACTGGACCTTTATTCCGCTCGGGGATGAGTTTGAAGAAGATGCGGCCCCGCTTGGGTAGTTGCCGGATTTTAGCCAATTTTGTAATCAGAAACCTATAGGGTCGATACGACTCTATAGGTTTGTTTTTGTTGGGATAGCCTTTCCTGATATGGGTGACTATATGGAGCTGGGCGACCACACGGGGTCGCCCGTACGGTTGGATAGTAATCTCAACTTCCCGAAAGTTTTAAACTTTCGGGAAGTTCCGGCAACGGATCATTCCGTTTCTTAAATGTTAGCTATGGCCGGGTCGGCGCGTTCGCCTTCGATTCCCGTCGGGGAGTAGTAGCAGTAAATAGATTGGTCCCGTAGTTCAACGGATAGAATAGACGTTTCCTAAACGTTAGATATGGGTTCGATTCCCGTCGGGACCACAAGGGTGCAAATTGGAGTTAACTGATTTTGATTTAATTGTTCGGAAAATCAATCAGTTAACTCTTTTTCTTTGCTAGGCTTAACCTGGAATAGTTAAAGGAAATTCAGAAAATCCGTCACCCGATCCGTCACCCTGTCACCTTTTTTTTCGTATCTTTGGTTAGAGAGACCAATAACCTTCGATATTATGCGAGCGATAGCCGATAAGGATGTGAAGTTTTTGCTTAAAGATCCTGATGCCACACAACCCACCTCAATTCGCCTGTTCTTCCGTTTCAACAATCAGCGCCTTGTTTACGCCATAGGTAAGAACATCTTACCTATACAATGGGATAAAACCGCACAGCGGGCGGTTGCCAATCATAAGATGAAACGGGATCGATTGCCTTTTGAGGAAATCAACAACTGCATCGGTGATCACATTCGGATGCTCAAAGTTGTCTGGAACCGGTTTGTACTGGCAGGAACAGAGCCATCCGTTGATGAACTGCGGCAGCAACTTGACAAGGCCATGGGAAAGGCAACGGTGGTGAAGCCCAAAGAGAAGGAAAAGTTTCTGCCGTTTATCGAGCGCTTTGTAGAAGAGGCTAAAGAGGGTAAAAGACTGACGGCTCTGAATAAACGCTATTCAATTGCGACAGTTAAAGACTACACCAAATTGTTAAACCACCTGAAAGCATATGAACCGGTTATCCGAAAACCGATCAATTATGACACCATTACACTGACGTTTTACAATAAATACAAAAACCACCTGACCAGGCAGGGGTATGCCCTGAATACTGTAGGGGCATTATTCAAGAACCTGAAAATACTGCTCAAGCAGGCGTACCGTGAAGGGCTGCATGAGAATATGGTTTTTGAACATGAGGATTTCAAAAAGTTTCAGGAAGAGACAGACAGCATCTATTTGTCAATGGATGAACTGAATATGGTCTACACCCTTGATCTGAACAATAAGCCGCGTCTCGACAGAGTCCGAGATATATTTCTGGTCGGGTGTTATACCGGCCTGCGTTGGTCTGACTTTTCTCAGTTGAAACCAGAGAACATTACAGACAAAGGGCGTTTACTGACAGTAATGACACAGAAGACCGGAGCGCGGGTGTCAATTCCGATTCAACCTAACGTACTGGCTATCCTGGCGAAATATGAGAATACACTGCCAAAAGCGATAAGCAATCAGAAGTTTAACGTTTACCTGAAAGAAATAGCAAAGCTGGCGAAGCTTACTGAAAAGGTACAGTCGACAAAAACAAAGGGTGGGCTCAAGACCATAACCACTCATGAGAAATGGGAATTGGTAAAGACGCACACAGCCCGGCGTTCATTTGCGACAAATGCTTATTTGATGGAGGTCCCTACAATCAGTATAATGAAGCTGACAGGACATAAAACGGAAACTTCCTTTATGCGCTACATCAAAGTGACGCAGGAAGAAACGGCCAGAAAACTTCTTGACCATCCATTCTTTACGGGTCAAAGCCAATCTACAGAGCGTAAATCGGTATTTACCAAAGTGGCCTGATTAATTGTATGGAGTTTGACGCCAACGGATATTTAAAACCTTACGGGCCTATTCCGGCCGACCTAACAACACTCGAAGAAGTTTTTGTACGAGCATTCCCCCAATCAGCTACCCGACAACCGATCTTTGAACGATATCAGGAATACATTCAGCGATTGAGCGAGTTAGTACCAAGTGGGTTTTTACAATGGATTGATGGGAGTTTTGTTACACAGAAGCAAAATCCGAACGATATTGATGTACTCACATTCGTTGACGCATCATTGTTCTTACAAGATGAAAAAAGATTTAGGGAATTGAAAGACGAATTTGCCAGGGGTGTCGGACGGGTAGATGCTCATTTTATTCGGGTGTACCCCGAAGGCCATCGCTACAGAAGCCATTACGAGTCTGATCGAATACAATGGCTGTTTGACTGGAGTCATACAAACACCCGGCCACGTCGAAACAAAGGATTAATTGAACTCAAAACCTATTAAGCCATGCAGATAGAAGATATTTTAGATGAACTACCCAAAACACCGCAAGAACGGGCCGAATTGATTGAATACCTGCTGGAGATGATTGAGCATTGGAATGCGGGTATTAAACGCCATGAGTCTTATCCGGAACGAGATACCTTTACGATTGAGCAGTTTACCGAACGCCGGGACAAGTACATTGGTCAGTTAGCCTTATTGCTCAATCAGTACGGGCTAGTTGTACAGATGCCAGGGCAACCAAACGCAGGCAAGTTAGTAGCCTAATTGTTGTTATATAAGAGCTGATATATGAACTAGTCAACGGGCCGAAACGATCGAGATTGCTCGTTGTGTCGAACTATTTGAGCAGAACAAAGATTCGCTGGCGTTTCATCGTCAGTTTGATGAACCAAGTGTATTGGCAATTAATCAATATACCGTACTACGAGAACGCTACATCCGTGAATTCGCAGAACATCTACAAGAAACAGGGTGATTTTTCAAGTTCAGCAGTAGATGTTTTACTTAGCTACCACTAAATTTTAACTTAATACGCCATTGACTATTAGTGGTTTATCTCAATTGTTGTCCTTGTAGATTTACTAAGTGTTTTACACAATGCAATGTGAGTTTTTAAATAAATAAGAATCTTTTATCTATTTCGAAGATTTTTGTCTACAAATATTTTATTACAGTAACAAATTATAGTGTATATGGACCTATTCAGATAATACATTTTGAATTCAATACTAGACTTTTTTATCTGACAAAAAAAATTATATTAATTCGTGCTGGATTTAGTCGTACTTAACTATGGTTCAGTATACTCTTCAGTTCGATCTTAATTGTGAGCAGTTAAATAGAGTTGACAAAGAAATCAATAATTCATTGACAGCTAATGGTGTAGGGTTAAATAACTCTATTGAGCAGCTACTTTTTAGAGAGATTTCAAGCCAGGTTAAATACATGCTGACGTCAGATACTCCAATACTAGATTTAATTCAGACACGACTAACGGACTGTCTAAAAGTCGCCGAAGATTTTGTAAAACATATACTCTCACCAGTCTTTGCCAAAGAGGATATTCAGCCACTAAGTCAAAGCTTCCATATTCAGTTATGTAAAGAGTTTTCCAGTAAATACACTTCATTTTATAGAGGAAATTTAGAAATAGCCACAGTTATCACTGAATTTGAAAACTCCATTAATGAACTTGATTTGCTTTCATCTGCTAAAAGCCTCTATCATGAAACAGATTTAGTGTTTAAGGCTCGCGGGGAATTAGAACGTCATGCAGATATGATTAGCACTAAGCTTAAACATCAATACCAACTACTTCGCGAAATACGCCACTATCTCACTCCTATTGTCGAGTACGTAGATCAAAATATACTACAAGAATTTATTCGGAATGAGGAAAGCCAAATTGATCAATTGGAAGTAGAATCAGCAGACTGGGCAGCATCTGATAGAAGAATAGTTCGGCGGCATAATAATATTCAAAGGATCAATGCGGTTATTCAATTCATTACATTTTGCCAGTTATTAAAAGATAAAATTAACAAGTGGCAATCGGTTTTAGAAGAATACTTAAATCCATCTTCTCAACAGCCAGAACCTAAATTAAAGGCCCCCCTTGAGAATTTACCTCAAAAGATACTACTACTTGATAAGTTGGGATTTTTCAAATTACCAGAGGTAGAAAAACTTACTATAAAATCAAAAGGCAAACTGATTAGTGCATTATGCGGAGGGAATGTCAAAAACGCTGAAGATTATATCCGTCACTGTGACCCTGATAGGCATGCGCTAGAAAATAACCCATATCGAAATCCAGAAAACTTAAAGGCGATAAATGATCTATTGAGAGAACTTAATAAGATAAGAAATGTATAATTGACATAAACTATGGAGTACTCCAAGTACTACTCCATAGCGTTAACTCCAGCAAAATTTGCATAAACCAAATCAGAAAAGGTTTATGCATCAAACTTTCGTATCATCCCAATCCCTCGTGGTCATTTCCCGTGAAGAGTTAGCGGACCTGATTGAAACACACAGCCGCGCTGCCGTGCGCGCCGAACTGGCGGGTTTTCAGCCACAAAACCAGCATCCGGAACTACCGGAATTATTAACCCGTCAGGAAACGGCCAAACTTCTGCGTATTTCGCTGGTGTCGATTCATGACTGGAGTAAACAGACCGACGACCGGCCGGCCTTGCTTACGCCCATCAAAATCGGCACCCGTACCCGCTTTCGCCGTGAAGAAGTGCTGGCGCTGGTAAATCAGTCACCAAAATACCGTCGTCGGTAGAAAGGAGGACATATGCAGAAACAGCGACCAAAAGTTATGCTGGAGCTTGAAAGCAGCGATTTACGGATTCTTCAAAAGTGCGTATATACATATCAGATGAATTTTGACATTCAGATAGAAGATATTCGCAGCCTTCCAGGACCAATTGAAAGACACGATCTTGAGGAGGCATTTACTGAGCTGGCAGACGATTCGGGTGACATGGTCAAGCTCCTGTTAAAGGTGACTAATGCGGTGAATACGTACATTTCGTGCCATACGCCTGTTGATTAGGCATCACCTTCTCTAGTTCCTTTCTTTTGATCATACAAGGCCGTAATTGACTTTACGGCCTTTATACCAACACGTATTTATGATATACGATGGCTTCAAAACGCTGAAGGCCATAGTGGCTGACTGTTGCCTGATCGATCGGCTCGATCTCAAATATCAGATTTCAGGCAATGGTGAGATCTGCTATGATTTGCCGTTGCACCCGTTAAAATATAAAGGCTTATACATTGCAGGCTTTCCGGAAAGAGGGGCTCCTGGCTCTTACTATTTTAAAATCAGAGGAAGTCTGATCCGGTTTGCTAATCAGGGCATACATAACGACGATTTCAAAGGCCCGTTTGAGTTGCTTGATGTCATTAATGAATTAGTGACTGATCTTCGGATCGATCCATTCAGGACCATGCTGAATAACCTTGAACTTTCAGTCACGATTCCGGCGGAATCCCCGCTATATGTAGTACAGAATATACTGTCATACCAGAATAAACGTCCTAATCTGACGGATTTCAGGGTAGACCGGATCGGGATGAAATATGCTGAGGTGACAAGTGGCCAACATACGCTGAAGCTCTACCCGAAGTCGAGAGAAGACCTGCGGTTTGAAATGAAAATCAATAAAATGCAATCGATTAAGAAGGACGGACCTCTGACATTAGCCGATTTGGCCAACCCCGCTTTTGCGGGGCCAATGGCCTCAAAACTACTGAAGGCCTTCGGCCAGATTCTGTGGTACTGTACTGACATGGACATCGATGGACTGCCGGCCGGAGAGCGGGATCTGATTCTGCGCGGGCGGGATTATGCATACTGGAAGGTTGACGGTGGGTTTAGTCATTCATATCATGCCGTTAGAAAGGCCCGACAGCGGGAGAAAAAGCACTTCAAACGAATCAATGCCCGTGAATGGCGCAGGGGAGAGACCCCGGAGAAGTTGAGGGACCGAATGACCGACCGACTGAATGAATTTAAACGTATTATGCAAAGCCTTGCTTACCGGGAAGCTTACAGGCAATGCCTGGACCGATGGGAAGGGATCGTTGCCCGACCGAATGGCGCCCCGAACATCATATCAGCGCCGCCGATGTCGCAATCTTACTGTTTATCTACGGGTAACATTGCGACATCCCGCTTTCCGGCGCAGTGAAACCGGTAATAGCAGATCATATAATCAGTTCATGAATAATGCCTGTCCGGCTAAGCAATATGCGCGATTTACAAACCTGAGTTGTTACGTTCTATAGAGAGGGGGCGAATTGTATCCCGATTTTAAGCTAAATGGTTTATTGTCTGATATTTAGTCTGTTTTTTGTCGGTACCGGAGTAGTAGTAGCAATATCGCGTTATCAGGGTGGTCCACGTCTCCCGAATTTGTAATACCGTAGTGCTTGTATTGCGCTACTTTTACAGCCGTTTATTCGTGAAAGTTGTACGTTTACATGAAGGTAGCCATATCGGGTGTGACATGGCATCAGCCCTCCACTTACCCGCTCGACGGGCGTTTGGCTACCACTTATTTTCCCGGAGTCTTTCAGACAAAGTGACGGGACAGACGATCCAGGGCGCGCTCCTGAAACCGTGTTTTTTGTACCCCCCCTATGTGATGCTGTAATTGGCGTAAGGAATCCCTTAGAGAAATAGGACGATTTGTCAGTTCGGTAAAAATTGTAAAGGATATAGTCTTAACATTTTAACGAGGGCCATTCATTAGGGCCGAATAGACTATTCGATACATATTTGGGTGGAGCACTATCAAATGGGTTGGCAAATGGTAATGCACTATTGACAAGGATGGATGAAACCGCCTGACTTCATGGTGGTTCTTGGAGAGCCGGATGCATAACGAAAGCGGACGCCGCGGGTGCACGTCTGGTTCGGGGAGAGGACAAGCAAAACCTGTAGTTGTAAAACTACCTAGGGGCGCTTGCTCGACTTTACCCTATGTGCCCATGCCGGTGGATACCCTGGGATATTAAATAAAGTATTCCTGATTACACTTCCTTTATCTACCTCAGCTAGCAGCAAAAGGATTTTTTCTGAAAAGAGGGCACTACTCGATGATTAAGCAGGTCGGCTGTCACCAAAGCGGTTTTGCAGTCATAAAATTTAGTAAAGATCTCTTTAGAGTATCTATCCACAAAAGTCTGTTGATGAACGAGGACCATGCCTCTGCGCAACGCCTTGGAGCGTCAGCGTCGGCAGGCATTTGTCAAGATCGATGTATTCTCGGCGGTTACGCTGGATGAGCTGCTGCTCATTTACGTGGTGCAGTTAGCCGATCTCCAGCAAAATAAAGCCGACACCGAGCCTGTGAGTGCATTGTGATTACGGGCAGCCTGGGCATTACAGGCGTGGGAGTAGAATTCTTCTTGTGGCAGGACGGGCTAAAACTACGTATCACTGGGCGGGTGCCATACCGCAACAACATCACTCGTTCGGAGTTTTAACGGCTGTTTACACGCTAGGACTCGGATTATAGGCGGGTATAAGGATTATTTTTTGAAGGTCTAAATAGTCTGAGTATTGACGAAATTGTTGCTGAATATCAATATGTTAACTTACTGCAAGCTTGCAGGGATTTCGTGCCGTGCGAACCGTGTGCTACGTTTGTATCAGGTTTCCAACGCCGGAAGCCACTAACCAAACAAGCTATGCAAACGGTTCACCCAAGCCCCGTATTTAACCTCATCCTTCTGGACGAAAGCGGCTCCATGAGTCCACTCAAAGCCGCTACCCTCAGCGGCTTCAACGAGATTGTCCAAACCATTACGGGTAGTCAGCAGCAGTTTCCCGACCAGCCCCAGTTTATTACCCTCGTAACGTTCAACGGACTGGGCATTAAAACCCTGCTCGATAAGCAACCCGTAGATCGACTTCAGGCGCTCAGTACTAGGCAGTACCGTCCTGATGCCAGTACACCTTTGTTGGATGCGCTGGGCCGCAGTCTGTTGCGGCTCGATTTGCAACTGGAGTCCGAGAGTAAGCCAAGCGTGCTAGTTACTATTCTGACCGATGGCCAGGAGAATGCGTCACGTGAATTTACGGCACCTACCGTACGTGCCCTTATTCAGCGGCTCCAGGGCCAAGGCTGGAGTTTTACGTACATGGGTGCCAACCATGCCGTCGAGCAGGTGGCAGCCTCGCTGTCGATCCAGACAACAGTACGTTTCGATTACTCCGAAGCGGGCCTGCAAACCCTATTCGAACGCGACCGTAAAGGGCGCACGGCGTACTACGAGAAAAAAAGGCAAGGTCTATCGAGCTGTGAGGCCGAAGCGGGGTATTTTGAACAGCCATGATACCAAGAACGCATAATTAATTACAGGATTATTTATATTAGCCGTTTGTACTCCTTACTACTAACACACTACTACCTTGACTGCCCATCTGCTCCGCGCCCCCGACTACTGGCCTACGGACTACTTCGAAGTCTGTACGTTGCTTCAAGCAATGAGTTTGCCCGGCTGGACCTTTATTATTCCCGAAACAGAGATAGACCCCGAAAGCATCAACCCCCAATGGGGCGGCAATCGGCGCAATCCTGAAGATGTGCAGTTTGCGTATCATTCCCCCGTCGAAAAAATCATGTACGATACCAATCGACAAATGCCTTTGTCATGGCAGGAGTTGTTTGAGGTGTGTCAGTTTTACCGTCGTCACCAGGATGTTAGCCCAACCGATGTGGTCATTTTACTCACACGAAGGCCCAATGCTCTCAACTGGTTCAGTGGGTTCGACGGGGCGAAAAACGTATTTATTCACACAGCAGACTGGGAACGATACATAGTAGGTGAACCTAAGTATGCGATTGCCTACGAGGTGCTGGCCAATACTCTTCAACTAAGCATGGGACTTAGATTAGACACTAAACAAGTCTTTTTGCATGAGCGCGCTATTGGATGCATGAATGATTTGTGCGTAGACAAAACTCAGATTGCCTTTAAGCTGCGCACCGCCGACATCTGCGGAACGTGTTTGGAAAAACTCAAGCAGGCAGAAGTGCCCGACCTAGTGGTTGCGGGTGCATTAAACGGTTTTGATCAGATCAGAACTCAGCTGCTTTTCCGGCAAGGGTTTCGACGGTCGGCTCAGCCCGGGCCGATGCTCATCAATCGGCATTATCAGATTGTATTTCCAGAACAGGGCTATCTAGCTGTGTCCCTGACTCCGCTCAGCCGTACGGTGTATATCTTTTTTCTCCGTCATCCTGAGGGCGTCCGGCTAGCCGACCTATGCGATTATCGGACTGAATTACTCAGTATATACGAACGCCTGAGCCGTTCAGGAAGCCGTACAGCCATAAGCAGTAGTATCGAGCGGCTGGTAGATGTTCGGCAGAATACGCTGAACGAAAACCTGTCGCGTATTCGCCGGGAGTTGCTTAAAGCCCTTGGTGAAACACTGGCAGCGCCGTATTTGATAACGGGTGAATCGGGTGGGGTCTATCGCATCGGGCTTGCCCCTCACCTGATTCGGCAGGAAAACGAAGCGTAATCAAGCGTATCCATACCCTATACCATCATGCTATCCTTACCCGACTATTTACAGCGACTAACCAACCTAGCAGTAGCTGCGTATCAGACAAATAGCATCATTCGGCCCGATGCAGACTTTTATCAGCGCCATTGCTCATCCGTACTCCAGCAGGTTGATACAAGCCTGCTATTACAGGCATTACAGATGACCGACGCCCAGCGACTACACCTGCGTTGTGACGACTGGCAGCAGACCGACGAGTTTTTCGGCACGTTTCTCACAACACTCTGCTTTTATAAGTTTGCCCAGAACCAGACAGAAACCCCCTTAACCGAACTATATAAAACCGGAACGGTGCTTTACCATCCTGGCAAAGCCGAGGCAAGGGTAGTGGTCAGCCATCATGCCACGGGTATTATTACCCGGCCTGTTAAAGAAGAAACCGTTCGTGTCAAGGGTGACAAACATACACAATTGAAAAGGTTTAACCCAAGCTTTGAGCAGGCAGCCCGGTATATACCACTGGCTAACGTAACCGAACATGCTTACAAGCGGAACGCGCTGGGCAACCTGATCGATTATTTTAACCTATTTAACGACAACCTGCGCCACCATCGCGCCCTGACGCAGTTTTCACGCCGGTTGCTGGTAGTGGCACCATATACAACCATTCAGCAGTTACCTTCGGAACTTCAGCTTCCCATTAGGTATGAGTTCAGTAGGCACTACACGGTTCCGGTTGTCAACCCGCTGGTTGAGGTTGTCAATCGCTACGCCGATGCTCGGCCTGCGCTCCGTAGAACCGACAACACCATTGATGAAGTGGTAGTGTTAGGCAATATAGGGTATCGAGAAAGCCTGAATGACCTAATAAATGACATTGACGATGGGTATATCAAACGGGTTGTTATTTTAGGTAGTCAGCCCATTCAACCCGAATATGGCTTTCGGTGCTGGTCCTGGAGCCAGACCGAACGTAGCTGGCTCCGAATGGGTCGGACGTTTCGCATGAACCGCGTTTTACTCTCCTCAGAGAGTCTGCTACCGCTCAGAGACTTGTTTTTGCCGTGTGCCCACCAGTTAATGGCCTTGGGTCTTCCCGAAGCCGAGGCCTTTAGTGCTATTAACCGGCTCATTAGTCAGCATTTGCGCGATGCCCTCACCGACACTGAGGCCCTACTCAATTACCAGCAAGCGTTGCTCGATGAGCCCGATTCTGTTTGGCGTTCGTGGTTTGTCGAGGCCAATCAGTCAGATCAGTACCTGACTTTCTGCATAACCTTGATGAAAGGATTACGGGCGGTGGCCGATCATATAACTACAAACCAAGCTAAACTGACAAAAATTAAAGAACTAGCTGGCCAGTACAACGGCCAAA
This sequence comes from Arsenicibacter sp. R0_47, assembly GCF_057652235.1. NCBI lineage: Bacteria > Pseudomonadati > Bacteroidota > Cytophagia > Cytophagales > Spirosomataceae > Arsenicibacter > Arsenicibacter sp. R0_47. The sequence continues at coordinate 13,477 of NZ_JBYFCJ010000017.1, read as the reverse complement.
CTTGGGTTGTGGCCCGGCCTAAACAGGCAGATGCCCTCAATCAGCATTTAGCAACCCTTACCTCCCTGCGGGCCATTTCATACCGAGAGCTGAAAAGCCTCTTAAATAAACCAACGGGTGAGGCATCCGGACAGTTTATCTTTCCGGCACTTTCGCTCAACTATCAGCCGGGAGGCAAACTACTGCGTGATTACTGCCTTTATCAGCGAGCCCTGGAGCGTGGCCCTGGCTATGTCCTGGCCTACGAAGGGCTGGAAGATGGGCTGGCAAACCTTTGCGAATGGCTTTATCAGCGCGACGAGAACCGCTGCCTGACCCACCCCGACCGGAAGTATTGGGTAGATTTTAACTACAAGCCCACCAACCAACAGACATCGGCCGATTCCTTCTCAACGGGCCTGCTCAAACCTCTGCCCGCCAGCGAAGCCGAAGTAATCGATCACTTGGTGAATGAATTAGCCTTGCTCGACGACAACACCGCTCAGCAGCATGTTGAGACAACCGACCTGTTACTACAGATCAACGAGTCATTTACAAACTACTTTGGGGTCTGGAAAGATATCCGAAGCAGCAGAAAAAAAATTAAAAACAAAGGGAGCGTGCTACGGGTAGCCGAACCTGTCTCATCCGGTAGATCAACCTACCCGGCAGATATGTCACGGCGTTATTTGATTAGTTTTGACGATCATACAGAGTACGAGTACAAAGGTAGTCAGGTGTTGGGTAGAGTAGAGGGCACTACAGTAAACCTGATCAAAGTTGCCAATACACAACCGGGAGACTTGATCGTTAGGTTTTCCATACGGTTTGATACTTGCTTTGATACCCTGCGGACCATACCTGCAGCAAGGGAAGCCCTAGACGAAGTAAAATGGGCCAGCAAAGCATGGCGAAATTGGCTTAGAAAGTCAATTGAGGTTATGGCAAGCACCCATAAACTAACGCCCACTCAAGCCCGCCTTGCCCGCTACCGGAAACTATTAGACCTGGTGCAGGCTTCAGGCTCTTCCATTGAATTTGTACGATACCAACGTTTCGAACAATGGCTTGATAATGCCGATGATTATATTTTCCCGCGGGCTATTAGTCATTTACAACTCATTCTCGAGACACACCTTAATCAGGCTCTTCCCGCCGATAAGCCCGCTAAACAACAGGAAATGCAACGGATTATAGCTGCCCGTGATCAATCAACTAGTTTCCGCGAGATGGTCACGAAGCTGCATAATGAGTTAACCCAGTACCTGATTACCAGTCAGGCAGGGCCTCTGCTTAGAAACATGCCCCAAAGCAACCTGAACACATTGCTAACTACCCGTACCGACCGGTACATTCAACGTATTAAGGCTTTATGATACACAATTACCGAGACGCGTTTATTGATCGACTTCAAACGGCTCTCATAGGGCCCGGTGCCGACGTATACGGACTGGATGACCAAACCGAACTGGTCAGTACTTCCCCGCTACAACTCTATTATTCAGGGATTCTGTTTCCTACCCGAAGTAAGCCGCTTACTACAGAGGAGCAAGCCCAGGATGAAGTATTGCAAACACAACTGACCGGGGCGACTTCGACGGCCGATGAAAGCGATGAGTCGGACATAACAGATGGCGGTCGAGAAGCCGACGCTATCCTGACCGACGCCGGTTCTGACCTGCCTCAGGCCGATTTGCGGAGCGATACCGCTCGGGATGTGAGCGAAAATAACCACTTTTACCCTGCCAATCTGGGCCTTACCTGCTGCGTAGAGACTAGCGTTCGATACCTGATGCTGCACGTAGAGTTGGCCCGTTACCGCGACTTATCTGAGAACTGGAAAGATCGCCGTATCCGGTTTGCCAGACACCATTTTGACGCAATACAGAATCACCCGCAATTTCCAGTTGACCTCAAAACAGCTATGGTGTACGAACCCCTGTCGGAAATAGAAGGAGTGTTGTCGCTGGGGGGACTATCAACGAAAGTTTCGCCTAAAGAGGCTCGAAACAAACTCAAAACGTTCCGGCAACATGCTGACGACAAACTACCCGAGGCCCTTAAACGGTTCGAGCTTCTGCTGTCCTCCAAAATGTATCAGCGCGTCCCGTTAAGCGAAACCACTACCATCGATCTGCACGCATCAGAGAACTCGTTTCCCCTTTTGATTTCTTCGGAAACTGGTGTCAACCTACTAACCTGCCACTATAAAGTGGTACGACAGCAGGACAGGCAGTATGTGAAAGTTTTAATAGCCAACGCAGCGACACCCCACCCTCGCACTAAATTCGTATTATCAAACGAAATACTTAACCAGAAAGCGCTTTTCCAGGTAAGACTTCGTATAACGGCTCCAGCCTTATGCCCCTATAAAGACCTGGTACGGCAAAATCCCTATGACCCAGAAGGGCAAACGATAGCCTACCAATACCGTCGTGTACACGCCTTTGGTATTGGCCATGGTTGCGCCGTTCGGTGGGAGCCAACTAACTTGCCTACCTGGATTGAAACTACCTTTCTGCCAGTTACAGACATACCGGGAGTTAGTAACGACTTCAGGCAAGGCCAAGAGCATCTGTTCGAGGTGGCCCGCCTGCGCAATTTGTCCGTGTGGTCGGCATGGTCACAAGCCGAGACCTGCGACAGGCTCAGTGAATTTGTACAAGGCTACGCCGACTGGATCGAAGCGCAGCAGGTAATGGCAGCTACCGAACCGCCTGAATGGGCCTCTCAATCGGCTGCTCTCATCACCCGTCAGCAATACAATCTCGACCGGTTGCGTATGAATGTACAGGTACTACGCACTAAAAAAAACGCATTCGAGTGCTTTCGGCTGACCAACACGGCCATGTACATCCAGATGATTATATCGCAGGATAACCGGTTTGGCCGACTCGAAAAAGAAGCAACAGATACCAACCGGCTACACGAATACTTTACGGATTTGTATGACAGCCTGACGTTTTTTGAACACTACAATGAAACCACCGACAACACATACTGTACCAGCCGCCCCATAGCGTATCGGCCCTTTCAGTTAGCTTTTTTACTGCTCAATCTGGAGAGCACGTTGAACCCTCAATCACCCGATCGCACGGAAATAGTGGACTTACTCTGGTTTCCGACGGGCGGGGGTAAAACGGAAGCCTATCTGGCGCTAACGGCTTTTACCATTCTATGGCGACGGCTTCAGTTTCCAGAACAAGGTGAAGGGGTATCGGTCATCATGCGTTACACTTTACGGCTATTGACGGCGCAGCAATTTGAACGCGCCAGCCGCCTGATTGTCGCGCTGGAGTTTATGCGTCGACAGGCCGATACGCTTGGTGTGTCACTTGGAACGAGTCCGATCAGTATTGGGATGTGGGTGGGAGCCGCTACTACGCCAAATAAGCTCACGGGCGTAGGTAGTGCGCAGGAAAAGCTAGGAATCAACAGCGATGATTATAATACCCTCGACTTTCAGGTTCGTCTTTTAAACAAAAACAAGTCCGACAAATCTGATCCGGCATACGAAAAGAATCCATTCCAACTGGTAGCCTGCCCTTGGTGCGGCTGTAAACTCATCACACGAAACGAAACGGGTGAGTATCGTCATGGCTTTAGTATTCGGAATAAACAGTTTACTATTGAGTGTCGCAATAAACACTGCTCGTTTCATAAACAGGCAATACCGCTCGACGTGATTGATGAATCGTTATATCGTCAACCGCCAACGCTATTATTCGCTACAGTCGACAAATTTGCGCAGTTGGCGCATGTCGAAGAAGGGCACCAGTTTTTTGACTCTATTAATCGGCAAAATCTGCCCCCTGATCTGATTATTCAGGACGAATTACACCTGCTCAATGGGCCACTGGGTTCGGTAGTGGGATTGTTTGAGCTGATGGTTGAACTGCTTTGCACCAGAAACGGGCGAACACCCAAAATAATAGCATCTACGGCCACAACTCGAAACACAGCTAACCAAATCAGTAACTTGTATGGCAACCGGGCCGTCAATATTTTCCCCGCTCCGGGTCTTACGCACGAAGACAGTTATTTTTCAGTATCCATCCCGACGCAACGCCGACGGCACGTAGGGTTTATGGCTACAGGAAAAACGCAGCTGGATACACAGGTAAAAGCACTGCTTCCTAATCTGCTCTTCACCCGCGCTCAACTTTATAACCAGCATCCGGATGCCAACCAGCTCAACCCATACTGGACCATCGTTTCGTATTACAATACATTGCGGGGTGTGGGGCGTATATACAATAAAGTGGGCGACGAGGTGCTCGCCGAACTACGTCGGTTACACAACTACCACAATTTGCCTGCTTCGCTCAGCTTTAATTACCGGGGCTTAGTGTATCGTACCAGCGAACTAACCAGCCGGGTTGATAGCAAGCAGATAAAGCAAACACTGAGTCAATTGGAAAATCCCCTCGAATTAACGGAACAGAGCGACGGGCAACTACAAGTCAGTAACAACACTACTGATCTTGTTTTGGCTTCCAACATGTTTTCAGTGGGTATCGACATTGGGCGACTTAACATAATGCTGATGAACGGGCAGCCCAAGAATAGTGCCGAGTATATTCAGGCCTCTAGCCGTGTAGCCCGTCAACAAAACGGACTCGTTATTAATTTACTGGACGCGAACGTGGCCCGCGAAAAATCCTATTTCGAGAACTACGCAACGTTTCACCAAGCCTACTACCAGTATGTTGAACCACTAACCATAACGCCCTTCACCGAGACCACATTCGAGAAAGTATTGAATAGCTTACTGGTATGCTATGTCCGGCACTTGCGAAAACTACCCCGAAAGGGCGACGCGCACGATTTTGACGGAAACATTGATGAGCTGATAGACCTGGTACGACAGCGCGTCCCGGAGGACACTGCTGCCCGGGAGTTTGCCGACCTGTATCTGCGTAGACTGGCTAAAGACTGGCTGGAGAAGATACGCGACCACAAGCAACAACAGAACAGACTTACCTATAAAGATGGCTTAATTACGCCCACAGAAAGCATGGATGAGTGGTCGCTCATGCAGTCTATGCGGGAAGTTGATACGACCAGCTTATTATGCATCTCCTTCAATACATTACCCACTAATTTTAATGAAAACGATGTCCCACAAGAAATTCCCCAGGAATAATTCGCAACCAACCTCATTGGTAAACGCCAAATATGAAGAAATACCCACCCGCAAGCTCCTGACGGCCTATGGTGGCCCTGGTTCTATTGTAGAAACGAGGGGTGGGTCAGTTCTTGTTGAACCATTCAGTGACTGGGAGGCATTCAGGAAGAAACCCGCTGCCGAAATAACCATCGAGGACGAACGATTAGTACAGCGGCTACGCAACTGGTTCCCTGCGTTGGAGAGGTTAGTAAAGATGCCTATCAATGCACTGAATGAAGGCCATAGGCCTAAATTAAAAGACCAAACCGTAAAAGTCCGCTGTTTTCCGGAATGGATGTTTTCGCCGGTAACCCGTCGGTTCGATAAGGTAGCAAACTGGCACCGGCATTGGGTGAGTGTGACCGATAAGGATGAGTCGGCTAAAGCGAATTTTCATCCGCCGAAGTGTTACCAGCAGTATCAGGCCTATAAAAGCGGGGCCAAAAAACGGAAATATACCGACCTAGAACAGGTGCGTTTTATTATGATTTCGCCCAGCGGACACATCGCTGATGTGCCATGGGATCGGTGGGTATTTGCCCGTGTAGATTCAACACCAGAGGGTCAGGAGATACCTGCCGACGACCTGCCTGCCGGAGAGGCTGACAACCAGCAGGGAAAAGTATGGCTTGATTTTAACAAGGAGATTCCAAAAGATGTGTACTACCGGTATGTTGTTTCTGATGAACGGAGCGACTTAAGTGGAATTGCCATTTTTGCGTATCACGTAGATGATACCGAAGCAAAATATCCCATTGCCCGCCAATCACTTACGGGTCTGTTTAACCTACGGGTAGCCCAGAAACACTTGGTTCCCTACACTTATCCCCACGGAAACGACCTCATGAAAGTTGTTATTCGTAGTAGTAACAGTGTGTACTATCCGAATATTGTTCAGAGCCTCTATCTGCCAGCCCTGCTTGAAAACCTGTGGCCTTCTGAAGCGATAGAGTACATCAAAAAACGTTATGCAAAAGGAAAAACTCCCGAAGATATTGCAGACGAACTGGAAGATGCGCTACAACTGAAACGAACTTCGGCGCAGGTGGGTCAACTTATCAGCAATGCATTTGAGCCAATAAATGAACACAGTATAACTGACGATGAAGAAGCGTATCGACAGGGCGAATACACATTTATTACCCAAAAAACACAGCGCTTCCAAGACGAGCAAAACCGTCTTTCGTTGACCCCCATTCAGGAGTCAACAAAGTTACTGCCTGGCCTGAAGACAATTTATCGCATTGACCGATTGAAACTAACTGCGGTTCAAACATCCTATACACGTCAGGAACCACTCGACCGGTCATTCTTTTTGAATGAAGATGACATGGAACGCACCGATGGCATTGTTATTAGGAAGCGGTACACCTCAAAATGGCGCAAGGAAACAATCCGGTATTTTCCGGCTATTGAAAGCTATGGCGAAGGGTTATTCTTCGACTTTGACGAGGCCAGGCTCACTACATGGGCAGCTGATCCGGATGTGGTGGCTCGCGCCAACATTATAAATGACAACTACGAACAAAACCGGATGGGTCATGTTCCCCGCAACATTGACGCTAAACTCATTTTAATTCATACAGTCAGCCACCTGCTTATTAAGGAACTGGAGTTTTTATGCGGTTATCCGGTCAGTTCATTACAGGAAAGACTCTATGTGGGGCCTGCCATGCAGGGCTTACTAATCTATACTATAGCTGGCGCAGAGGGGAGCTACGGGGGCCTGACCTCACTAGCAAAATCCGGAGCCTTGACGAACGTGATTAAATCGGCTTTACTACGAGCCCAGGATTGTGCATCCGATCCTATCTGTTACCATACCGGCAATGATGGTCTGGGACAGGGGATAGGGGGGACGAATCTGGCAGCCTGCTATTCGTGCGCTATGCTTCCCGAAACGTCTTGTGAAGAGTATAATCGCTTTCTGGACCGAAAATTAGTCATAGATGAAGAGCTTGGTTACTTCCGTTCCTAGCTAGGTCTCTTGCAAAGAATTGCCGACGCTCTTGCTGTGCAACAGGTGTTTGCGGAGCGATTTGGGTATATTATTACAGACACCAATTTTAATTTAAAGCAAATGATTTCGACCACAGTAGAGGAAACCCTAAAACGATACTGGAAAAGTAACGATATGCTTTTGGTAGCCGAATACCAGCAATCTGAAAAGAATCCAAAGTTTGGCTACTTTAAAAACTTCCTGGCAAACGACCGTAAAGTAGTCTACCCCAAAACTGATGGATTAGAATATAGTCGACATTTACTGCTTCACATTTCACATAACCAAAATCTGAAAAGTGGACAGAATTACGGGGTTAGAGTAAGGCCTGCCACAACGAACAATACGCCGAATCCTTATTTAGTTGAAATAGACGAAGTATTTGAGGTAGAATACGATAGCCCCCGCGAGTTTATTCGAAAGTGGTTCAGCCGAAAAGGCGAGAATCCAGGTGATGCAGCCACAATTGCTTCGCAACTGCGTCTTAATGAACTGGAGTTATACACACAAACGGAGCGATTTGTGTTTGAACTGCTTCAGAATGCTGATGATATGCCAACAGCAGGCAAAAAAGTAAATGTCCGCATGGAGTTGTTAGACGATTACTTTCTGTTCATGCACGATGGTAAATTCTTTGACCGAAACGACGTTCAGGCTATTGCTGATGCTGCTCAAAGCAATAAAACCCGCGATAAAACCAAGACGGGTTATAAAGGAATAGGCTTTAAATCCGTCTTTACTGATTCAACACGGGTCTTTATCCGGTCGCATAGCTATTCGTTTAAATTTGATAAGCTAAACCCAATCTATAGCGATTTCTGGCAACTTTACGGCAATTACCTCGAAGAATCATCTCCGGCTAAACAACGGGAAATCAGAAGAGAATACACTGGCCGGGAGACTGAATATACACAAATTGAGCGTATACCTTGGCAGATTAAACCTATCTGGGTAGATCCAAGTGATTACCCGGAGGAGTTAAAGAACTCGGACTTTCGGTCGAATCAAAACGTAGTAATTGCCCTTGAAATTGGGCAGATTACGTTAGTAGAGAAACAGTATCACCAGAAAATAAGCAATTTGCTCAGCGAGCCACGTTTTCTACTGTTCTTGAGAAATATAATTTCAGTAAGCTACAAGCATGGTAAACAGGTTAGTACACTAACATTAGAGCATAACTATGGGCAATTCAACATTCTGCTCAACGGTAATCCCAACTCGACCTTTAAAAAATGGGAAGCTGAGATTAAGATTTCAAATGAGAGTTTTGCAGAAGCCGGCCTACACTTTCAGAAACGAGCTTTACAAGAGGGTAAATACGAATTCATTACTCAGGATGGACAGCAGATCAAGAATATTCCTGAAAAGCTCTCTGTTCTCGACCATACTACGCTTACATTTGCTGCTCAAATTCAAAGCAATACCATCAAACGTGTTCCTGAAGAAGAAGCTATTCTTTTCAACTACTTGCCTACTTCAGACAAGCGCTTCGGCTTCCCTTTCTTGGTAAATGCAGATTTTATTACCAAAACAGACCGAGAATTTATTCTTCACGAAAACGTCTGGAATCAGTATCTGTTTTTTCATATTGGTTATTTGCTCGTTGATTGGTTGAGCCAGCTATCTCAGCAAATAAACTTACAGACCTCCTATCTAAACGTGTTAATTAGTGAGTTAAAAGACGAAACGCATAAATCAGAAGGAGAAATAAACGCAGCTTTCAACCGAGGATTCAGGAAAGCTATAGCCGAAATTCCCTTCATTCGTTCCGAAGCAGGCTCGAATGAATTATGTAAAAACGTAATTCTCGATGAAACAGGATTAAGTGGAATAGTTGGATCGGATATATTCTACAAGTTGACCGGAACAGAAAAAAAGTTGCCATTATCTAAAATCAAACCAACAATACTTCGTCGCGATTTTTTAGGTATTGAACGGTTTGAAGTCAAGGAGCTTACGGAACTACTATGCTCTGAAGACACGATTACCCAATTTACGGAAGTGATTAGGGGAGGGAGTGAACTGAAGTACTTGGCATTTTTACTGTGGCTAAATACACTTTGCGAAGAGCATACAAATCATTTACAGCCATTATTACATACCTTACCTTTCCTTCGCTTTGGCAATGAAATGTTATCCTGGTCTGCCATTGTTACTCAGGAGCATTACCTTCTGCTTGACGACCGGACTGAGTTGTTACGTCCTGAGTTGACAGCCTTGGGCTTCCTGCTTTCAGACGTCAGCATTGATACAATTCCGGCCCTCAAATCGGCATTACAAGCAAAAAATACCTACCTCGATACTGATTCGCTGCTATACGATAAAGTAAGTACAAAGTGCGGGCAGCAAGCTCTTGAACCGACGCAGAAAGCCAGCCTGTTTACCTTTTTTAAAGGGCTAAACGGAGTGGGCGAAACAAAATATGCGCAGACACTTTGCCTGTTCACCGACGAGTCGGACGTTTGTCGACCCTTAGACAAGTTATTGAGCCGTAACATTGATGGGTTACCTGACTGGTTATTGCCTTTTCGGATTACCGAAGCCGAATTTGATATTCTTCCCCAGGCTGCAAAGGGGTATCTGGTAAAAGCCACCAATTTGTTTTCACAACTTCTCTGTGACCCGGCTTTGCTGGCTGAGTGTACACAATCCCTAAGCAGTACGCACCTATCCGACTGGGTACATCATTTACAGCTCTGGCGCAATAAAGACAGCGTAACGCCTTCTGTAAGCTGGAACGCCTTACCCTGGCTATACGTTGATGATACCCGACGGTTTAAATCAGCCCGGGAACTTTGGAATCACCAGGCCTTGGATACCGTACCGGCTCAGGCTGTCATCGAGTCATTGACCGGTTGGCTCATGCCACATGCCGAAAGCAGGCGGCTTATCAACCACTTTTCGCTGCTGCCCCAAACTGATACGCTCACTAACAAACTGGTGCCTTCGAGTATGTTGCTGACCGAGACAGACGCCCGGCTGCTTATACGCTTTCTCGTTGAGGCCGGTGAAAGTTTGTTCTTCTCCAAATTTCAGTTTGTATCCGTCGAGGGTGGTTATCAGCTAAATGCCCTGGGAAAAGAGCAGCGGCTTTATGTAGCAGATAAAACGTTACAGGCTTTTATTTCGGAAAACGGGCCGCAAGAATCGTTAATCGCAGTTCCTGATACCCTGGCTGATACCGAAGCCTGTGCTGCTTTGGGTGCCTTAACGGACGACGCCCTATTAGCACTTCTAGCCGAAAAATCTGCTGTACTTTCGCTGGCTTCCCTGATACTAAAACGGGCCGATACTAAGTTATATGAAGTTTTTCTCAAACACCTGCCTGTCTTACCACTACTGTCAACAGCGGTATATACAGATCAGTCGGCTGAAGTGCAGGTACTGAAGATTGCTCACGATTTACCTGACCGGGACAACATACACTTGTTTAATGCCCTGCTAAGCAAAACAACCTTAGATGGGCTGCCGCTGAGCGAGACCAACGACTTTCTTCCTGTGGTTGTTGTCAGAAACATAGCCGGAAAAGAGCCATATACATTCTCAACAGCTGAATTATTACCAAACAACGCTGTCCGCATTGAGCGTATTCAGCAAGCAATAAGCGCGTTTAGTGACTGTAAGCGTATTTCAGCAAAATTTCTACGCGAGAAGATATTTTCATCAAAAGAGCTTAAAGCGGACAATGCTGAGTCGGAAATTTTCAGGTCAGCGCCTGAGTATCTATACCCGGCCCAATTAGTCTTTCTACAAATTTATAGACAGTCGAAAGGCGAATCCAATCTGGTATTTAAAACTAAGGATTTCTATAATTATTGGATTGAAAAAGGAGAAGAGGCAAAAGCTTGGGAGGATATAGGGGATTACTTAAACCTCCTTTACGAGAAACAGTTCAGAAACAGCTACTTTACGTATGGATTGAATAAGTGCGTACTTAATACTGATTACTGTCTGGCACCTGACGAACTGTTACCCGATTTTTTTGCTAAATGGGCTAATACAGAAGAAAAAAAGCAGTTCCTGACTGATTTGAACGATGGTGCCCACGGTTCAGATTCGGATGTTGTGAAACTTCGTATGGCGCTTTTACAGCGGGATAACTCAGGAGCCGAAGTAAAGATGCGGAATGTTAACAACACGCTTCTTATCAATACGCTCAAATGGCTATGCGTAAAACAGGATGATTCGGCTGTTACGGTGTGTATTGATAGTATTGGGAAAATGCTCGCTAAAATAGTCTGGCCATCTGGTCAAAGCCCAATTGTTCCAATTATTATTTCAATCGATGAAGGAAATAAAATATATCGGCTTAATGAGTTTGCGGGCCAGATTGTTCATACATGGGCAGAAAACTGGAAGCCTTTTGAGGTTGAGATACATAAACTACTGACTTCACAGAAAATATGGATTGTTGAGAATTCATTTCCAATAGCACTGGATGAACTAATTGGCAAACTGAGTAGCCTAACTCCTGTCAGAAAACTGGCTATGGATATCCTGAAAGGGGCAAGTCACCCCACAGAGCCATTCTATCAAACGTGGGAGTCAAAAAATGAATACCCTATATATGTTATCCAAGCTAATCGGATACCGTGGCAGGTCTGGTACAACGATCAACTTGTATTGGACGTGGAAGAAGGCGAAAGCTACTTTGACGAAAGTACAAAAATCACATATCTGACCCCAAAAACAGCTAAAAGTTTTCCGCTTTACCTTCCTGATAGCTTCCCACGTGATCTTAAGCTCAGATTATTTGAGTTAGCCATGGAACTACATCAAAGCGATGACACCAACACCAACAGCGAACCCAAACTCTCGTTTGCTGAGACTCGAAATCATAATGCAGTAGATGAATCTATACAGTCGGGTCGTGAGCTGAGTGACGAACAACAAATCAAGATTTATGGCGAGGCAGTACAGCGGGGTAAACAGTCTCTGGAAGATGATGGGTTTGACTTTAGCGATGCTGAACAGGCAGAAATAGGCTATTTCAAAAATGTAAGGCGGCCTGATTCTTTTGAACCGATTGAGGTCTATTTCAGAAGTGCCAAAAAAGGGCTTCTCTATTTAAATCCGAGCTTGTGGTTGCGATTAGATGAGCCTGACCTTCTGTTAGTCGTCATTTACGGCGATGGGAAACCCAGGTATATTACTTCTAAAGAGGCACTGTTAAGGGGTAAATATAACGATTATCTGTTATTCAGAACTGTCAATACGATTGACCCGGAAAAGACGGATACGATGGCCAGACAAATGGATGACGAGACGGGGCATCTGTTGTTTATCACCAGTCCGGAAATGTACAGGGCCATCAGTCAGGATATTGAGAACAGACGTTATAATCCATCAATAGAATCATCTTTGGGCGATAAATATGATCTATAACAATGACTAGCAGAGAAACCCAGATTCAGTTCTATGAACACGAACTACGCGAGATAGAATTAAATATCAAACAGACTTATGAGGCTTTGCCCGTCAGTCTTGTGGCCAGTGAAGAACTCTTTAGGGGACTTTATCAGGGCTATGATTCACTTCGAGGCAACATCTTTATCGACTTCCGGCGCGATAAGCCAACTCCCCGACTCGATCAGCTATTTACGGCTTTTGTGGTAAGTGCTGAAAACAAATCATTAGAACGGTGGAAGCAAATTCGATATCGGGATCTGCTCAGTTCACTGAATAGTGAGACCGATCTGTCAGAATTAAAAGTCATCAATTTTATGCCTGCTGATGACCCGGATTTAATCAGAGCCATTTGCCGGGACGTTTCGCTGTCCTTTATTGATCGCAGGCAGCGAAATGAAATGATTTGTCTGGGTCCGGCCGAACCACCTCTAGAGTATCTGATTAACCTTCGACGCCTTACGGAATCTTTACCTACCGATAAACCTCGTCGACCATGGGAAAAGCTATTACTCAATTCCCCGGTTCTAGAGCCGGATCGACTTCCGATATTAATAACAGAAGCTGAGGATATTCCTCAAGTACTGGAAGACGCTGTCCATGCCTATCGGCTCATTGTATTACAGGGACCTCCAGGGACAGGAAAAACCCATCAGGTTGCTGGCCTTATCGGACGTTTATTGATGAATAATCAATCCGTTTTATTAACCGCCCAGACGAACCGATCAGTTGTTGAAGTCTGTGCCAAACCTTTTTTAAAACCATTGTTAGTGGCTGGCAAGGTTAGTAAAACAAGCCTGTCTGGTTCTGAAAGAGCAGCTTATCCAACGCTACTACCAGCGAAGGTGAGTATTTCGGAGTAAACTGACCCACCTGTTACGCAGGAAATTGACCCGGGTATTTCGGTGCAAACTGACCCACCT
>NZ_JBYFCJ010000016.1:0-163016 GCF_057652235.1 Arsenicibacter sp. R0_47 | reverse complement strand
AACTCAAACAAGGGTTATTGGACGATTATATGCGCCAGCAATTAGTTAAACCAACCTTAGCCTTTGCGTAAGTCCTAATAGGTATAATACACTTCGTTACGCTGATAGATCCAGCCTTTTTCCCTGCCCATGTTGAGCAGCCGAAATACGCCATATTCAGCCTTGCCGCTGAGGAAATCGCGTTGGCATAACTCCTCCAGCGTCGCTGGTTTGATCCAGAGCGAAGCGGCTATTTCCATAATATTCTCCCTTATCGTTGCCATACAGTACTTTACCTTTTACCTATCTGAAATTAACGATTTTTGATAGAAAAGGCCATCGTCGGCTCTCGTTGCCCAACCTTTTATGACCCTGTTGTTTTAATATTTCTCCCCTTGATTCTTCATTTCCTGACACCGCATTGGGTGTCAGGATTTGGTGATTATTTGTAGCGGGGCTGTCCGGTGGCTTCGTTGTACCCCTTCCACGTTTCATACGCTTTGTTGCGCTCGTAGGGGGTAAACTTCTCGTCAATCCATTTATAGCCTTCGTTTGGCAATACCAGTGAATTATACATATCTGCCGGAATCAGATAGCCTTTTCCTGCGGGATCATCTATTGAATAACCTTGGCTATTGGCTGGGCTGGCTACTTTGGTTTCAACGTAAACCTGACCGTTTGGCACATCAAAATACCGGTCGCTAAACGCCCCATTGACGTACTCTGTACCCATATGGCTATGGCGGTCCAGGTGGCGCACTTTCAGGGGTGATTCACTGGGTAAGAGGGTAAAGCCGGTCTGTTCTTCAAAGGCTTTCCAATAGTAGTTTGCCAGTGTGGCAATGGCAATTTCCTGCATCTGACGGGTAAACAGATGACGATTAAAAAAGACGGGAATAGCCCAATCGCTATCCTGCTCGTAACGATCCATCCGCAAGGCTTCCGGAATGTTTTGTTGTACGGATTCATCGACGTAATAAAACCCGTGTGTACCGTCGTCGTCGTACTCAAATCCTTTTGGTAAGATAGATGTGTTAAAGCGGCCTGTCGCTGAAATGAGTGCGTTGAATAGTCGTTTCATGGTCGTATAGAGGTTGATTTTATTGGGCTTGCTGGTACTGGTTGTTTAGTAACTCGGCTTCTTCACTGGCCACATAGTCCGGATCATTCATGTAGATCGTTGTCTGACGGGTGGGCGGTAACATATCGACCGTCGCCATGACTACTTCCAGTTCCGTAGTACCGGCTTTGGGGCGGCTGCTGTGCTGGCCAATCTGAAAACTTTCCACCGACTGACACAGGAAAATGACGTTATCGGCAGTAAACGGTAAGACCATACCGGTTTCGGATATAATCCATTTGGCTCCTGCATGATACTGGTTCAGTTCGGTGAACAAATCCTGTTCCGTTGGATACCAGCATTCAGCACTGTCCATTTTTGCCGGTCCCAGAATCGGGGCTATGATTGCCTTTACCATTCGTCGGTTGCCAGATAACGCCCTGACTTGCATTTCGTTATATCAAAGATACAGCAATCCGCCGAACCCTGCAATGGCTATTCAACAGGCACCTTCCTTTATTGACCCACTTGTTTCTATTCAAAAAGCCCTGATTTACGCCAACTACGGAGGGCGATTCAGGAACGGTTCTACCTCTCGGTAGACCATCTCAACGCTCGTCGCTGCACCCAGCAAATCCCGCTCTGAACTGGTGGGATGCCGAAGGATGCGCCGGACTACCGTATCCGTATATACGTTCAACCGGATTTCGTAGGGCACCAGCTCCATGCGCTCCATTTCAAAGGCCAGCCGTTCACGGGGGGTCAGCATTATTCGGGGAGCCATCAACAGACCTCCCACAAAGATGGATTCCAGTTCCGGATCGCCTACGGGCAGGCCGTGCCGACTCAACAGGCGTTGCAGCATCCGGCAAACGATCTCGATTTCGACCTGATCCAACTCACTCAGCGGAAACGCCATCGACTCGGTGAGGGTTGCAAGGGCGCTCTGCACGGCGGCTAACGGCCCATCGGGTTCGACGCTGGGCGACACATCGCCGGATGGGGCTGGTTCCTCCGCTTCGGCCAATGGGTAAACCTCGTCAAACTCGGGCAGGGGCGGCTCCATTTCGGTTTCGTCTGAAAAACGCACGGTAGGGGTCGAATCACCATCCATCAGGCTGTATAGTGTGATAAGCTGCGACCGGGTGAGTTCGCGGAGTTCTCTGGCTTCGGCAAGCTGATCTTCGTCGTACACGTCCCGAAAATCGGGTATTTCGACCGTGTAAGAGTAAGGCATTAAGCCCACCGATGAATCAGCCTTGAAGCACACGACCGCGTGAAACGGGGGTGGTGATTGAACCATTGCGATTCCGGTTTAACGCAACCGGTCGGCTTTAGATGAACAATTGGGATTGGGAAAGGGGCACTATCGTTTATGGAAACTGCCAGCGACGGGCTTCCGTCGGCTGACGGCTCCCCCAATGGGGCGAACGGTGGTAGCCCCTGCGACAGTGGCCGTGCTGGTGGCTCCGCCAACCGATTTTCGTTTGGCGGGAGGGGTGTTGCCCACACCGGCCTGAACGGGTACAACAAACATCAGCATGAATAGAAAGCAAAGGAACAGTTTCATAAAAAATGGGGGGGGGAATTGGGTCACAGTGGACCCGGTTCGTGTTTCGTTTACCCTATAAAGATCGGCAAAAACGCCCCCCTCATCAATAGTAAACCACTAACTGTCAGACTTTTATACCCCTTTTGATTGCGTAAGAAATCGGACAGGAACGGAATCTTTTCATTGATTTCCCCTTGTTTCTTCCCCTCCATCAGCCGTCGGACTGGCGGGGCAAAAAAAATGAACCGGCCCAAACGGAGCCGGTTCATTAGGCACTTCAACCGCTTCGGCGCGGGGCCGCCCTTGCGGTCCGATTTGATTTAAAGCCCTAATTACGCGGTTGCGTAGGTATTGAGCATCACTGGCATAGCCAGCATCAGAATATCTTCGTTCTCGTCTTTATCCAGCGGGATAATCAGACCGGCCCGATTGGGGGCTGACATTTCAAGGTTCACCATTTTGGCGCTCAGGTTGTTGAGCATTTCGATCATCAGCTTGGCATTGAAACCAATGTCTAAATCCTCTCCCTCATAATCGCATAACAGCGATTCGTTGGCTTCATTGGCATAGTCGAGGTCTTCGGCTGAAATTGTCAGCTTTTTGCCTTTGATGCTAATTCTGATCTGGTGGGTCGTTCGGTTCGCATAGATCATAATACGCTTCAAGGTGTTGAGTAAATCAGAACGGCCAATGGTCAGAATATTGGGATTATGGGTCGGGATTGCGTTTTGATAGTCGGGGAACCGCTCGTCAATCAACCGGCATACCAGTGTCGTCACCCCAAACGTAAACGAAGCGTTGCCCAGACCCAAACCAGCCGTTACCTGCTCACCGCTATTGAGGGCATTTTTAAGCAGTTGGAGAGCCTTACGCGGGATAATGACTGATTTTGGGGACACGGCACCTTCCACGCCAGCCGGAGTTTGAATGTCGGTGCGGGTGTAGCGAATCAGGCGATGTCCATCGGTGCCGACAAAGGTGGCTTTGTCGGGTTCAAAGTTCACGAATACCCCTGTCATGGCAGGGCGTAAATCATCCGTACTGGTGGCAAATGCCGTGCTGTTAATGGCACTTAACAGCGCATCTGCCGACAGTTCGACCGAACGGGTCTTGTTGACAACGGGCAGCTTGGGAAAATCAATCGGGTTCTCACCGGCCAGCTTAAAGCGGCCATTGTCGGTATTGATCGTGGCCGAAAATACGTCGAGGTCAATCTCAACATTGATCGGCTGTTCGGGCAACACCCTTAGGGTGTCCAGGAGCAGTTTCGCCGGAATCGCAATGGCTCCGCTCTCGGTGGCATCGACTTGAATTACCGTCGTCATTGTCGTTTGCAGGTCGGACGCGGTGGCCGTCAGAGTCGCATTGGATTCCTTATCTACGTTGATTCGGAAAAGGAAGTTTTCTAAGATCGGTACGATGGGGTTTGTCGCAACCACCCCGTTAATGCTGTTGAGGCTCTTTAGCAGAACCGAAGATGAAACGGTAAATTTCATGATGCTGTTCAAAAGGTTTTAAGTGTTCCTGTATCGTCTATTAAAGATCGGCATAATCCAGCCGCCAACCAAACTCGTTATGGGGTCGTCAGGCCTTTTATGACCCTGTTGATTTCAGGGAGCAACCCCTGTCCGGTTGGGAAAAAGGGAGGGAAGGTGGGGGTCTGCGATTTATTTCTCTTTTACTTCCCCTTGATTCGTCCAGTGCCAACGCCTGCGCGTTGGCCTGGTCACACCCGGCCTTAATTCGCCATCATGGGCATAACGGTTCGGGCCTCCATCGCTCGCCAGTGGCGGGATTTGGCACCCGTCAGATGGGTACAGGTTGGCTCAGGATTGACATGAAACATCAGGTTAAGAATCCGAACCTCCTGAATATTGACTGGCTGGATCATGGGTTTTTCGGCTCTGGGAGTCCAGTACCGTAACAAAAGGGTCGAGTCGTCCAGTTGCTGTAAAACGCTGGCATGAATTACCTGATCGGGATTGGAGGGGAACGTAAACCGGACTTCTCCCCGAATGCGAATGTCCAGCCCTTTAATGGCGTAAAGCTGATTGAGCAAATGCCGGTACTGTTGCCGTTGGAACTTGTACTCGTTGTTTTTGCCCTTTCGTTCCTCAAAGTTCTCTTCGAGGTCGTAGACGGGGTAAGCATCAAGTTTAGCTTCCCAGTCGGTTAGGGTCTTGTCGAGGTCGGTAAAATAAACCGGACTTCCAAAAAGGTCGAATACCTGATAAACTGCGGGTTTGGCTTCGCTGGGGCGGCTTTCTGCCGGTTGGCTCTCCGTCGTTTTCATTCGATGTGCCGCCAATACGGGGGCGGCTCCCATTTCTTTCTTCAACAAATATACGCTTTAAGTGCCTGATATGAAAGCAATTACCTGAATTAATCCACTTTTTATGCCCCTGTTGATTATGCCATTGGCTTTCTTCCCCTTGATTCAAATTCTCTTTTTTTGAGTCCCCAGCCGGAACGCCGGGGACTCCTTGCGGGGGCGTTAGCTCTGGCGAACGGCATCAATGATGCGCTGAACTTCGTGCATTTCACCCGATGAAAGGTATTTCTTAACGGTCTTAACGCCTTTTAGCTTGAAGCTACGAATCAGAAATTTCATGTCATATTCTGCGTCGTCAGCCTTCTGAAAGTTCCGGTTTAAACAGTGCTGAACAAGGCTGTATGCTTTCAATTCGAGCAATGCCTGCGGGCTGGCTGTCTTACCAATGTTTTTGGCTTCCATCTTCCAGATTTCCCCAAAGAACTGGATCGCCTGCCGGTTACCGGCTTTGGCTCCGGCGTTCACATAGTCAATATTGGCGGCTGTGTCATGAATAAAGAGTTCCTTTTGGGAAGGATCGAAAATCAGATAATCGGTATCTTCGGTGTACCGGCTTGAGCCTAAATTCCGTAATGCTGTGCCGCCAATCAGTATCGTTTCCATCGTGGTCTATTGCCTTTTGCGATGGTATAAAGATACGGCTGGAACGTCTCACATGAAACACTAACTAACTGTATATCAGCCTTTTATCTCCCAATTGATTGATTCTTTTTTCGGTTTTTCTATCGCATCGTCAGCGACTCCAGACTGACACCCGTCAGATCAAAAATCAGATTTTGCAGATGATGAACGCCGTCGAGTGGTGTAAGGTCGATGGGGGTTTCGACGGATGGGGATGCCACACAGAGCGTTGGGGGCTGCTGGCGGGAAATATCATATCGGACCAGCAGATTACGGCCCCGTTCTCCGCATTCGGCGGGTAATTTGAGCCAGACCACGGATTCCTGCTGCTGGCTGGTACTGAGCCGCAAATCCCTCAGCGCATCATAGGTGAGCGGCATGGGCTGTACGTAATCCGAGAATGGACGTTTGGTTCTGGTGTTCTCCCCAAGGGGGATCATGAAAGGTTCTTTTAGCGGCTGGTTGCAGTGTTTAACGAATACGCTATGGCATAGATTCTCACGAACCATAATAGGCGCATAGGGTTCACTGGCGTGTTGTCTGCCCAGAAAAAAGTTACCCGGACGAAGGTGATGAAAGGTAAGATTACTCATGCTTCAATATGACTTAGGGTTGCCGTTTAGGGTTTCGGGCGGCAAAATGGGCAATTGGCATGAGTTTCGGAAGGAGCCTTGAAGATAAAAGCCGCATGGGCAACAATTACCAGCGGCTCCTGATGCGGTAAGCGTTTTTTTTATCGGCCAACTGGCCATCCTGAAACAGACTAACGGTTCCTTGCCACAGATCGCCGTTGATCTTATCAAATTTGGCTTTTGCCGCTCCGGCACGATCTTTTCGCACCACAGTCCATTGGCTACTCATTTAGGATTGGTTTCTGAGACCAGACATTACCCGTGCGGGTTTCGAGTTCAACGGGGGTATCAAACCACTGAACAAGGTGGGCTTTACTTGCGAGTTCCCAATTCGACTGAACGGGGGAAACGCCCTCAGCGCAGGACAGGGTAATATGGGGAAACTCGTTGAGGCCAAAATAGGTGGCCCGGTCGATGATCAGACAGTCTACCTTGTCCGTGATCAGCCGACCAACGGCCCGAATGGTGTGGCGCAGACCGTCCAGAATTGGCTCAGCGGGCCTGAACGCTACCGTACAGTGGTGCGAAAAGATCGTGCCGTGAACAGCCCCAAATTGGGCTTGAATCAAGTTCCGGGCGGTATCTGTTAAGAGAAAAGCCGAAAAGAGCAGGCGGTCCGTCGAATCGGTTGTTGTCATGGCCGAACAGTTGGGGGGCTGGTCCAACAAAGATACCGCTTTAGCGGGGGTCTGTAAAGACCAACGCGATAAGAATCAATCCTTTACGACCCTATTGATTCGCCGTTCTCTCCCCTTGATTCGATCCTTGGGAAATCAAAAAAGAGGCCCGGAGCCTATTTTGGTGTACCCGAACATGGTCGGTTTGTTTAATTGCTCTGAGCTACCGGATCGGCAGATTTCGCAAACTGCATGATCGTGGGAGCCAGTATCCGTTTATTGCCCAGCACCCTCAAACAGAAATCAATCAGACGGGCGTAGTCCGGCTGCTTAAAGTCCACGGGTTGAAAGCCCTGTGTGTACCCTGATACTGTTCCATCGGCCCCTATCGTAGCGTCGCGGAAAATATGGAACCCCCGTGCCCGGCGGATAAGCACCAGCGGGTACTCGACCTGTTTTTTTGGCTCCTGGGCGATGAGTGAACGAAGGGGATGGTTGGCGAACGGATCATCGAACGGAAAGGCGTAGGTATCGCCCGGCTGTTGCAGGCCCCGCCGTATGATCCGGTCGAGCCGCTCTTTTCGGGGCTTTTCGACGGGATCAATAATTCGGGTGCCCTTCCCCGAATCATAGGCCGAATGAATACGGATTATGCGGTTGACATGATCGACCAGCGCCAGAAAAGGTCCAAACTGATCCTTTAATTCTTCGTTTAGATTGGCTTCAAAAGGAACGGGCAGATCAAACACCCATTCCCGGGGTTCTACCTCTTCCTTATCGTAAAACTGATACTTCCGTTTCATGTCCCTGTGACGGGGGCAAACCCCTTTTTTGAATGATTAGACGGATAACTCGACCAAATGTTCCGCCAGTACCCCGAAAAGAATCGTTTCGCCGGCTACTTCGCTAACGGTTGTCATGATTGTGAAGATGGTCGGTCCCCGACGGTAGGGACGGTTGTTATGTCTACTTTTGGTCAGCTTAATAGAGTACCTGAACAGGGTCACCCGTCCAGCCCCCGGCGAAGTAGGCAATATCAACAACTCTTGGGTTAATATATCCCCGTGATCTTGCCAGTACTTCAGCCTCTTCAACGTTCAGTGCCGATACGTTTAACATGGCATTATCAGCGTCAATGCCATATTTATTTGGACCACAATTCATATCTGGAAACGTCTATTTCGAGTCCATAGGATTAGTTATTAGGAAACATAGCTCTTAATTTTAACATATGGTGTGGTCTGACGAGCTTAAAGAACTCACATCGCCCAAAATCAATGTAATCCTGAACGCTCATTTTCTTTTGCTCAGTCGTAAGTCTTTGCGGGGAAACGCACCGTCTTTGAGGCCCTTCACCAACTAAGGCAAAATAGTCAACCTCACACTGACTATTACCTACATTTCTAGTCATTATGGCAACCAGCTCAACGTTAGTATTAATGGTTAACGTTTTACGCATTTTCTGCTCCCTTCCTTTTTTGGTTTTCTCTTATAAATTTACTTCATTCTGAGAGGACAATCAAGATAACTAAGCTCATTACCAACCGTTTATGGTCCTGTTGATTCAACGATTGTTCTCCCCTTGATTCTTTTCTTTCGTGCATAGACCAGCGTGGGGCTGATCTATGACAGATCTGGTTTTATTTCTTTTTCAGGTCGTTCATTCGTCCCCTCACAATTTTGAACACGCTCAGCCCGAAACTACCAGCCCGGTAATAGGAGCCTTTAAAAGGGTGGTACTCGGTTCCGTCCGTGCAATCCTTAAGCTGCTTTAAAAAATCTTCGGTAAGCATAAAGTAAAAAAGTTTATTGCTCTTCGACTGCACCCGAATCGGTGCGTTAGCTCGTTGGGGCCCGGGCCGTTTGCGGGTGCAGGACATCACAAAACCACCTAAATAATTGGCTTTGTTTCTTTTGATTTCCGCGACATAGACCACCCATGTTGAAGTTCAGAATATAAATAGTCTTTCGTTTCAAGGTTATCCGTTGCGGTAAAGCCACCTGTAAACACGTCAATTACTGTCCACTTATGTGAATTACATTGATCAATATAGAACAGAATATCACCTGGTGCCAGAAATTTTTCTATTAACTCCAGCTCATTTGCACCCTCAGAGGTAGTGTTTAAAAACATACAATTGTTCTCGTTTTAATATATACAAATATGCGGCTACCAAAACCAGCGTTCGGTTTAATCTGTGTGTTCATAAAAGAATTGGTTACAGGTTTTGAAGGGCTTTAAAGCAGGAGCCTTGTCGCTCTATTATTTGCATCGCTTTTTTGGTGTCTACTTTCCGGCGGATGCAGTTTTTAATATGGCGAAGAATACATTCTTTTTGAATGCCCAGGTATCCGGCAATACCCTCGGCAAATTGCTTAACAGAGCGGTTACCGCGTGAACTGTTGCACTTGGAACAACAGGTAACAAGGTTATCGGATTCGTTACTACCTCCCAAACTGTAAGGGGTTAAGTGGTCAAGGGTTAACTTAACGCCATCGGTTATACTCGTACCGCAATACGCGCAGGCTAACCCGTCCCGCATGTAGATCGCCAATCGGCGGTGTTGACTAATCCAGTTCATACCCTGATTTTTCTCTTTACGGCTTGCGGGTTTAGTCGATACACACATGATAGATGCCGGATTACGCCCCGATGCTGGCTTTACGTTGAAGGGCTTTTCTGTCCCTTTCTCATGCTATAAAGGTACGGCTAAAACGTTACACATGAAACAGCAACTACCTGTATATCAATCTTTTATCTCCCTGTTGATTGTTCTTTTTTCAACCTTTTTTCAGCATTTCGAGAAACGATTCCATGCTCTCGACCGCATGAGGGGCACGGCTGTTGGGGTTGCCGTTGCGGGGGCCATGCTCGGCGCATATCCGCTGAAGTTTATTCCAGAAATCACGGTTGGCCTTGATTGCCATATTGGGGGTTACCAGTTGGCCCGGTCGTATGGCTCGATGACGGCAGGATCTGGGTTTTTGGCGAAGATGAACTCATTCCACTGGTCATTGGTATAGCTGTTGACATTAAAATCAACAAAGTCCTGATCGGTGGCCATCCGTACTGCAACGCCATAAAGCGAAATAGACCCACTGTAAGGATTATACGGGGAGCCGGTTTTCGCTTTTCCCTGTAGTACCCGCAGGACACCCGAAGCGTGTAAAATTTCTGCGGACATGGGCGTTTCTTCGCGGACTAATGCCAATGTATGTTCTTCGATGACAACGAATTTGATTTTGTATTTTTGATGGGAGACCGGTGCTGGTTCGACTGCGTTCATGATTTGGTCGGGATTAACGGCCCCGCTGCCTTTGTTTTCTTTCCTAAAGATACCCACCAAAACGCGGCGGTAAAAGGCCGGTAGGTAGCCCTCCTGCCTTTTATAACCCTCTTGATTATTTCCTCCCCTTGATTCTTATTGTTGCCCTACCCGTCCTTCGCCATTGGGCAGGATCGGGGGGCACATTGAGTTTCAGCGTTAAATTAGACCGCCGAATCAGGCGCAAAATGCAGGGAATAATACATCGTCAGTCGAGAAAAATCACCCGTCACATACATATCATAAACGGTAGTATCCTTGTACTGATCGAGTAGAGCTGAATTGAAGCCGACCCGTTTGTATCCATTCAGGGTAAGTGCTTTGTACACCAACGGAAACGCCCTGTCACCAAATACCCGCCGTTTGTGTTTAAGCTGTTCGGCCTCGGTGGTGGGGACCTCCACCACATAGCACAAACAAACCTGGTCAAACGCATCATAGCCGTTGGGTTTACCGCCAAACCAGGCATCGTCCGGAATGCTGTTGGCCTTCATAAAATCAATCAGAGCCGCCGGTTTTACGTCTTCAATGTTGACGTACTTTGTTTCCTTTTTGGTCTGGGGGGGTGTCTTTTCGACCAATGCCAGCGTTTCCGCTAAAGGTGTTTCAATTAATTCCCGAATGGTTTTGGCGGTTGCTTCAACTACGCTCATGATTTGGTCGGGATTAACGGCCCCGCTGCCTTTACGATACAGTAAAGATACCGCCTTTTGATTGGTCTGTAAAGGGCTTTACACTGTTGGTCAGCCTTTTATACCCCTGTTGATTAAATTTTAATACATTCCGCAGGACTGTTCCCAGAGACATTCGGCGATAAGCCCCGCGTCGTCTGTATCCGTCGAAGCCATCAGCCGTTCGACCTCCCGAGCATCAAAATAAGTGATCAGGTCGTCCTTTATTTCATCTGCCGGGTGTTTGGCCAGATCAATTTCGCCCGATTCCCAGACGGGGCTATTTTCCCGGTAGCGGGGGGTACTAGTAAACCCTTCGGGGTTACGTTTATAGGCGTTGACAAACCGCTTGAACTGGCCCGGATAATTAAACCGGTCGAATTCCTTAAACTCCCAGATGTGCCGCCGGAACTGCAAGCTATCGGGGTCAATACAAATCCAGGAGCTTGCGGCCACCCCGGATTTCGTTTCGACAATGGATTGAAGGGTTGTGTTCATAAAAACGTTGCGTTTTTTGCGAATTGCTATTCCTAAAATTACGACAATTCAGCCCCTTCTTCAACTTCAATAGACTAAAAATCAACCCTTTATAGCCCTTTTGATTATAAAAAAAGAAATGGGTAGAAAAGTCGGACCGCCGAAGCGGGAGCATTTTTTCCATTTAGCCGTTTTCCCCTTGCTTCTATTTGGGCATGTACAACAAAAAATGCTGGCCTTCAGCGAGGGCCAGCATTCCCAAAAAACAACCTAAATTATGAACAATCATTCGCCTCGTTGACTTTGGCTGCAATTGCAGAGACCGCCTGGGCGGGGATTTCAGAAAAAATCAAGTAAGGTCAGGTGGGTAGCCTTGTCAGCAACCTCCTCATACATCTGCCGATTCGACCGCGCGGCGGACCGTTCGGCAATCTGATCAGCTTGCTCCTGAGTCTGCTCTGCTCCGGCAGCCCGGCCAGACTTCGATATTTCGGATAGACGGAAGCTCCCGGTTTCGTTTAATCTGCCGTTTGGCGGTAAGCTCATCCGGCGCGAAAATCGGCCCGTAGGCGTTCCCGCTGCCTTTGAAGGTGAATAGAAAGCGCCGGTTGGGGGCTGGTGGGCCGATGGGGGTGGCGTTGGTCTTTTTCATGGCCGAACGCGATTGATTTGCTCTTCGGTATATCCTTGGCCCAGAAGCCATTCCTTATGCAGCTCCAGCGTCCTGGCTTCCTCGGCTTTCTTCTCGGCGTACTTATTCTTTTCCCTTGCGGCCCAATCAAGAACGTATTGCTGCGCTGGCTGCGGTAAATTTTTGACCCGCCAGCTAATTACTTCCCCGTCTTCGGAAATATGGGCTACAATCGGATAATCCCGATTAACTTCTACGGCCCGATTCCAGATAGTCAGGCCATTGCCAAGGTGGCCGCAACCCAGCGAAAAGCCGGGTATCTCGCAGACGGGGTAAACCGGGGCGGGGGCGTTTGTTGTTTGTGTCGTGCTCATGAAAGTATCGGAAAGATCAGGGTTTCAACATCACCCGTTTGCTCATTGACCAAAATAACCCGCTGCCCGTCGGCGGACCAGATTTGGTATCCGCTCAGTAACAGTTCGGTATATTGAAACAGTGTTTGCATATCGGTTGTGTTTATCGTTCTTGATGATATAAAGGTAGGCAGATTTGCCGACCCCTACAATATCAACCATCTGTCTATCAATCTTTTATATCCCAGTTGATTCTTCTTAAAGACGGCGTTTTGTTTGGACTGAGCGGGAGAAAATGAGGGATCAGGGTGCAGTCTGAAAGTGATCCAGCATCAGCCGGTAGATCGCCAGCGGGTTTTCAAAGGAGATCTGAACGCCATTCCAGTTTTCTGCCGATACAAAGCCGGTTGGCGTGATCCGGAAATACAGTTCAAGACCATTCGGAAAGACGATCTCCGCGACCAGATCGGTGCCCGACTCGTTATGTTCTTCCTCAACGATTCGGGACTTTTCCTTGACGGCTTGCCCCCAGCGGGTAAAGGCCAGCCCGGTGATTTGTTGAATGATCGGCAGGGTAAGCCCGTGATAGATCGGCTCGTTTTCTTCGGTGGTGTTCGCTTCGTTCAGCATGGTTTTTTGATTGAAAAAAGCCGTTCCTCCGGCTGGCGCAGTTAACTACCGGATTCGTATATACGTCTGGCATTAGGCGGGTGTTTGACCTGCGTGATGGGCATCAATCAAGGCCTTTTGATTACGCCAGATAGACACGGGAACTTCATCGAATACGTATATAAAATCGGCGCTGATCAATCGAAGTCGGTCCCAGCCAACGCTTTTAACGATGACGGTAATCATACGACCCTGAAAGGCGAACAGGGTGCTATCTCCTTCCCTGATGCCCTCTGAAGGGCGCGGCTCGTCGGTTTTCTGATCCATGATTTTCGCTGCCGGTCAATGATCAAACAATCGGTTCCGGATGATCTGCTCATTGATCTGGGCGGAAAGCGCGATGAGGTATTGTAAGAACAACCCTTCAGAATAGTTGGCCATGCCGGCATCGAAGTAGTGATGAGCCAGTTTGAAACCAAGGTCATGGGCCATCTCAAAATAATCATCGAGTTGATCGGCATCCATCGGTAAGAGCAGGGCATGAAGCAGATCAGCGACGCCCAGCGGAGTCAGGATCGTGG
Source organism: Arsenicibacter sp. R0_47 (assembly GCF_057652235.1). Lineage (NCBI taxonomy): Bacteria > Pseudomonadati > Bacteroidota > Cytophagia > Cytophagales > Spirosomataceae > Arsenicibacter > Arsenicibacter sp. R0_47. The sequence goes on along the minus strand of NZ_JBYFCJ010000016.1, from coordinate 149,575 downwards.
TGTTGTGTGCTTCAGCGATTTCCTCACCTTGTCCGGTCTGGCCCTGCCCTGCCAGATGCGGATACTCCGGATGAATCCCTTGTTGAATCTGCTCCAGCCGGTTAATCAGCGCCGGTTTGTCGAGTAAGCTGGCCGTAAGGTTCCAGATTCGAATTAATGCAGCCAGGGCAACCGGATTGAAGGCATGAACGGTCATGGGTAGCTCAATCAGCTCCCGCAGTGCCCGGGGGACTTTGACAGGGATGATTGAGTGCGCTTCGTCTGTGTCTGATTCCTCGGGATGCGTCAGCAGACTATGCATCAGAGCATTATAGAGTTGTTCTTCCTGAGCAAGTGTTAAAATCATTGTTTGGGTTTGGTTAGGTCAACCAATACAGGTTGAGGAGTTTTCGATGTTTTTCGGCGGTAAATCTGGTAGGTGGGCATTTCCACGCCCGGGCGATACCATTTCTGGGTTGTGTAATTAAAGGCAATGACATCGACCAGGATCTCCTGCCACATCACATTGCCGTTTCGTTCAATAAAGTAGTTCCCATCCGAGGGGTAACCCAGCGTATGGGTCCGGTACGTTACGTCATGAGCCGTGGCACCGACAGGGCCATACGCGTCCACGACATTGCGGTGATTGATCTCCAGCACAAATTGCCAGCTTGCAGCATAGATCGGGTTGCCGGCAAAGGTATGTGGGTTTTCGTCCATAAAGAGACTGGTCGAAGCAAACCACCCCGAACCCGGGGGCAGGGGGTTCACCCAGTTCAGATTCGACAGGGTAGCCCGCCGATCATCCTGCTGAAACTCAATCACCATTCCCTCGGGCAGGAGGGAAAAGTAGCCCTGTTCATTGGGACGGATCGCGACGGCCTTTCGGCGACGACCCTTGTCGATGACGTAACACTCTCCGGCGACCCACTGGCCGTACAGCGCTGCCAGGGGCTTTTCAGACCGGACAGGTGTTGGCTGGGCCGGTCTGCCAGGGAGAACGTTCCGCTGAGTTGACTGAGTATGACTCCGTAACCCGCAAAGGACTACGAGCCATACCAACAATGGGGAATGCAATAGGGATTTCACGGTGAGCTGTCTGTTTAAAAGGCAAGGCCATTGAACCAATCCAGCCAGTCTGGATTGAGTATAAAATGCAATCGGATTTTATCTTCGAGGGTGCCGTTGATTGCATACTGTTCATCAATCTCCCGGCAGTTTTCGGCGTAATCGTCGTTGGTGAGCAGTTCATGGACAGCCATCTCAAACGCGGTCACGTCCTCCCATTGCTGCACGTCCATGCGCCGGATCAAGTCCCCGTAGCTGACCTGTTGGCGGGTGCTTTTACTTCCCAGTGAACTGATCAGGTGCAGTTCAAATTCATGCAGCACCTCAAGCTTGTGCCGCACAACCTTACCGTCGTGGCGGACATAGGTATAATGGCGACCATGCAGGCCCTGAATCTGGGTTAGGGGCAGAAGCGAATACAACTCAATCACAGTCAACGGAAGCGGTTCCGAATAATACACCGAACCAAACCCCTGTTTCACCCAAGGCTCCAGATTATCGTCGGTAAATCGTCTGCCGGTTCCTTTAGGCGTGGTGCCAATATCGACCGGACGCGTTGTAAGCTGATAGCGATATTCCATGCGTTGCTGCGCCATGACGGGGGCGGCTCCCATACGTTTTTCCTATACCCTAAAGATCGGCAGAAAAAACGCCTGATCCAACCAGAACACCCCGTGCATCCGCCTTTAATTACCCTGTTGGATTAACAGACAGGTGTTGATTATCAAGGCATTCGGATTCTTTTTTCCCCTTGATTAAGGAAATCCATCAGGAACTTCTTGAAGTTCCTGATGGATGCCCGGCCCCCTGCTTAATCACTTTCCGCAAACACGGCGGTAGTGGGGTTAATCAGTAGCCAGTAGTGGCCGTTTCCGCAATCTTTAAACTCCTGCGAGAAGTACCCGACAAAATGACCATCCCCGTTAAACTGCAAGGAAACGGTATAGTCGTACTTCTCACGCCACTTCCAGCGTCCTTCCTGCTTCTGCTCGATGGCCGTCTTGATTTCAAGTAACCATTGCTCCCGGCGATTAGGCGGCATGGTATTGCCGATCTGCGTACTCTTGTAATCGTTCTCCGAAAGAACCTCGGGCAAATTCCGCATAACGTGGTAAAACCGTAAGCTGTCATCGGATGTAGCGGCCTCGATCAGCCCGGCACGGACTGTTTCCGGATCGGCATTTCGATACCCCTGCTGGACATGGGGCCAAAGGTTGGGGTGCGCTTGTTCGGTAAACTTTTTGCGGAAATTCATGAAGTTCCGGTAGGGTTTTTCCCACGCTTCTTTGGCGCTGGTGCTGGCTCCGATTTCGCGAAACGAAACGATTCCGTTGCTGGACAGCACATAGCCATGTCGCCGGCTTTTGGGGCCGAGGTAGCAAAGATCACCCGCTGTTGAATAAAACAGACGAAGGTTTTTTTTCTCGCCGTCGCTGTACGTTAGCTGAACGGGTACAACGGCTGCGCTGCCTTTCTGGGTAATGAGTTGGGTTAACTGCTGATAAATGGATAGTTGCATGGTTGTTTACCGTTCGTTTTTAATTCAAAAATGGGTTCGATTAAGGTTAGACTTTACGGGGGGGGGGCTATCCCAAGTTGATAGCAGATGGTGAGTGTCGTCCGAACGACCTCTTCACCGTTATAGGCTAAATTGCCTTTATTGGCCAATAAACCGCAAGCGACGTACACGACAATGACCGGGTTGTTTTCGACGGCTTTCCGGGTCTTGGGGTCATTGAACATCTGAATCGCCGTGAAATAATAGATGATTTTCTCCCGCTGCTGACCAACAGTAAGCCCATTGAAGGGAACCGATGGCTGGTGGGTCACATCAAAAAAATCGCTTACACTCAGTTTGGGGGCTTTCATTTTTCTAATGGAAAGAAGGGAAAAACACACTCCCGTTCCGGTTTTTCCTTGATTCAGATTCCTCCCGGCGGGGAAGAATCTGAATCCTGTTTCCTGTTTTATGCGCGTGGCAAGGTGGTAATTAGTCCCTGTTGAATGTAGCCGTTGATCAGGGAAAGGGATTCATTGGCATGGTCCATAAAATCAGCTACGGTCAGCCAGCGATCCATCGTAGAACGACACGACTCCATTAGGTTGAAAAAATTCCAAACCGAGTGCCAGGCACTTTTGTCGTTGATCCGTAGGGGTTCAAGGTTCCAGCCGGGAACCTGCTCAAAAAAGTTTTCGAGCGTGACCGCTTCAAGCGGCTGTTGGGTTGAGGTCTGATTCATGGTCGGCACGTTGTTTTTTGGCGTTCAGGGTATAGCACATACCGCTGACGCGCATGAAAGCGATTTCGGAGATTTTCAGCGTTTGTCCGGTTCCTTTAATGTCGCTTTCGAGGGCAACCATCGGGGCATCGTTGCGGCTTTTGTTATAGAACCAGTGAACCTCCGTCAGGGCTGTTTCCCGAAGCGGGGTCCGGGCGGGGTCGGTAAACACAACATCGACGGCCAGCGGCATATCTCCGCTGGACAAAATCTCCTGTTCAGCTCCACTATCCAGCCCGAAATCATGCAGAAAAAGTAGGGGATATGTACCGGTTGAGGTCATGGTCTGTGGAAAGCTTAACGGCCTTTCCTGCCCTTTTCAATGAGAATTTGATTACAACTCAAGCACGATCCCAAAGGGTTTCAAATCCTTTATGTAGATCATCATTTCGGACAACTCCTGTTCGATGGACCAGCGAATATCCTCGGCCTCTTCCCGGTTATTGGCCGGGGTGGCTTTCCAAATCTCCAGCCGTCCTTTGGCTTCGTTAAACAGCTTCGTCGTCAAATCAATAAACGCCTGTTGTTGTTCGGAGAAAGCCGGGACCGGGCGAAGAAACTCCGGCAGCTCAAAGGCGAGGCTGCTGTCTTCGTTGAACAGGCTGGAAAAATCAAGTGCTGGAACCATGACGGCTAGGGCGGTTTGCTGTGCGTTTAATTCTTGTATAAAGATACTCCCTTTTTAAGGCCCTCACAACCAATAACTATCTGATAAACAACTTTTTACACCCTATTGATTCTTACCTGAAAAGGTTGTATTTTTAATGATAAAACCATGAATATGATGCAGGAATCTACAGCCTTAGACGGTATCCCTGACCACGAACTTACCCTGTTAAGCCAGGCCAACACATCAGCCGCAAACCTTTCGTTTGCCGAAATCTGCTATCTGATCGACTTCAATTTCCTCTCCGAGAGAAAAGATACCTATGTGTGGAATCTACAGAACAAGGAAGCGCAGACCTGGCTTAGTCCGGTTTTCAGCGAAATAGCCAATCAGAACTCCGACATCCGTCTCTATCACTACACCCTGATCCACGCGATTGCCTTGTTTTATACTGCACATCAGACAGGTATCATCAAAGCCTATTGTGATGAGCCGGAAAACCTGTCGGGAAGACACCTCCTGGCGCTGGCGGATCGTTCGTCAATGACCATTAAGCAGATTAGAGATGCGCTTAATCTGGATGGACAGCAAAAAAACCTCCAGAAGATACTCTGGACTTACGCAGTATACAAGGTGCCCTATCTGGAATTAATGCACCATCAAGTTGTTGTTGACCACATTTGGGCGGTTTTCAAAACCGACCCCGCGCTTGTGGGGCAAAAGACGCAGGCGCTTCTGGATCAACTGTTCCTGAGTATATAGGGATACTTTGGGTCGCCGGCTTTCCCCTTGGTTCATTATTGCCGGCGATTGCAATCTAACAAAAAAATGCACCAGCTCAACCCGACTGGTGCATTCCGTTGACAATCATGTAATTTTCCGGATCGGAGAATTAATAAAAGAAAGCCACGATCCGGAAAGTGAAAGTTTTTAACAGAATGTCAGTTTGAAGGAGTTGAGGTGGTTATATGTCTTCCCGTCGCTGTTGCGGGTGTTGATAAAGTGGTTGCCTTCTACCTCCAACAACTCGCCGGTCTGAATCACGCTTTTCAGCTTGGTATGGCTGGTTCGTACCGTAAACCATGTTTTAGTATCCTTACCATTCTCGTCTTTACCATTGACACACAAGTCAAAAGCTAAGAATTCATCGCCTTCGCGGTTGGTCTGGATGGTGGCGTTCTCCATGTTGCCCGCATTACCTTTCAGTGTCTTGCGCCCAATTTTCTGGCTGGTATACTCGCCTTTGCCAGCCGTTGTATCTACGCGTATCGTAGCGGTCTCTGGGGTAGCCTGAACCATAGGGGTTGCAGTAGCGGTTTCAGATTTTGCAGAAGTGGTTGACTTTGCCATAGTAGTGATGGGACATAACGGCATCCCGGGCCAGTGTTGTGTTTAACGGTCCGCCGTAGCGGTTGTTTGTGTGACTCATTTAACTTGTAATAAAGATAGCAGGTTTTTGCCCCCCTAGCAATAGTAATGCGTTGTGAATCAGCCTTTTATTGCCCGATTGATTCGAATATTCGTACATGCACCCTTCAGCAATCCGGTTCCTGTACGAACCGGCAAGGCTTTTTCCCCTTGATTCTTATTGATTAAAGATTAGCCCCCGCCCGAATGGGTGGGGGCAATACTGAGTCGAACTAAAACAACTACATGATAGGAGTAGGGGGCCGTGCCCCCGGTATCTTAGCAGAACGACACTTTATAGGCGTTCAGTCGATTGTATTTCTTTCCGTCGGTATTGCGGGTATTGATGAAGTGGTTGCCTTCTACCTGTAGCAAATCCCCTTTCCGAATCACTTCCTGCAATTTTACATGGCTGGTCCGAACGGTGTACCACGTTTTAACATCCTGCCCGTTTTCATCTTTACCATTGACGCACAGATCGAAGGTCAGGAATTTTTCGCCCTCGGCGTTGGTGTGAACCGTCATGTTGTCGGTGTTGCCGACATTCCCCTTAATGACTTTATGGCCAATTTTCTCGGAAGTGTATTCAGCCGGTGCCGCTGTTGACGACGTGACCGGCAAGGCTGTTTCTACCGGCATGGTAGCGGCCTCTGGCTGGGCCTTAACAGTTCTTGTTTTTTTAGGCTTTGCAGTGGCAGGGGTAGCAGTAGCAGAATTGGCGGTCGTTGCAGTTGACATTTCCATGATTGTAAGGGGGGGACTTAACGGCATCCCGGGCCGATGTTTGTGTTTGTCTCTCTTTGAACTTGATATAAAGATAGTGGGTTTTTGCCCCCTCAGCAATAGTAATGCGTTGTCAATCAGCCTTTTATTGCCCGGTTGATTCAGGATATTTTTTCATGCACGCTACAGCATGATCCGCTTTTCGTAGGATTGAGACGGGCCATTTCCCCTTGATTCCCATTTTTTTGATCATCCGTCCGGCATATCCGAACGGATGAATATATACGTCAGGCGCTGGCTGATCTGAAACAGGGCATCAGCAATGTACGTCAAAGTAGTAATACGGAATGCCGTCCTCCGCTTCCCTGCGGATTTGCCGGATGGTTTCGGGGTTCTCCGGAACAATATTATCCCTCTCCTCTAACAGTGAAGCCAGATTATCGACAGTAACGCGGTAGAAGTGGCCGGTATGACCATCGAACTCATCCTTAATCTCCTGTAGCCTTTGCTCCGGTATAATGTTCTGACACAGGTGAATTTAAATAACGTGCATGGCGTTGCGGTCGTTTTGGGGATTCTGATCGGTTAGTGAGTTGAAACTAAATCGGTGATTCTATTATCCCGTTTAGGGGGCGCTTGCAGCTCATCCAGCACAATGATTCGGCTGTATCCCCCCAGACGGGTCAACTTGGACAGATAGCCCCAGTTGATAAGCCGCCCGTGCGGGAAGGCTACCATAACCGGTTCATCCTGACAGTGCGGCAACCCCAGTATCTCTGCAACCTTTATTGCAGAGTCTCCATAGGCTTCATACTTGCCATCTAAACCGAATAAGATCACGGGCAAATAGTCCTGATCATTAATTCGGTTGGTGTGAGCGTCCTGAAGTTTGGACATTGCCGCAAGGCGTTGTTCTCGGGTTTTCATCAGATAAAGGGGTAAACAAATGGTCGAATCACCGAAGGCTCTGGGATAAACACCTAAACGGGTCAGGCTCCGGTGAAACCTGACCCGATTGGTTAAGCTCTTAGCAGAACGTCACTTTGTAGGCGTTCAGGCGGTTGTAGCTCTTGCCGTCGCTGTTGCGGGTGCTGATAAAGTGGTTGCCTTCCACCTCCAACAACTCGCCGGTCTGAATCACGCTTTTCAGCTTGGTATGGCTGGTGCGTACCGTGTACCACGTTTTGGTGTCCTGACCGTTCTCGTCCTTGCCATTCACGCAAAGATCGAAGGCTAAGAACTCAACGCCCTCCCCGTTGGTCTGGATGGTGGCGTTCTCCATATTGCCCACATTGCCTTTGAGGGTCTTGCGGCCAATTTTCTCGGTGGTGTACTCGCCGTTGCCGGTCGTTGTTTCAACGGGCATCGTGGCGGTTTCTGGGGTAGCCTGTACCGTAGCAGTAGCAGTTGTAGATTTTGCGGAAGTGGTTGACTTTGCCATAGTAGTAAGTGGGACATAACGGCATCCCGGGCCAGTATTGTGTTTAACGGTCCGCCGTAGCGGTTGTTTGTGTTTGTGTGACTCATTTAACTTGATATAAAGATAGTGGGTTTTAGCTCCCACGGCAATGGTAATGCGTTGTGATTCAGCCTTTTATTGCCCTATTGATTCGGGTATTCATTCAGGCACTTTACGCACGATCCGCTTGCTGGACGAATCGGCAGGCTCTTTTCCCCTTGATTGGATTGGGTCCGAACGATAAAGAGCCGACCTGACAGGTCGGCTCACGATGGCTGAATTTGAAAATGGAAAGTTAAATTTTAAATTGGGGGGAATCCCTGATATATTTTGTGTGATCTCTAAAACCCTTTTCCTTTAAGAGATTGACCAACTGCTCCTGGGTGAATGCATCGGGCAAGGTCGTCAGAGATTGTAGAATCGGCTGAAGCTCCAGTAACAAGCTAAAAGTTTCGCTATAGCATTCCAGCCGTGGAATCATTTGATTGCCAAGCGTATACCAGCGTATGGCCATTTCTCCTTCGCACCCTCCCTCTTTATAATACCGGCCAAACATCACTTCGGCGGGATGATCGACCGTATCGACGTACCATGCTTTGGCGGTCCAGACATAAGCCAGTTGGGGTTTTTCCTCTTCTTCAGAAGGTGGACCACTCAGCAGTACAATCAGCCCCGCTTTCCAGGCCTCAAAGTCGGCAAAGCGCATGGCGTAGTCAAACGGCACCAGAAACAGCAGCGAAATGCGGTCCCTTGAGTTATCATCGCGCAGAATCATGCCCCCTATTTCGGCAAAGAGCGGATCGAGTGTTTCCTGGATAGTTGCTGCGGCCTTTTCGGCGGCTTCTTCGTCCGGATATAATCCTTCTTCGCCATCGGTAGAGGCTGCATTGAGCCAATCGAATTCCATCGTCGGGGCCAGCCACTTCCTGCCCTGGTACACCACACTGTAGCCCATGTAGGCCCATGCTGTAGTTCCTTCTGCCAGGTCTTCGCCTATGTAGACGCTTTCCTCTTTCGTGAGCGGATAAAATTCACCATCGAACTCGCCCCCGGAGAGTCCCAACAGGGCAAACAGTTCCGGACTGCCCCAGGCGTTTTCACAGGCTCCACTGGTCAGAAAGACAGGCGTTTTACGCTGTGAACTGGCCAGATCGTTGGGGTGGGTTGATAAACAATGTGTAGCCATGATAAAGGGGCCAGCCAACCTCATGGGTTATGACTGGCTATTGTAATGTCGATAAAAAAAGATTGATCCTGCAAAAAAACACCCTTTCAAGCCTTTGATGCGTCGATCATCAGGGTTTCGGGATTTATGACCAGTGGCCTGAGAAAATCGCTCAGGGCCTCAGAAATACCGCAAAAAGTCAGCCCGGAAATATCACGCCGGTTGAAACTGTCTACGGTTGGGTATACTGTAACGCGATCCAGCCACCCGTCGAGTGACGTCTTATGCTGACGGATATATAGCTTACCTGTTTTGCCTTCAAAAACAGGGGTATCGGTTGTTCTGGCTGCGGTCTGTTTCATACCACAAAGCTATTGATTAATTACCCGCCAGAACAAGTAAGCCGGTTGACCCTTACTGGATGGTGATGGGGTTGATACACAAATGGTCAAACCGGGCTGGATCGTTACGGTATGGTCAATGATCGTTTTTCCGGGTGGACCGTCATGGCTCCGCTTCCGGCGACTGGCCGGATACTCGGAATGATACGTATCGAAATAGGCCTTGATGGCGGCTTCCTGCTCCTTGCTGAGGAGCTGAACAGATGCCCTTTCCCATTTTCGAAGGGCTTTAAGCGTAGCTCCATCGTAAGCCTCTATAAACTCGTTGGTGGCTTCATTGCGCCCTTCCGTGATCAGGTAGCCTACCGGCTGGCCAACAGGCGCTACCGTCCGCAACCCCGACACAATCACCTGGTTGTCCAGCGGTGAACCGGCCTCGCTGGAGAGTTTTGAGGTGTCTACCTCAACAACCGTCCAAACGCGGCCTACTTCCGTCTCGTGCATGGAATCGACGTATTGCCGCTGTGGGCCTTCTACGGCAAACAGACAGTTGTCAATAAAAGGGGTTCCGGCAGGCTCCGTCCGAATTGGGTTGGGAATAGGCCTGTATATCTGTTGCCATTGGTCTTTGGTAATCTGCTTGTACAAGCGTTGTTTCATTTTTCTTTGCTTTCCAGTTATATAAAAATAACCATTATATCACTTCTATTCAATACAACCAATTCCAAATCAACCATTTATAACCCTCTTGATTCGATCATCCGCTTTCGGTATACTCGTCGGTATATGCTGCCACAACCAGATCACACACCTCTTTCAAGGTCAGCTTCAGTTCGTAATCAGACGGGTGCTGGAAAAAGCCGTTGAAGTATTCATCGAGTCCGTCCAGTTCATCTTCGTCTACTCCGGCATCCCGAATGCGTTGTTCAACATCCTTATAAACCGCTGTCATGCCCTCGCCATACAGGTTGTAGAGAAATGTATAGTGTTTGTCCCGCCCGGCTTTCCGGAGTTTGGCAAGCTGCCTGTAATGGGCTTTGTCGGCAGGAGCCGCGTTGGCAGCTTCACCATTGGCCTGCTCCTCCAATTTATCAAAGGGCAACACGTACCCATCATAGAGCCGGTAATACAGCGAAATGATGTCGTGCAGGGTACGGATGTACCAGTCGGCAGGAGTGCCGATCTCTTTCTGTAACCATTCCTCCTGACTTTGACCCTGCCCGGCCTCATCCGGCCCTTCGGCGGTCGCGCCGGCTTCGTGAGTGGGAAGAAAGAGGTTCAGTTGAAACGGGGCGGCTGCGCTGGATCGGGCACTACGCCCATGACGGGATTTCATAGCCGGGGGCGGTTAGGGTTGGTTTTCCAGTCGGTCATCAGGGCCGCAACCCCGACGATCACCATAAAAATGAGCAGTTTCATCGGGCGGGGGTATTATCAACAGATCGGGTGAAGACAAGATCAATCCGTTCGGCATTGGCCTCGACGGGTTCAGCCGTCAATTCGTCCCGGTTCAGGGTCAACAAACGGTCGAGAGCGCCAAAAAGCCGTTGCAGAACTTCCTCACGGGAGGGGGCAACAGCGATCACTGGCCGAATCTCCAGCAGGAATGCCGTATACAGACCCGTTTTCGGGTCAAACGACACTTCTGCCGTCAGCTTCAGTTCAGCACCCGCTTTGGGTGTCGGCAACACCTGGGCAACGAAAGCGGCCCCCTGCGGTCGGGGAGGGAGCGGCCCGGCTGGCACCAGACAGCAATAGGGTTCTACATTCATCAGGCCGACCAACCGGCCCTCAGCGGTAACCCCTTTGCAGGTTTGCAGCACCAATGCCTTTGTCGCGGCATCGCGGCAATTTGTAGCAATAAACAGATCGCCTTTCTGAACGGGGGCCGTCAGCGACAGCACCGGCACAAAGAGCGCTTCGAGGGGTTGATCCCGGCAATCGTCGTAGACGAAGGCCAGACGCTGAGCTTGAACAGCAGACATAGGTATGACAGAAAAGGGATGTTGAAAACCTGTCCTGGACGGTCGGGATTACGCGCCCGTTCGCCTGTTTGGATACCCTAAAGATCGGGCTTTTAGCCCGGTTAGGCAATCGCTCAGGCGACTGCGCTGACCTTTTATACCCCTGTTGGTTGGGGGCGGATGTGGTGAAAACAGGAGGGCCGCTGGCGAAGCGGCCCCTGCTTATTCGTATCTGTTTGATACCCTTCCCGGCTGATTTCAATTGAGAAGTCGGTTCGACAGCCCCTTTATCGCGTTGAGGTTTTCCGTTCCGGCTAAATACTCGACCTCGACGGGATTGAAGTTGGGCAGCTCATCGTAAATTTCCATCGCGACAAGGCCTTGAGTGGGTTCAATCCGAATCAGGTAGTAGTCTTTGGCGAGGTGGTCCATGAATCTCTCCAGAAACGCCGGGTCCGTGACGATCCAGTCGGGACCGGACGGGCGCGGTATGTCCTTTTCTTTCAACTCAACGGTCAGCAAACCATGTTTCTCACCCGTGCGAAAGCCTTCTTCCCTGAACTCCTCTATTAGCGCTTCCCGTTTCCGAAATGCCAGATCGACGGATGGGTATGTCTCGGAACGAATGACGGTATGGACAGGCCGTTTATCTTCTTTTCTCACTTGGGTTAGGATCAGCCGGGTTTCGCCCGTGTAGGCATTGTCCAACTGCCAGACGAGTCGTTGGAGTTCGACGAGCGAAAATTGCTCCAGGCGTTTGTGTCTATTGTCTGTCGTGAACGCCAGAATAACCGGGCCGGCAAAGCCGTCAATCCCATCCCGATAGATGGCCAGCGAAATGGTTAATTCGGTCTTAACGTCCCTGTAATCCCGATCCAGACTATCTTTTGTCGTTGGTGTTTCGTCAACGTCAAAATAATCATCGTCATCGTGGTCGTCGTCTTCGTCGCCTTCAGACAGCGTTTCGTCTACCCCGAAGAGATAGGCGTTGACGGGACTGGCGAGCAGAATGCTTTTAAGCCGATTGAAATACTGCTGATGCAGGGTGGCAATCTGCTGGGTCAGGTCACTGAACTGTGCCTGGTGCGTTGGTGGTGTAAAAGGCATGATTTGAGTATTGGAAATGGTTTAACTGTGTTTTCCCCTTGATTCATCAGAGCCGCCGATGCGTCGGCGCGGGGGCCGTTACATCGGCACGAACTACCAGCCTTGCTCTTCGGCAGTTAGTTCGCTCTGGTATCGTCGCCAGTCGGCCCTAGCCTGCTGATCCGAGACGCCCGATTCGTCCCAAAGATCAATGAATTCGTCGGCAAGATCATGGGGTGTGCTGAATAGACTCAGATCGTCCCATTCGTTGCCCTGGCTATCGACTACGGTCACCGTGTTGGCCTCCGGATTGATCGTTACCGATACGACCTTGAGCGAACAATGCTGAAGCCGTTCGTTGATCGCATATACGCAGTCGTCGGCCATGTCAGGTGTAAGCCGGGGCATCGACTGGATCAGCCCATCGAGTAACACCTTCAGCGCTTGGGCAGTCAGGTTATCGCTGGTTTTCAGCGTCCCCCCCCATGCGAACAGGGCATTTTTGACCTTGATCTCTCCGGAAGCCTCGCCGGTCTCTGGGTTCTGATCGAGGGCCAGATACGTAAATGCCGCCGAAAAGTTGTCATCCCCTCCGGCATAGCCGGTCAGCGAAAGGAGTACCGGCATCAGATCGTGAAGCGGATGATGCGCGGCAGGACCGCTGTAGCGAACGACCGGATACGAGCCGCCCGAATCCAGGCTGATCAAGGCCGGGGTTTGACCGTTGTTTGGTTCCTGTACCAGTTCCAGCATAGAGGTAGTTGTCGTCCGGAAATAGACCCGCTGGGAATGAGTGAGGGGTTCCATTACCCAGATCGAAGTAACGGGATCGCGGAGCAGGGTTTCGGTCAAAGTTTCCAGGCCATTCAGAATGGCACCAATGGTCAAACGTTGCATCTGTCAGTAATTTTGCGTGTTTTGTTGGGTATTCCGGTATCAATTTACCACCATAATTTCCCTTGCGGAAGGGTCAGGATGGCGACTTCCATCCTTTATGACCCTATTGATTATGTGTTCCTCGTCACCCCTTGATTCGTTTAATTCCTATCCCGGAAGGAGAGGTTTTTTTGTCAAAGCGCTTCTAAGTATTGTAGAGGAGCGTTTACTGAAACCTAAAGAACTTAAGCCACCTAAAGTGGATTATCAGAACTTTTTAGATCTGTTGAATGAAAGGGTAGCCGCTTCACAGTATGAAGGGAATCCTGACCCGTCCATTATACGGATTCCTGGCTTTCAGTTGCTCTGCTACTTAACAATCCATCATACAAACGGGTGATTGAGCCGATGAACTGAGAGACGTGTATCCTGATGAATCCGGATACATAGTGACATATCCTTGAGGCGACGTCAAATACGTATGAAAAGGCTTTGCGTAGTGATAGTAATAATCTTTTTAACAGGATCTTATATATGCAGGAATCTGCCTGGTAAGGCCTGTGATCGTGCTCTCAGAATACTCTCGGGCAGAAGTTATGTTTATCTTCGGTCAGGGTATGTAAATGAAAAGCCGGCTATTTACATCATCAGAAAAGAGAACGCAGAGATCGTAGCTATTTATAATGGTTATGTTTCGACCGGGAAAAATGACGGAACGATTGATCACTGCCGTTGTTCAGTACAGCAATTCCAGGAACTACTGCAATTTCATCCTGAATACCTCAAAAAGTTTCAAGCGCCACCCATGTAGACTCAGGTTACTCTTGCCTCTGGAATACCTTGTTAGCGGCTGGTTTTCGGCCTTTACCAGCCGGTTGCAGAAAAGGTTATATCCCTGAACGGGGATGATCTGTTTAAAACAGCTCCTGACCTTTTCCCCTTTAAAGCTATGCCATTACTTCAGCCCCCTGTTAACCAAAGACCAACTTAACAGGGACTGGATCTGTTTTTTAACGGAGGCTCAGCACCGACACAGGTTGACGGGTCTGATTGATACCCTCCCCTGGTTTCAACTCTTTCGTTGGGAAAACGTTTTTCATCCAGCCGGCAAGCGCAATCCCCGCATAGGACAAATACATGCCAATATCATGGTTGACTACCGAATAGGAGTGCTCGTGTGCCACATGGAGCTTGCCATCTTTCGCCAGGTAACCGTATTCGAAAGCCTGTAGACAGTCGCCAAGAAAAGCGGCTACCATAAAGAGCCTGTGATCAGGTATGAAATTCTCTTTGGGCATGTTCCCGATCTGATGCAACACTTTTGAATCCTCCGGACTTAAAATGCGGAATGTGTACTGGACACCGGTAACCATCCCTGAAGAGGTATCCTCTTTGAGCTTAGCTAACACGGTTCCGCTCAGGTTTGGCAGATTCTTAATAGCCTTCCAGAGTGTATTTCTCAGAAAGTCGTCATGGTCAAAGCGCTCAGCAACTCCACGAGTCAGATAAATATTCCTGTTGGGGAAAAAACCTTCCGGCCGAAGAATCCGGTCCTTTATTTTTTCTTCCAGATTCGCTCCCTGATACCTGTCTGTGTCAAACAACGTTAACAGCGATTGAAATGCGGTACTTTTGCTTACAAAGTCTGCTCCACGTTGATTGAACAGGGCAATGGGAAGCGTCTCCGGAGTTTTTCCAGCCGGATAGCCTGTCCATTCGAGGAGCGGAAATTCGTTTTCTGTTATCATGCGTTATTTTATGGTTGGGTTCACCTTGTTGCTTCTGGTTTGGGTAGCTGAACTTAACAGAGACAAAAAAAGCTAAAATTTTACCCTTTACCTCTTTCACCAGTAAATTTACAGCGTTCCCATAATCATGCTTCTGTTCAACCCGGACGCATGATAAATCAGTCTCATGCAAAAATTGTACTTGCTGCCTCCACGAATTAAAAGTGCAGACAACCTTTTTAACAAGTTGCCGTCACAACCTTTTATCGCCCGTTAGCCTTTTACAGTACGATGGCCCGAGAGCCTACAGTCATTGGTTTAAAATATGCAGGAGGGCTGAATTACGCTTAATTTCAGCAAGCCCGGGAAAATCATCCGGATCTATGATGTTATCAGTTAATTTATTGTAAATGTTCAATTCGGTTAACTCTGTCTGAATCTGCTTTTCACTGATGGTAAATTGTTTTCTTGGTATATAGAAATTAGGCGATAGGGCAACGCAGGGGCTGACTAACTCCTGATCCCTGAAATACGATTCAATCCTGTTTTTTGCTTTCAGATATAAGTCAGCCTCCAGTTCCATTTTCCGCAGCTCCTGCATAAAGCCGGCAAACAGACTGTACCGATCAACACTGTCATTCTCCGGATTAAGATAACCTTCCAATAATCCGGACAGAATGACCAGTTTTTTTTTAAAAGTCTCAGCACTAAGAACAAAGGTGTCGTTTAGACTTGAAAATGAGTTTAACCCGGATGCCATAATGTACAGTATTTCTGAACTCAGGAGCAAATTACATACGCAGCCCCTTTTGGCACAAAATAACATCCGGTTTATCAGAAAAAACAACTAAATAATCATTTAAATGGATAAATATGCAGCGTCTACCCTTAATTAAGTTACCAATAACGAGCACAATAAAACAATAATAATTATTTTTTCTGTTGCAGGTAATTATCAAGCATAGTATGGATTTGATTTACATCAACTGCTTGTGCCAACCGGTATGGGGGCTTGTCTTCTTTTTTATAAAATGCATTAAATAACAAGCCACACAGTACTGGCTTTTCATCAACGAGCTTATATACAGCTGATCCTGAACATCCTTTATAAGAGTCAATTGCGAGTGTAAATATGCCTTCTATCGAATCGCTTCCGGTGACAACACCTTTAAAAGTTTCCGGATCATTTACCTGATGTTGCCTGTTATTCTCATCCTGTTTAATTGGCATACCGGCATAGACGATACTGTCTCCGGCATTAATCGTAGTTTTTATTGAAAGGGGTAAAGTCTGATACGAAAAGGGAAAATTCCGATAACTACCTACATCGATAGCGGCAATGTCAAGCCCCCTACGCTCTATCAGGGACTGTTTGAGCGTGGTAGTAAAGTTACCGGAGAACTTCAGTTTCATGGCAGGATTACTGAGGGTATCTGTTACACTTCGGTAAACCTTTGTGTTGTTTATAATGTACGTAAATTCGTTTTCAGCATTTTGCGTTTTGTGATCCAGCTGAGTGAAGCAGTGCCATGCCGAAAGCAGAAACACATGATCCTTATACCTCAAAAAAAAACAGGTGCCACCTGTAACTGCAATTGTATTCAAATAACCCTGAATATGATAGGCGTTTTGAGTCGGTGATGACTTGTTAATTAAACCTTGATTTTGGGTGCTACAAGATCCGGCAATCATTGACAGGACAATGATCAGGGTTCGATAACAGGTGCTATACATAGTAGTGAATTTAGTCGTCAATAATGCTGGTATTGACGAAATGAGCTGTCATCAAAAAACATATGGCGAGGGATTAAGGTTCTCCCCTTGATTCCCTATTCAGGTCTAATCATCTTTTAGACGTTCAGGTTTTTGAGAACGTTGGAATGCTTAAATGAAGAAGAACCGGACAGAAAAACCTGATTAGGGTCTCCTGTCTGGTTTAACAGAGATCAAATCAGTTTTTGCGCTTCATAATCGTAGCGCCATGAAACTTCCTGTAGCGGCATTGCAATTACATATAGCTGGTGAGGGATTCCATCTGAACTATCAAACAAAACCGTCATTTGATCGGCATCCTCGTCGATAATTTCAATAAAGTTAAGTCTGGCAACCGGCTTACCTGCCGGCTTTGACCGGATCGTCTTTTCTTCAATAACTCCCGGAAGACTCTTCAGGTAATCGGGGAACTCAAAATTGCAGTCAAGCTCCTGCATTTTCTCCCTTAAAAAAGCCTCCAGTCTTTTTGATTTAGCGGAATGGGTAAAGTCAGGCCGTTTAGTTGATAATTCAGGTTCAATGTTCATGATAAAAAATTTGGTGGTCTCAGTGGATGAAAAAACGAGGGGTCACTTGTTTATACCAGGGGCAAATCTGCCGTAAAAGGTTCAGGGCTGTGACGGCGGCTTTAAACCGGTAGTAAACGATTTTTGGGTTCTCTCCGGCATAGGCATAAGCCTCCTGCATGTTCCGGGTAATGATGGTTTTAAGGTGCCGTGCAACATCTTCGACGGCTCCCTCAAAAAAGCACTGCCCCTTTTCCCAGCATTCGGCATATAACCTAGCATCGTCTAAGAGCGCATCTAACTGCTCCTGCGCCATTGACCGGCGTTCCTCGACACTCAGACCCGTGTACTCTTTCAGTTCCGGATCGAAGCGGTTGGTGTAATAGGCAAGGTCGTTCCGGGCCGCTTCAATCATGCTGCTTAACACCTCGCGCATGGTATTACAGTAGTAGGGGTGGAAGTACATCAGCATTCAATGATTTCTTTACACACCACTATATCCTTCTCATAGCGTTCTGCGGCCAGACTGATCAGATTTCCCATCTGTTGCATGAGCGTATGCTGCGCCTTCAGTTGCTGGGCAATCAACAGAAGCAAATCCGCCTGCTCGCCTGTCAGCATACTGTTCACTACGCTGGTATTGACAACATACTTTAAAGAATTTCCGTTTAAGCGGTGTTCAACCGTATATTGACCGGTATTCATCAATACCAGTTTGGTAATACCCTTATCATCTTGATCCCGACATTCGTATTCCCAAAAAAAGTCGGCTTCTCTGGTTTTGGTATAGCCACGGTTCTCCAACAGGGAATCCGTTACTTTCCGGCTAATAGGGCTTAACGTGCTCATCGTTGTGTGGGGATTTATACGGCTTCCCTGCCATTTTTCTTTAATTAAAGATACGACAATAGGAGTGTCCCCACAAACCGCATTTTACTCATCCTGACCTTTTTGTACCCTCTTGATTGCTAAATTTAAAGACTTTGAGCGCAATGGAGTTTAAAAGATGATCCATCCTGAAGACTTGCATTGACTGACCAGATAGAAGACCCGTTCAGCGTATTTGACTTTTGCTTCATGGGTGGCTGCTTTGTTAATAGTTTTCTGGATGTTCTCCCTTTGATTCCAAATGTTCGGACATTGAGGGGTAACAAAAATCAACCCCACGTTAGCATTTTTTCCATTAACACTTTTTCCCTTTATTCTATTTTTTTGAACACTCTTGGTTATTGGACATCTGTTAATTACCCTTTACATCCTCAACGAGAACTTATTAGTCAACCGTATTGGAACTGAAGCAGGCATTCATAGTGGATACGAAAGCAGCAGTGAATAATCTTGTTAAACGCTCTGAATCCCATTTCAGTGGTTTTCGATTTACGAAGAGGCAGAATCAGTAAGATATACTACTGAAAATATGTAATTTAACGCGAAGAACAGCTTGCCTCCCGTGAGCAGAGAGTCACACAACGATTGTAATAGCCCATTACCAGAACAATGAGAAACAGCCTGCTCAGTAAACTGAAGATCTTTTTCACATCAAGACAAAACATCAGTAAATCACCACAAGAGGAATCCCACCCATACAAATCTTTATCACCCAGTGATGAAGCAGAGGGTTTTGAGGATTACAACAAGGCATTGCTTTGGGCTATATCGAATTCAAAAGAAAAAGCAATCACCAACATTGCCTTAACAGGACCATATGGGTCTGGTAAGAGTAGTATAATCAGGACGTTTAAAAAGCAGAATACTCAATATGAGTTATTAGAAATCTCACTGGCTACTTTTCCCAATCCAGAACATAGAAACAGTTCATCAGCAAGTGATACAGACAAAAAAGGTGAAGGAAACGATAAAAATACTGAATATTCATATCTGAATCAGATTGAACTCAGCATTCTGAATCAAATATTCCATAGGGATAAAAAAGATAAAATTGGTATATTATCTGATTCACGATTTCATAAAATTCAGGAAACAAAACCTAAGTATATCATTATTTTTTCATTTTTATTACTTCTTTGGTTAACATCACTTTACTATCTGGTAAATGAAGAAGGTTTTAAAGTGGCATTCAGATTCCTGAAAAATTCTTTTTGGAATGAATGGAGAAAAGAGTACCTGAACTGGTTTAATTATGCCATACTCATATATATAGCTGCCGGATGCCTCACATTAGTATATTTAATATTTAAAATTCTGTACAAAATCAAACTAAACAAAGTAAATATTTTTGACGCTGAGATAGAAATATCAAGTTCGGCTAATAAATCAATATTAAATCAGTACATTGAAGAAATAATATATTTTTTCGAGAGAAATGACAATTACTCAATAGTTGTAATTGAAGATCTTGACAGGTTTGAACGGCCGGAAATATTCACCAAACTAAGGGAAATAAACTATATCCTGAATACTTCAAGTAAAATAAAAGACAGAAAAATTATATTTCTATATGCAGTCAGAGACGATATGTTTAAAGAAAAGGATAGAGCAAAGTTTTTTGATTTTATCATTCCGGTCATTCCAATCATCAATTATTCGAATTCGCGTGATAAACTTATAAACATAAACAAATTATATAATTATGGATGGGATAAATATCTTATACAGGACATTGCTTTTTTTGTTGATGATATGCGCCTCCTATATAATATATGCAATGAATTTAACATATATCGTTTAAAAATATCCGGCAAGCTTGATCCGAATAAGATGCTGGCAATATTGGTATATAAAAATTTATATCCAAGGGACTTCTCGGAACTTTCAGAAAATAAAGGGGTGCTTGCAGGATATTTTCAGAAAAAGGCTACTTATTTAAGCATTGTGGGGGAAAATTTAAACATTCGCTTAAATAACCTGAAGGAAAATATTAACAGTTTAGAAAAAGAGTATTCAGGTAATATAAAGGAGCTGAGAAGTATTTATATTTATAATTATATACTTCATTTTGGTTCAGGAATGAAATTCTATTTCAATCAATATCCGATCCAATTAGAGAGCTTATTTGAAGACGAGAATTTCAATAGACTAATCAATAATGAATTACAGTATAGATTATCTGATTATGACAGCTATAGGTATCTTAGGGGGTTTGATATAATTGAGGAAAAAGTTAATTCAGATCGAAAATATTTAGATAGATATAATATATTAGTCAGTGATAAAACTAAACTAATACGCGATAATCAACTTAATCTTATAAAGGTTGAAAAAGAATTAAGAGAAATAAACCGGAAAAACTTAAAAGATTTGCTAAATGATGACAGTATTGCAATAAACTCTGACGAAGAAAATAGAAAAATCAATGAATTTCTATTGCTTTTACTTAGAAAAGGATATATAGATGAAACATACTTAGATTACATTTCAATATTCCATGAAGGAACTTTTACTCGGCAGGATCACGAATTTATTCTGACATTAAAATTAAATCGAAAACCTTTGCCATACGATTATAAACTTTATAACCATGAAAGCGTCATAGATGCTTTGGATCAGGAAAACCTAACAAGCAAATATGTCTTGAATTTTGGACTTATAGAATACCTGATTACAAAACATAGAAATAAAAATATTGCGGAATCAATATTTCGGAAACAGCCAACCCTTAACTTTAATTTACAGGACTTTATTCTGAAATATTTTGATTCAGGTAATGATAAAGTCTCTTTTGCGACGATGCTAATGAAAGTATCA
The DNA here is from genome assembly GCF_057652235.1 of Arsenicibacter sp. R0_47. Classification (NCBI taxonomy): domain Bacteria; kingdom Pseudomonadati; phylum Bacteroidota; class Cytophagia; order Cytophagales; family Spirosomataceae; genus Arsenicibacter; species Arsenicibacter sp. R0_47. The sequence goes on along the minus strand of NZ_JBYFCJ010000016.1, from coordinate 128,910 downwards.
CCCCATCATATAAATATTATTGCATGGACTAATACACTTGATGATATAAGAAAGAGAAATATTATCGGAGAATTACTGAACAATTGGACAAATCCAGTAATTGATAATCCCGATAATTACACCAATTTAGCTGAATTTATAACTTCAGATAACAGATACTTTAGTTTATTGGATGATAAAAAAAAATTGTCTGACATTGCCAGTCAACTGGATGTTAGATTTTATAATCTTGATCCTGATCCTTCAATAACCCCTGATGACTGTACTCGTTTTGTTTACAAGGGAGGGCTGTATATGGTCAATAATCATATGCTCCAAATGATTATTGAAACCTGTTTTAAAGATGACTATCAAATTCTTGAGTATCAGAAAAAGAACTATTCCTATATCAAAACAATTGACAAAGATAAACTTCTTAAGAAAATTCAAGAAAACAGCAATGATTACTGTGAAAAAGTATTATTAATTGAGACTCAATCCATAGAGGATTCCGAAGAAAATTTTTGTGAATTAATACAATTACCAGGCTTAACGGATGAAAATAAAAAAAGATTAATTGATAAAAGAAAAATAAAGGTTAATGATATTCGCCTTATCTCAGACCAAATGATACTGGAATATATGCTTTTTAAGAAAGGATTTAAAGCAACATGGCCTAATTTAATTTATATTTTTGATACAATAGGAGAGGATCATGACTATGCAACATTCATTAATGCCTACTATAATGAACTTGATCATTATATAGAAACTACAGAAAAAGAAAAGGCCAGCGTAGAGTTTTGCAACTTTCTTTATAATAATATAGAACTAAACAACCAAGCCTATAGGATTATATGTAAAAACACTTCTCAATTTTACAATGACTATAATTTTAATCTTTTAAGTGACTCAAAGGTTATTATTATAATTGAGGAAGAAGCACTTGCCGAATTAATTGAAAGCTATACTGTGCTAAAGAATCACAAAAAAATATTAGGTTATCATTATTTAGCATTAACTGAATCTCTATGGGATGAAAATATGGAATCTTTATTCAATAATGAAAATGAATTATTTGAGTTTTTGAAAAAAGCATTAGAGTTGGAGGTTGAGATTTTCCCTATGATTTTCTCGAATTATAAGCATGAATACTTTAAAGCCTCTCAAACTCAGTTCCTTATATCAGAACTACTATCGAAGGAAATGAAACCGGATTTTCAGGATGGTTTTGTAATTGATATGTTGGAAAATAACGTGTTTAAATTTATTGGAGATAGTACACGCATTGAATATCTGCATATTTACAAAAGACTTTTCTCAAATGAAAATCTTAATAAATTTATTGAAAATATGAGTGATGAATATTCAGTCTTGTTAAATACAGGCAGAAAACCTAAAATCCCTGCTAATAGTAGTAATGAAGTTCTGTTGCAGATATTAAAAGAAAAGTCATTTATTTCGAGTTTTCAATCGGATGGTAAAGATATGTTTAAAATTTATTTTAGGAGAGCATAAAGTAATATACTATATCAATACTATTTTAATGATTAGGAAACCTTTAAATTCAGAATGGCTTTAATTCATCGGCAGAGTAGTAAAGCCCATCATTTAATAAAATTCCCTGTGGTTCAACAGCAATTACAATAGCATATCGCCGATTGATAACCGGCCAATATTTGCCAAATACATTAATAAATCTTTTTTTATGGACCACAACGAGATCACCAGCCTTAAATGGACTTATTTTCATGTATTTTCTTTAAATAAAACTTTACTCTACCTGCGAAGAAAACCAATACAAATGAAAGTAAAGACGTACAGATATAAATCCTGTTATCTTTGATAAATCTCATGATGATCTCCCCCAAGGAAGGGGAAGTGACTATCAATAATCTTATGGTTACTAATATCAATAACAGATGCATCAAGATTAGATAGATTAAAAAAAATTTATTTTTCATGATGAATATTACAAAAAAAAATTAACAACCCAGTTCTTTCATGAACTCGTACATCTGATTTTGCTTACCCTGTAGCTGCTCCTCAAGCATTTTTTGCAGTGTATCCCAGTTCTCGACCAGGTTCCGCCACACTGGCCCTGCCTGTTTCATCTGGCCCAATCGCTGCCGGAACTGAGGAACTGCCTGTAGGAGCCATTCACACCGTTTGAAGTCGTCGGGATCGACCGGCGTACCAAACGGTTTAGGCGCATTGATGAGGTCTTTCAGAAACGGATCGGCCAGCATATGCGCCATTGTTTTCGAGCTTCGGCCTTGTTCGCCATACTCCAGCCACCAAAGGAGATTACCCCGTTCGGTCATGTGCCCCGCATTAGCATTCACGGGCTGTTTCCAGACCGGCGCACAGTGTCGATGCTCCTTGTTAAAGTCCTCTATCATCGTTGCCATATTCGTAACGGATAGCGGAACAGGCACGGGCATGGAAGTCCCGCAGTTAAAGCAAAACAGGGCTTCGTTGCGAAACCCCGTATTGGGTTGTTTTTTCTTGGCCATTCTTGTGAAAATTTGAAAGCGTTTCCCCGTTGATTCCAGCCTTCTTCCGCAACGGAAGAAGGCTAAATCCGCCCTTAAAGGCCCATCTCTACGCGGAACTCGTTGATAGCTTTATCCAATTCCTCACGGGTTCTTGGTGGATCAGGTTTGGTCTGATAACCAAATCCCAGCGTAAAACCGGCCTTTTCATCGTCTTCCTCCCAGTTGGATACCTGCACAACGGACAAATCCGGAAAAAACAGATTCATCGCATACATGGGATCGCCCGGATGGTCGTAATCCTGCTGATAGGAGAATTCGGGGTGCTTTTCGAGTAAATCGGCGATTTCGGCATTGGTATGGCCCTGACAAAGGGCTATGAATGCTGCGCCCTGAGACCCGCCAAGGTCTATTTTCTGCACTTCGCTTTGCTCGTATGGGCCAATGACAAATTGAGCTATCATAGAAAAGTAGAGTTTTTACGGCCGCTTCGGCGGTCCGATCCCGTTGCCATATTGTCTGTTTACTAAAGATAATGCAAAGACTCCCTCCGATCAATACCGATGACGCGGCATCCGCCCTTTTAGTCCCCTGTTGATTTATTGAATTGTATTTCCCTTGATTCGACCGTTTTCGGGGAACAACGGATTGCTGTTCCCCGACTGGCTCTACTCTTCCAGAATAAAGGCATCCATTGAAATAGACGTAAACCCGGGACCGTCGCCCTGCTTGGGTGGCTCGGCTCCGTCTGGAATGCCGTATAGGGTCGGAATCGTGCGGTTTAGAATGGCTTCGCCCTGTAGCCATGAATCCAGCCCTTTTGTACTATCGGGGGCAACCGTCAGCGTTTTATCCCCGTCCTGAACCTTTAGATGGGCTGCTGCCGCAAACCCGTTGTAATAGCAGAACTCGCGGACAGTTTGCCGCTCTCCCTGGCGGGTGGGGTTGTACCAAATGGGGTGTTCGCTCGTGCGTAGGCGTTCATACAATGCCTGCGGAGTCTGGCACATGGTCAGCGTTGTGGGGTGCATATTGACCATAAACGCCTTTTGCTTTTCGGTCAGGTCTGCCCCCTTCGGCCAGCTTCCGGAAAACAGTTTGGAAAATTCCTCCTTTAGCTGGTACTCGGAAAAACGCAGTTCATAAGCATATCCCCGTTCTCTGGTTTCCGATGGGCCTTGCAGGTTCCACCGCTGAATATGACCGTATAGTTCATTCAAGGAGCCAACAGCCGGTAGTGTGTCCGGTGTTTTAAACGAGATTGCATCAACAACCCTGTCGAGAAAACGAAAATACTGGCTCCGAAAATAGAAATAGTTTTTGAAATGCCGGGGCTTCAAGATCGACTGAAAGGCGGGACGGGCTGACGACGAACGGGGCGCAAGGGCAGTCATGGAAACACGTCAGGTAACGCCCTGACTGGCTTTTTGTTACACTTAAAAGTACGACAATTTAACTCCCCCGGCAAGAGTCGTGAGCGAGGGTCGAACCTTTATTTGCCCTCTTGATTCAGTCATTCCGAACGGATGGTACTATACGTCAACCCTTTCCCCTTGATTGATTGATCCTGATTCCGCTCCCGCATGGGGCAGGTGTAGAATCAGGTCGGGCCGCTTCAGGTGAATGAAATGCCTTCCAGTTGGGCCAGTAAATCCTCTTTGGCATCGGTATCATCGGTTAATTCTGCATCCGCCAGTAGAGCGATTATATCTTCGAGTTCATCAATTCCCGACCGAAGATTTTCGGCCTCCGTTTGATCCTTGAGCTGGATGGCTTTGAACCGGTTCAACAGTTCATTTAACCGGGGCATGTTAATTGATTCGTCGGCTTCCTGATTGGTCGCAAAGTTGGTTAGTTCGACGTTTAAATCTTCGATCTCTTGGATTGTGTTCATGAAAAGTATGGGGTTACTCTGGAAATGGGTAATTCGTTACCGACCAGTCACCGTACTGAATGCCGTTATAGACAAGACAATCATCGGCCATTTCGAAATCGCCTTCCTTCTCTAAACCGTACCGGTTTTTGTAATCAAAGAATCCCTCGGAAAACGCATATGGTCGGCTTCAGTGGACTGGCTATTCGCTATCGACCATTTCGTATCGGTAGCTGTTTGTTTCGTTGCGGTCGAAGCCTTCGCGGTAGCCCTCCGCTATCTGGTCAGCAATTTTGGCCAGTTCAACCCCAAAATCGGGTTCTTCCTCGGTCGATGTGAGGGTGATGGTGACTGTCTTTGGCATAATGGATTCGTTTAAAGGATTTTACCTAATTTTCGATGAAGGGCCTTTCCTGCATCGGACAAGGGAGAGGCCGGAATGATGGGCAGTTGAAAAATGGATTCAGCGGCCCGGTAGAGCGTCGTGCCGATCCCTCGTTTCTGGTAGTCGGGTAGCACGTTCACACTTTCAACCCAACTGGCTCCCTGCAAATAGGTAGCCCCGGGGTCGATAGGCTGGGTGAGTGTAAAAACCGGCGAATTGGAAAGCCCATAGGCATTATCGCCCGTCACGGTGAAGAAATAGGCTTCGCCAATGACCTCGGGCACCTCCTGCACTTTGATAGCGTAACAGAAGTCCGTCCACTCGGTTTTTCGAATGCGTTTGCGGTGGCCGAACTGCGCCGTGAACTGAGCCATGACCCCTTCAACAGTGGCTTCTTCCAGGTATAACGCGCACTCCCGCCGGCACGATTGGGCCAGGGTGTCAGCCGGGACGGTAAGCGTTTCGAATGCTTGAGCGTGAAAGAGCTTAAACCACAGGCCGGTAAACAGACCCGTCCGGTTCACCACTTCGACTCTACGGGGTCTATCATAACTGCCTTCAAAGGCCCGGATGCCCCAGTTGGGGTTGCCCGGATAGGGGAGTGTTGACGAGTGCATCCGGTTTAGCCGATGTTGTTAAAAAATTGCGTACAAAGAGCAATTTCCGTAATCCGGCTATCGGGCTGGTTTTCTTCACTGGCCCCGCAGACCGGGCATTCGGTGCGGTTCTTCTTCAGGTGAATGTAGTGGCGCTCACATTCACAATCCCAGTACTGTTCATCGAGAGTCGGAGCAAGTGCATTGTCCTTAATTTCGCAGTTGAGATTATGCCGGATCGGATCAAGACCGAAGGTTTGCCGCAAATTATTCAGGGCATTTACCATACCCTGGATTTCCCATTCATCGAGCGTATCTAAGATGTCCGTGTTGAAGCGACGAACCGCATCAATAATCGTCTGCCGGGTGTAGCTGGCGACGTTTTCTGCGGTCATAGCCAATGGCTGTTCCATGTTCTGTTCAGGGACTTCAAGGTCGTTTTGCATACTTAAAAATACCACCAAACCGACTGACCTACAAGCCATTATGACATTGGGCCAACCTTTTATGACCCTATTGATTCTTGCTGAACGGATCGATTTTAGAACGATCCCGGAAGGGATTAGGAACGATTCTGGAATGCAGACGGACCCAGTTCAACCCTCTTGATTCAATCATTCCGAACGGATAGTAGTATACGTTCGCCCTTTCCCCTTGATTGATTGATCCTGATTCCGCTCCCGCATGGGGCAGGAGTGGAATCAGGTCGGGCCGCTTCAGGTAAAGGAAATGCCTTCCTTAGGGGCAAAGGAAAGCCCGGTTGTTGGAAGCAGACCTCCTTCGGGACTTCTCTGCACTCCAGTGTTATCCTTACTGCCCTAGCTGCAATTTACTGCCTATTCCAAATAATAGTTTTCCTTGTTGTTCATAGCGCACCCAGAAAGCCTGTGCTGCTTGTCCGGGACTGATTGAAACAGCATGTTTGATGATGGGTGAATCTTGTGAGGAGGGGACGCTGCCACAACTCCAAATAGAGCGATCATGCCAACTTCCATCTTTTAGCGTAGCCAGTTGCAACGAACTACCCTTACCCGTAGCACAAAAAGAAACCCAGTCGCCACCATAAGGTAGATTCGGATTGCCTCCTATATATACCTCTTTCCCACATAATGATGTTAAGGAAATTGGAATACATCCTGAAAATAGGTTATTACTTAACCCCAGTAGTTTCAAAGAAGAGAATTTACTAAAAAAAGAGGGAATAGGACCTGTTATTTTATTATATGATAAATCGAGTTTTTGTATACTATATAAATTATTAAAATTATTCGGAATGACATCACTTAGGTTATTAAAACTAAGATACAATTCCCTTAGTTTATTTAAATTACCTAAAATTGCGGGAATAGCACCTGAAAGTTCATTTCCATACAAACTTAACATGGTTAAATTCATTAATTTACCCAACTCCTCAGGAATCGCTCCAGTAAGTCTGTTTGAGGAAAGATCAATTTGCTGAATACTATTTAAGTCCCCTAAACCTTTAGGTATAACCCCTGTTAGCAGGTTACCTCGAAGATATAGAGCTTGTAGATTGTTTAACTTAGAGAATGTTGAAGGTATGGAGCCTTCTAAACGATTATGATTTATAACTAAAGCAGACAAACCACTTAGCTCTCCAAAACTATCTGGAATTACACCACTTATTGAGTTATAGTCTAACCAAATAGAACCTAATTTTTTAAGCTTTCCAAGACCAGATGGAAGTTCACCACTTAATTTATTATTATCAAGATATAGTTCTCCTAAATTAATTAAATTGCTGAAACTATTTGGAATACTACCTGTAAGAAAATTAGTTCTTAAGTAAATATAGGACAATGACCTTATAAAGCCTAACTCCTCTGGAATTTGCCCTGATAATAGATTATGTCCTAAAGATAATTTTGTTAATTTTTGTAATACACTTAAACTTGACGGGATTGTTCCTCTTATTGAGTTGTCAGACATTTCTAAAATAGCAAGTTCTGACAAATCACTTAATTTATTGCTAATAACACCTCGAAGATTATTGTTTTGTAATTCTATTTTTATTACTCTATTATTACTACAAGATATTCCATACCATCCGCTACACGGATCACAGTTTATTAACCAATTTATTTTTTTATTCCAGTTCATGCCATCTGAAGAGTAAAATAAATCTGCCAAAGCTTCAAAATCCGGATGAACAACAGTGGTTATAGCTAAATTAAACGTGGAGGTTGTCAGTGCGTTACATGTACTGGTAATAATTGCATAATAATTACCCACACTTCCGGCTTGAACATCAAGGACAGTGAGGGTAGCCGTTGTAACACCAGTAAGTTTCAATCCATTGGTTAAGGCTATTCCATCTTTATACCATTGATATGCTAAAGGCTGAGCACTTGTTACACTAGCCGATATGGTTACAATACTTCTCGCGCAGACGGCGGAAAAAGATGGAGGTTGAATAGTAATTAAAGCATCGCAGCCTCCACAAGCTCCTATGCCATATTGACAAAATATTGACCAATTACCACCCTCCGCTAGTTCAGGATTATTGGAAATATCCACTTGCTTCGAGCATAATGCGGTTAACGAAATGGGAATGCAACCTGATAGTTGATTATTTTTTAGATTTAACTTTTGGATCTGGGTCAACTGAGAGAGCTGTGCCGGGAGTTCTCCTTTAAGGTTATTATTAGGTAGTTGTACATCTGTAACCCGCCCATTACTACAAGTCACACCAAACCATCCGTTACAAGGATCGCAGGAGGTTAGCCAATTACTTCGGTTCGTCCAAGAAAGGCCTTTTGTGTTGTAGAAAAGAACGGATAAAGCAGCATAATCAAGATGAGTTGGCATTTCTACTTCCAGATTAAATGCTTTTGAAGCAATACTATTACATGCGTTTTTGATGACAATATAATAATTGCCACTATTTACTTTTTGTGCATCGGTAATGACTAATGTAGCAGAATTTATTCCACTTATGGTATTTGAATTGCTCAACTTTACACCATCTTTATACCATTGATAGCTAATAGGCTCAGTGCTTGTGGCACTGACAATAAAGGTAACAATACCTCTTTCATAAATGATCGTGGAAGAGGGTGATTGAGAGCTAATAACTAAGTTACATTGTCGGCACGAGCCAAGGCCATTCATACAAAATGAACTCCAATCTCCACCTCCAGGGAGTTCAGGATTAAAATATAGTGAAACTTCTTTTCCACATAGTACTGATAGAGATGGCGGAATGCAACCAGAAAGCTGGTTTTGGCTTAGTGTAAGCCCATCTAATTGTCGTAAATTTCCTAAGCTTGAAGGTATACTGCCAACCAACAAGTTGTTATGTAAATTTATAGATTTAAGTCCTCTTAAGTTACCCAGATTTTCAGGTATTTGTCCACTTAGTTGATTGTTAAAAAGTTCCAGGTACTTTATTCCTTGTAAATTACCTATTTCTTCTGGAATAGAACCCGTTAGCTGATTATCCTGTAACCATAATCTAAATAATTGTTTTAACTTACTAAAACTCGCGGGGATACTACCTGATAGCTTATTGCCATTTAAAAAGATTTGATATACTTCAGCTAGATTCCCTATACTTTCAGGTATTTTCCCGCTTAATCTATTATTAGTTAAAAAAAGTTCTAATAATTGAGTACATTTTCCAATGCTTTGTGGAATTTCTCCTGTTAATGCATTTGAACTTAAATCTATTGTATTTACCCTTCCTCCTCCTCCACAGGTCACCCCATACCATCCACTACAAGGGTCACAGTTAGTAAGCCAGCCTGTTTTATTAGCCCAGCCAAGGCCGTTGGTGGCATTGTAGAGGTCAACTAACGGCAGGTAATCGGGATGCAGTAAGCTACTCACAGTAGCCATTGCACTGGCCGAACAGCTACAAATAGCATTTGTTACAACTACCGAATAGGTTCCTGGCGCGCTTACACTTAATAAGCCAGTAGTATTTATAGCCGAGAAATCATTAGGCCCCGTGAAAAGGTAACTTGATTGTCCTTCAACGTTTAAGGCTGTAGCACTTAGAGTTACACCCAGTTGTCCGCAAGCTAACGTTCCACTACTTGTAAGCCCAACAGTTAAAGATGAAGCATGAGGGGTTTCTTCGGAGCTTCCAAAGACCGGTGCAATAAAAAGCAGTGATAGAAGGCCAAAGACAATGAAAAGCCGTAAGTGGCTTGAAGATTGGCAGAGTAGAAAATTCATTGATAATGGATTATACGCAAATCAACGACAATATTACTTACGAGCTAACAAATAGCCAAATTGACTTACAAAGAAAGAATTACTCTTCCTGATGAAAGGTAAAAACAAGTTTACTGAAAATGAGTGCAAAAATCATTTTTTGGCGGGCTAAGTGCCAGCGGGTTCCGACTTGCCGGGTAGCCGATTGGAAGATTTTTTCTACATTTTAGGAGTAATGCTTAATCATTACGGGGCTGGGATTTTGTTGCTTGGTCGCTACAAATTTCCAGCCTTTTTATTGGTTTTATATTTCATCATGTAGAGTACCCAATTACCTACGCCTGCCGAAATTCCAAATCAACCAAAATTTATTTCACCCCGAACGAAAATTCCTACAGCCTGCGGGGTTTTATGCTGGAAGAGGAGTTGAAGATTTTCACGACGGCAGACCTGATCCAGGCCACTCAGGATTGTCCGAAATCCTAAGCGGGCCATCGCTGCCCTCCCCTTGATTCAATCATTTTTTTGGCCGTGGCCAAAACAACAAAAGCCCCGATTGGCGGGGCTTTTGTTGTTGGCTTTGACCTGTCTGACGCTTCGGAGTCCGTCAAAAAGGAAGATCATCGTCTCCCCCGCCCTCAAAACCGGCTGGTGCTGGCTGTGGGCTGCGTTTGGCCGGTGCGTTGGCTGGTTTGGGGTTGGCCTGTACCGTCTTGGGGGCTGCGGCTGGTGCTGCTGCCTGCGCTGGTGCTGCATTGCCTTCATTGCGCCCCCCCAGCATAATCATGTTGTTGCCCCGAATGCGGGTAACGGATTTCTCCTGACCGTCTTTGTCCGTCCACGTTTCGGTTTTCAATTTGCCTTCAACGCAGACCGGGCTACCTTTTTTAAGGTACTGCTCTGCTACCTTAGCCTGTGCATCCCACAACTCGATCCGGTGCCATTCGGTCTGTTCGACCTTTTCACCGGCTTTGTTGGTGTACTTCTCCGTCGTTGCAACGTTGAAACGGGCGACACAAGCCCCACTGTCTAAATAGCGAACTTCGGGGTCTGAGCCTAAGTTACCGATAATTGTTACGCGATTCATCGAAGCCATAATCTTAAAAGGTTTACAAGTGATCTAAAAGTGAATGTTTTATTGAACACTATAAAGGTAGTCATAAAGGGAAAAACCAGCAATACACGACTACGGAACAGGCCGCTTTTTTGCCCCATTTGATTGATTACCAGTTATTAATTTTCACGTTTACTTTGTATAAAACATACAATTTATTTAATAAAATTTTCGTTGCTGAGGCGGTTGATCTGCCCCTTGATTCGTCGTTAAAACGACGCTTTCCCGCCCTGAGTGGTGGCTTTTTCGGGCATTGGCTTTCCTTGCCTGGAATCTGTACACACTCGCGTAACTATCTGATTAGCAAAAACCTGTTACTTGCCTGAAATCCTGACAGCCAAACCCGGTGGGCGGTCAGGATTTCAGGCGTGATGGGCCTATCAAACCAATGCAGCTGCTGAATTATCGGCATAGACCCACCCGCTTGATCCGGCCTTGGCGCTGGCGGTGCCTTTAATGGCCTGGGTCAAGAGGCTAAGCTGCTCGGGGGTAAGCTGAAATGCGGTCATTTTACCATTGGCCCGGTCGATAGCCAGATGGGCAAAATAGGCCCCTCCTGAATGGGTCGCTGACAGGCTCCCGGCTCCGGTTGTCAGGTTGAGGGTGCCAATGCGTTTGTCGGATTGAATGATGATTACATCCGTGCTTCCCCCTTTTCCCATCGGGACCACATTAAATGCTTGTGGGCTACGCATCCCGCCAATTTTCAGATCAAATTGAGCGGTTCCCAAGATATTTTTCTTGAAGTTGTCGATAACTGGGGCGGTTGTAGTTGCCATGTTCGGTATCGGGTTTTTACGGCTCCCGTGCCTTTGATTGCTTACCTAAAGATCGGGAAAATCCCCCGCTGGGGCAATAGCCATTCATATGGATTGGCCCTTTTATTGCCCGGTTGATTCGGCAATTTTCATTCCCCTTGATTCTAATTTCCCCGGTAGGGGAGGCCCGATCAGGCCCAAAGCCAGTCGTTGGGATTGATGACAGTCACGCCATCGACCGCCAACCCGTCGAATCGGGGGGCAACGCCGATTTTGGTGAAAACAGGTCTACCGAATAAATAGCCGCATCGGCGGACCGTAGTTTTTGCAAAGCACACCGTTGGGATTGACGAACAACATAGCCGTATGATTTTTTAATCAAAAATGAGAAAAAGCGGCCCCGGACTGGCTCGGTCCGTCCGGGTGCCCTGCATGGTATTATGGCTTTTTAAGAAAGAGCGAATTCGGATGGTCGCCGTACTGGCGGTACTCACCAATTAAGCCGGTTTCGGCCAAAATCGTATCAATATCTGACTGTTTGTAGGGCTGCACAAACCAGCTCCACCAGTAACAGTCATAATCAAGTCCAAGGCTCTTGCAGAGTTCAATAAACGCCTGTTCCGTAATCAACTCACGGGCAATATAGACCACGGGTAGGGGCAATTCGACAGGCTTTCCGTTAATGCCTGCCCGTTCTACCTTTTCTGCCTTATCGGCCCGGCATTTGCGCTGATAAGCCGCAATCTGCGGTAAACCGCTTGTGTCGGCTCCTGTTTTGAGGGTGTACATCCGGCAGGGCAATTGAAATTCAACGGCTCCCTGACCAACGGCCCGGCTCTGGCTGAAAAACCAGACCAGCCCCTCTTTCACTTCGTCGGTCAGTTCAATATCCGAACGGACTACCCCACTGTCCAGGCTACCCGAATAGCTCAACTGCCCGTTCTGGCACAGAAAGTACCGGCTACCGGCATGACCACCGGTTTGTAACTGGTCGTCGTAGCTCTCCGTAAACCGGGTATACTCGCCGTGGGGTAATTTGAGATAGTCGCCGACGCGGGGGCCTTTGATCGCGTCAAAAGCCGCTTTGCCGGTCTCAAATAGGGCCATATTGGTCGGGTCGTTGGCCCGGACTTCTTCTTCGGTCGGTTCAATCAGTAGCGTGTTCATGTCGATCAGGTTTTTACGGCTCCTGTGCCTTATTTGCTATACCCAAAGATACCGCTTTGGGCCGGGGTGGGCAATAGCCGTTCGTATAGCCCTGATCTTCTATTGCCCAGTTGATTGATTTAAACCGGATTCAACACGGGCCGGAGGTCATCTTCCCGAAAATGAAACCGCTGACCGTCTGCCAGACAACAACAGGCCCGGTTGGGGCCGATGGATTCGATGAGCGCTGTTTGCCCGTTCGGCATCAGGATCGTCTGCCCCTCGCCAAAGGAATTCTCGTCCCAGACAAAGCCGTCTCGTGGTTCAAACCAGCCGGGGGCCGAACCCATGCCGGGAAAATACACATAGCCCACGTCGATCCGTGCCTGCCCGTGTTTGACGTAGACGTTTTCGACGGTATAGGGTTTGCCGTCCGGCCCCTGAAACCGCTGGTATCGGAAAATGTCTTTGGCCGCACGATCCCCAAAGAGTTGGCTGGCCGCAGAGGTATACAGGTGATCTTTTTGGAGTGTCGTCATGGTTTAGAAGAGGTAAATAGGGTTGGGTTGGTTATTAGGATTCCAGCAGAGCCAGAATCTGAATCAGCGACTCGACCGGCAGTTCGTCCAGTTCATAGGTTACAAAATCGTCGGTATCACTCTCCTGATCGGAAACCAGGGCACCGGCTTCGTCAAAGCCCGTAAAGGTGACCGAGAACAGCCCGTCGATAGTGGGCAGATCCAGCGGCTCGGCAAAGGTCCGGGGCTGGCCCTGCAACCGGTTTACGATGGCTTCACTGGCGGTCTGATGGGTGATCTGGTCAGCCGTTTCGATGCGTTGCTGAAGGGTTTGGGCAAGGGTAGTTTCTGCGCTCATGGGAACGTTTATCTTTATCTAAAGATACGACCATCCATTCGGGGGAAAAAGGGCCATCGCAGGCTGATCAACCTTTGATGACCCTCTTGATTCAGGCAGGTCTATTGTTGATCGACCAGGTTACTGATTCGTCTCTTGATGATCTCAGCAATTTGCTGCATGGAAATCGAATCCCGACGATACTGGAGGACCATTGCCGTCAGGCTAAAGATCGTGGTGGTCATCTCTGATTCGGAAGTACCACTAACCGAAAAACGCACCTGTTCGAGTTCCTTATGTTCATTTCGCTGAGCATCGCCCTCCCAGTTTGTGCAGCCGTGGTTTTTAATAAGTACCTCGATCTTGTCGCCGTCCTTATAGCCTGTACCTTCTTCAAAAAAGATAGTCAGGCCCATAACATTGTGATTGTGAAATGTGAATGTGATTCGGTTTTCTTCGACCGATTCGACGTATAAACCCTTGTAATTGATCATATAAATAAAAATAAACGAATAAATAGACCATTCCGAAGGCAAAACCTTTGCCCGGCAACCCACCTAAGTAACTAAATACCCATCACATATTTAATAGAAAAAACGGGTTATTTTTTCCCCTTGATTCTTCTCATTCGTTCAGCCCCCGCCGGGGGCTGAACCTGGATAAGGGCGGCATCAAAAGAATTTGATTTGAAAACCCCGGATATTATGAAACTGCTTACCCGTCTGGGTGTCCGTCCGGACGATATAATGGCCGGTCACTTCGACGGTTAGCCCACTGGTCAGGATAGGAAATAAAAACGTTTGGGGGATGCTCACACTGTACCAGATAACGGCTTTGGGGTCGTCGGCTGTAGGCGCATTCTGGCACAGATTAAACGTCACGTAATCGGATTTACCGGGTTCGCCTTCGCGGATTTTTATCGTGTCCTGGGTTCCGATTTTTCCTTTGATCGATTGCCGGCCATGATCGGTTTCGGCGTAGCGGCTGGCTGTTTGGCTGGCGGTTGCTGTTGCAGTCATGATTGTTTGGGGTTTGGCGCTCCGCTGGGGAGCGCCCTGGATGGTAGAAAAGGTATAGGGGCGGTTAGATCGCCCGGCGCTGGCAGAAATGACCCTGTGCGTTTTTGGTAAACTGGTAAACCAGTCGTTTGCCCTGGCTATCGCGGTCGTCTCCTTCCGCGAATAAAAAACCGGTTGCCCAGCAGGAAACAGGGGGCAATAGGTCTAAATAATGCTCGTAAACGTGAGGCTTAACCTGTACCGTCTCTCCGGCATCGACCCGGGCGAAAAAATCCGTGTAGGCGGCTTTTTCGGCGGCTCTGATCTCTTCCTCGAACCAATGATTATTAACCTCCTGCGTGGCCGTTTTCACCGCTTCATCCATCATTTCGCGGAACTCCTTCATAAACTCCAGTTGGGCGGCTTTCATGGCCTCGCCTACGTCGCGCCCGTTCCGGTAGGCATCGCCGTTGTTGATGGCTAAGGTGGCTAAATAGTCGGCGATGGCAGTTTTATCGAACATGACAGGGGTCTCAGATAACGCTCTGAGGGGCTTATCATTGGGTCTTGTACTCGTGCCGTCTCCGGCCTTTTGTTGATATAAAGTTACCCAATTGTGGGGGTGCTGGCAAGACCATTGAAAGGTGCCCTGATCTTTTATTGCCCAGTTGGTTCAGGGTATTTATTTATTTTTTCAACAATATGTTCTATGGTCTGACTTGGACTAAACAATGCTTTTCCCCTTGATTCCAATTGATTTCCCCACCCATCCAGGTTGGGGCGTTATAGCAAGTTCGAGTGTGTATCCAGGTCTTTTTTTTAAACACTGTATTCACTGATCAGGAACTCATACCGGCTTCTGTCGGTATCAGCATTGTTCGGATTTCCCATATCTGTTCCCAAATACGACCATTCGATACGCCCGATTGGTGTTTTAATGAAATTAGGGCCTTTGCTGATCCCTTCTTTTTCCATTGTTGCCAAAACAAAGGCGTCGTGGCCTTTCTTGTCGCCGGTTACACCTCTTTCACGGATGGAAAATTTTAACGGGAATAAACTATTGGCCTCTTTCCGGATATTATCCAGCGTTTTCTCAAATAGACTATTGACGCGTTTAATAAACCGTTGCGGTTCAGTTTCTTCTTCAAAGGACATTTCAGTGGGAGCATCGCCGAATACAACGACCGTGACAGTCATCTTGGTTATTATTTCATACTCACGGTCAATTGAATTAAGATAGGCAATTACGGCATCCCTTACCTCCCATTCCGTTTTGTATAACTCATGAATTTCCGGTCTCTCGTTGCCAAAAATTTTACCCGCATGTATGAGGGTCCGGATTTCAACATAGCCGTATTCGTCGGTAATATTTACGTTGCCTCTTGGGCTGGTGGTGATGTAGACGGTATTAGCCGTACCGGTCAGCGGCTCAATGAATTGAATGACAATCATGGTCTTATTGCATAAATGTTTCCGCGTGTTCTGCTTCAATTGTTCGGGGCAGTCCTAACTGCCAGGCGATTTCGATTGTCGTATAGATAACCTCCTCGCCGTTAAATTTAAGCCCTCCCTTACTTGCCAGACTGCCACATGAGATAAGTACCAGTGCTACCGGATGTCTTGAAACCGTAAGCCGTGTAGCCGGATGTTGATAGGTTCTGATAATATTCATATAACAGTCGATTGCGTCTCTTTGGGCCTGCACTGAAGCATATGTGGCCAATGACGGCAGGTAGGTTATGGTGTATAGGTTTTCCATTATTGAAATACTGCGGTAAACGCTGATCGGCTGGTGTTATTGAATTTGTTTGTCTAAATGGTAAAGAGCTAAGTTGTTATTGCAATCGACTAGCCATTTCCGGAACTCCTGTAGCCGTTCCTGCGAAAACGTTACCGAAATAGTCGCCTTATTGATTGAATAAGACGACGGACCGACATCTTCAGTTGATACAACAGTATGTATACTGATCCCTGGTACACCTTTATCCTGCGAATAACCAGTACGGGCTAATTCACGTTCAACGGCTTCCCTGAACCGGCTGACCGGCGTTTCTTCCATCTGGAACAGGTCAAATGAGTTGTACTCTTTCTCGATCTCTTCTTTTGTAGGAGCAGGAACTCCTTCAATAACGGGGCGCTTTCTCAACGTTTCGCGTTGCTGTTCATAAATCTTTTCAGCAAAATGAATAGCCTCTGCAACAACGGGATCTTTAATCGAATCCAGATCTCCCTCAACAAATACGGCTTCAGAAATAAATTTCATATAGTTTAGATAACAATCTTGTTAGTCTATCTAAAAGTAACTTTAAATGAACGCAGGTTGTAATAAATTTTACCCGTGCTTGTCTGGGTCTTCCGGTTTCCTACTCCAAATAACTCCAGTTTACGGCCTTCATAGAGAACGACTAACAAATCATAGTTTTCCGTCGTCGCTGTAAACCACTGCTTACCCTCAGGGTTCACTTCCGTTGGCTGGTGAAAACCAATCGCACAAAAATCGAACGTTACAAAGGGCGTTTTCCCTGCTGGTTCGACCAGTTTAATTGAAGAGGCTTTCCCAACGAACCCCTTCAGGTTCAAGGCGTCCAGGTTCTCTGTTACATACTCTTTGACTGGGGTTGCAGTAGGGGCAGTGCGATAGGTTTCTGTCGTTTCCATGATTGTAGGGGTGGGACTTGACGGCATCCCGGGCCGATGTTTGTGTCTCGATTACCTCATAAAGATAGTGGTTCTATGCTCCCTCTGCAATAGTAATACATTGACTATCAATATTTTATTGCCCAGTTGATTCGATCCGTTCGTTTTGGCATCTTCTGCTTTCCTCCCTGGGTCAGGTAATCGTCCCGGACAGCCTTTCGCTCATAAAAACCAACCAAGGCGTGAAAATGCCGGTTACAGTTCTACACAAATAAACAATTTGCTTTATTTTGGATTAAAAATTCATGTGTGATGGGAAAGCCATTGATTTCATTCGTCGCCAGTAATGACGGAACCCTCTGGCGGGGTAGTCCTGCTCTGATCGTAGGACTACCTATCGTCATCAGAGGTGGGCTGCTGCTGCTGGGCATATTTAAAGCCTGGAATTACCTGCTGCGACTCACGTATTTTGACTATCCTGACCTATTCCTGTCGATCCGGAAATGGGATGGCTACATCAATGGGTTATACGGGGTGGTTGCCCTGGTTTCTATTTATCAGCTAACGGCACTCATGTTAACTGAATACGAGGTATCATCAGAGCGGCTGATGTATGGCCGGGGTGTTTTTTCCAGAGTGACGGATCAACTTGAATTGTACAGGGTTCGTGATTACACGCTCGTAGAGCCGTTTCACCTCCGTATCTTCGGTTTAAGTAATATTATCCTGGTAAGCTCTGACCGGACGAACCCCCGGATGGTGCTGATAGGTATACGCTACGGGCGGGAAGTGCTGCAACTGATCCGGGATCGGGTCGAGTACCAACGACGAGTCAACCCGGCCACTGATTTTGACGTTGTTGGCTGGTAGCCTTATCAAAACAGGCCCTTATGAATCGAAATCAAATAAGCCGGATGTTTACGTTTCCGGCTTATTCGCGTTTCCTGCCTGAAAAAAAAGAACCCTGCATAGCCCTTTTGATTTGGCCCATTGACTCCCCTTGATAGGCATTTTGAAAATCGGCAGGGGTCGGGTATCCACACGCCCTGCCGTTGGATCGGGGCCGTACTCTTCACTGATCTATTAATAGAATTCATGGTCATCACCGGCCAGACGGGACAGGTAGTTTTGATACTGTATCGCCCATTGCCAGTCAATCCGGCTATGAATAGCCCGGTACACCGCCTGGATGTTCCGTACTGCCGCAATCGCGTAGGGTTCATCGGGTGTATTGAAGTGCAACATTTGAAAGCCACCTCCTTCGGACACAAACACATCAAAAATCTGGTTGAATGGAATAAAACTGCGGCAACCGCATACTTCAACCCAAACGCCCTGATGGGTAATAAATCCAAAGTCAATCTCTGGCTGTGACTCCCGAATATACCGAGGGTCAAGATCAATCGCCAACGCTCCGGCAGGAACGACCGAGGCTACGCGAACGGGGGCTTTTTTCTCGAATATACCAAACATAATCTACCTCACTTTCTGGCTTTTCTGGCCTTTTAAACTGTAATAAAGATACACCAATCGGGCAACAATAAAAAACTAACACACTGTAATACAAACCTTTATACTCCCTATTGAATCCCCCGGCGGGGGCTGCAAGGCCCCGCACCCACAGCTATTGAACGAATAGCCCCTATTTCCAACCCCGGGGGGTTGGCCACTTTTCATCTGATTCCTGAACGGGCACAAAAAAAGGGCGGGTAGCTGATGCCCCGCCCGTGTTCCTTTTTGCTGTCTGTACTGAAAAAATCGTTCGCGCCGGTCTGAGCCGACACGGTATCTAACTCTTGGCACTCTTTAGTTTGGAAATCTGTTCGATCACCTTTTTACTTTGCTTGGGATCGCCCAGATTAAAAGTCCCGGCGGCAATATCATTCATCAGCTTGCTGTAAGCCAGTTCGGTTACTGAAGTTGGCTTGGTGATGCCGGTTTTGTTTTTGCTGACAACGGTCTGTGCCAGGATTACCAGTTCCTTTGTCGTTTCGTTAAAGGTCCGCATCCGGGCCGTAATCTGATTGGCCAGATCCATCGGATTCTTGGAAGAAGGAATCGCTTTCAGATTCGTCATGTAGGCTTTATTGAGCACCTGTTCTCCCTGTGGGTCAAACTTAGCCAGAGCGGCTTTTAGTTTCAGGTACTCGATATTCTCCACATCTGCGGCCATCCGGGCCTCCTTCAGGGGTTCGCTGGGGGCGGCTGTCTGTGCCATTGTTGCTCCTCCCAGGCAGAGGATAAAGCAAACTAAAAGAAATCGTTTTAACATAGTAAAAAAGGCTTTTGATAATGTGTAATGGATGATACGATCCCAATAAACAGGTATTGAACTGTCTCAAAGGTATAACACCCAAAGGTAAATAAATAGTTTGATTTATATTAAAAAAAATGGTGTATTTTTCGTCAATTACCGGACTGGTCAACGCCGTTCCCGGCAAGCCGACAAAATATGAATGCAAGGAAACTCATTGCCCCCAACCAGAGTCAGTTAAGCCTCTTCGATCCCGTAGAAGATACAGCCGGTCCACTGGGCGGTGCTGTACTTTCCTCCTGCGGACTGTATCGGTATGCCTTATGGCGGTTTTGGGAAGGCTCTCACCAGGCTGATGCCCACCGGGCCGTTGTGTTTATTGGCCTGAATCCATCGACAGCGGACGCCAGTCAGGATGATCCAACGATTCGGCGCTGTCGTCGGTTCGCCCGGGAGTGGGGGTATCCAGGCATGATTATGCTTAATCTGTTTGCCTACCGGGCTACTGATCCTGGTGTGATGAAGGCCTTCGCCCGGGGTGGCGGGGATGCCGTTGGCCCGGATAACGATCAGATATTGCAGCATTATAATCAGCAGATTCTTTGCAGTACAAAACCCTTCACCCAGAATGAACCCGGAAGGTCAGGTTTGGTCGTGTTTGCCTGGGGTGTTGATGGTGAATTTATGAGCCGTGGTGCCGCTGTTGCAGCCATGTTTAATGAAGGGCATTGTCTGGGCAAAACCAAGATGGGACTTCCCCGGCATCCGCTTTTTGTGCCTGCCCGTCAACGACCCGAACGGGTTTAAATGGGTTTGAAATAAACAGATTAAAGGGGGGGCAAAAGATCATAATGATCTTTTGCCCCCCCTTTACGATGAGATGCCTCAGTCATTCGCCCTTTAATCGGTCGATAACAAGGGACAGTTTGTTCAAAGACTCTTTAGACAGCGGTTTTTCCTCATCAAGTTGCTTCAGTAGGTGTTCCAATTGCTGCCGGAATGAATGGAGGAGCGCAGTATCTATGTTCATTAGCTCATTCTGGGTCAATGGGCGATCAGGAATTTCCTTAAGTTCCTCCCCTTGTTGTGAGACAGGGGCCTCTGGAATTGCCGTTTCCGGGAGTGATGCAGGAGAAACGACCAACGTCTCCAGGTCTTCCAGGCGTTCAATAGGCGTTGCTGGCTTTGTTTTAGCCAGTTGTTGAACCTGCTTTTTAGAAACTTTGACCTTTCCCGTTAGAACCGCTTGCTGAAGCGGAGGAGTCATTTGTTGCAGTCCTTCCGCAAATTCAGCATCCCGTTTGATGGTCGCTTCTCCTACTCTATACTCATGGGCTAATTTTTGGGCGGTATTCACAGGGGGAGGGCCTTCGGGGGGCTGATTACGATCTCCTCCTTGTCGCCCTCTTTCGTTTAGATACCGTAGCCCTCTGAAGTACTGAATTTGCTGAGGGGTTAAGTTGCGCCGTCCAAGCTGCAAATCAATCATGAAATCCTTTACCGCCTTGAGGTCTGAGAAGCTCATAAGCTGTATGCGGAAGTCGATACCTTTCTTCTTGCAGATCCGGTGTCGGTTATGACCATCAACCAGCACATAGGCCGGTTGATCCGGGGTTTGGGTGTCGGGGTAGATAACGCCATGCGTCGTTTCCCAGACGATGAGCGCATCCCGGCATCCATTGACGACCAGGTTTGTTTCCAACTGTTTAACTTCTTCCTCGGTCGGGGACGGTATCCAGCTTCGCAGTTCATCCAGCTCGATCAACTGGGCCTTCTGTTCCTCCGTTGTCAGAAACGTCGTATTGGCGCTTTTTAGCTGGCTCGTAGCCAGGGCAAACAAATTAGGTTTCTTGGCCATTGGCTATTTCACGATTTGAAGATAGGCGATGTATTCATTGCAGAAATCCTCGTAGTTTTTGGCAGCAGGTGAATGGGGCGAAAAGTCGAAAATCGACTGCTGGGTGATCTGTGACTTCTGGTAGTCGATGAGTTCCCTGATTTCCGTGTTGTAGATATGGAGCATTCCCATCGTCGTGTGAATGACGTTTTTCATGGCATCATGCACCGTATTCTTTTTCACCATCGTAAACACAATCCCATCAATCGTCAGTGTCTCATTTTCGGTATTGCGAATCATGTGATAGCGGTTCAGCAAGGTATTGAGTCCCTTTACCGCCGAAATTTCGGGTTGAAGCGGGATGAGTACCCCATTGGCAGCAAACAGGGCCGACAGGGTGAGTTTACCCAGGGAAGGGGGGCAGTCGATCAGCACATAGTCATATTCGGAGAGCAGCGGGCTTAATTTTCGCCGTAACCGAAGGTCTCCTGCCGGTGCGTTATTCAGGTCCATTTCCTTGTCCGCCAGTTCGAGACTGGACGGAACCAGGTCCAGATTATCCACGATCCGAAGAACGGGTAGGGGATCGTTCGACAGAATCGTATCAGCAACACTCGTTTCGGGTTCCTCGATGCCCAGGATCTGGCTCAGGTTACTTTGCGGGTCAAGGTCAATCAGCAGGACCCGGAAGTTTTGCCGGGCAAGGGCGGCACCCAGGCAGGCCGTCGTAGTTGTTTTTCCTACGCCCCCTTTGTGATTGACGACCGCTGTTACCCGGGCTTTGTTGTAGAGGCCCTCGTTATACCCATACTTGTTGAGGATCGGTGTGAGCTTGAGCAGGTGGGTTGCGTTCAGCGTTCGGGAACCGGCCACGGCCTGGGTCAGGGTATTCTTGGATAAGCCTGCCTCTTTTTCAAGTGTACCAATCGTTAACGCCGGGTTGTGTTTGATGAACTGGAGGACTCGTTGATGTGTCAGCATGGTTAAGTTAAGAAATAACAACAATTTTGAGCAAATGAACGAACATTTGTTATCAAAACCAAACACTCCTAAAAAAGAACTGCTCGGTTAAATTTCCTCCAAATCCGGTTAAGTCCATGATAATGAGTGTAAAGTAGAGGGTAAGTGAACGATTCGCTGGCATTTCTGATCAGATCGCCGAAGGGATGGCCGGTATTACTTTGTTAAGAAAAGGCAACAAAAGGCAAAGATCGGATCGGTTAAGTCATTCTGAAGAGAAGCGGATGATTCCAGGTTAAGTAAAGAAACCCCTTCAGTACATGATCTTTTTTCAGGATAAGGAAGTGATGTAAAGCTAAGTCAAGAAGAAGGTAAGTCAAGAAGATGTACAGAAAAGGATAAGTCATACCTTCCAGGATAAGTCATCAAAAAGTTGAACGGATAAGTGAAGTACGGATAAGTGTAGTGAAGTGAAGTTAAGTCAGTCTGAAAAGAACGTTGAAGGTCTAAACGGATCATTCCAGGTTCAGTAAAATCAATGGTTCAGTAAATGATTGCTTTCCAGGATAAGGAAGTGAAATGAGATTATCGGATAAGTACCTGTGAAAAGGAAAGGATAAGTCTATCCCTCAACGATACGTTATGGCTATTCTAAACCCGGATAAGTGGTTGAAGTTAAGTCCTACGGAATGGTGATGTCCAGGTTAAGGAAGGGTCGGTATACCCGTTGAGTCAACAAGGGCTTAGGACACTGGATGACTACGGAATGGGTAAGTCCCAGACGGTCCTCCGCTGTGGTTGAGAAAGGAGAGGGTTGAGCAGGAATCGGGGGTTAAGGGGAATCGGTGATTGGGGAGGTTCCCGGAAGGCTGGGGTGGGAAAACACAACCACCTCGCCCGGGCCGGCAAAGCCCCCCCGTGGTGGCACCGGAGGTGCCTCACCGCCAAGCGGGGAGGGCGGAGCGGCCCTATCAAGACATACCCGCAGGGACCTGCCGGAGGCAGGGGGCGGCTGGCTGACGCCAGGAGGGCAGCGCCCAATAAAGCCATGCCGTCAGGCACCAGCGGAGCTGGTGGGCCGTAGGCCTAACGGTAATTGCCGCTATCGTTTCTCAGGGCGAAGACCTGAGAAACACACTCAGTCGCCGGGGGCGACTGAGTGTGTTCTATTAATTGTTTAATGTAAAATATGCGCTAAAAAAACGCGGTATTCCCGCCGGGTAACAAGGTGGGGTTAAGATACCCCGATGACCTCATCCAGAATCTCCCGGAGCTGGTTGATGTACACAAAACCGACCCTATCGACGCCGGATTCAAAGTAGCGGCCTTCCCGGGCCTCCGTCAGTATCCGCTCAATAATGGCTGGTTCGGCTTCAGTAGCAGGGTGGGGTAGTAGGACCTCCCGGCAGATTTCCTCCAATTGGCTCAGATACAAAAAGCCCTCGGTATCGACCCCGCTGGTGAACCGGCGGTTTGCTTCCGCCCGGGCCAGAATATCGTTTTTTAATTGAGAAAAGGTCATCGTTGGGAAAAAGGATCAGAAGGGGAGATCATCGGTTGGCTCCTCCACGATCAGGGGTTTCGGTTTAACGAGAATGTCTTTTAGCCAACGCCATCGTAGCGGATTAATCTGGAAAAGGGGTGGCACGTAAAAAGTGGGGGAGCTGCTGCGATAAATAACCCGGTTCAACAAAAAATGGTACAGTCGCAGGCAGGTCCATCTTATCCGCTTGTACACAAAGACAGGGGTTGCCAATAGCCCGTTGGGGCGGGTCCCCCAGCCGTGAATTTCGGCCACGATCAGCCCGAAATGATCTCGCCTGAACAGCAGAAATAACCAGAGCCGGGCTTCGTGGGAAAAACGTGTCTTCTGCTTTTTTAAAATACCCATGATGGGTGTTTGGGCCTGCAACAGGGATTTGAACGGCTGGGGAATCTGTTCTTCCCGGTAGCGGCCCTCGGGACGGTGAAACACAAACCGACCTAAGCGGAACCGGACCAGAATAACGTAAGCCCGGGGTAGGTAGATACCCGTTCCGCAGCATTCGGGACAGTCTTCATTCTCCTCCTCGTAGTCATTATTCTGGTCAACCCCCGTGCCTTTACAGGTGTAGCATATCTTGGCCGGCAATATCTGAACGTCATGGCCGTCCGCCACACCGTAGCGATTCAGCAACGTTTCTTTGAGGTCGTAAAACAACTCCTTCGCTTTACCCTGACCGGGATAGCGGTTGGCGTGAAAGAGCCAGAACCCCAGCCGGGTCAAGGCCCACTGTCTTAGTCGGGGGATCATTGGCCGTCGGTTTTGTTCGGAGAAATCATAAATCCGGTCCCCGGCTTATAATCCGCTGTGTAGCCATTCCGGCGAATCATCGTCAGTAACAACCCTTCAATGGTTTGCTGATCGGCACGGTCTTCGGCGGTCTGGTTAAATGACACGGTTCGACCCAGTGTATGCAAGGTCGCTACGTACACGTCAACGGCTCTGGGTTCGGTCTTGGGTGCTGCTAAATAGCCCATGAAAAGGATGCCAGATTACGCCCTGACAAGGCATTGGTGAATGATGAACCTATCCTAAAGATACCACAATTGTCCCCGTTAAACCAGTGTGTTCAGGCATTGCCGCCCCTTTTATCTCCCGCTTGATTTTTTCGTTTGTCGGGTGGGTCGATCCCGATACCGGAGGAGTTCGTTAGCCGTATAGAGCCGACACCACAACCCGTCGATAAAGGCCATTGCCTCCCTGAAGGGATCATCGGACCGGTGACTGATAGTCGCTGTGGCCATTGCCCAGGCCCGGAGTTCAGCGGCAATACGACGGCTGATCCGCCTTTTACGCGTACCGGCCTGGGGGGTTAGCGTTGCTTCCAGATACTGCATGGCCGACAGAAACCGATCCAGGCCGGCAGCGTCACCGGCATAGCGGAGGGCCGTCATTTCCTTGTCGGCCCGGATGAGTTGCAGGAGCATGGCCCGGGCTTGGGGCGAAAGGGTTTGACGCATTAGTATTAGTGAGGTTGGCTGGGCGTTTCTTCGACTCGCTGGGCAATCCGGTTCAGACACGTTTTACACAAGAACACCTGTACCGTCATTCCATTGGGATGCTTTTCGGAACAAGGATCGTTGAGCAACGCATACGGATGCACATTGTTAAGAATCGAGTTGCCCTTGTAGGGCAAAAACTGATGCGACATATAGTTGCGGAAATAGGCCGGTAGCTGCATCCGGTCGGTGATCCCCAGTAGCAACATGAGTTGCCGGTAATGCTTGACATCAAAAATCAGTTTAGGCTTTGTATCCAGCTTATGCACATTGCAGACCCCGCAAACAGCTTTTGGTGTCGTCCCGTACCGGACACGGGGTTGATGGTATCCGATGGCAAAGGCCGTCCAGGAATATCGTCCGCTGTGCAGCGGTTGCTGACCGGGCCGGGTATGCAGCTTCGATTCCGGAGTCCACATAATCCAGTTGACACTCGTCGGCTCGGGCTTGTCAGTAAACGTCTGGTGCCCGTAAGCCTCCTCAATAATCATTTCCGGTGGCTCGGTTAGGGCCAGCGTAACCAGTCTGTCCAACTGTCCCGTGAGCATGACTTTCAGTGTGGCGGTGTCTTCGTCGCATCGCTCCTGGAGCGTTTTAAGGTTTTCCTTGATGACCTTGGCTTCGTCATTTAATACGGTCCATTTCATCAGCGTATCCAAAGCCTCGGGTGTGGCCAGCCAGTTGGCATCGTATTGGGAGGCCTGTCTGACCATTCCGTAGTTTTTGGGGACCAACGCGGTCGATTCCCCGTTCACGGACTCAATAATTTCACTCGCCCGGTGTTGATGCACCTTTTTCCAGCCCGTGAACTCGCCCTCATTTTCGCCCGTCGCCGTATTGGCCATCGGGTCAAAATTGGCACCCTCCAGCAGTTTTTGATCCAGATACCGGGTAGCCAGCATGAGTCGATGGGAGGGGGGCTGGTACATGATCTCTTCCAGTAAGCGCTCAGCCAGCATCATCAGGTAAAGCCGTTCACCAACACTCATGCGGGTAACCGGAACCGGGAGAATGTCCGGAAAATAGATCAGGGAGACGACGATGGAATCGTCATCATAGACGGCCCAGCCAACGGTCATGCCGTCCCGCTGAAAGACGTATTCAGCCCTGGACGTGTTGATCAGCCGCTCGGGATAGGTCAGCCGGGCATGAGTGAAGGGGAGATTCTTTTCTCCAAGCGTCTGTCGGCCAATTTCCAACAGGGTATCCTCCCGATTCTGGTCCACCTCACCGACCCGGGCCTTGATTTCAGCTGCCGACCGGACAATCTGTTCGGTGGCATTATTGCGCAGAATGCCGCCGAACTCCTGTTTCAACTGGGGAAGCTGTTCGACCCACTCATACGGCAGACCGATATGTTCATAGTGGCTTTCCTTGTTGCGCTGCGGGTTTCGGGACGTGGCCCGGTTCTGAGGATTGTAAAACTTCAACTGATCGGTCGCCATCCAGATCGTTCCCTTGTAGTGAATACTGATGACAAAGCTCGCATAATGAGTGCTGACCGGATCAAGTTTGATAAACAGGGAGACAATGACCTCTTCCCGTTGGGCTAACCAGTTCGACTGCCTATCCAGAAAACCAAACCAGGCTTCCAGCGAATGGCTGATGCCAACGGTGGGATAAATCCGGTAGGGAACTTCCGGGTTGAGTGAATCGCCCCCCGCCTTGTACTGGTACAGCTTGAACAGGCGTTTGCTAAGGGCATCTTCAATGTCCATCATCAGGTAAGGGTAGAACGCCTTGGGATCGGCCAGTTCTTCCGCCGAAAACATCCAGCTCCTGCCGAATCGCTCCTGGTTTTCCTGTAGGGTCTGATCCCGGTAACGGACTCCCCGTTGCGCGATTTCCCGCAGTAACGGGAGGTAGGTCAACAGCTTGGGGGGATCATTGGTAAGCAGGTCCGCCCGGCTGAACGAATTGAGCCACGGCATCCAGGTCTCAATAACGCTCTCCATGTGGATCATGGCCATTTCCGGCTTGCCCAGCCCGAGTAATTCGTAAGCACGACGTAGTTCATGGTCGCCCGTATAGACTTTGGTAACGCCCGTTCTGGCCCCTTCCTGCCGCCTTTCGGTGAAGCCCGAAAGTCGCGCCATTTCGTCAATTAACTCTTCATCGGATGCTTCCTTATGCTGCATAATGTGTATTGATACCTGTAATTACGCTGTCTATTCTCATCTACTAAAATACTATATACTCAACTGTAAATCAAGAAGTTAAAACCAAAACCTATCCTTTTTCTACCCTTTTGATTCGTCAATTTCTTACCATTTCTCTGTGAAAAAAGAGGGAAAAACACACAGCTACAGGTAAGGAAAAAGCGGAAAAAACACACAGCTACAGGTAAGGAAAAAGAGGAAAAAACACACAGCTACAGATAAGGTAAAAGCGGGAAAAACACACAGCTACAGGTAAGGAAAAAGCGGAATAAACACACAGCTACAGGTAAGGTAAAAGAGGAAAGGAAAAACATACAGCTACAGGTAAGGTAAAAGAGGAAAAATACACAGCTACAGGTAAGGTAAAAGCGGGAAAAACACACAGCTACAGGTAAAGAAAAAGAGGGAAAAACACACAGCTACAGGTAAGGAAAAAGAGGAATAAACACATAAAGGCTAATTGACCAGGAGCATAGGTCCTCTCCATTGAAAAATCTGGCTCCGTTGATAGCAGGCGTTATGTGGCAAGAGTGTATAAGGTTATAGAGGGCATTTTTGTGGCTTCTGAGCAACGTTCGGACAGCCGATGATTGGTGTCATCAAATCAGAAAATAGCCTGTTTTTGAGCATTTTGGAGGGCAAATAATAAAGTTTCAAAAAACTCAAAACAGTGACTTGCCCCCCCCGCCTCCTTTTTTTTGGGGACTGCCCTTGCTTGGGCGCTACGAATGGGAACGATTTCGGCAATCAGAGTAGTACATTCGGGGTTTTCAGTCGGGATAATTTGATTCCGGCCAGGAACAGTATTGAAGCGGTGACTGATCTGCGATTTGAGTTTATGATCGAACGCCTGGCAAAGCAGGCAGGCGGACCGTAACGGGGGATTACCTCCATAACATTCGTTACAATCTGGAAGCGGCCATCCAATGTTTAGAAGCCAGTGGCATTCCGGCTCATGAAGTGTTTACCCGCTCGTCGGTTTTCCATTATTTTTATCTGGAAGCGCGTCAGCTTTAGCCTGAATATACTGGCTTTTCAACGGTCATCGAAATAGAAGATGTACTCTCACGGATCGACAGTCGGACTCGGGAAATTGAAGCTGAAATAGGTTTGCAAATAGGTGCCGAAAAAAAATAGAAAAAAACCGGAAAATATTTTGAACTGAGAAAAATAAAGTAGAATTTTGCCTCACTGAAATAACAGCAGTTTTATTCATGAAAGCGCAGCATACATATTGTTCCTTCTTTTTTTATTCGTCGTTCTACGATGATGGGGGAGGAGCGTTTGTATCATAAATGATATTTCTGACGCACAAAGGGCCTCCCGGATTTTTCGGTGAGGCCCTTTTTTTTGTCGTGTAGTTTTTGTCCCGCAGCTCATGCGGTTTGGGGCTTGTCTGCAAAACAAGTACTGCCGAGTTCGACTCTCGGGCGGGACTCTAAGTAGAATGAAAGTGATTGATAAGGAACTGTAGCTCAGTTAGGTAGAGCGCTGGTCTGAAGAGCCAGGCGTCGCGCGTTCGATCCGCGCCGGTTCCACCAATGAGATTGTAGACCGTAGATGGTAGCGGGCTGGACTGTAAATCCAGTGCTTTTTGCTCCGGTGGTTCGAGTCCACCCAGTCCCACTTTTTTTGATATGGAATAAGAAATCTGGAGGTAGTCTGAATGGACGAAGGAGCAGTCTTGAAAACTGTCGCTCGCGTCATGTGAGTTGGGGGTTCGATTCCCTCTGCCTCCGCTAAAATTTATCTCAAATGAATTGAATAGATGACAGAAAATAGTACATGATAAATTCGCTTTTTTTTAGAAAAATCACTCGAAGAAATACCCTTTAAATCTGGGTTTTCTTTTGAAAATTTATTGCCAAATTTTTTTAATTAATTTATCTACTTATAGAAAGAAAAAACTGCTGTTCCAATCGCTCTGAAGGGATGGAACAGCGGTTTTTTCTTTGGACCTGATCCACAATCTCAGCAGGCATTTCACTAAACCGTCTATGATGATTTCTCCATCGCCTTCCGCAGGGCATTCCAAATATAAAATTCGGTCTCTCCGGCGGTCATGAGTTGAGCCGGAGAGGCCAGAAACGGGGCGATAGGCAGGGTATATAGCCAGGCATCACGCGTTGGCTGTACAAGGGACGATTTGCTGAGGGTAGGAAGCTGGGCACAGAAACTGGTGACCATGCCCATTAATGCCGCTTTGTTTTCAGGGCTGAAACAGCAAACATTCATGAACAGCAGAGAATCGGTGTCCTGAAGAAACAGATCGAATATGGCACCTTCCGGGGCAAGGGTCACCCGGCAGGTGAACGGTGTTTTTTCGATGACAAGGGAATGCTGGCCCAATCCCAGCCGGGAAAAAGGCCGGAAATGGCGTTCCGTGACGGGGAGAATGGTCGATGTATCCCGGTCCTGACTATCTTGACTAAGTGCGGTAATGTGTTGAACAATCATTTGGTATTGTTTCGGTAAAGATAAAAAGAGAATAGGAGTCAATTTTCGGTTGCATTGGGATTAGTGTGGTTTAAGGGTTAGAGATTATCGTGCTGTTCCTGCCATGTCAACCCGCCGTACAGTTCTCGTTCTGCGGCATCGGACTCCGCTACGGCTCGTGATACTCCAAGTGCATCCTTTCGATTCCAGAACTCCTCAATACCTCCTCCTTTCCAGTCGTTCACCTCTACCGCTTGATAGGTGCATAGGCTAAGAAAGGCTTCTTGGAGCCTATACCGCTCCTGCTGGGTGAAGGTGGAAGTAATTTCCCGGGGTAGCTCTTCCCCAGCCTGGTAGGAAACCTTGCTCAAGAATATTTCGAGGTAAGTCCATGTGGGTTCGGTCATTTGAACAAAGTATAGTAGACTTTGGCCTTTACCGGCAGAGATCAAAAGCCAGATACTGGTTGGGGAAACGTTTTGCGGAAAATTCTTCGATACACCATACAGCTCGACCGTATAGATTTGGCCAGCATGTTCAAAGATTTTCGGCCAGTCAACTGCGACGTATGAATTGTTTGTGTACTCATCGCGGTTTTCGTAGTGAGAGATTTTACGCACATGAAAGGCTTGCATAGGATATTGGGGTTTTATTTACGATCCATCACGAATATGCCTCGTGGTGTAGTCCTTCCAGAAAAGCGTATTCAGTCGCAAGCCTGAATTTAACAGATTTTTCTTCTTCTACGTCCCGGAGCAGTACGGCGGCTCCTAATTCCATCAACAGTCCCTGGATAGAATCCTCTTTGGTTTTCCTCAGTTTCGTGATGTCAATTTCTTTATCCGGCTTTCGAATCCCCATCAGCGTTTCATGGCCCATTCGAAAATGTCTGTCGTAGGCATTCTGGCCTATTATAGCCAGAATGTCGTCTTTATTCATTAATGGTTTCATTTCAAAAGCGTAGAAAGGTTATCAATATTCTCTTTGCCTGCGATAGCCGAAAGGGGAACCCGCAGGTAAAGAACAGGCGAGGAATGGGTATCAAAATCCCCTCCAACACCGATCCCTATTGTTCCCTGGGAAAATAACTCATACCCATCAATGAGTACTCCGTTGGTAATGTATTCTGAACGGTGCAGGTGAATTTCGCTCAGTACAAAGCCTTTCGTACAGAAGGTCTGCCGAATATAAAGCCCATCGAATGTTGTTGTATCATTGCGGACTGTATCCCGAACCATTACCCGGACGGCGTTGGCCCAGCGATTCAGGAACGCAGCACTTATTGTCTCCAGATAAACCGACGAATTCTCATTACGGGAATAAGCCACTGGTGAATACGGCTCATATAGGTCCTCGTACCCGTAAAACTCCCTTTCACTGATTTTTTCAATGAACGCGGGTAACCCCGGGATTTCCCGGCTAATATAGTAAATCGGCGGGATCTCAGCCAGTTTGGCAAAACCATTGATACGCCCGATCCGCACAAAGTAGCCTATTTCGTCCGGAGCATAAGGATTGTGGTTAATGATTTCGCCCCGGTACTGCTTCCCGTCAGGCATGGATACCGTACAGTAAATGTCGGTGTCCTGGAGGGAAAAGTCCATCAGCGTTAGCTGATGCTCTTTTCCTGCTTTAATTGGTTCCATGTTATAAAGGTTTTTTGACTGTTGCGTTGCAACCCTCCTTTCTGTGGATCAAATAACCTTTCGGTCCCTACTGTGTGTTTAATGCGCTCGGTTAGTCCTGATACCGATACACTGGCTGGGATTCGACGGGAACCTGCGGGGCCATTTCGGACATGGCCTTCAGAGAAACCGCCGTATGATACGTTCCGTCAAGTGTGAGCAGATACCGAAGCTGCCGGTAATACTGGATGGTCTGACCCTGGCCGGGAGTCGATTGGCGAACGGAAAACAGAACCTCCACCGGGCAGGGACGGTTCGCTTTCAGATCGACGGCGCAATAGGACTGCCCCCGCTGGCTCAGCAAGGCATACGCGCCCACAACCGTTTGGGTTGGTTCTCCCGTTGCTACGCCAGACCCCGGCGCAAAGCTATTCAGCGACAGCTTCACACCCTTGACCATAGCCGCCCCGAATTGGGCTGCCGTTGCTGGTTCGGGTTGCATTTCGGCTTCCTCCAGACTTTGGTAAAACTCAAAAACCGGGGACCACTGATAATGGGAGCCACCTGATTCCGTCCGGTATTCCCATTCAATT
Source organism: Arsenicibacter sp. R0_47 (assembly GCF_057652235.1). Taxonomy (NCBI): domain Bacteria; kingdom Pseudomonadati; phylum Bacteroidota; class Cytophagia; order Cytophagales; family Spirosomataceae; genus Arsenicibacter; species Arsenicibacter sp. R0_47. The sequence goes on along the minus strand of NZ_JBYFCJ010000016.1, from coordinate 96,989 downwards.
TCAAAGCCCATATACCGCAGGCATTCAACCGGCGTAGTCAGACAACACGGCGAACCGGTGCCCAGACAGGAGGTAGGGGTTAGCCGGGCCTGAGCATTGAAATGAAGGGGCAGCACGTCACCCTCCCGGTAGAATCGTCGGGTGTCTCCGGCCAGAACGCCAAGGCTGAATTCAGGTAAGCCATCCCAATGCCACTTCCCGGGATCTGCCAGCACGACCACCGCTCCCCCACAAACCCGGGGGGGCTTCTGTCGTCCTGTTTTACGAATTAAATATAGCTCCTGAAGGAATTTATAGGTTGTGTAGGTAGTCTGTTTCAAGATGGCTGATATTAATTAATGTTCCATTTTTATACAGTAAATATAGCGCCAATCATATTAACACAAAAGTATAAAACACTGTATATCAAACTTTTATGTCCCATTTGATTCTTATTTACAATAAGGCATACCTTCACAAGCATAAATCAATCATTTAATTTCATAACACCTGGTAGACATTCCAGACAAATAAATCTTAAAACCCGTGTTAGAATGTCCAGTCAAATGTAGCAACTCCAGAATGTACAAAGAAGGCTATTTAGATGACTAATTAAGATTCCGCAAAATGGGAAAAAGATGGTCAGGCAGTGGGGTGATACTCCCCAATATACCGGTCAGTTCGTCTTCCAGTACAGCCTTCAGGGTTTTCTCCGTCAAACTATCCCAACGAGTCTGCCGATCTGCATGATCTACCGGCAAATCCCGGATCAGCGTCAGCGACAAGGCACTTGCTTCTCCTTCAAGTTTTAGGAATCGGTATCCGGTCGAGGTATTTAGTTCGACCACTAATGCCTTATGAACATTATCGGCATACAGACAGAGTAAGGGAAGCCGGGGCAGTCCCCGGGGGCGTAGCACCCGGTTAAGCAGCCAAAGCAGTTGCCAGATAACCGGTTCGACTGAATCGGTTTTCGCCTGATAGGAAAAGGTAGTTCGTTTTTTGGACATGATGGTTAAGCGGTTTGAAGGCACTGTTGACGGTACTCCATAGCTGCCGTTTCCATTTCGGTAACGGTGAGTGTTTCCAGAGCCATTAGTTTGCTCCGGATCGTGGCCGAATGCAGATTCCAGGGTCGGGCCTCTTCGAGCATTTTCTGGTATTGACGCTGGATGAACTGACCCAGCCCCTTGTGGGAGAAATGTTGGATTTTTTCGGGAATTGACCAATACACCGCAGGGTCGCTCCGGCGCAGGAATTCGGCTTCCGTTTTTGGCTGATCTGATCCCCCGTCAAAAACCCGGGTGAAACCTTTCCCGATCTGCCGGAACAGCGTAAAGCGGTAGCCATATTGTTTCACCAGCAAATGGTCACCCTCAATCCGCAGGATGCAGGAGGGGTCTACCGTAGCCCGTAACCAAGCATATTCTTTGGCATACCAGTTTATAAATTGTTCCTGTAGGGTCATCGTCTTGTGAGGTTGGTTAAATCGCTTACCAAAGATACCCAAACACGGCCCCTAAAAAAAGCACAACTCATTCGCAATCAATCCTTTACCTCCCTATTGATTCGTATCTTAATCACCCTGACAGACCTCTTAGGACAGGCATTGATGTGAACAGGTAGTTACCAGGTTCATGAGTCGGGCATGGACAGCAGTTCTTTTAAGCCCTCATTTAAGCCCCTAAATCTGGCCGTGGTGCCACGATCCTGGCATTTGCCTACCCTTGTATCGAAAAGGGCGCTAATCGCTTCTGTGGCCCTCTTTTTCGCTTTTTTAGTGGCTTTACCCAAACAAGCAAGCTCGTGTGGCCCGATGCAACGTTTTATCACTAAAATACTTAATTTAGTGACATCGGCTACAGGCTCAACAAAAAAGGGTGGTCGTTGAGAAAATGTTCCCTTGAAGCGAACGATCTTTTTTTTGTAGGGGCTTATCAACCCTTTTCTGCACAAAAAAAAGAGAAAATAAAGAAACAACAACAGCCTAACGCAGTACATTTTAATTGTTGTTGTCTTTTCTTATTAATTAAAAAAAATTTTACATAAGGCATTTACTAATATTAGAAGGCGCGTAAGTTACTGACTATCAGTAATTTATAAAGAGAAAAGTGGGAAATTTCCCCCCTTTAATGGGAAATTTCCCCCCCCTCGATGGAATATGTTACCTACAAAAATGGAATATGTTACCTATAAAAGTGGGTTTTGTTACCTACAAAAATGGAATATGTTACCTATAAAAGTGGGAAATTTCCCCTGCCTTTTATTGCCTATGTGGATAACATTGTCTACTTTTCGACTCAAAAACCGGCATGAAGTAGAGAATACGGGGGGAAATTGGCCTGTCAGGGTAGAAAAGTGGGAAATTTCCCCTGCTTTAATGGGAGATTTCCCCCGGGTAATAAGGTGCGCGAAAGGTGGGTGCAAAATGTGTTAAATGGGATATTTCACCCCCTTGGAATAAACACTTGTAACGTACTTTAGTGTCATAATAAATAGTTCGATTTATATTATAAAACTTTAAAAATGGCTGCTCAACTGGGACTAAAGTGGGAAAAAAGCCCCGTTTTTGTACGGACTGAAATCACGCATAAATTGCTGAATTACAAGAATATACAATCAAAAGCCAACACGTTTGTACAACATGGAAAAACAATTGACATTCATTAAGAAGTCAGGTGAGGTTGTGGGGGGCGCAACGAACTTAATGTATGGCCAGGGCGGCTCCTTCGGGAGGTGATCCGTATTCTGGTCTCTCTGGTGTTTGGGCAAATCTCCAAACCCTTAGATGATCCTGGTTACGTTCTGTTGACCTTCAACAAGGGATTGAGCAAGGAACTCTTCTATCTGACGCAGCAAATGGCCGAAAGTCATCAAAACGGGGCGCACTAACGTCTCGAAGCCCAACCTAAACAAACCAAGCGAATGGCAACTCCAAAAGACTCTAAACGGCAGGCTGTGAGTGCGGTAAAGGCCGCAAAAGTGTCCAGAAATACCAAATCGACCCGAAGCCAGAAGAAGAAGGATAAGTATAAGCAGCCGATGGTTATCAAGAAGTCCAATCGGATCATTGAGGCACGGTACTATCTGAGTTTGTGGGAGATGCGAATATTTCAGGAGATGATTGAACGTGTCCAGCCCAATGCTGAATCATTTGAACCGGCAGTTATTCCCATTAAACAGTTTTCGAAAAAGTTTGGCGTTACCGGTGGCAAGGCCTATGAACTGGTGAGGCTGGCTGCGATTGATCTGGCCAGGCGAGTAGTTCACCTGGTCGAAGAAGGTGAACATGGGCGACGGTTAGTAATGCGACCTCTGGCTGTACGGGTAGATATACCGGCAGACGCGTTTCCGCAAGGGGATGCCAACTCGTATGTCGTACTTAAATTCAATGATGAATTAAAGCCCGAACTCCTTCAACTCTCCAAGCACTACACCCAGTACATCGGCGAATGGACCACGCTGCTTAAGACCTCTTATGCCATTCGTATTTATGAGATAATGTGTATGATCCGTTTCCGCCGGGAGCGGGAATATACCCTGACTGAGTTTCGGGAAATGATTGGGGCGCTTTCCTATAAGGACAGTGGGATGAAATACAAGGATAAGGATGTTGCCAAAACCTATGCCGAACTTAATAGGAGTATTCTAAGACCATCCCATGCCCAGATTGTCGAAAAAACGGATATTCTCTTTGATTATGAACCAGTCTATGACTCATCGGGTCCTCATCTGAATAAGCCCGGAATTTCAGGTATCCGTTTTTTTAACATCCGACTGAAAACCGAAGGCAGTGGTATTGTTCTGCCTCCATCGAATGAAGAGGTAACGGAAATAGAAGAAACGAACCTGACACTCGAAGATATTATGTTTGGAGGGGGACGATCAGCCGCTGAACCGGCCTTGATAGAGGGGACGGAAGCTGAGATACGTCCCACGAATCTGTTTGGTGAGTACCAGCCGGAAGGCAAAAAGAAACCCGGTCGTAAAGCGAAAGTCAAATCCGATGATGAGGAGGTGAATCAACTCGGCGAAAGGGCTATAAAACTCGGCGTCACCCGGACGTATATGAACATCGCTCTGGAAACTCATCCTTTGGAACGGATTCGGGTGGCCCTGGAAATTCTGGCCGGAAAAAGTTCACAGACAGGTAAGGAAAAAATCGGCAATCCAACGGGCTATTTCTACAAACTCGTCAATACGGAAGGGCTGGAAGATCAGTATGGTGATTTGTTGAAGGCTCAGGAGGTAGCTCAGGAAAATATTGAGGAACAGAAACGCAAAGCCCAGGAGGTGGCCGAACTCAAGAAAGAGCTAAAACGACGGGAAGCGGAACGGGATCAGGCAAACTGGGATATTAATCAGGATCAGATCAATGCCCTGACGGAAATATTTTCGAACGATCCCGGTTTTCACCGGACGATCTATGATACAGTTACAGCACTGCCGTTCCTTCAAAAAGTGATTCCTCCTTTGCTCCAGAAATGCAAAAGCGAATATCTCTATGCGACCCAGTTGAGTACTTACTTCTTCAATGAGGCCTATAAACAACGGCCAATGGACCCTGTTTTTACTCCAGTACTGCTGTCGATGGAGCAAATGAACATCATCGAGCAACGGATTCAGGAAATCAATCGACTCCTGAGCCGGTAGCGGAACAGAGGGCACTGATTCGCAATTCGCGAATTGCGAATCAGTGCCGTGGCATCAAAAAAAGATGGAGTCAATTAGATTCTCACTCTGTCTTTAGGGCACGGCCTGAGTGATTCGGTTTTTTAAGTGTTCGACCAGACCTGTCCGGCAACAGGTTGGCTTTTCGGAATCAAATGTGCAACCCCTGTACTACTCCGTCAGGCATGGAAACGGTACAGCAAATGTCATATCATGGAGGTCAAAGTCAGTCAGTGTTAGCTGCCCCTTCCTGCTGTTATTGTGCTCAAAATGACAGTATTGGTTCTTGTTGTTGCACTATGCAACCCTGCTTAAAATGGATCGGGACAACACTCTCGCTACCTCAATCCTGATCCTGATGCCGATATACCGGTCTGGATTCAACCACTGAACAGGTAGCTGTTCAGGCTATTGCGTTTAGGGAACGAGCTGTATGAAACATTCAATCAGGGTTGAGTTAATACCGAAACTACCTGAAATACAATCCTGTCAGCTTCCCCTGGACCGGTACTGATTGTTGAACAGCATACAGAACCTCAACGGGATAGGGATGGTCAGTCTTCAAATCGTAAGCACAGCGCGAACGCAATCGCTTACCAGGCATGGCGTAGGCTCTGACTACAGTTTGAGTGATTTCACCGTCAACGTCTCCGGATGACGCTTCTGTTTAGTAGAAATATATCCGGAAGACTGCCTTTAGTCAATATCCCACTCAAAGTACTGCGAATTTTCATCGAACACAGACCGGGGATGAATCTTGGGAATATATGATTTTTTGTTCCTTTTCCTACGGTATTCCTCTTCGACTTGCTCATCTGTCTCAATGCCACTTTCATACCGTAAACTGTTAAACTCAAGAATTTCAAGTGTTTTATCCTGAAGTGCCTGCCCGGTCAAATTTTCAGAATTACGAATAATATCCCTCCTTAATCGAATTAACTGCCCGTAGCGAAATTTTCTCCTCGCATCCATTTCTTTTCCATTTGCAAGTAAAACCCGGTTTACTCTACAAAGTAAAAAAAACTCATCGTCTTCCTGTTCAGTCCACAAAGGTATACCGGAAATATCCGTAGACGTTTTAGCAAATAAAGGGCTTGTAACATATAATAATTTAAAATTATACATATCACCATCACTTATTTCCTTATCACCCAGCTTAGCATATAGCTTTTTATAGAGCGTCTCATCCCACTGATCTTTAATTTCATCAAAGAAAGATTCTTCGGGAAAGAATTTCGGGTCAGCAAATCGCCCACGGGATAAGGGATCAGTGTTACACAGCACTACCAACGGATCAATAGCTCTCAGTCTGGACCATGCTGCCATTATTCTTGGATTATAGCCATTATTGGTCTTATACAGCGATAATTCATCAGGATCTGCACCTTCACCCGGGAATGTTCTTCCCATCTCCAGTTCGAGGCGATGAAGCTGTTTTCGCATTAATTCCGTCCACATGAACCGGGATTCCTCAAGGGAAATCACGCCACCCAACTCATTTAAAGTTGAAACGCTGTTTATCTTGTTTTTCAGTGATACGGAAATTTCAGCCTCCCTGTATTGAGCATGCTCGTGTTTTAAGTTGTAGTACTTTTGAAGATCACCCTCACTACCTGCTCCGAATTCAACTACTATTTTATTAAATTCATATTCCCTACGCATTTCGTCTGTGTAGATATAAGCCCGGGGATATGAGGATTCAGCCGAGTCATTTTGAGGATTTATAGCAGCTAACCGGGAGAGCCTTTGTATTAACTCAGGAGCCATGTTACCATCCCATAGACATGTCAGTGAATCATATTCCATTTTTAGTAATATAAACTCATTCATATGCTTACGGGTCCAGTAATATTGTCTCTCTTCAGAAGTAAAAAGAGTATGGAGAAAATAATAGTTATCTGTACATGAAAATTTATGTTCTATAACCTTATCAATTGTATCATAAAGCGCCGGATTACGGGTAGTAAGCTCATCGAAAGCTTTTTTCTCTACAGAAGTGATACAGTTCAGTTCAAGTGCTTTTTTATAGTATGTATACAGAACTTCGTCTAAGGGTGTCCAGGAATAAGGCATAAATACAAAGATTGATTAGTTAAACTTAAGCACGTCTGGCATTTTGAATCTCATGTCTAATCCAGTTTTCAATAATATATCTCCGGAAAGCAAGAAATTCCCTATCAGGATCATTACTGTCAGCTATAAACCTTCTGATTATCGTTTGAATAGCTACTCCCTGTTCTTGTGCCGTGGCATTTTCTACGAAAGCAGACCTTAAATCTCTACGTAAATCATCAAGAATCTTTTTGCGCCTATCCTTGAGATATGTACGAAATATTTTACAAGTTTTTATAGTATAGTCCATTCTGGGATCGTCAGACCTCAGATTACCATCCTGATTAAATATAAGCAATCCGTAAGGGTCAGTAATTTCAGGATTAATCAGGACAGGTTTTTCCTCATCGTCATATATTCCACTTAATGTATTAATCTGATCATCATGTTCTGTTTTATACGATGCCCTGATCCCATTGATCTGAAATTGAACACCCTTATATTCATTACAATAATGGCAGGCACACAGTAAATTATCCCATGAAAAGGCAAGCCAGTAGTACGTTTGCTTGGGTCTGTAATGTTCTACATGAAATGATTCAACTATTTGCTCACAAAATGCACACTTGTAATTGTAAATGTTAATTAACGATTTTTTAATATCTTTCGATTTATATCTGGAATTATAAATCTTAGTATCTATATAAGCAGTTTTCGTAATGAGTTCCTGTCTCCTTTTACCGGTAGTAGAAGCAGTTCTGTGAATCTTTTTCTTGTCAAAAAATTCTTTTTTTGGTGGTCTCAATGATAGCGGTGTAGCAGACATTGAAATATTTTTTACAATCTTTATCATTTTTTAAGCAATTCCTCTTTTAATATAGTATCAACCAGAGTATCAATATCAGAGTCACTGAGAAAAACCTTTCCGTTTTCTTTTTGTCTTTGTAATTCAGCCATGACCCTCTTCTCAACCCTGCTCTGAATGTATGAATCACTTGTATCAACTGCGTCTGCCTCACTGGATACCCTGGCATCTTCTAATCCAAACAGAGGAGAGGTTACCAGCGAATTAAGCATAAGATGATCAAGATCTTTCTTATAATAGGCTTCACTCGAACGGGTACTGCCACTTTCTCGGTCACGATATATCTTGTAAATTACTGCCTCTTCGGATGCCCCCTGGATAATAGTTGGACTATGCGTGGTAAAAATAAACTGAATATTTGGAAAAAAATGCCTTAACTGACTGATAAACTTTCTTTGCCAGATCGGATGAAGGTGCAGCTCTATTTCGTCAACAAGGACCACTCCTTTAAAATCTTCAAGTTTATTTACTAGCGGTTGAGTCTTCTGAAAACGGTAAATTAAATCAGAGATCCAAATCATAATATTTTTATATCCTTCGGATAGCTGACTGAATGTAAGATTAAATCCTTTTTCAACAAACCGCACCTCGTTTATCGAAACTTTTATTTCAACGTTGTTTTCTAAAAGATTACTAAAAAGATTTATCAAAGTGTCAAGCGGAATAAATTCCGGCTTTAAGTATCTGCCATTCAATTCTGTATCTCTATTAGCTATTTTTTCTAAGCTAAAAGAATACGAATCTCTTAATAATCTTTCAGGGCTAAATAGTTGTAAATCAGTATCATATAAAGTCATGAATCCGTATTGTTCATATTTTTCACTGTTATACCTGCCACGATGAACCCCATAGGCATAAAAATTTTGCAAGAAAACCAATTTTTCCCCACCATAACTTGTACCATTAGTGTCCCTGGCATTAAAAATAAGATATTTATTTTCCTTTAAAATATCCCTTATTTTACCCGTATGTTCAAAAGTATACCTCTGATCAATATATCTGCCATTAAATGCCAGATGAAGTGCCATTAATACTAAAGATTTACCATCACCGTTTTCTCCCAAAAAATATACTTCTTTTGCTCCGTTTATTCCATCTAGATTAATATGATCAATTGAGTAAAATCTTTTGACATTTAAAGATTTAATATAAGAATAATTCTCATCTTGTATCTTTACTATAATTTTTTGAAGTTTTATATTACTTTTAAAAATGTTCCCCAAATTAATTAACAATTCGGACTTATATTTATAAACTATATAATTGTCCAGATTTAATTGCTCATTACTACTTATATAGTCCGTTAACTCTTTATCGTTTCCTGAATATATTTCCGTAAAAACAGGAATTTCTATCTTTAATAAATCCTTATCCTCATTTACAAAATTAATATACCGGTCCTTAACTTTAATATACATTCTGGACTCTTTATCCTCGTAAAGTTCAAAAGCAATACTCCATCCTTCACGGTCGAGAAGACTGTTTGCATATTTTTTTAGTTCGGTAATAAGATTTTGGATTTGCATGGCTGTATATATTAATTTTTCCTTTGTAATAAAAGTGTTAGAAACAAGAAATAATTGTTAGTTCAAACACTGTATTACTGATTTAACCGTTACATGGCACTGCTTTCTAAAAATGCAGCATTTGGTTGAATCGTTTTTATCTTATTGATCGTTTCTGACCAATTTTACTTTTCAGGTCAGCACCGACTGACAAAACCCGGTAGCCTCACCGGTTTTTGTGGTAAGACTTCAAGAGTCCCTGAAACCGGTCATTGTCCTTAGCTCGGTTTACTATATGCCCTCATTGTCTCCGTTGTAGAACTTTTTAATCATGGCAATATATGAAAACATAAAATTGATAGCATATAAATACTTCTGTTCATAACAATAGTAATGCAAAACAACGAATAACTGAAGAAGAATCAATCTTGTTAAGCAGACTGCGGGTTCACTTTTCAAATCTGCCTCACGACACTTGTAGTCAAAAAAACTGTGTTGAGGCACGAATCAATTCAGGTTGGCCAAAATGGAATAAGGCGTATCGCTGGGTTGGTTTGAGGGCTGGTCGTTGATGCCGAATACCTTGTGCAGTAACAGTTTCAGCGTTTCTTCAGTCAAGCTATCCCTGGTTTGCTGAGTCGTTGACGAGTCCTGGGGATCGTCGGTGGCAGATGGGTTCTTTATCAGCGACAGGGAGAAAGTCCCGGATTTGGCCTGAAGTCTTAACATCCGGTAGTAACGGTTATCCAGTACAGGGTATCAGAAGCAGAAGTTAGTCGTTGCTAAGCTCCATGAGCGGGTAGCCAATCAGCGAAAAGATTTCCTGCACAAAACATCAACTGAGATAGTCAATCAGTATGATACGGTTGTGCTGGAAGATTTGCATATCAAAGGCATGATTCGCAACCGCCACCTCAGCCGGGCTATTACAGATGTGGGCTGGTCGATGTTTGAGCGCTTTGTCCGCTACAAATGCGAATGGCAGGGCAAGCACTTCGTACAGATTGGCCGCTTCGAGCCTTCATCCCGAATGTGTTCAGGCTGTGGCCACCTAAAGGACGAACTGAGTCTATCCCAACGGGAATGGACGTGTGAAACGTGTCAGACCAAACACGATAGAGACCGTAATGCGGCCATCAACATTCGCAACATGGGTCTTTTGAAACTATTTCCGGGCGGGGACTCGCCCGTTGCAAGCTAAGACAAGCCAATAGGCTATATCTTTTGCAAGAATCCTCGATCATTTATGACGGGGAATAGTCAAGGTATTGAGTATATTCTGCGGCACGACAAGTTCTCCGGATACTAAGAGATACTCACCGAAAAGCCCGGCAACCATCGACCAGGCTTTTCGGTGAGTATCATCAAGACACGTTGAGAATATGCTCCCATTTAGTCGTATACTGCGGCGACATGAATTGCTGCCGGTGCTTCCAGGTGGGATCGTAGCCGGCGCTGGCCACGCGCACACGGTCACGGCCGAAACGTTCATTCAGTTTGTCCATTGCCTGAGAGGCCTTAAGCTGACGTTCGTCCGGTGGGTTCGTAAAGAAACTGCCCTGCTGAAAGTTAAGCGGAACAAAACCTGTCAGAATAACTCCGATCTTCTGATAATTATAGCCGAAGGCATAAATGGATTTCAGGGCTTCCTGCGCATAGACAATCAGCTCAGATGTGCTGGCCGAAGGATGGGGCAGCTCCACTGTCCGTGAATTATAATACTGCTTTGCCGGCAAACCGTTATGAGCAGTGCGGTGACGGTTTGTATGAACAAAGATAGTCATAACGCCGGCTGCTGTTTTCTGCTTTCTGAGTTTTTCAGCTGCTCTGCCAATGTAAGTTGAAAGGGCTTCCGACATGGTTTCCAGGTCCGGAACCATCCGTCCAAAGGAGGGAGCCACGCAGATGGCCTTTTTGGGGGCTGCTTCCGTTTCAATCATCTTACAAGGCGTTCCCCGCAGCTCATAGGCCATACGCAGGCCATTCACCGTCAGGTTATCGGAAATCCAGTCATCAGGCAGGTTCCTGAATTGCAGGGCCGTCCGGATCTGATTATGCTTAAGAAAGGCTGCATACCGGTGGCCAATCCCCCAGAGATCAGAAATATCATAACTATCCAGCGCGTTGAGTATCTTCTCGTCGGTATCGAGCAGATGCACGCCCTGATGCTCCGGATTCAGCTTGGCCAGCTTATTGGCGATTTTGGCCAGTGTTTTTGTCGGTGCAATACCAACGCTGGTAGGTATCCGTTGCCACCGGAGGACGGTACTCCGGATCTCTTTTGCCAGTGTTGTCAGATCCGGATAAGCAGATTCATAGCCGTACAGATTCAGGAAGGCTTCGTCGATGCTATAGACTTCAACATCTTCAACAAAACGGCCGAGGGTGGACATGATCCGGGCCGACATATCACCGTAAAGCGTGTAGTTACTGCTGAAAACCGAAATATCGTGACGGTCAATTAATTCCTTCAACTGAAAATAGGGGGTCCCCATTTTAATGCCGAGCGCTTTGGCTTCGTTGGAGCGGGCAATGGCACAGCCATCGTTATTACTCAGCACAATGACCGGCTTGTTTTCCAGTGACGGATTGAAGCTTCGCTCACAGCTTACGTAGAAATTATTGCAATCCAAAAGAGCGATCATACCGGCTTATGGATCACAAAGGTAACCACACCAAAAACACGGAAATCGTCGCCAGGGTGCACGTAAATCGGCTCGTATTTGGTATTGGAGGGCATCAGGATCACCATGTCGCCGGCGTAATGGATGCGCTTCACCGTATGGCCGCCGCTGTACCAGGCGATGACGATTTTGCCGTCCACTGCTTCGCGGGAACTATCCACAACCAGTACATCACCCGCTTCAATCCGGTCGCCGATCATAGAATCCGACGTTACCCGCACAAAGTAGGTGGATTCGGCGTTAGTCACGCACAGATCATTGAGATCGCAGACCTTTTCCAGATAGTTGTCGGCCGGACTGGGAAAGCCGGCCTGGACATAGGACGAGAAAAAAGGTATTTCGTAGCGTGTTTCAATACTGGCCTTGACAATATCGGCCGGATCGACATAATCTGAAATAGCTGTCATCATGCAGGATTTTACTGCTATGATAGCTATTAAAAGAAACTAAAGCAACGCAGGGCAGATGATATGATTGTTTTTTGATTGAACCCGGCGAGTTCGTCACCGATCCCGCCTGTGGTCAAAGCCGTGTCTGATGTTTTCACATCACACGGTTCCTCTGTGTAGTGGTGTCTGTCATTCACACCTCACTATTGACCCGTTACGGGGCCGATTTTGTGTCATGGCAGTGCAAGTACTATTTTTTGTGACCGCTGGAGTCGTTGCCCCAACGCACAGGCCTTTTTCCCCTTTGGGAAAGTTGCCACGATCCCTCCCCAGCCTAAAGGGTCTCCTCGCGGGTTTAGGCTGAATGTAGTTTGGTCAACCACAAAAGTAGGGCTTAGCACTACTTGCCTTTTTTTATGAGAAAGCCCTGCATTAAGTATTCAGAGCTTAAATTTGAAAAAGCATTAAGGGCTGAATATCAAAAAGTATTGGGGTCGCGATTCTCAATTCGCGAATCGCAAATACTCCAGCAACTGTACCTAATGAAAAACAAACTATACCCCGTTATTCAACTGGACTGGCAGGGGAATGATCGTATTCGTACATTATGTGAGCGGATCGTAGACTACGTGGACAGTCATCCCGAGACTGTTGAACCGATCACCTTCGAACGACTGGCTACAGTGACGGAAGGGACGTTCACGATTGTTGAACTCTTACAGGCCACGCAATACCTGAGTGGAGAACGGTGCCAGCTACTGGAATACGAATTCGCCTTTCGGGAGGAAGACCTGACCTATACCTACACCCGACAGGAGTTTACTGAACGCTACCAATCCGGCGATTTCCGGCATCCGTTAACGGGCGTACCTATGTCCCAGTCCGACTGGAAAAAGGTCGTATTTCCGGTGTTCAGGGTTGGGGCCGCTTACCGCTCCGGCCCGTCGCCCAGTAACCCACTTTCTTCATCGGCAGCGGTGGCCATATAGTCGGCTACCATCGGTTTATACCGGGTCGCTATTTCTTGGTTTACGCGCTGTAGTGCCTCGGGATCGTTTATATCATCCCGGGCCGCACGGATAAACCGGTCATAAAGTTTGTCGGGCACCCGGTAAATCAATCCGGAGTGGCAGTAAACAATTGTCTTCATGATTTTTGGGTTAGAACCTCCCGGAAATTTTCACCGAAAAGTTCGGTCAGCCGTCTTTCGTTTTCAACCGCCTGAGCGATCCGCTCTTTCAGGTGCTGCACCAGGCCGACCCGGCAACAGGTTGGCTTTTCGGGGTCAAACGTGCAAAGATCGTCGTCCGTCTTGACGTTTTTGCAGCAACCAAAAACACCCATCCAATCGGCCAACGTTTCAGACAGGTCTTCTACAGTTTCTATCGTCATAATGGTCCAAACGGGGTTTAAAGAATATTATTTGGAACTGATTTCGCCGGATAGAGAAAGTGATTCTCCAGTGAGAAAATACCAATAGTTTTGCAACTGGTCAAGATAAATCAGTCGTTCATCACTCACTGGAAAATCTACAGTACCCGGACCTAAAATCCATGAAATGAAAGCGAAGGGACACCCTTGTTTACAGGGGTGGTGAATCGCCGGTAAGTGGTGATTAAGTTATTGACTAATTGAAATAGGCATATCCGTCCTGGCGGTGGATGCGTCGGAGGTACTTGGGGTGCAGTTCGACGCGGACTCCCCGGGCATTGCATAGCACAAAGCTGGGGCGGTGGCGAATGGTGATCCGGCCCCGATGCGTCCCAGCATACTTCCCGACGGGCACCTTAGCTTCACCTATATCACCGGTTTGGTAGCCCATAAATGATTTGGCTCGTGGCCGGTAGCGAATAGGAAAACCGTATTTATCGGTGCGACACATCTGGCGCGATCCGTGACCGGTAGCCGTAATCCGCAAGGGCTTCAGACATTCCAAAAGAAAGACCTTCTCTCCCGAATCGCCCACACAGGCGGCATCTATCCAGTGGGCCTTCTGGTAGCCCTGCTCGGTACGGTTGTACTTGGTGCGGCCTCCGCTCCCTGTTTCGATGGGTAGGCCCAGGGTGGCTAATTCGTCCACGATCCGATACCGGGTGGCGTTGACGGCGGCTGCATCAGCTAAGGGCCGGGCGGCTCTGGCCGTAAGCTGAGGATGCCCGAACTCGGCGGCTGTGCGACTCCCTTTCTTCTGATTGCAGGGCTGACAAGCTAACGTCAGGTTGTTGACACTGTTGGAACCTCCACGGCTTCTGGGGTGCATGTGTTCGACCTGCAAGGGAACGTCCTTTTTACCACAGTAGGCACACTGGCGGTTCCATTTCTCCAAAAGGTACTCCCGCACTTCGTAGCCCTGTAACGTACCCTGTTGGTACTCGACCCCTTCGATCTCAGGATTCCGCAGCTTCTGCGTATCGAAGCGTACCCGTTCGACCGACAGGCCCGAAAGGGGTGTCAATATCTTCAGCCTCTTGGCCCACGTCTGCACGTTCAGGACGCGGCTGAGGGTTGAAGGGGGTAGCCAGCCCATTGGCCGTTTTCGATTGAGAAAACGCGGCTTGCGGTAGCGGGTCTTGCGATTCCGTCGGCCCCGTCGCAAGGCGCGTCGGCTCTCCAGACTGGCGCGAATGGCTTTGCCCCGGTGGGTGAGTTCAGCGGCCCAGACCACGCGGTTTCCTCGCTTTCCGGTGACAACAATAGCCATGCCGGTGGTCTGACTGCCGGGGTCGATCTTGAGGGCCACTGGCTGCGTACCGTCCGTGGTGGGCTGGCGGAGGATGATGGTAAACGGGTAGCGACGAAACACAGCCGCTTTGCCCTCGCGCATCAATTCTCTGGCTCTGGCCGGATGGCAGGGCATCAACGGGGTTTTGTCGGTAGCCAGCACGAAGACTCGATTCTGCATAAAAAGTACCCGTTACCGGGCGATTATCCCTTTACAGGGTTGAAGTTTACCTGAACAAGGTTAGAGCCGCTTGTTGGGACAACGACACTCGATCTGCCCAGATCGTGTTTAATCGCTGTCGATAGAGCGTCAGGCTGGTAATGCACCCAACGGTATCTTGACGGTACTAACGTAGCCCTCTGGGGCTTAGTTGGGTCAGCAAGGCTCTTTCACAAGCCTACCCCCGTTAGGGGGTGGGTCGCTGACGTTCGGCTTCGATATTCGGCTTGAAACCGCCACTCCAGATATTCGAGTAGTCGCTTCGGTTCCCGTTATAGGGGTTGAAGACCGTCTGGCTCTTGCCCTTCTCGTCCACATAAATCAGCCCCCAGTTAGGGGGTAGGTCGGTCTCCCGGATCAGGTCTGTCGGACAGCAATAAAAGCGGTAGGTTCCCATCCCCAGTTGGGGTTGTTGCCGAAAGGGCTTTCGTTTATCAGCTAGAAAATCGCTCCGCGAAACTTTACACTCGACCAGCACGGACATGCCTGAGCCAAACCCCAGCACATCCGGGTACTCCCCGTTGGTAGCCGCCGTGGTCAACTCCCGGACAGCCATTCCACAGGAAGTGGCCTTTAAAACCCAGCGGTAGGCCGACTGGACTAATTCTTGATGCGTCACGGCTGTAGAAGATTAAAGCTTATTTCGGCCTCACTGATTACTGCGTTCCAGGCCTCGGCTTTGCTACGACCGTGCTGATAGGCATCCAGCGCCAGTTTCTTAATGGCTTCAATGGTTTCGGCCTCCGTGTTGGGATCGAGGGGGCCGATTTTGGTTATCAGGTCAGCGATAATGGTCGTTGCCCGGTCGTGTAGACTCATCAGTCACAGTTTTTAAGGTTGAAATAGTCTTTCCAGTGCCAGAAACCCCATTCCCGTCGCCGTTTGCCCATCAGTACCAGCGTGATCGCTTTCCCGGGCCTTCCGTCGCGGTCGTTGTGGAGTTCGACTTGAAGTACTCCTTGCTAAAGCGTGGGAGATTCCTGGGCTACCACCTCCATAGGCGTGTATCTCTCCCAAGCTGACACGGCACCTCCTGCCGCCGGGAGGCCGGCCCCCTTATTCTTGATATTCTGTGCTGCATTCACATCCCGGTCATGGTGACGGCCACACTGAGGGCAAACCCACTCCCGTACTGAGAGCGTCAGGTCTGTTTTGCGATAGCCACACCCCGAGCAGGTTCTCGATATAACCGCGCCAGAGCACCAGCGTCAGAAAATCCCAGGGGTGATCGTGCCAATCGGGAAAGTCTGACCGATGGAATACATGGAGGCATAGCTGCCAGCTTCTTGCCTTGATTAGGACGTACCTCGTTAGATAGGGCAGAGCGGGAAAATCGCCCTCCCTGCCTGACCAGCCGTAAATGATCTTAGTCAGCATACGCCTTGGTTTGGTCGCCTGTTTCAAACAGACCAATGAACTCCCGGTAAACCGCAATCAGAGTTTTAGGTCGAAAATCCGTGTACAGCATAGGCCGTTCCAACGGCTCTCCATCGACCGATTCGACCCGGTATGAGCCTTCAGCGGTCAGACCCACAATCCGCACGTAGTTATAGGCATACGCGGGTTTGTCGCAAACGGGTACGTCAAGGGTCAAGTCCTGCCCGTTGGCCGCTTCGATGATGGCCGCTTGAACGGTGTCCAGTATGCCCGGCAGGGTGTCCAGTTCGTCCAGAAACCCTTCGCGGTGCTGCACTCCCAAGAGAACGGCCAGTGACAACGGCTCTCCAAGCGTTCCCGATTGACTGGCCCGGCGGATGAATTCTTCCTGTTGGGGCCGAAAACTGGCTATCAGTTCGTTGGCCGTTGGCCCGACGACATCCTTGTTCTGCTCTTTTATGTCATCCCAGAGGAGTTTGAATTCCCCGGGGGACATCGCGGCTAAGCGGCTCCGGAACGTGTTCAGCATGGTTGATTCTCGGTTCATGGGCTTGTTGTATGTTAAGCGGTTTAAGCCGCTAATACCGGGAATGAGTGACTGTATGGCTCTTTGTCGGAACCTGTTTCGCTTACATGAATCGACGCGGTTACGGCTTCCGAATCATCGGCAGTGAGACCAACGCCCTCGATGAGGTGTTGGAGCGTTAGCCCGATCTGATCAATTATGGTGGGTTCCTGGCCGGTAATGTCGTCGGTGAATTCGAGTTCAACGGTGAGTGAAAGGGTCGTTTTCATGAGATTAGAGTTGGGGTTAGTGGTTGATTGGGGTCGATGATCTCTGAACCGACTCCCAGAATAGACGACAAATCAATCTGATACCGCTCGTCGGCCAAATCCCAGCTTTGATCGGGGCCAATGGTGCCGGTGATCTGGCCCGAAAACTCGTCAGTAATCGTAACCTGAACCGACTGACTGGCCAGCGTCAACGCCTTGGCGAACCCCGCCAGATAGAGTTGTTCCGGTGTTGCGCCGGGATGCTGACGGATATATTCCTCGGCCAGCCGTTGACTTCGTGTTGTTGTCGTCTCTTCCATCAGTATAAAAATACAATCTTTGTCTACGACTTACAATGCTAATAATCAGGGCTTTATCCTTTTCATCTCCCGATTGATTCAGGCAGTTTGGCGTACAGGCCGGTTTTACTTAT
This sequence comes from Arsenicibacter sp. R0_47, assembly GCF_057652235.1. NCBI lineage: Bacteria > Pseudomonadati > Bacteroidota > Cytophagia > Cytophagales > Spirosomataceae > Arsenicibacter > Arsenicibacter sp. R0_47. Next base: position 79,319 of record NZ_JBYFCJ010000016.1, on the reverse strand, counting down.
TTAATCAATTAAACATTAGATATATATCATATCAATACATGCTGTCTTTAGACGATAATACGGGTAAAAAGGAGCGAATAACCGCCCAAAATGGCCCCAATGATCATGTATAACGGTTTTAATCTCAGCCATAAGATATAAAACAATATATTTATACCTGACTTACGAGTCGTTGATTATTTCCCATATACTTATCAATCTCCGTTTTTAAGAAAAATGAAAAAGATCGTTTATTGTTTACTGATGGCGTTACTGGTTTTCTCCTGCCAACAGGATAAAGTAACCGCGCTCGTGCCCATGCAGGTGCCGTCGCAGGTACTCACGAATGAATTTATTGAGAGTCATCTGCCCTCCTCGTTCCGGGCTGATCTCGGCAAAAAAAGGAATACATGAGATTCCGTTGTCGGCGCTCAGTGCGCGGGATCGGTCGCGGTTGGTGTCGATGTTGAAGGTCAAGCCCGGATTGGTTCGCACGAATGCAGGATCAGCCACGGTGAAGGCCCGGCTTGGAGGCTGTGGCAGTAGTTAAGAGACGACCTGGTTCTATGGTCGGTTCTGTATTACCATTGATCTGAGTTCGCTTGGTGCCGGCATGAGTACGGTGTGTCTATGCCTTTACGCGCACCAGCTTCAGGTATGGGACTATACGGACTGTTACGACAAGGCCAATACCGGATTTTTGGTGGTCGATACCCTGGATTACCGCATTGAGGTGTGCGATAACCCGGCTCCAGTGATTTACCAGTAAAGCAGGGGTAGGTGTGGCCTGATTACCCTTTGATTGTGGAACCAGAAGAATGTGAAGGGCTGCTCCCGGTGGGGGTAGCCCTTTCTGGTATCAGGACGGAGTGGCCCGGTCAAGCAGGTAAAAGCACAACGGTGCCCACTGATCGCGTCCGCGTCGGTAGGATGCAGCCAAGCCCTGCTTCTCCAGCGAACGCATCGCTGACACAACGGCCACCCGGGAGGTGTTTAGTCCCCACGACAGTTCGTTCACCGACTGGCCCCCTTTCTGGGTCAGTCGTTCGACGCATTTTTTCTGAAACTCGGTCATGACACTCGATCTGCTAAGAATTATTCGTTTTAGGAACGCTTAGGGCTTTTGTAGTTCTTCCAGATAGCTTTCCCAGGGGTACAGGCAGTCCCCTGTGGTCCTGGGGAAGCTCCTGCATTTTTTGGGGTATCGGCGGTATGCTAATCGTTAATTCCATTAGTTATTGCCCTTGATCGAGGGTATTGGGTTTTGGTTGCATCGTTAGTTTTCCCATCCCGTTGTTCAGGCTGATATGAAGGGGATTGGTCAACACAAAGGTCCGGTAACCCCGTTTCTGAGGCACTTCATCTCCGGTGACAAACTGGAGCTTGCCAACCACGCATCGACCCGTCAAGGTATTCAGGGGTGGTTCGATGGGAAGTATGCAGGTTGATAGGCCGTCCGGCAAATCACGGGCATCGGTAAAGAAAAAATAGGCCGTCGGGTTGGTCTCCATTTTAATAAATTCCTGTACGTTCAGGAAAAAAGAAATGGCTACCTCGGGCAAATAGGGGATTGTGGTTGTCATAAATCAAAAGAAACGCCATCCGCGTCGTTTAGGCTACAGAGATCAGCCTGTTGAGCAAAATTAACCGATCCGAAGATCATCGAGTGTCGTGAGCGGTAATCCCCGTTCGGTCAGGGCCGCATCCAGGTAATAACCTATCGACTCCCGTACATCCGTGTCTGTTATCTCCGGAAACCGGAGGCTATATTGGGCGACTTCCTGCCGAAGGTAGGCCAGTGCGGGTTCCCGGTCGCCTTTCTGAAGGATTTGCTCACAAACCCGTCTCAGCAAGTCCGTAACGGCGGCATTGGCCTCCGTACTGAACAGATTATCAATCTCGATGGTCTCGACCTGCATCGGCTCATACAGCCCGTTTACATTACCAATAAAGAGCAGGAAATTACCGCAATCCGCCAGATACTCCCGGATCAGGTCCGGGTTTTTATCCCGAAGCGCTAAGAGTAATTTAGCTTTGTGGTATTCCAGTTCGACCAGCATTTCCGGAAGGGTGCCCCACGATTCCCAGTTGCCCTTCCGGGCGTTCTGATGTAGCTGGGTCTGCATGTCCCGGGCGAACCAGGCGACTTTGGGATGGATGGCAGGCGTACCGGAATCCGGCGTTGGGGGTAATGGAGAATCCATGCGTTTTTCGATTAAAAAAGACAAAACTGACCGTGACGGGATATTCGGGGCTGATCGGACGGTGGGGGGCTGGCTGCTGCCGGTGGGGCTTGCCGGACCGGAATAGGCGTGGTGCCGGTCGCGCCTTTGTGCCGGTGGAACCGCACCTCAGCCGGTGTCTCCTCAAGGCTGACCGGCTCTCCGCTCCGTCGGGCCGATACGATACAGGTATCTGCACTCGTACCGGACGATTTAAAGCTGTTTTTGGGCAGCGGAATAATGTTTCCATCCACAAGTCCATCCAGCAATCCCGGCTCCTGTTCGGCTTTCTGGGGTAGTACACACACGATCCGGCCTCCCGGTGCCAGATGGCGCACCATTTTCCGGAAATGGGTCAACCACTGGTTACCCGTAAAGGGTGGGTTGGCCAGAATGATGTCGTACTGCTGTTCCTCACTCAACTGCAAAAAGTCGGTGCCTACGCGTTCATAGCCCATTTCCCGGGGGACTCTGTTTTCCAGGCATACGTAATTGAATTCATCGAGTTCACACAGATGCACCGTTGATTTGGGAAGAAACTCGATACCTGTCCGGGATTCATTCAGACGTAACAGACCCGTGTAGAGCAGAATGTTCATCAGGATATTCCCGCGCCCGGCACTCGGTTCCAGAATGCGTTTTCCGTGCCAGAAATCAGAGCCGGTCGGTAAACAGTCGATCATCTGCTTGACGACCGGATGCGGAGTCGGGAAGTACTGGGTTAGCTGCTTCCACGAAATCCCCCGGTCGAGAATGAGTTGCAGAGCAGGGAGGGGATTGGCCGAAAAGAAAAAGCCTTTCCGTTTCCATTGCCCACCCAGATCCGTCAGCATCAGCTTGAATTTGGGGTAGTCCTCTACCTCGTAGTCCGGCGTATGCAGCCAGTACCCGTTTCCCTTGCTGTCCTTCTCCAGACGACAATCGGCAAGGGTCTGGCGGATAAATGCCTTTTTCGATTCGGTAACCATTAGCGACGAACGGTTATAGTGACCGTGGCCAGTGGCGTTCTGTCCGAATCCATCAGCGTAAACAGCAGATCGCCGGTTTGCTCCTGCCGCGTAACGCGACACGAATAAGGGGCCAACAAATCGACATTGCTCAACCCTTCGAGTTCCTGACGGCTCACCGTTTGGGTAAAACACAGCTTGTACTGGCCCGAAATCACCCACAACAACTTCTTAGACGACTGGTAAAATACGTTCAGCGCCGGAAACGACGCATAGTTAGTCTGGTTCTCTATGCGGGGTTCCCAGATGCGGCCATTGAAGGAAATATAGGCCAGCGGAGTACCGTTGACCAGACTGACCTGCCCACCTGACCAGTTGCCGCCACCCAGTTCGTTTTCGTCGATAAAATTCCGGCAAACCGTTACGGCCTCCCCCAGAGACCGAACCAATACCTTCTGATTTTTCACGCCCGGCAGCGGGCGGTCTGGATGCTGGCCAAAGTCAGGGTTGCCGACAGAAGCAAGCTGCACCATCAGCAGAAACGGGGCCGTATTCGCCGTTTTGGGGTTGAGAGTGTACAGGGTAGTCGTCATGACTGGGAGGGGTTAGGCATTGAATGATAGGGCGTAAAGGCGCTGGTAGTCAGCTTGGGCCATCACCCGGTCGAGTTTGCTGAAGGCAATCCCGTTGTTTGCACATAAATTACGGATGAACTGCGGGTAGGTGGGCGTAGTGGCGGTTGCCTTGGGCGGACGGTTGCTGGCGTTCATTGGACTACTGATTTTTTTAATCGTTTCCCAAGCTGCCATAGATAAGCCTCCTCGATACTGTGTTTGTCAGCGTATTTGCGGTATTCGGTGAAGGCCTCGTCACTGAGGTACATAGCCAGCCCGAAACACGCTTCCTGGTCGGCCAGCAGGCGGGGATACCGCTTTTGTATTTCCTTGAGAATGTACGCCTTGGCGTCTAACTCCCGGCTTCTTAATTGAGCACGCTGGATGTAACCCGGCACTATGCCATGATGGCGGTCGATCTTTCCGATACCCTCCCGCTGAGCATAGCGTAGGGTCCCTTGTGAAACCTCAGCATTCATCGTTCTATGGTTCCGGATTACGCCCCGGATGCGGCTTATTTGGTTAATCAAAGATAGAAAAACCGGGGAGCTTCGGCAACCCATTGCGGACATCACGACGCCTTTTCTATCCCACTTGATTTTTTCGTATGGCTAAGTCCCAATCCTGGTCGAATAGATTTCGTAAGTCAATGGTTAAAGCCTTGGCTACCAGTGCAATATTAATTAGGCTGGGATTGGTGACTCCCCTCTCTATACGGCTTATCTGACTATAGTCAAGCCCCGAGTGATAGGCTAAGTCTTCCATTGTCATTTGCTTTTCTTGCCTGATTTGCCGAATACGCTGGCCAAACTGTTTTAGCAGGTGGATGTCGCGTCTGTATTTATAATCTCTTGGCATTTGGTATATTTAATCTGAGTTCATGCCATTAATGAGCGGCCTAGAATGGTGAAGCTTGAATTGTTTGCCACCTGCCATTGACCAGGGCAATCTTTTGTTGTCGGTTTGCAGCAACCCACTCGATGAATAATTCCGTTTCTGCGATGCCTGCCTCTTTAGTAAGTTCCATGCCTAATGAAATTCTCATCTGCTGGGGATTCAACTTACCATCGTTATCATAGTACATTGGTTTGATGGCGGGTGCTTTTTTTATCTCTTCATTGATGTAGGCAATGAAGGCAAATTTATCGGTATCAGATGCTTCGCTGCCTTTCCGCTCGTAATAATCTGAAAGGAACAGTGGGAATTCGTCGGTAAGCCACTTCCTGATTTCGGTATCTTCCCGCTGGAGTCTGCGTTTTTCTGCTTCCTCCCATGCTTTTGCATTCTTGCGTTGGCTGAGTCCGCTTCCCAGCCCGTTTTTAAGTCCGGACTGGACATAGGCCAGGATACTTCGAATCTGAATGCCTTTCTTTTTCTCCTGCTGGGCATATATCAGCACATCCATCAGGTCGCTTTCCTCGACCCCTGATTTCTCGACAAAGGCGTCGATCTCTGCGTCGGTCAGGGAAGCATCAATCTCTTTGAAGAGGGTATGGACGGGGGAGGGTTGGGTGTCAACAATGATAATGGGTTGGATGGGAAGTTGTTCGACAGGAGGGGGGCTGGTTATTTCCACCCCTTGATCGTTATTGTTTGAATGGATCAAAAATCGCAATCTCACAACGGATTTGCCTTCGCGGATTTCTTCATAATCAAAAGAAATATCCGTTGTTTTAGCAAGTTCCCGTTTGGCAACCTCCAGCACAGCACTCTTAAAATCAGCATATCGGGCGTATTTGCCTTCCAGGTTCAGAATGTCCTTTAGCCCCTGCACTGTAAATTCACGATACTTTATCTTCTCATACTGTTTAAGTAGTTCATAGAGCCGGACGGTATTGTAGGAGCGTAGTGAAATAATGTGACGGATGTCATATTGGGTGAATGCTTCCTTTAGATTCAGCAGAAAGGGTTTTAGCTTCGGATCAAAGGATAATTCGACATAACTCCTGCCTGCTACGTATTCGGCGCTACTGATGTAACCAATCACCAGAAAGCTGCCATCGGGCTGAACTTGTTTGAATTGTTTTTTAGCCAGACCCTCAGCTACCTGCCGAAGAAGACCGTGATTGCCGTGGCCTTTCAACCCAACCAGATCCATAAACTTCTTTACTTCGATCCGGTATGTTTTGAAATCCTCATCGTCTTTTTCGATCTGGGCAACCATACTCAGAAAAACCCGTGCTTCTGCGAGGCCCAGTGTATGGCGAAAATTCAGAAACTGATTGCTTTGTACGACAAGATGTGGGTTACTATTCTTCTTTTTCGTCGCCATGTCATGTTACGAGAGAAACGGGGTGAACGTAGAGAGATTTAGGCTATTTAGTTCCAAAATGATATTTTAACATAACAGTAATGCGTGAACAAAAAATACTATAGTACTGTAAATTAATAAGTTAGGTAAATTTTGAGCCGTTTTGCAGTTCCTAAATACCCTTTTTCTCTCCACGTTAGGGAAAATGGCTTAAGACCTATATCTAAAATGGCTCGTTTATTCAAAAAATCAAATATAAACTCATAAAAAGTCAATTAAAGCGGCTGTTAACCTCTTAAAATGCCTTATTCAGTCCCCAAATGTATCTATTTCTGTCCTTTTTCTCTCCACGGTTACCCTTTTTCTCTCCACGGTAATCCCGTTTTTCCCGGAATTAACCCTGTTTCTCTCTACGTTGATCCCTTTTTTCTCTATGTTAATCCTGTTTCTCTCTACGTTGATCCCTTTTCTCTCTATGTTAGTATACTTAATGTATTGTATATCAATAAGTTGTTCTAACTGAAAACATTTTAAAACGTAAAAAACAACACAACACCTTAAACCGGAAATACCTATTGTGTGTGAGACGTTTTTTTTACAATAGGTCACTGATTGCTGCCTACCGGTTGCTAATAACTTTCCTTAAATCCCCCCTTTGCGCGCCCCCCCCCTTTAATGGTTTTCATTTTGGGGCAATTCTGATCTGGCAACACCTTGATTTACTGATCTATTCTCCTGGAAAGATCAGTCATAACTTCACACGTCAAATGCCTAATACTGGACATGATAGTATTTTTGGGCAATGGTCTTGTTCAGTCCGAAATCACAGATGACCGGTTTCCCATTACGCATTCCCCAGGATGATTCCTCGGAAATATCAAAGGGTTCCATATCAAACCTTTCGATAAACCGGGTCAACTTGAGAAAAAATGCGTTTTTCCAGGTGTGGGAGCCGAACCGGAGACAAAAGAAAAAATTGCCGGCATCATGCCTCAGCCAGTCTTCGAATTGATCGAGATCAAGGGGGGAAACGCGTTCCTGGATTATCCAGTGACCCGCCGGGTGGGCCGCTACGACCTGGGCCAGAAATTCGCGTGGCTCCCCATCCTGACAGACCTGCCACTCCAGACGATTTTGGGCGATTCCCTTTTTATTCCGGGCAACTTTCAGAACAAAGCCATCATTGAGGGCAAACACACGACGGCCCGAACCCTGACCAACCCGGCTGAAGTGGCCCGAAAGCGTGGACATCTTCAGCCGGGTATTGGGTTGACTCTCCAGACTTTTCAGAATGGACCAAAACGGCTCCTTGTTTAGGTCTACCCCGTGCATCAGGAAAAGAGGGTGAGGGGTTGTGCGGTCTGTACCAGGTCGGCAAAATTCAACCGCTTTGTCGAATGAACAGGAGCCGGGGTATAGTCTCCGGCGATCTTGTAGAAGGTGATGACAAACAAGGCCGAATCAATGTAAATGTCCTCCTTGTTGTGGCTGGGGCGAATGTTCACCTTTTCCGGTTTACACCGTGAGTAGGTTTGATTGGCCAGCGCAAACTGATGGCTGAGGTGTTCATACACCATCTGAGGGTCTTCCACCGTTTTCTTCTCGATGTCTTTGACTGTTTTTTCAAGGTACTTTTGCAGACTGTTGGTGGCTCTCCAGGAGGAGGTAATTTTTGCGAAATACATGGCGTTAGGGGGATATGGGCTATAAATCCGGTTTTCTGAATGGATGAATACGATTTAAAAGGTGGGGTCACTGTATTCCCGGGCAACGCCAAAAACAATACTGATTTTGCTGAATTTTTGGGCGGCTCTGGTTTTTCCCGCAACCAGTTGCAGACTGCCGGGGGTATCGCCCCACAACTCGGCCTGTAAGGCTTCGTCGCTATTAAACTGGTGCTCGTTAGCCTCGATCCAGGTGGCAAAGGATTTGGTGAAGGCCACGTGATGATGAACCTGATACCAGCCGTTTTTACGATACTCGATCTGCATCCGTTCGCCCGTCAGCTCTGTCAGATCATACGTCTGATCCTCACTGATTCCGTTGCTATCAGTGCGTTTGGCATCATACCGTTGCAGGGTTGCTTTCAGGCCGTCGTCACTAACCTCCGTCACCAGATAGGCATGACGGTCGCTATACAGGAGTAGGGTTGCTCCCTGCCCCTTTTCGGGCCGGGTCTGATTATTACCGTAGATGTAATTGACCAGACTGCCGGTAGTAACTCCGGCGATAGAGGTCTGCACGGGAAGGGGGGAAACTGCGGGGGGCATAGCGATGGCTCTTTCTGATTTTGTTTCTATAAAGATACCACGGAAACCTCCGCTAATGAATACGTAAACTATTGATAGACATCTTTTTATGCCCTGTTGATTGATAATTTCTATTTTTTTCTTTTCGCTTTTTGTCAACCTTCCCCTTGATTCGGTTCAGAAGTACGATGGGATTCCGGGGGCGTTTTCTGGTTCTTGGCTTTGGGTGAATTGACAATAAAAAAGGCGCGAGGAACCTTGCGGAACCTCGCACCTAAGATCAGCCGACTATCGGCTTATGGCATACCAGTACGAGATAGCGGCCTGGGACCGGCTCTTATAGGTGTGGCCACAGCGCCGACATCGGCAAACAATTGAATCGCCTTTACGCTCAATGGCTTCGACCGCCCTCCATAAGAGTAGCTCAGGCGGGTAATTGGCGCGACGATAGGCTGTATTATGCTGGTCGTAACACCGTTTACAGCGAAGCGAGTGGCGAGGTTTGGAGCGTCCCATGCGTTTTTTTGGGGGATCGTTTGGGTTTGGGTTCGACAAACCCGAATGGAATATTCTCGTTCAGGTGATCGTATTCATTGCCACAGCGGCCTTTGATATTATACCCTACATCCCGAATCCAGATGGGGGTAAGCAGGTTACGCAGAAAACACCTCAGCGTCCGCAGGGCATGGCGGGTCTGGCTGTTACTGTACACATAGCCGTACTTTTCGGTAAACTGGGCATAATTAATGCCAATGACCTCCCCGTTGTAGTTCTCAACATAGTCCATCCAGACCCGAAGTTTTTCGGTTTCAAAGCGTTCATTGGTCCAGGTCTCGTCAATGCCTTCCCGCTGACAGAACTCGTTCCACAATCGTTCCTGAATGGCGATATTCTCCGGCTCCTTACTCGGATCGGTCAAATCGACCAGCAGGTGTTTCTTTCGCCGGGCTTCGCGCCACGTCCGAACGGTATAGGGGGACCGGAAGGAATAGGTGCGGAAATTACGCCGGGCCAGCGGATTTTCCTTCGTACCGTCTCCAAACATCAGTACCTGAACCCAGCACGAATTCATCTGAATGCTGACAGTATATCTTTTGACCCGAAATACCCACTCCCCAACATTGCGGCCTTTCTCGCCGTTCCGGGGTGGCCCGAACCGGTTGCAGAGATAAAAGAAGGCACTGAAATACATATCCTCGGTAAAGGTCGTATCGTCCTGATTCGGTTCGTACCCCCAGGCTTCGGCAATGACCTCCCGGATCAGTTCATTGCCCTGAAAGATATTGAACTGAGCCGGGGTATTGTTTTTTCGTTTCTTCTTGGGCATAATGAATGGAAATTAATTGCACCAGCCGATATGGGCATTGTCCAGCACAAATACAGGTAGCTCGGGTTGACCAGAATGTTCATGTGCCCCGGGCTGAGTCTGGTCAACAAGGCTCTTTCACAAGCCTACCTTCTTCAGGAGGTGGGTAGCTGACAAATCGTTTAGTATTCGGCTTGCTCCCTTGTATCCGCAGGCGCGGTATCGTCCCGGCGTGAACGAATGGCGCTTTACGGGGGAGTATTGTAAAGCGCCGGTTGGCTGTTCCTCTGTCACGTCGAGGATAAACATGGCATCTTTCATCGCCGGTCTTTAAGGTTTATTAAAGATACCAACTTACGCGAAAAACTACAATGGAATGCTGTCTGATTTAAACTCTTTATCTCCCTTTTGATTATTGTTTATTTGGCAGTATTTGTTATGGGCCGAATTAATATTTCCTAATTAGAAACTAAGCAAAACATTCTCCGTTGCACTGAAAGCAAATCCCATTCTGAACGTGCTCATATTGCGGTAGGTAACCGCTTCCGTTGCACTTATCACATAGGGTTAAATAGCGACATTCAGTTTTGCTATTATTACTATAAACAGGTATTTTTTCATGTTGATGAATATGGGCATGACAAAGGTGGCAAAGAAATTGAAGATCCTCCTGTGGATATTGCCAGGGTAGTCTGCCCGAAATATAGTAAGTATGATGAACATGCCCGATTCGGGGTTCTTCCATTTTAATACGTTTCAATACCTCAATAGTATAAATGCCAACTATTTCTCCAAAGTGATATATTTCTTTTTCAACCTCAACAAATACTTCTATTATTGGTACATCCAGAATTGATCTCTTTTTGGTTTTTGGGTCTTTTACGTACATTAGCTTATACCCATCATTACATCTTTTATTACAGTGCTGACAAGTATTTTTTTCTCTTCGCTGTACACTATTTCTGAATTGTTTCCACTCATGAGTTTTCAGTAATATAGTGTAAGGAATTGCTGACGAATCTGTATATTCTAAAAGTATATCTGCTAATGAGTTAAATGTATGCATCAGTTAACGCTATAGGTTTAATATATTACAAAAGAGCATACGGACAGCAATATACTGCCTGTATGCTCTTTTGTGGTTAAAATGTAGAGTATCCCTTAGGAATTATTAATTCAAATTGGCCTATACAAGCTGAACCTGCTGGTTTACCGATTCCGAGCAATTTAAGTTGTTTACTTTTGGGAATCGAACTATTTGTTACCTCTATTTTTTCCTTAGAAAACGTACTACCCATTATGTAATAATTACAATCGGGGTTTTTGGCATCCAGTTGAACCATAAAAGGCTGACCATATTGCAAATCAATTGGGTCACTGTTCTTTTTAACTGTCTTCGTGCCGAATTCACGACAGTGGAGGATGAATGTATAATTCAATTCATTTTCCCCGTCATACTTTAAACTGAGATCTACCACCCGACGGCCCTCGCTAAACACTGTTTGTACATTGCTAACCCAACGGCATTGTCCGGAACAAGCATCTTTCACTATATCAATAACCTGAAAATCAGGGACACGTACTGTTTTTTTGTAGTAGCATGGTTTATCCGTACTACATTCCCCTTTTTTATAGGTAACAGATTCGTTCCGCAGTAAGGGTGCTTCAGTGGTTTCTAAGATCTGCTCAGTAACTGTAACTGTAGCAGCTACAATCGGCATCAGAATTACGTCAAATGATGTCTTATATTCTGATGTGTCATCTTTAATAATCCCTTTTTTCTTGATTCTTGTTTTAACTGTCACAGGAACAGTTACAATTGAATCTTTCTTGAAACGATTAATTATCAGGTTGTTCGGGATCTTGATAATCATTCCACGCCGTATAGTAGGATCAAGATTTTTATCCTCAAGCTTTGTTGTGCCAATATACACCTCAGACGTATAGCTGTAATCGCTGTTATTCAGACCAAAACCAATACCAGTTATTTTGATGGTATAATCTGAATTTTTATACAGAAATGTGTTTCCTATAATTGAACTGATATAATATTGAGAAGAACGATCCAGTATTTTAATTTTTTGTGTAAGAACCATTAAATCAAGGTTAACCAATTCCGTTAACTCGTATGCTTTGCCTGACATATTGTTTGTTTCAGTAATAATCTCATTCAAACTTGAAAAGAGGTTCTGCTCACGTGGACTGAGATCATCAAAAATTTGCCGGCGATTTTTGTCAAAATAATAAACAAGATTTTGTGATGCTACATGGAGTTCATTACCACCACTAGTAATTAATGCATTGCCTGCTTCTTGGCCTTCACGTATTAAACGGGATGAAGTCTTCTCAAAATCATCAAGAATATTTTTGACCTTGCGGCCAATTAACGGAACTGTTACAACGGATTGGCTATAGGTTAACTGTGGAATTGCTGCCAGCAAAAATGCCAGAATAAAGAACGTTTTCATACTACAGAAGTTGTTGAGTTTTAGTTAAACATAGTACGTCGAGACCCTGTTAATAGATAGATTAATCAGGTAATAGTAAGAGCAACCCAAAGTACGTTTCATACTTTTAAGTGCATAACGGATTCATTTTTTTTATGTTTTATACTTGTTGCTAAAATTTCGTAATTTTTTTTAATAATTATTTAAGAACAGTTTTGTATTACACAATTTTATTGATTGTCAATTCTAGTAACAAAAAATAAGGTATACGAAAGACACTATGTCGATAGTATACCTTAAACAGTGACTTCATTCTTAGCAGATTAAGCCGTTTGCCGTAAGCCCAGTGTTGATGGTTGTTTTCCCAAACCAATAACTAGTTGCAGAAATGAATGAAAACCCATCTTCGCTGAAACTTCACTAACAGGTTCAACACGGTAGGGTTGCTGGCCGGTTTGCCGAACCTCATACCCGGTTTCAAATACGTCTTTTGCCGTTGGATAAACCGGGTAGGTCTCCGTATCGGTGTGCAGGGTTGCTTTCGCTGGTAGGGTTTCCAGCCAATCCCAGACGCACAGATCATCAATAAGCTCTTGGCGGGTGGGTAGTTGGGTGTACCGTTTTTTAATTGAAAACAGGGCACTCCCTTTTTCCATTTCCAGGGTCCAGCCGTTTCCCTCGTTGGCTACGTTATGCGGCCCGATCATGCCCCGAACCTGTAGGGTAAACTGGCTGGCATAGGGTTCCGCCTTCACCATGACCCCTATACGTTTATCTCCACCATAGTCCCGCTCACGAATCTGAATCATCGCCTTGCGGACAGACGCTTCGGTAAAATCGGTATAATACTCGTCAACGACCGCAATGGCGGCATCTTTAATATCGTGACTCAGCCGGATCGAGGCTTTTTTAGCCGGGGCCTCCACCCAGATTTTCCGTGCGACCGATGTCCCTATCCACCGTTTTTGGGCGATGTGGCGGCTTTCCTGATGTTGGTTTTTCACGGCCCGGGCATACGTCTCGAAGTCAGGGTAATTCAGCACCCGTTCGTCCCGAATGATGCCACCTTCCATCAGCGTTCTCACGCTCAGGACCCCGGCCTTAGCCAGCACCGCTTTCCGTTCGGCCACCGTCAGACTCAACCCGTTCTTAAAAGAAAAAGCACCATACACGTCCTCTATGCTCTGGTCCGATGGCTCCTGAATCCAGAACTTCAGCAGTTCAAACGGCAGATCACGCGCCGTTACCGTGCCTTGCGCTGGCTGACTGAATAAATCATACAGGGGGGTAGGGGCTTCCCGGGTTTTTCTGTTCGATCTGGGTTGAGCGGTTACGCGTGTCATGGTCTTTGGGGTTGTTGGCTATAGGATAAAAATACAGCCTTTTGCGCTGACAGACAAAGGGTTATCTATCAGGTTTACCTTTTTATTGCCCACTTGATTCCTGCGGGCCGAAAACGGGCCAGCCTTACTGATGAGGGATTTCGTCCAGAATCCAGTCAATCAGGACCAACGGGGGGGCCTCGTTGCCAATGGCATCGGAAAATTTATGCCAATAGTGCGTCTTGAAGTACTCCCCGCTAAAGCCTGGGAGATTCCTGGGCTACCACCTCCATAGGCGTGTATCTCTCCCAAGCTGACACGGCACCTCCTGCCGCCGGGAGGCCGGCCCCCTTATTCTTGATATTCTGTGCTGCATTCACATCCCGGTCATGGTAACGGCCACACTGAGGGCAAACCCACTCCCGTACTGAGAGCGTCAGGTCTGTTTTGCGATAGCCACACCCCGAACAATCCTGCGAGGTGTGCCGGGCGTTGACCTTTTCAACTGTCCGGCCATACCAGCGGGCCTTATAGTCGAGCATTTGCGTTAGCTGATACCATCCGGCATCCGATATGGATTTTGCCAGATGGTGATTCCCTAACATATTCTTAATCTGCAACGATTCGACTGATATAGATTGGTTCTCTCTAATCAGTCGGGTCGTTAGTTTATGATGGAAGTCTTTTCGCGTGTTGGCTACTTTCTGGTGCTGACGAGCCAACTTCTGAACCGCTTTCTTGCGGTTGGCCGACCCCTTCTTTTTGCGGGATACCGACCGCTGGAGTCGCTTTAACTTCTTTTCTGCTTTATAGAGGTGTTTAGGGTTTTCAATCGTTTCACCGTTTGAGGTGACTAAGAGCGATTTGATACCAACGTCAATACCGATACTATTTTGACGTTGGGGCAGTGGTTGTATATCGGTCTCACAGGTCAGACAGACGTACCAGCCATCGGCACATTCCCGAACTGTCGCCCGTTTGATCGTACCTGTACAGGCTTGAGAATTTCGGTACTTGATCTTACCCAACTTAGGCAGTTGCACATGAGTAGGGGAAATCTTAACACCCTGTTTGAACGAGAAGGATTGATACTGACCCTTTCGGGCTAACTTAGGAAAGCCCTTGCCCTGCTTAAAGAAGCCCTCGTAGGCATAAAAACGCGGTCAGTCACCTCTTGCAGGGTTTGGGAATGGACAAGGCCTATCCAGGGGGTTTCTTTAGCAATGGGAGCCAGTTCTTTTTGTAGCTCATTCTTGCCAATACTGATTTTACTATGCTCCCACAGGGTCTTTTTGTAGGACAGAGACAGGTTATAGACATACCGACAGGCACCCAACCACTGGCTCAATGCCTTGTGTTGACTTGGAGTGGGCTCAAGTTTGTAGCGGTATGTTTTGACCGCGCGGCGGACCGTCTGTATCATCACTTAAATATACTATAAATCAGCGACTTATCAAAATAGAATGGCTCACAAATTGACATTGGCCTACGGCCTGCCGCTTATATCTCCCAGCTAAAGCTGGGCAGCTTTACGCGGGTACGTCACGTAATCCGGATAGTACGAGTCCTCGACAGGCAGAAACGTGGCAGGCAGGTTGACAAAACCTCGTTGTACAAACCGCCAACGGGCAGGATCAGGTTGTCTGTCTTGATGGCATGGCCCAGGGTATTGAGCACCTGATAGGCAACCTCAATGGGCAGACCGATAATGATCAGTTCCGGGTGGTTGTAGTGGATATGCAGGCCAATTGTGTAGGCAAAAGAAGGCGAAGTAGGGCTGCTGCCGATGGCCATTACGGCAAAGCCTTCTTTGGCAATGGTTCTTTTTGTCTTCTCAAAGGCATTGTTAAACATAGTCTTGGGGGGAATGGGGCTAATAATAAGAAAATAGGCCGATTAGCTGAAGAATCGACGTACCTGGTGCTGAATCCGGGTTGCATGGTCCAATACCTCCTGTGTAGTCCTACAGGGTTGAGCGGGAAGCTTCGAAGGAGACACAACTGGCTGAGAGGCCTCTTCATGGGGGCGTCGGTTCAGTGCCGATGCGGGAACAGGGGACCGGTGAAAACAGGCCCGATTACCTGGATGGGGGAATGCCCCGTCCATCCAGCCAAACGCCCTACTGGCATCCAGATTCAGTAGCTCTTCATAGGATACCCGCCCTCTCAGCATCGGCACATCGGTCAGCGTCATGGCGGCATGGGCGTCGGTCATTTTTCCGACTACCAGTGAAGGAAAACGGTTCCTTTCGAGTAGTCTTCGCAGGGAATAGCTGTCGGAACGGAATCTGCCGGCGCGACCGCGTACCAGCCCTTTGTGAGCGGCCTGAGCGGCATCCGGATAAACCAGCGGGAAGGCGTCGAGGCCATCGAGGTAAATCCGGTCGCGATTCT
This sequence comes from Arsenicibacter sp. R0_47, assembly GCF_057652235.1. Classification (NCBI taxonomy): domain Bacteria; kingdom Pseudomonadati; phylum Bacteroidota; class Cytophagia; order Cytophagales; family Spirosomataceae; genus Arsenicibacter; species Arsenicibacter sp. R0_47. The sequence continues at coordinate 63,589 of NZ_JBYFCJ010000016.1, read as the reverse complement.
GTCGTCCCAGATAATCCAGGGCAGAAAACGCATAGAGACTCAGCAGAACGGATGTGGCCGGCGTGTTGGACTGACTCACTACCCGGCTGGGGAAAGGCCCGTCAGTATCCGTTTCGGGGCAGGTTACCCAGTACACCCAAGGGGTACGAAGTTGGTTCATATCGGCCCGTAAGAGGGGGCCAAGCTCGTCTGCGGATTGAAGCATTCGCTGACTGATGCGTTGCCCCCACTGATCGGAAGAAGGGGCACTCAGCTTGTTCACAATATGGTTTATCGGGTACTGAATTACCTCCAGATAATGAGGTAGTGAACAGAACAGGTCCGGACCGCTGATCGTATGAGAACGGGTCGGTGTGAGCTGAAAGGGGTTGAGCCGGTCGAGTCCTTTGAGAATAAAAGCTACACTGGATTTTAACAGATCGGCGTGTTCGGGTGCTGGTCTGCCGCCGAAATAGCCTGTCTTTTCCGGATACAGCAGACCCGCCAGACCATCCAGGTCGAGCGAGGTCCAGTACCGGATCGTCCGAAGCGGATTGTAGGCTTGCGTGGGGTGGCCCGTAGAAAAGGCCGGTTGGTCGAGATGAATCACCAGATCGCCGGGATGGAAAGGTGGCAACCGCCGGGGTTGAAGGCCCACATAGTAGATGGGGGTTCGGCCCTCCGACATAAGGCACTGATCCCAGAAGTCGGGAATGGGAGAATCCCTCTCACCGATGAACAGCAGATTACTGGCGGTGGCATCCTGGGGCCTGACGTGGCCCGACCGGCGAATGGCTTGCCGAATCCCCGGGGGGAAATGCTCACCCAATCGGGCACGGAAGCCGGAGAATAGGTTGGTGATCATGATAGACGAATAAATCGAATGGTTTCGATGCCCCAGAAAATCAGGAACAGCAGACAGAGTGTTTGTAAACCAGCATGGGAGGCCCAGCAGTACCCCGCTATGAGCAAGGCAAGGCCGATGAGGTTTGTCAGCAGAAAGCTGGTCTGGAGCGGACTTTTAGGTAATGTATGCTCGGCAAGGGCCTGGGTGGAAAACAGAAACGTCCGGGTCTCCTCTACCTCTTTGAGGGCATACTGGTAATAGACTTCCCCCAGCGAAAACCGGTTTTGCAGGTTCGGTTTGTAATTGATAACGACCTGAGCGATGCGCTCCAGCGTCAGGAGCTGATTGGTGAGTTTCTGCGGGTCAAGGTCGGATTTTCCGGCGATCTGGCGGACCGGCTGGATGCGTAAACGTAACAGCAGGGTCACGGGCCGCTGGTCGGTTGCCAGACCCGAAATTTTGGATAACCAATCCATACTGAAGGCCAGTGATTCGACCAGGCCGTTGATCTGGAGATTAAGCGCATTGACAGACTGGGCAATTTCAGCAGGACACTGTTCGAGGGGTGCCAGTTCATGAATCGACTCCCGGATGCTGACTTGCAGTGTTTCAGCTGTTCTGAGGAGCTTCAGGAGTTTTTGTTTGTTGTACCGCAGTTCCTTCTGCTCCCGGCGAAGGGCAGTGGCCCGTTCCCGGATCAGATCGAAGAGCGCAAGCCGGGTCCTGTTGTAACGAATCCGGAGAATGACCTGTACGTATAAAAACAGGCTTACTCCCCGCCTGAATGGTGAAAGCCAGCTCCCTGGTTTACTGAATGAAAAATCAGGCATTTTTTTAATATATTCATTGGACTCCTTTAGCAGCCCTGCCATTTCCCTGAATTGGTTATTACACTTGAATACCAATTTTTTATAGGCTATTTTATAGCATTCGCTCTGCGTATGGATTTCTGTATGTGTCATGGGCGTAAGACGATTTTTGGAGCTAAGCCGTAATATTACACAAAGAAAAAACAAAAGATTTATCTTTTAGTTTTTGACGCGATAATCCAGGCTACGGCTATGGAAAACCGTGGCTTCAGGAAACCCAAAAAAAGAAGACAATTGCTTCGGGATTATTCAGACGTTGTTTCTTCGAATTTTGCTGACAGGATAAAGCCGTAATTATGGATCACTACGTCCGGACTGATCCGGCGGACTTTTCCCCTCAGACCGCTGTCGGCAGGCCCCAGAATGCCGATTTCCAGTTCGTCAGGATGGGCGGGCATAGGTGGCATCAGGATCTGAGCCTTTACATGTTTTTCCTCGACCAGAGCCTCAATCACGTCCATTCTCGTTAATGGACGGACAGGAATAGAAAATTCCGGGTAATTAGCCTGAATCATAGCCTCGATGGTCTCGAAAAGCGGAGCCGGTGAGTACAGGCCGTCGATGTAATCGTCTGATATATCCTTAGTTCCGAGATTAATTTGCAGGGCGACACTTGGAAAGTTACGCTCACGTTGGTTAATCAGCCACCCCCGGCAAATTGAGCCATCATTTTTATGGCAGCGGTAAATTGCACCTAACAAATCGCGGTCCTTCTCCAGTAATCGTTCAAATTCCTCCACCGCCCATAACTGCCGCTTGGCATCGACCCGGTATGGACAACTGTTACAGGGGTGGTCTCCGCAGAATAAGGGTCTTTGATTAGTAGTGCTCATAAAACGATAATGATCATGACCGGATTACGCCCCGGCCTGGCCTTGGGTAATGAATAAAGATACGCATTTGGCCCCGCTTGGGCAAGCACCAGCCCCGGCAGAGGCATCCTTTATACCCCAATTGATTCCAATATTTATTTACTCTGACAACTTAACGTGGTATGAACAGAGGACACTGGCTCACTAAAGTAGTTTTTGTTCAACATAACGGGTATACCAGTCTGGAACTAATTTTGCTGTCACAGTTAAGGTTCCGTTTTCTAAACGGGCTACCTCAATTGATTTACTTCCGTCTGTTGAGTTGTCATACAAATAAGCAATATCAGCCAGTTTTAAAGCATCTGCAAGATTGTTTAAAGAGCGCCAGTAACGGTCGTGAATTTTTTCTAAAGACACAAAATGCCCACCTTTCTTTAATCGGTTATGTACCCGCGAAACATTTATTTCCGGATCGCGGGTAGTAATGTAAAAGAGCTGGATCACATATCCCGCCTCTCGCGCCCGCCGGATGGTATCAATCTTATCGGCTGACGACATGACTGTCTCAAAGGCAAATGACTTTTCTTCCCTGATAAGCATTTGTCTTATAAAGTCGGTTATAAGTGCGGCTGTATAAGCATTTGATACACCTGCACTAACCGGCTCAATTAGACCATCTGTTTCATTCAGCCAAAGAGAATCAGTTAGACGCTCTAACGTAATTCTTTCATCTGCACAAATTTTACGGGCTAAAGTTGATTGTTGCAGGAAATCTTTCCAATCCTTCTGAGTAGGGTGGATGTCAAATGACTTGATAAATGCAAACCCCGGTGATATGAGATCTTGCTCGATCTCGTCAGGATTGAGATAGTGCTCAAATATTGCAGGCGATGTTTCCCGTAAGTGATTTGTAATGGTTGTTTTACCTGAACCATTTGGGCCTGCGAAGATAGTGAGTGTTTTCAACGGATGCGAATAGTTCGTTTGGCAGGTATTTTAAGTGGTGTTAATTCTTTACCAACTCTTTTCGTGCCGTCAAAACGAAAATCAATTATATAATCTCCTTCGGTAACAGTTACAGTTAATCCTTTTAGCAAAGATTCTTCGCAAGCCGAGCGCACAGCTTCAGTAGCTTGCTCAGTGATGGATTTGGGATTATCGGTATTAACAGCGACGGCCATATACGGATTAGTTTATTGTTTCAACTAAGTAAATAAACAAAAAAAAGAGTTAAGTCGTTTGCAAATCAATATATTCATACATTTCAATAAAGGCATTATGCACCCCCCCCCGCTCGCCCATTGGCATCTGCTTTCATAATGAATAATCGTTTCAGCCGTTGTGGTTAGGAATTGCGGAGTACTTTATCATTTTGGATTGTCTCAATACGTTTTTGAAGTTCTTTACCGCTGAGGCAAAAGGGCATTGCTCCTTTATAGCGGACCATATAATAGCCCTCTGCCTCTGCCATGACTTTCAGATAAGAATCTGCGCCAATCTTGAATTTGGTGCCTACCGCGTACAGGGGTCCTTTTTTTTTGGACTCAGCCATAGCTCTTATTCGAACAGGGTTAAATTGATCAGTGATTGTTCCTGTCTCCTGGCCAGCAAATATAGGTAAACTGACAATGCCGCCATCGCATCGCCGAGGGCAGAATGCGCCGGGTGTCTCCACTGGTGCCCCACTTGCTGGGCTGCAACGGCGAGGGAATGTCGTTTCCAGTCGTTGTATTTGGTAGACCATTCTCCTCTAAAACGGCTGAACTCCTGCATGATGCACTGCATGGGTGCTATGTCCGGTTGCAGGACGGGTTCCAGGAACTTGCCGTCAAAATCGGCCCCGTAAGCGTAAACCGGGTAACCACGCAGGATGTCGTTCAACCGGGATGCCAGCTCAGTTAGCGTAGGAAATCCCGGCTTCGGCTGATTGAAAATGTGCTCGGGCGTGATTCTATGAATACCCTGTGCCCGCTCCCAGTTCCTTTTACGAACGGGTGTCAGACAGGTATCCAGCAGAACGGTTCCATCCTGATCAATGACGGCAATGCTCAGGATCTCATCATCCTGCCGGTCCAGGCCCGTCGTTTCCGTATCGAGTATGCGAAAGGGTGAGTGCATGTTAGTTTAGTTCAAAAGGCCGGTCAAAGCCGTAGTCATCAATCTCACTAAGGGCTTCGAGTCGGGCCTGTATATCCGGCTCTTCCTCCACCTGAGCGGTCCGGATCGCCCGAATGCGGTGGGGTTGAACGGCTCCCGAAACAGATAAAAGAACCTGTGTCGTATCGACCGACAGAATCTCTTCCCAAACTAATGACTGCTCCGTGGTAATTCCGTCTTCATCGGGTTCAGTCATAGAGGCCTGTTTGGCTCCGGTAAGATCGGCTGTGGTAAACGGGTATTGCCCGTAATGGCCGACAATCAGGGTTTGAAGCGTAGGTTGATGGTTCATTGGTGCTGTTGGTTATGTTGTTTACTCCAGTTTTGTAGATCCAGAAGGCTTTGCCGGGCTGCTTCCTCTTCCTGCTGCCGGATGCGCTCCACAGCTTGCCGGAGTTCCGGTTGGGAGGTGACCGGTATGCCCTGGTAAAAGACCGGGTAACCCATGTGTGTCAGTATTTCGACTACAACCGGGTGATAATTCCATCCTGCACGGTCAGCATCCTCGTTGTACATGATCAGGTTTATCTCTTCCAGAAAGATCTGGTCGGAATCACTGGAACGGTAATAAACGGCATAGGGCTTGAGATAAATCCAGTCGTCGGCATCAATTCCATGTTCGACCCGTAGCCTGCCCTGAACGATCTCCACCGTCAGCGTTTCCTTACCGATGCCAGGTGGTATGAGTGTCAGATCGACGGTCAGGTCCACGTCGGGTGTTGCTTCGCCGTGGTGATCGGTTTCAGGCTGATCCAGCAGCGCATTCAGGTCGGCCAGTAGTTTGGGCAGGATAGCCACAGGAACGCGTTGCCAGACCAGTATCCAGCCGGTGCCATCCCAACGAAACTGCCGGTCCCTGATCCAGTTATTGGCTCCTTCATGGCGGGGAAACCGCAGTTGCAGAAATGGTTCGGGTGGTTTTCCCGGAGCGGTCCGGTTCTGTACTTTCCGGACTTCGACCTTACCCTGTTTTCCTGATAGCGATTCCAGGGCGGTATCAAAGGCTTTTCGATGGACTTCTGCCGGATGGCTCTCTGAGGAGCGTTGCCTTGTCGGGGTTTCCCCCGCCAAAAGACCTGGGATGTCGGCCAGCAATTTTTGTAAATCGGTCTGGCGTGATCCGGCGACCAACCACTGCTTTCGGCCCTGATTCCAGCGACCGCCCACCGACCGTAGACGCTCGTTGACGGCTATCGACCGTGGCCCTTGCAGCCAGTAGGTATCGGTTTTTTCCTCATAGCCGACCTGATAGGTCCCACAGGGGCCAGTGAGGTGTTCGCGGCTCCCCGGCACTCCCCCGGGTGGTGTTGCGTTCGCTGACATAGGCTTTCGGCTAATTAATCGGCCCGTTGGCTGGCGTTCTGATTCCAGACAATGACCAGTCGGTTATATTGCTGATTCGGCAACACGCCCTTCAGCCGGATTACTTCCCCCACACACGAAGCCCAAATCTCTTGTTTGCCGTCATCCAGCACGTAGTAGTAGTAGTAGTCACCATCCACGACTTCGACAAGCCGGTACATGGCAAAGCCGTATAAAACCAGGGTATTCTGAAACGGCTGAATAGTTTCCTGTAGTTTCTCCAAAACGGTTTTTTGAGAAACTACAGCAGACGGTTGGCTCTGGGCAGTGTTTGGGGTTTCGTTCATGTCGATTAGGCGGGGCAAAGTTGATTCGTTGGCTCGGCATACCGCTGGATCAGTTCGGCCACACTGCGCCCATCCATAAACGAGTCTACGGGTGGGAAAAAGGATTGACCGACAAACTGGGTATAAAAGCTATTTTTCGATCCCCAGATGACGGTTCCCTCCGCCACCAGCATACAAACGGTTGCCTGACCGTTGGTGTAGAGCGGGGTTTCATCACTCGCCGTAAGTTCTCCGGCAAACAGGCTGTGACTTTGGGGATAGATGCACACATTCCGGCGACTATCGGCCTGGGTTAAAAACCACGCCACATTTGACGCGTCAGGTGCCTTTTTCATGTAATAGGAGCGGTCCTGGTCTTTGCGCCAGCCATTCACCGTTGTAACCGTTACGGTCCGGTATCCTATTCCAGTCGAACAAATTGCGAGTAAATTTTTCATGTTTATAAGGGTTTCTCTGTGCCTTTATGATGGTATAAAATTAGCCAAATCCCCCCTTCTTTGCAATCGCAATAAGCTGTATATCAGCCTTTTATATCCCAATTGATTCTCTTGGAAATTTCTCAATTGAACTTCTTGTTTACCCGTCGGGCATTTTATGGAGGGGGCTTTCGAGCTTCTGCATGGCGGTCTCCAGCACCAGTTCGTAGGTGCGGACAAGACTTTCCAGCCGGTCGAGTTCGGCGAATACCGTTTTGATGGCCTGGGGGTTTCCTCTTTCAAGGGCATCCATGATACTCGCTTTCTGAGCAGTAGAGAGATGAAGTACTGCCCGCTAAAGCGTGGGAGATTCCTGGGCTACCACCTCCATAGGCGTGTATCTCTCCCAAGCTGACACGGCACCTCCTACCGCATCCTTCCGCTTTTGCTGCTCCCCTTGATTCGAAAGGTTTCTAAAAAAAACACGCCTGACCAGTTGATTAGGCGTGTTTCGTTGTACAACGCAATCCGAATCGTGCAACTACTATCTACGTTCTACCTATGAATTTGGGTATCAGTGGGATAAAATAAAGCAAATTATTTATCAATATCAAAAAAATAAGTGAAACCAGCGATTTCACTTATTCAGACTATTCCTAAACCCTTAACCTTTTTACATGAAAAACGTAATTACCCATCTCAAGACCGCACCCTGCCAAGTAATCCGGCCTTGAATAGAACAAATATACATCGACTACTACCAATAAAGCAAATGATTTATTTAAAATATTGTTATCAGGTAATCAGCCTTGATGAGCGGTAGAACAAATTATATTAATACTCCCTGGCAATGTTTAAACCGGACAGGAGGTTGTCCATTTCGTCAGGGGATAAATCAAACGATTCCAGATACGCTTCGCCCTGAAAAGCAGCCTGGGTCAACAACTCAATATCGTCCCGCTTGAAAACCGGATGCGGGTTATAGCGTCTGGCTAATGCCAGTGCCTTTTCTTGGTAGGTTGGGATTGCATTTTGGGGTTGGAACGTTTCGTGATAATACCGGACAGCATCCGAATCCCAATCCGTCTGCATGGCCCAGCCAAGTTGGTTCCCCCGTTTCCAGGCATCGACTATATGCTGTTTTTCTTCTGCCAATAGCTCGGCGGCTTTGAGGATAAAGGGTTCCTTTTGGTTCTCCGTCAGCTTTAGCTCCTGGACAACCCAATCAATGAGTTGTTGGACGGGTGTTTGTATTGTCGCCATTTTGCTCAATAGGGTACGTCGTAATCAATCCACATCGTTCCTTCGAAAACCTCCGACAATCCAACAGCTTCGCTTTTTGGAATTCGATAAGTTTGGTCGCCATTCGAGTAGGTAACTCGCCAGTAGGGCAGGCTGGTGGTGTGCGCTCTCCACCAAATCCCGAGTCGTCTAAGTTTCTCTTTCATTGGAGATAATCAGTAAGTTGAACGGGGTCTAAACGGAATAAGCCTTCTGATTGAGTCAGATCAACACGCATTCGACCCCATTGCATGTCACAACAGGTTAGAATAAAGTTTGTCTCGATGGCCTTCAGCACCGCAACGACATGGGTGTCAACACAGCGATTCAGGTAGGAGGAGAGGGATTCCGGTAGCTGGCCTGAGCAATCACAATATAGAATATCCTTGACTTCCCGCAGACCCGCCTGTTCCAAAGCCTGCACAATCTGATACAGGGAACCGTGATGATTTTCCGTGTACATGGCCCAGGTTGTGATACAATAGCTCCCGGTAAATAACTGATCCAATAAATCGTTCAGATCGGTCTGCGCGATATGGGTCATTGTCTGCATGGTACGCAGATAGTCCGAAGTAAGGCCACCTTGTTTCAACGCCTGCCAGGCATAATCTGATGTTGTTTTAGCATTCTCCGGGCTATCGTTGTCCAGGAAAATGAGCGGCTTTTTCTCGGAGGATGCCGGGGTATTCCCGTCAGGGAGGGGCGCTACCTGGCTATCGGTTGAAGTGATTAATACGGTCTGCATGGTTTCAGGTTTAATTTGTCTTCGTTGGATTGCGTTTTTTTCTCTATTGAACGTCCTTATTACCGATCAGCGAAAAGACGCTGACCCGCTGAAGGGGTTCGGACGGTTTTTCTATGGACTCCCTGGAGCCGCAACCCGTGCATTTGTAGATGCTCATTGACCAGCCCAGCGCATTCGTGGTTTTGCGGACCCAGCGAAGCGGACTATCACAGATCGAGCAGTATTTGCGTTCCCGGGGCATTGGTAGCAGAGGAATTAAGTGAGCGTTCAAAATCAACCCGGATGCCTTTCAGGCTCCGTTTCGTGCGTTTGAGCTGGAGAATCAGTTCTTCGACAAACCGATCCGGGTTGCGCTCGGGAACCCGGATCGAAAAGTGGCCGGCCAGTGCCTCCAATTCTTCAATAGTCCAGGCATCGACGGTGACCACACCAAACCCTTGTGGCACCCGGTCGTACACCGTTGCCCGTTGCCACTTCGACCACATGAGCTGTGTTTGCTTCTGGGGTAGGCCCATCCGGTTCAGCTTCTGGGCAACGCGGAGGCTGATAGTCAGGTCCGGCGTTTCGGTTGGGTGCTGCTCCATGCTCATCAGTCTCGCTTGAAGCGTTCCAGGGTGGCCAGACATTGTTTACAAGTGGGAATAGGCTGGGTGCCGTCGCTATCCAGTACATGGGTTCCCCGGCCCAGATTATTGCTCCAGTTGCCACCCGAAGTCGATTGGCTCTGAGAGCATAGATAATCGCCCGCTTGGCGCGTTAAGCGTCCGTGTCTGTAGTCCTCCTGAAGGAAAACATGGTACACGGTATTGCGTCGCTGCCCATCTCCGTTGGAGTTGGCACCCAAACCCGACAGGACCTCTTTGACCTCGATGGAAAATTGGAAAGGCACTGCGTAGCGGCCATAAAAAGCCTTGCTCAGGGCGATCCGCTGTTGCTGGCGTTCCAGGGCCTGCCGCGCCCGTTCGGCCTGCTGGGCCTCTCTCTCGCGCTCTGCGGCCTGTAGCCACGCCCGATGGTCGGATTCATATTCGAGTTCGACAAACATCCGCCCGATACGAAGCAAAGCCGTTTCGCCGACCCGTAGAGGTGGGGTAACGGCTATCAGCTTATTGTGGCCTACCACGACCATATTTGGGTCGGTAACCTCCATTCGGTGAACCCGTTCGAGTGCCCGCATCATGAACGGATCAATGGATTCAGGGTAGCGAAGAGAGTGGATAATTCGTTCCATGACAGTTTCGATTAAGGGTGGTTCAGGCAAACAAATAAAGTTGTGATGGGGGAGCCGTTGGCACCCGATGGCTCCGGCCCTGCCGTAGTTGGGGGACAGGGTTTCCCTGTAGCTCCCCCGCAATCGACTCATACCGCCGGATATGCTGACGGGTCTGCTCTACATACAGCGCCGTCCGGACTGGACACACCGTATTTCCATTGCCAAGGATACCATGCCCCGGCATGGACACCCATTCGATATGTTCCCTGAGCCGGGTTTTCTGCTGCTCAATAAAAGCGAATGCAACCGCTTTCTTTTCCTCGGTATCAATTCTCGAAAGGATCAGTTGGCGAAATTCATCCGTAAACGGCACTAACTTCGCCGGTTGGCCTTTCTCGCTCTTGCGGATTGTCCCGCTGGCGGTGGCGTGACAGACTGAGGCTACCCGGTTCTGTATGTCTTCGATCTGCTGTTGGCGAATCTGGTTATCAGTCAGTGTTTTTTCAATTAAAAACTCAATGTCTGACAGCGTAATCAATACGTCCTCAAATCGGTCGCTGAATTTCTTGATGATAACCGGCTCATAGTCTTCACCCGTGACGGGGTGGGCCTGTAGCCACTTCAGGGAGGAACTGAACATATTGTCGGCAATGGCACCGCCCCCGGCCTTAATCGAATAATCCTCATCGACCGTCAGAATCATCGCCCGTTTAACCTGCTCCCGGCTCGGCTGACGAATGGTGCCAAACCAGTGCCGCAGTTCAGCCAGGGTAGTAAGGGGGTCGCCCAGGTTCCGCAGGAAAAACAGATTGGCCCGGTTCCGGTACAGGAACAACGAATCAGCCTTCGCTGCTTTCTGCATCGGGGCCGGTAAGGTATTGAGGTGATAGACTGCTCCGGAAGGTGCCGTTAATACTGATTTCCTGTTGCTCATGTCGGGCCTTTATTTCTTCTTAAAGATACCGGAATTGGCTACCTTGAACAAGTCTATATCCTTCACTGTGAGCCTTTTATGCCCCGTTTGATTCGATTTGATAGGCTACAGGCTACACCTCCTGAAGCAGCGTTTTACGCGCCAGATGGAGCCGGTTTTTGACTGTGCCGCAGGGGATTTGAAGAGCCTCGGCAATCTCTTCGTATTTCATGCCTTTCATCCGCGATTCTACGATAACGAGTAGTTCTGGCTTTAGCCGGGTCAGTAGCCGGTTTACTTCAGCCTCGGCCAGCAGGGCGGGGCCAAGGTTGGGCGTAGAGAAATCAGAAATCCCTGTATCGACCAGGATCTCATTCAGATCAACCGTCGCGCCCCGGCGTTTGCTCACCCGGTACTGATTGATAAAGGTGTTATGCATAATCGTTGACAACCACCCGCGTAGGTTGCTGCCAGCGATAAAGAGGTGTTCGCTACTGAGGGCTTTCAACAGCACGTCGGAGGCCAGATCATGCTGATCCTCCTCATCGGTCTGATACCGCCTGGCGATCCGGCGCAAATACGGAATCTGCTCGGCAAGCAGATCACCAAACGATGGTGTTTTTTTGAATTTTGTTATCATGACAAGTATCTCACACTATGGGGTTCGTGTTTTTGGACCGGAACGGCTATCATCTTATGTGTCAGCAGGGGCCGCTATGACGGACCATCCGGTTGGGATAAACGGTGTCAGTTAACGGACTAACGGCCTTGTTGATGAGTCAGGGACTTAATAGCTTCACCTGATTCCGGTTTCAAATTCTCCAATGCTATAAATGTAAGCAATTGAGAGTGATTAACGTAATATAAAATGAACGATTTATAAAAAAATATTTCCCGTGTCTATCTTCCATTCAGAGCCGTAACAGGCCAATACAGGCCAAAACGCATAGTGATGAAACATCGAAGCGTTTATTGTGAGGCATAGATTAAGTAAATAACAACTGTTTAAGGATGAATATCTCTTATATTCATAGATAGAGTGGATTTTTGATGATTGTTTATCTTTATAATCTATTGATAATTAAGTTATTATTCTATAAAAAATAAAATGATTTATAAGAGTTCATAATTTCCCTGTAATACCCTAAAATGGCACCATATTTGACAAACAGTAGGTGGATCAATTATTGTCAATGACCGTGATCGGAACCTACTTCCTGCAACTGCTTAACAACCTCAATCAGCGGCTTCTGCTGTTGGGTTGTTTGCTGGCCTGTCCGGGCCTGGCCTTGACAGATTGTCTGGCTGCGGGGGATACCCTTTCCCATCGCTTCACCCGCACCGAACTTCGCCCTTCGGCTCAGGATGGAACCGAACTGTTTCTGGGCATCGCGTCAGGCCTACCCGGAGCGACCTATATGGTTCGCGATACCTTGCCTTTCACCCGTCAGTCGGGGATGCTGCGGCTCCTGAATACCCCGGTGGGTAGTCTGAGTCTACAGGAAGGCACCTCGGCTTCGGGTCAGCCCGAAACGTATGTGCTGTGGCAGTTTACCTACTCGGATGGAGCCGTCCTGCACTGGTCGGTACGGAACCTGCCAACGGGCATTTACAACGCCCGGGGAAGTGTCTACAGTGCGGCCGGTATCCTGCTGGATTGGGATCAGGCCTGCGTGTCAGTCAAGGCTATTGTCTGCCGTTCTGAACCGTATGCGTGGGTACTGCGGGGACCCGGGGGGCTAAGTCAGTACCGATGGTATCGGGATGACATCCTGATCGAGGCCGCAACCGGCGATTCGCTGGTCTGTAACCGACCAGGGCGTTACCGGATGGCCTCCTCTGATCCCTGTGTACTCGGGATGTGTTGTCCTTTCATTGTTGAAGAGGACTCGCTACCCACGTTGTCCATCAAAACGGTGCCTGCTACCTGCGGAGGTAGCTCCGATCTGGGTGACGGCAGTCTGGATGTTGCCGTAGGAGAAATGCCGGAGCTGGCCCTGGTCACCGTACAGGTCTATTCAGACCGGAATGAATTAATCCTGGAAACCCAGATGGGTAGTTTACAAAACGCCCGTCTGACCAATACACTATCCGCCGGAAACTACCGGCTCCGGCTTCGGTCGGAGTCCGGGTGTGTGCTGGAACGGACGTTTCGTATCGACAGGGGGGAGTGTTGCTTTAGGGCCTGCCCTGTTTTTACTATCACCAAGCGCCCGGCGAGGCCCTGAAGCATGACTCAATAAGCAAGTGTAGTTCGGATGAAGCCCGTTGTCCATAGCGACGGGCTTTCTTGTTATCCGACGCTATGGGCATACGGGGGGGGCACTCAGGATCTGGCCGGTGAGCCAAGCCAACGGTTGGGCGACTGATTCCATTGATCCTCAATTTGTTTCGCCCCTGAACCAGCGCTTTTACTCTCAATCAGTTCGATATGGGGCGTTGTCGGTACGAAATCCGCTGGCACCAGCCGGGTCGGAATTTTCAGATTGCGCGTCGTGCGGGTTACCGCTACGTACAGGGCGTTGACCTCTTCCAATACGGACTCGGCATCATGGCCATTGGCAATGGTATAGGCAATGACTTTCTCAATATCGTCAGGCCCGGCAAAATCATCACAGATTTCCACGGAACGGTATTCCATCCCTTTCGACCGGTGGACAGTCGAAAAGATGCAGTCAGCCATGTCCCGGCTGGGGCTAAGGTGATTGCGGATGATGGCCAGGTACATTGGCAGGTCGTTCCCGTATTTCTGAACCACCTCCACCAGCAGGGCAAGCTGCCGGTCTTCGGTCAGTTCAATGTAGTCCTGTAAGTCCCGGAATGTGCCCATACTGGCAATAAGCGGATCTCGGATCAGGCCGTTCTTGCACAAGAACAAATTGAGCACATCGTACAGCGACCCTCCGGCATCCGAGTACACATACGAATTGAAATTGCCTTCGAAATACAGGGAGTCAATTTCTGCCTTTTCAATCAGGTACTCAATGGCTTTAACCAGAATGCCCACGTTTGTTCGACCGATTACGGCCTGACCACGGACTGACTCATTGGTGCCATTGCCTTCGAGCATGGGTGTTTTGATGCCAAACTGGTTCTTGACCTGTAGAATTGACGAAGCCAGTTGGGCAATATAGCCCGGAAAGCGGTAAGACGTATTGAGATCAAATGACGGGTAATCGACAAGCCGCAGCGAGTTGATCGCGTAGCGCCAGCCGTAAATCTGCTGATGCGAATCACCCACAATGACCTTTGTCCCGGACTGCCGCAGAAACACGTCGAGCATGACGGGTGAAGCATCCTGCCCTTCGTCAAACAGGATGGCATCGTAATCCAGCACGGGATTTCCCAACTGAAACAGTTTGAGGTAAAAGTCATGAATGACCTCGAACTTGCCCCGGAGCATCCCCTCCAGAATGAGCCGGGTATTGGTGAGAATACTTCCGTAGTGAAGTTCAACGAACTGCCTGGCCTGTTTGTCACTCACAAAGTCCAGGTAGTTCAGTTCCTGCACTTTCCGGGCCGTGCTGTTACAGAACAGTGTGATAAACTTGCCGACGTGGTTGGCTACGGCAAGACGATCCTGGGTCGTGCCCTGAAAAGTCATGAGTTCGGCCAGTTCCGCTGTTTTGTAGCCATTGGCCCTTAACTTCTGCTTACCCCCCTTCATCGTGGCCGAATACGCCAGCGAATGCGCCGTCTCGATTCGGGTGTTGGATATGCCATGCTTAAGAAAGGTGTTGATCGCCTCATCTTTGACGGTTCGGTTAAACCCAATATAAAGAAGCCGTTGCCGGGAACGTTTCCGGGCATACTCGCGGAGCGTGGTTGTTTTACCGGCTCCGGCGACGGCATTAATTTTTGCATCACTGCCAGAACTGACAATGGCTTGTTGCTGATAGGATAACTGCATAATCAGAGGGATGAATAGGGGTGGGGCCGCAAAAGCGGCAGGGGGGAGGGCGGTAGGTTGGCCGGATTTATCCCGACAACGCACCTTCCCAGTGGGGGGCGTGGACCCTCGTTGGCGCGTAGACAAGCAACCGGCTCAGCAGAGGCATGAGCGCATCGGTCGGTATATCCTCTGGCTCGATCACCGATAGGGTTGCTTTTGCTGTGTCCAGCACCAGCGGCCCCCGGTCGGATGCCCCGATGATCTGTTCGCCCTGCTCTGCCCATTCGGGCAACAGGTGGACGTATTCAAACCCCTGGCGGCTCAGCGGCTCTTTTTGCGTCAGGGCCGAAAGGAATCCCTGCGGCTTCCGCGTAAACAGAATGAGTTGATCGGTTTTCAGGGGAACCAGTTGAAGCTGAATGCTTCCGATGAGTTCCGTTCGCAAGGCATTCAGCCGTTCTTCTATCTGGTCCAGATAGCTGTCTGACGAAACCGGGTGGATACTGGCTCCATTGGTAAAAAAGCCGGTCGTCCCGTCTTCGCTCAGAAATGCGCCACTTGGCTGACGGGGGCAAACGGGGATGAGGTCTACGTCTGCCGTGACAAAACCAAAAGCGAGACAGGCCGTTAGAGCGGCACCCACTGAACCGGCGTTCACCAGCAGGGGAAAGGAGTGTTCACGGGGCGTGAGGGCCACCGCAGTAAAGAGTGAGTTCATACGCAGTACCGGCTGTAACGCCACCGGATCGCTTCGTTTTTACGCGGATTGAGGGAGGTACGCTTAGGGAGCCGCCACCGGCTCTACATCAAAAACACTACATTCGGGGACGGTAGCCCAAAGCATTTCCGATAGGGTGACGGTTATTGGCGGGGCGTCAATCAGCTCCAGAAAAGCATATTTATCGTTCAGAGACATTTCATTCAGGTCGGCTAATGAAACTGAGCCGGAAAACCGTTCGACGAGTGGGCCACGGTTACAAAGGCCAAATACTTTATCATAGCTGACAGCGGGGGCAAAGTTTATCAGAACACTTTCACAATCCCCCAATTCTAAGGCATTGTTTGATTCAACCATATCCAGATACCCGTGAGGGTCACTGGTAAATACGAACAGTTCCCGGTCAGCCAACCGATTCGCTACCTCCTTAATGGCAGCATTCATGTTTTCTTTCAGGGCATCGAAGGCGGCATTTATTTTCCCGTACCGGCCCTGGTATTCAGGTGATACCCCGCCCAACTCCGGCCAGACTTCTTCTGGTAAGGACATAATAAGATTGGGGCTTGGCACCATGCCCAGCAACTCGTCCAGTACCGTTTCATCCCCTTGGACTAAATCGTCCTTGATCGACCCGATTACCAGGTCAATCAGCGTCTCTTTGGTTTGGGTTGTGTTTGTCGTTTCCATAGCATAAAGATAGCCTTAAAAGCGGGCAAAAACAATCGTAAACGACTTAATATCAACATTTTATTTTCCCTTTTGATTGATTTAAAACCGCCCCTGCTACCCCTTCAATTCAGCTTGTTCCGGGGGGATTCCCAGCATTTTTACGGCAAACTGAGCAAACTGACTATTCATCCCCAGATACTTGGTTTGGAGGTAATCCAGGAAAGCAATCTCCAGTGTGGGACTGACACTGCTGCCATTTTTCCAGGTCCCGTTCTGATCGCGAAAAATGCTGCGATAGGGATAGTTAACTGACCACTTATGGTTGCCTCCTACGGTATAAATCTTTACTTCATCGGTGGATACAACCACCTCCTCAACTCGTTTTTCACGGGCGACCGCTTCGATCAGTTCCCGGTCCTGCTGGCTTCGCTGGAAGGCCTCGTGGCTGCGTTCCAGAAAACCCGTCATGACATTCTTCGGAATGCCGGATAAGTCGCTTTGATCGACTAAACGCTGTAATTGTTCTTTTTTCATGTTGACCAAAATTAGTTGATTGGACTCTCTGAGCAAACCGTTTGTCCGTCCGGACTGGCAAGCGGCTCCCAGCTCAAGGCGATTATGCCGGGGTTACTGTCCCAGCTTCCAGCCCATACCTTTAGGCATAGGTGCTGCGTTTCTCGTTGCCAACAACGGAAAACAGAATGGTCGTCGGACGAATGCCGCAGTTTTTAAGGTCAATAAGCAGGGCCGTACTATCGACCCCTAAACCATAGAAAACGATTATTGGCCAGGGGTTGGGAAACAGTGTATCCATGATGGGCAGCGTACCCGTCTGCCTCGGCAGACGGTGGGTTTTGTTTCCTGAAATTACCACAATTTGGCGGCAAGCTAAAGCACAAGCAATTGTTAGTCAGTCTTTTGTAGCCCTGTTGATTCGTTTCTGCGGCTTGGCTGGTGCAGAAAAACCTGGGGGTTACGCAGGTCGGATCACAGTGTATGGGTAGGGTATTGTATGCTGTTAATTGCGGATCTGCTGGCCAAGGGTTCAGAGCAGGGAGTCCGGGGTTTTTGAATTCTTTCCCGGAAGTCGGTCAACGATGTCTCGGGTAGACAGGGTATGGGGGCAGGGTATTGTAAATCCGGGGTGATAAATCCCTAGAGCTGGTTCAATCTCGAATTTAACCCGTTGGTAGTTATGTACGGAATTAGCCCTTACTAGGAATGGCTTACATTTTTAAGTCGAAATCAACTAACTGGCTATTTTTCCTAAGTACTTATTCTCCAAGAAATAAAGAAATACTATTTCAAATGTAGGACCATTTGAATCACACCTTTTCCATTTACCATCCAAGTATAAAATTGAGCGATATGTTAACTTTTTTTACCCATACTTCTTTTCTGCCGATAGTATAAATTTTAACATCTTCCGTTGATGATACTACACTTTCTATTTGTAAATCTACGGAAATAGACTCTATCAGGGCCAGTGGTTTACCTGTATCGTTTTTGATCTTCCTTACTCCAGTCGATAAAGCCTGACATCATTTTTATCTGAATGATTGAAAATTTACTCTGACCTTCAAAATTCTTTTTTTTGAATGCTCATACTTTTAGTTTGTCAAGTGGATTGCAATACTCAATCAATATCACGGTTAATGTCTGTGTTACAATTGAATGTAAATAATACCTAAAAGTACTTTGAACGTTAAAGATATATAGATATAGGTAACTTATTATCAGAATTGTATTGTTTGTTAAGCCTTAGGGATTTATATGGTATATAGGATATATATAATATATACAATAAATTATTTTAATATTTATTAAGGAGACAACAATTTGTTAATAAAAACTTACTTATAAAAAAGGGTATTTTTCCCGTTTTATTATAGAATTAAAGTATATTAATTGCAATTATAAATAAACAGCCTGATGTGTACTAAAGCATGTGAAGTGTATATTAATGTACTGCTTCGAAAAAGATATGCCTTGGTTGTCGCAAGTTTTAAACAATTTCATTCGAAAATAATAGTTAAATGATTTAGCTTGTTTAAAGCTGTGATTATAATAAAAAACAGGTTTGTTAATTCTGAATTTAACATTTAAACTTCTTTAAATAATGGCAGATCAATTTGGGATTAATCTAAATATTTTAGATTTGCAGGAGCCCCTGTTAAGTAATTTCAAAGTAAAATCAAATAGTGAATATCCTGAACTCAGTTATTGGCAGACTGATCCTTTATTGAATCAAGGTACTGATTTAATCGAACAGTGCATAGCAGATGCCAAGGAATTAATTAATTTACGATATACTTTTAATTCGCTACTTCAAGGTTTTATTTCTGAAGGGAATATCCTTAGATTAGATGATAATCGGCAGGCTGGAAACGCTCTGAAAACACCGCCACAAGTTAATGCTTTCCATAGAAATTATCATATTTTAACTAAGGAGGGTGATTCACTTAGAAATCAAAAATCATTTCTTGAGAAAGCTTCTGAGGCTGCAAAAACAGTAGAAAATGTTTTCCCTAAAAATTCAGTAGATGGATATAGATCAGAACAAAATTATGAGGAAGTTGCTACGCAATTAGAGGAAATAAATTATGCTATATCTTCAAACGATTTGTTAGCTAAATGGGCACATGAGGATATAGATTATAATGAAAATATTTATCAAAATAGGGTTGATAATTTTAAAATTAACTTTGAATGGTTTAAGATTACATATAGTAACCTTATATATGAACCAATAAAAAAAATTGAGTCAAATTACCTGAATGCAGTTATAAGATTAAAAAAAGCAAGTGAAGGTCTCAGGAAGATATATAATTATAAAGTAGATATTCCTGAAACTGAAGGTGATATAACTCTTGATACTATTTCAAAAATTGTAGATTGGTCACGGAATGCCATAGCTTATTTATCAGCTTATCAACAACGGGATCAGTTATTTACTTATGTTATATCTCTTCGTGATATACTAGCTTCGAACTGGAATAAACTTGAAACATCAAATGTAAGTTTTTCAATTTTAATTGACGACATAAAATCTCATAAGAATATCCGCTTTAGGGGGGTAAGTGCAACAATTTTAGGGAAAGCAGGAATGATTCCGTGGACTATAGGCTTAAAATTTCCAGCTAAAACTGTTTATTCCCAAGATACTAACTCAGTTGATCAAAGCAAAATTCCTGTTTGCCATTTAGGTCGGGTGGAAAATATACTTTCAAATCGACCGGTTGATATATGTGGCATTTTATCACTATTTAATGCAGGAATAATAAGTGCGACCTCTAGTGATGTGTTTACAATAAAGTTAACCAAGACAGTATCTTCTGAACAATTTAATAGTATTGAAACAATTTTACTTGAGTTTAAACTTGTAGGTATACCATTGACTACTCTGTGAATTTGATATTACTAATCTAAACTTCAACGTCAATGCGACTTCCTGTTTTTACTTCTGATATTATTCAGGAACATCAAGTTATAAACTTTGAGATAAATAGTCTGGATAAAAACTTTACCATTAACGAGTTTGCATTATTAGTCCATAACAATGATCCAGAATATTCTGTATATTTTTTAAAGAAAAGAAATAAAAACGAAGAATGGATCAAGGAAGCTTTTACTGATCATAGAATGGAGTTACTCAGGCAGTTCGTTCCCGATATTGATTTTTGGGATGCCAGTTTTAAGCAACAGGCTCTCTCACAGGTCCCTGTGGTCGTACCTTCTAAGGTTAATGTACCTTCAAACATGAGAGAAGCTTGGAAATGGGTTAGTATTGGGCAATTGATTGCGAAGGTCAGTAATAAGAGTGATTGGGATTTTAAGCAAAAGGGTTATTTTTTGCAGGATTTTGGTAACTGGCACTTTGGTGTTATTACAAAAGTTATGGGATTACCAAGACCCATTCCAGAAATAGGTGCTGGTGTTGCTCAAATGTTAGCTGGAACATCATCTGAGATCACTTTTAATTTGACGGCGCTTCTCAAACCTCCTTATGGGGATGATCCAAGGGATAATACATGGATAAATCAGGGCTATTTTTTCACTGAAAGGTTGAGGGAGATTGCTGGTAGAGCGCGATATTATATGCGAATGCAAATGAATCAGACCCCAAGTTCTTACGGGACCGAAGTTTCTATCACACCCCAAACTACAGGTGATTCAGGTGATTCATTTGAAGATCCTACTACTCATAGTCAAAATGGTACAAATCCTGGTCGTAATAATAATCCTACAAGCTCACATGGGCCATCATCTGAAAGTGACCCTGATGACCCTGATGACCCTGATGACCCTGATAACCCTGATGACCCTGATGACCCTAATGACCCTGATGACCCTGAGAACAATAGTTAAGGTTTAGGTCCAGTTTTTTCTTTACTATTTTAATCTAAGTTGCATGAAAGAGGGTAATACGAACACAAAAAAGACATAGCGTAGATTAGGCGTACCTTTGAGGTACGAAAACATTGATAACCCGCTCTGGCTATGTTTGAAAAAGTGTTGGCAATTTACTGTCGCTTCGGCGCTCCGATTTCTGGATGACTTTTTCTGAAAACTAATCATCCTAGCTCCTGCAAACTAATCGACCCGCTTCTTTGAAGGGAATCAGGCTTCGGTTATGTGCTATATGTCTGAAAGACAAGGAGTTGTAATACTTTAAAAGTCTGCCTTCAACCGAAGTTTGCATCGACTGACCCACACGCTGAGCGCGTTGTTTTATTATCTGGCTGACTTCTTTAAGGACTTCAACTTGAGCGCAGAGTACTTGATTGATTCGTTTTATGTTGAACATGCAATAGGGGGCTTAAAACGCTACCATTATTTGAGTGATCGTTTACGCACATACAATATTCAGCTTTACGAGTTATCTATGGTTGTTTGCGCAAGCATTTGGAACTTCTTTTTGACTAACTAGCCATTTATCACCTTTGCAACAAATCTAAGAATATGTTTGGGAATAATTACCCCCTTATAAATCAATGCGTTGTAGTATAATTTGAATATTGATCAGTGTTAACCAATTCATGGTAGACGATACAGTATGTTCATAATCTTTCGTCGTTCTTCTAAAGAAATTTGTCCATGCAATTGTCCGTTCTACAACCCACCGCTTAGCCACAGGAACAAATCCTTTTTGAGATTCAGACCGCGACGCTTTTTCAAATTTAAGCCCTAAATACTTAATGCCTTCTGCAAAAACACCATTGTAGGCTTGATCGCCATATATCTTTTCTAAACGGCAATTTTGCTCAGTAAGCTCAGCACTCAGATTTAACGCAGCTTGCCCATCAGCCATATTCGCTGCATGAACAAAGGCATACCAAATCCGGCCACTGGTATCCACTAAAAGCTGACGTTTCCTACCATTTACTTTTTTGTTGGCGTCAAGCCCACGGTCTTCACAAATCATTGGCGAAAGCTTAACACTCTGGCTATCAATACAAAAAACGGATGGATTTTCATTTCTACCTTCCCGTTTCCGGTCGAGTTGGTTCAAATGAATATTAATTAATGAGAGTAGGTTTTGCTTTTTCCACTGTGAAAAATACCAGTACACAGCTTGCCAGGGAGGGAAGCAATCCGGTAAATTCCGCCACTGGCAGCCCGTACGCAAAATGTATAGTAAAGCGTTTATAATTGTCCGCAAATCGTGTTTTCGCTTGCGTTTATGATCAAAAAATCCCGAAATTGCTGCCCATTGGGGATCGGACAGTCTACTGTACTGTTTTATCAACTCTTTACTGTTTAGTCACTGCAAAGATGCGACGATCCCCTTTCTTTTGCTTCATTTTCCTGATTTAGCCGCCACCACATTTAATTTTGCACAGCAACTCGATTTAAAGACTAATATCCTGTATATCAATTTATAATATTCCCAAACACATTCTAATGTTATGTAACACGTATTTAATTGTCATAATATGGAATATAAAGCACAGAATCTTCAGGAGTTTAAAAGTCTTCTTGCTAATAATGTTCAACTTCAGGATGCATTTAAACAAGATCCTTTAGGGGCTTTAAATAAAATTGAGGACACCTCCAGCTTGCCTGACAACTGGGTTTATCGGATTGTTGTGGGATCTTTGGGTTTAGTAATACTTATTATCACTACGGGAATAGTCTGGCGTGTTGCTACCGGTGCAAATATTGATGATAAAAATGTCCCTACTATACTTACTGCTCTTGGGTCCGCAGCTGTAGGTGCATTGGCAGGGCTTCTTGCACCAAGCCCTGCACGTAAATAGCAAATCTATTTTAAGTAGATAATTTTTTAAATAAATAGACCTGCTGATAATGCAGGTTTTTTTACGTGGCTTCAAACCAGCGGGTTTAGTGTAAAAGAATTTAATTGCGGATCTGCTGGCCAAGGGTCCAGAGCAGGGAGTCCGGGGTTTTTGAATTCTTTCCCGGAAGTCGGTCAACGATGTCTCGGGTAGACAGGGTATGGGGGCAGGGTATTGTAAATCCGGGGTGATAAATCCCTAGAGCTGGTTCAATCTCGAATTTAACCCGTTGGTAGTTATGCACGGATTGTCCGTACATAACAGACACATTGATCCCTGCCCATTCGGCCCGCAGATAGGGATAGCTTTGCTCGTTTTCTTCGAAGTATTCGAGTTGCTCGAAGATAAACGAGTACGCATCATCTACGTCATCGTGGGTGGTTTCACTGTAGCCGGTTTTCTTGCCGTTTCTGGTCGTGGTAGCCAGTACTTTTGCCGCCCCGTTGTAGGCATTCGCGAGTTGCCAGGCTAAATCGTTGAGCTGGTTGATTTTGAGGTCTTCCAGACAAAGGGCGTTTCGTTCGCCAGTATAAAGCTGTAGGATCGGTTCTTCCGAATCGGGGTTTGGAATGGCCCGCAGCGAAACAAAAAAATCAATGTCATAATCCGATTCAACCAGTGGAAACAAAAATGCCCTCTTTTGGGTGGCCAGTATGGCTTGTTTCAACCGTTGATAGATACTTGCCTGGAACGGAGACAAAAATGCCTGAATTTCACCTGACAGTGCAGCAAAGGGAGCGTTGGGCATCGTTTTGAGTTGAGTTTGCTTGGTCATATGGGTGAAAATGTAGTACGGCCATTTTCCTGCCGGTTTAGTTTTTGCACGATTGATTGTATGGATCTTCTATGAGAGCGCCCGCCCGGGCGATCTAACGCAGGAAGCGGCCTGTGGGCCGGGTTGCGTAGCAATGAGGTTGGTTGGAATCATGGTTGTTTTTTTCTGGTGGGTTTACCCCGTTGGGTGGTCTATACTTACCCTGTTTTGGGATACTGTAAATGTATGTTTTTTTTCGCATGGCCGAACGCTTATTAAGAGTAAAAGATAACGAACAGATCGTAAAAAAGCTGAACTAAAAAAAGTGGGTTTATCGTATCCCAATACTGCTTCCCGGTTGTGCATTCTGCTGGCAGACTGCCCCCTTACTGATGGGTTAATTGACCGGATCGGCAAGCGGTTGTCTTGTCAGGGAATTGTTTCTTAGACTACAGGCTTTGCAAAAGGGCACTGTCACGGCAGAAATTTTTTTTTGTCGTCCCGGTTTTCAGAGCAGCAAATAGCTGCCGGCATAGTGACGGCGAATTAGCCGGGTCTGCCGGGTGGTCGGAATCGACAGTCGGGTAATGTCCCCAAACAGCATTGGTGAAAGCCATTCGTTACCGATCTGGTACGACACTTCCCCGGTTGGGGTGCAATAAATGGAAAGGTCGGCGGCTTCAAGGGGCGTTTTAGCCCAGGTATTGTACCGATGGAGTGCCAGGGCCGGTGCCGGGCCTGTAGCCCACAGAATAGCCTGTTGCGTTGCGAACAATGAATGCAGTTCTGCCTTAGTATAAGTTTTAATGGTAAACGTCAACAGTATGCCGGTGAACGTTCGCAGGAACGTAAACCGGGCAACGCAGAGGTCAGTAAAGATCGTTAGGTTCTGCATACAATTCTGGTACGGTTGTCTCTCCCAAAGAGAGGGTCTTTAGGAGGGATCAGAGGATGATTTGTTTAGGCACGTATACAAGATAGAGCCAGACCTGAAACCAGGATTCAGTGGTTACCTGTACCTGGGTAGGCAGATCCCGGCCTTTCGTTTCGAGGTTGATGACCAGGCTGTCCTCTGGTTTCTGGTGGCTATAGAGAGCCAGATACTGCTTTCCGATACCGGCAATCTGTTCGGTATTCTGGTCCGTTTTGAACGCATTCAACAGGGTCATCACCGTACTGTTGAGTTCCTGGTTCACTACATCGTGGGGTAGCGTGAGCGCCTGGAGTTCCTGCTGCGTCAGCGGTCGGGTCTGCTCTTCGTTGATGCGCGTATTCCCGGCGCTGATGGTGGCTTTCTGGAGATCGGGTATGGTATTGAGCTGCTCCCACACCCGCTCGTGAGCAAGCTCGATGGTGCCGGCGCGGGTTAAGAGTATGATTAGGTTGGTCTGCACCATTGTGGTTGGTTTGGCCGTAGTTGAAGCGGTTGAACAGGATAGAGCGGGGAGGCTGATAGCCACCGGGGTTTCCCGGCGGCTACGAAAGTGTCTACAGAGTGTCTTCCTCGTCGTCAGAAGTTGAGGGATCAGTATCAGCCTCCTGCTCCTGATCGTTATTGTCGTCTGACTCGTTCTCAATCAGCCCATCCGGCGAGTCTTCATCCGGGGAGGAAGCTCTGCCACCTTCCAGAAAGACCTGCTGGTGGAGCGCATCGACCGCTGAGGAAAGTTCCTCGCACGTATCAAGGGTCGGAGAGGATTTTCTGAACTTTTTGACTATGGCTTCCAGATTCTTAAGCAGTTCCTGAACCACTGCGGACATCGGCGCTTCTGCCTTGTGCCCAGTCGGATTGATCCCATGTGCGCTCAGCACTTCATCCAGTTCATTCTCATCGCGGATTTTTTCCGGTACATCGGGCAGGGAACCCAGGGTAACAAGTTTTTCGGTAATGCCTTTTTTGTTGCCGCTGAGTACGCTCGTTTTAAACTCAGGGTCCAGGCGCTCGACACCATCCGCAAACTTCTCGTTTTTGCGGACCGATTTGCCCGACATTTTATGTTCCCTGCCGAGCTGTTCGGCGGTCGTGTTGTCCTCGGGATCATGGTTTTTTTTGCCTTTCCCCTTTTTTCGGCCTTTTTCGTTCTCGTCGGCAGCTAACGACTCCTCGGATTCGGGATATTTCAGCTTGCCCCCGCCCTTTTTGGCTGAGGAGCCAAAGCCCGAACCGCTCCGGCCACTGTTGGCTTCGCGGTTGAACCGGGCCACAAGAATATCGTCTTCGTCCCGGGCATCGAGCCAGTCCGAAGATGCCCCCGGGTTTTCATACAGCGGTGCCTGTTTGTCGGAATCGGCAAAGGTCTGACCCACCTGCATGAACGGATCGTCCGAATCCGATTTGGTAAATCCGTCGCCGGTCGAAGGTGTTTCAGTTAGCGATTCCTCCACGGTGGCTTCGGAATCGATGCCGAATCCTGACTCGTCTGCCTCGGGTTCCGCTTCGACCGGTTTGGCTTTCCGTTCGTAGGTGCCCTTGCGTTGTTTGAGGGATTTGTATTTGAGACCGATAAGGTATTTCTGCTGCTCGGGGGTGAGGTTCCGGCGACCAAGCTGGTTGTCAATCATAAAGTCCCGGACATCCTGCATCGACCCGAACGACTGAATGTAGATGTTGTAGGGGAGGTTATTTTTTTCGCAGATGCCATGCCGGTTGTGGCCGTCAATCAGAACCAGCCGGGGCTGGTCTCCTTCCTCACCGATTTGGTCGGCGGTCGTTTCCCACAACATAAGGGCTTCCCGGCAACCGTAGTCGATGATGTTTTTTTCAAGCTGGTCCAGCTCTTCGGCGGAAAGTGGTGGGATTAAAGCCCTGAGTTCTTCCAGAATGACGATCTGGTCCCGGAAGGGTTCCGCTTCCTCACCCCTTAATAATTGATTAGTTGCCCTTGCTGTCATATCATTTATGATCTTTTAGGGCTTAAAAATAAAAAAAATAAATCAAACTATTAATCTAATGATTGTGGAATCTATTGGCAAGGCCTTTTTTGGGTTAAAATTTGCAAAAATTACTATTTTCCTTTGAATATCAATAAGTTAACAATATCTTTGAGTATTGGGCTTTTTTACCGCCTTTCAGGGTCAATAACCGGATTTGATGTAACAGGTGTCAAAATGGGAGCCGGTTGTTAACCTGTTGGAATGGTATAAAATGGCTCATTTTGCCTTGATTAAAGGGGTAGCCAGTCCTGGTGATGAGACTGGCTACCCCTTTTGGTTAGCCAACACCAACGGGGCGTTCTATCCAGATAAAGCAATATGATTATGATGGATAATCGCCCGGCGCTGGCCCGTAGGAGTCAGCACTGGAAGTGCCCCTTAAAAACCCCCTTCCGAATATCCTGCTCCAGATAACTGACGGAACGGAAATCATACGAGAAATCAGGGGTTGACCGCACAAACGTAAGCATGGTTTCATCCTGTTGATCCTCTCCGAACGCCCCCAGATCAATCCCGTTTGCATTGAGCAGGTAAATGTATCCACTCTCGTCAACATGATAGACAATTGCCTCTGTCAGCGGGGCTTCCCCAAAGAATGGGCGCAGTACTTGCACCACATCACCGGGCTGATACCGGGCCTTGGGCAGGGGCCGTTGCCGGGTGGAGCGATCCGGAACGGGTTCTTCTTCTGGATGAAGGAGAGTATAGGCCGATTCGAGTAAATCGTTGCCGATGATGTCATCATCTTCCTGCTCCCGGGTGGTGGCTTCATGCAGGCGGTCCATCCGGTCCAGCATAAAATCCGTCAGGTCAAGCTGTACATCGACAGGTTCGCCCTGGGGCCATGCGGCCACATAAAGCTGCTTGAAATCCTGATAAACGGCCTGTGCTTTGAAGGCGTTGCCGAAGGCAAACAGACAGATTGCCAACGCAAGCTGGGCGGGACCGCTACCACCGTAGCCGTACTCGAATCCGTCCGGGCTATGATTGCTGATGGCCTGAGAAGGGCCGGGGTCGAGTGGCTGACCGTTGATCCGGGCCAGAACCCTCCCGGATTCGTTGGCCGGGGTAATCTGAAGATGGAACTGTAGCGTGTACATGGGACAAAGATTGATGTTTTTCCGTTCAGGATGCCGGTTGGAACCTTAGAACAGGGATAGTTGAACGGTTTTCCCGATGAGTTTGTCGAGTAGCGTCGTCGCACGGGCCTCAATGACCAGCCCGCTCTGTTTGCCATACTGCACGGCATGGTGCAACGCTTCCTCACGGCTTCCATAGGTGCAGCTTTTTCCCGAAACGCTGAAGCTATGGCCAGCGTTGGAAGTCGATACGGAAAAGCCAAATCCCCATTGACCAGCGGGGGTTGCTGCCAGACTGATTTCGATCTCAACCTTGTTCTCCTTCAGCGTCAGCACCTCGGGATTGATACAACAGTTGTGGCGATTAAAACTGAATGGCCCTTTAAACCCATAATAGGGGCTGAACAGCCGGATCAGTTCCAGCAACAGGGGCGATTCGCGTGTATCATCCCCGCCCATTTCTGCCTCCTTCAACCACTTGGATACCCAGTTATGCGCTGACCATAACGCGTCCCACTCTTGCCGGAAGCCGCCCATCAGACCGCTGTCGCCCGGAATGATGGTTTTATCGTAGTCCTTACCATCCAGCCGGGCGACAGCCTCATAGCCGATGGGGTAAGCATCGGGCGCATCGGGATAAGAAAACAGGCTGATTTGCCAATAGGAGTCTCCATGCTCCCGACGACAGGAAGTTAGGGCAGTTGCTTGTAGTGTCGTTTCCATTTATGTAGTATCCGTGATTACGCCCCGGATCTGGCCTTGTGTGATCGTATAGTAAAGATACGGCTCCCCTCACTCTCCGGCAATCTGAACCCCTCCAACACCGCCCTTTTTTGACCCTGTTGATTGGCTTGTTTTTTGTAAATAAAACGATTGTTTTAACTTTGGTGCTCCAGTCTTTTCAATCTGGGGCAAAGTTTATGAGAAAGACAATCTGGCAGGTCGGGTTGGTATCGGCGGGAGTGGAGATATTAATGCGTATCGGTCTGTACACAACCGGGCTAACGGCCCCGACTTACTGGCCCCTTGATTATGTTCTGGCCCTGGTATTAGGGGGCGGAATGGCCGTTGCCCTCGACAATGAAGCCTCTTTTTTCGGGCAAACCGGGCAATGGAACTTTCGAACAGCCTTTCAATCGGCGGTGGCTACCGCTTTCTTTACCTATGCGCTGGTGGTGATCCACCTGTTTCTTTATCATGGGTTTATTTCTTCGGAGCCACTTCGGCAATACATTGCCGGTCAGGTAAATCTGATTCTGGCCAATCCCGGTGATCCGACCGGAGAGCTGGCCGTCAATCAGATGGTACTGGTGATGAACTCGTGGGAAGGATTCGTCGTGGTGCTTCTGAAAGGATGGGGAGTACTGCTGTTGCCTTCTGCCTTTGGGGCGTGGCTGTCGGCGGTCGTGCGTAGCCTGCCGCGCCCGTTACGGGTGAAAACCCCGGTTGCGGCCCTGAAAAAATAGGCCCATCGACCGATCTGCCGTGGCGGATATGCAAGAAGCCGACAACCGGTAGAACCGTTGTCGGCTTCTTTGTTTTAAAATCGCTGCTGTCAGTTTGCTTCCCCGGTAAAATAGGAAATCAGGGGCGGCACGGTCCCTCTAATCCATGCAGGGAATGGGGTTTCGAGGGTGATGGCGATGCTATTCGTTTTGAAAAACCGAAGCCAGAAAACGGTCGCATCAACGGTGCGCCGGTACTGAATCCTGGGTAAATCCCGGGGGTTATCGGCAAAGGTTCGCAGGGAAAGCGAAGTCGCTCTCATGCGCTCGATCAGGCGTTGGTGAGCTTCTTCGGCACTGTTGTCGGGGTTGAACGTAAACGTCAAGGGGCCTTCGTGATACTGTAACAACAGATCATCTCCCCAGGCATTACCCACCAGGGTCATCATCTGGCGTACACTCAGCACCAGTGTATGTAGTACGAGTTTGGGTCGTTCTGCGTCAGGCCGGGTCTCCAATATCCCGGAAGGATTGGGTAGGTTCGTCATTTTTTTTCGTTCTGCGTGATTCGCCTGAGCGAGTGATCAAAGAATCTCGGTTACTTTTCCGTAAATGGCCCGTGTCCACCCATTGACATGCCCTTTGTTGTTGGCAATCTGACAACCCTTGCGGGGGTCAGTGGCGACGACCTTATGGGTGTAGAACTGCCCTTTCACCTTGCAGTACACTATATCACCGACTGCCACGTTTTCGACCGTAGCCGGAGCCAGCCGGTGTTTCTGGCCGGATGCAATCAGCGGTAGCATCGAATTGCCCTTTTCGCAGGTAATAAAGGTCTCGCCGGCCTGTAGGCGTTCCAACTTGAAATGCTTATTCATAGTGCCAGCTACCGTCAAAACTGGGTTCCGGTTCTTCGAGAACGCCCCCAATCTGAATGTGAACGTACACGGTCTTACTGGTCTGGTCTTTATAGCTGCCCGTAAGCTGGTGGCCGTAGATACCGAGTGTTGCATCCCGGTTTGTTAGTTCCAGATAGGCCTTTTGTGCGTACAGTTCTTCCAGTGCCCGTGTTGTATTTTCAAAGGTGCCAAAGACCCGTGTTGTATCCGATACCTCTACGGCTCCGTCCCAGGCCTGGGGCAGGTGGGAAACCAGATTAAACAGGTCATTAATCTGTAGCTGCTCCAGCGATAACTGGTTGCCGAAATGCGAGTAGATCGTTGCGCCGGTTACCGCTCCGTCTTCGGCCCGGTCAACACCCAGACAGGTGATGTAATCCAGGATGGAATCATCCGCATAGGTAGCACCCAGAAGAAGTCGATCCTTGCCCTCCACCGAAAACAGCAGGAGCGGCTGCGGCCCCGTCGCCAGTCCTGACAGAATTGTGGTGATCAGTTCCCGTTTCAGGTTGACCATTTTCAGAGACAGCCGCGCGGCAACGGGAGGGAGTGTTTCCAGTACGGCCAATACGTCGGCGGGTTGCTGGCCTTCGCATAGATCAAAGACCTCTTCGGCCAGTTGCAAATCACCACCGGTCAGTTCCAGAAAGTCCCGGTAGGTGTATCCGCCCTCTTCGACAGAGGTGGTGTTTTCGGGAACATAACATATGCCGGTATGGGCATCAAAAGCAGATTTATTCTTCAAGGTTATTGGGTGTTATTGGTTTGGTGAATGGGTTTGGTGTACGAATTAATTACGGCCCTCAAAGGTCTTTTCAGCCAGCGCGAAATGGGGTTGAAAAATCCCATCCTTGTGCATGAGTGCGAGTAATTCCGGGTTCTGGCTTTCACTGCCGACCGTCATTCGGGTATCCAAAATTCTGTCGGGTTGGGGATTGGTGATCACCTGTTGCGCGACCTGGCCGTCCCGGTCAATCATATACAGCCGGTTATCGGTTTCAACCCGCACGATATAGACCATACGGCCTGAATCAAACCGGTAAATATTCCCGGGTTTGAGAATGATTGGGGTCTCGTCCGTGTCCAGCATGGTATCTTCGACCGCTTCGCACATCACGCCGGTTGCCAGTGCCAGATCAAACATTGGCTTAGGTATCGGAGGGTATCCCGCTAACACATTGTTGTCGCCCTCGATGGTCAATGGAGACATTGGAAGTTGCATGTCATTGGTCAGATTACGCCCTGCCCTGGCATCACTGGTACACTGCACGATTCCGGCCCGATTAAAAAAGGAAGAATCTTCCGTTTTCGTTTTTTTTTGGGGTTGGCAACTCTCCGGGGCTTCGTTTTTTCTTTTATAAAGATCGCTCTTCTCCCCCCCAATAACAAGTTCGCACGCGCAAAGCCTGTTCTTTTCTGACCCTGTTGATTCGATTGTCCGGCAGGAGGAAATCAGGCCCTGCCCTCTGTACTTAAGCTGGAGATCGGGCAGGTTTGCCCGCCATTTCTTCAATTTTTTTCAGGCCTTGCCGGATCGTTTTTTCCAGCCTTTTAGGTGAATCGCTTAATTTGTC
The DNA here is from genome assembly GCF_057652235.1 of Arsenicibacter sp. R0_47. Taxonomy (NCBI): domain Bacteria; kingdom Pseudomonadati; phylum Bacteroidota; class Cytophagia; order Cytophagales; family Spirosomataceae; genus Arsenicibacter; species Arsenicibacter sp. R0_47. Next base: position 32,445 of record NZ_JBYFCJ010000016.1, on the reverse strand, counting down.
TATGCGGGTTTTGTCCCTGCAAATCCATACGCTCTGAACGGGTGACACATTGGGGTATTGGGCAACGTCCAGTACTTCCAGTGAATAGTTTGTATAGTCCGGATGAGTTATTGTTCTGATTTTCCGGGGGTTTTTGATGGTTTTGACGGGTGCCATGTACAGTGAGCGATTAACGGAACGCTCTGCCTCTTGGGATGCTACTAAAAATGAAATTCAAATCTAAAACAATTGATTTATTGCTAAAGTTGGTTCGCGCAAAGCCGTCTTCAAGTTTGTGGTCGCTTTAATAGTCGCCCCCAGCTCCACCTCCTCCTGTCGAACCCCCGTCATTGTTACTGCTATAGTCTGTCACGGAAGAACCTGAAGACCAGGTGCTGAATGATGAACCGGAATGGTAACTGTTTCGACGGTCATCCTCTTCCTGTTGGCGACGGCGTTCTGCCGCCTGACGATCACTCTCTGCCTGACTAATATCCCGCGCGATCTGCTGGTTGAAGGTCTCAACTTCCTGTTGAATACCCGTTAGGCGCGTTGTCAGGTCGATCCAGTTTACCATTGTGCCGGTTTCCTGCCGGGTTAGTTCCAGAAGTGTATTCCGGGCATTGATGACCTTGTTGCGGGTTTGGGCGGATACATCCGAGTGCTTCAACGTCTGGTCAATCTCACTCAGGATTTTCATGACTGTAGCTTTACTCTGGTTGTAGTTACCTTTCGCCCATTCAAACTTTACCAGTAGCTCATGCAGGCTTTCTGCCAGGGAGGAGGCTTTGTAGAGCAGGCTGTCAATTTGCTCAATCGTTTTACCGGCCTTGACAAAGGAGCCATCCGTATAATTTTGGTTGAGTTCTACCTGCTGATGGATGTCATTCTGCCGAACTGCGGTTTCCAGCAAGATATTGAACGCAGCGCAGTCGGGCAGTTCTGGAAACTGAGAACGGAGCGACTCCGGTAATGTTTTACCGGCTGGACCATTGCGGATTTTGTTGTACTCGTCTAAAAGCAATTGATAGGCTTCGCTTCCGCTTCGATCAAGTAAGAGCCGGTCAAGTTTCTGTTTCTGTTTCTGGTGTTGTTCAATGGTGTTTGCACAACGTTTCAATTGCTCTTTGGCCACTTTCACCAGGTCTGCAACCTTAGGATAAGTGTCCAGGTTCTCCACCAGGGTTCTTTTAGGAACAGCGTTCAGATGTTCCTGTAATTTAAGCAGGTCGGCTATTTCCGGACACGGGTGGTAAGACTCGTTCTTATAGATACCGACAATCTTCGCCCTACAATCTTCCACCTCATACCAAAGGTTTTCAGCATGACTGATTGTAGATTCTGTATCTACATAGTGGTTTAGACTCTGCTTCAGCTCACGAAGATAGGATAGCAGTTCTTCCGGGTTTTCAGCGATTTTGACCGCCAGTGTACGTTCGAGGTCTCCGAGGAAAGTCGCCAAGTCCTGGAGAATCAAGGTTTGATGGGCGACTACTAATCGGGGTGGGGTAAGGCCGTGTATCTGGTATATTTTGGTGGCCAGATCAATCTGACTGGCTAATTTGGTAATGTGGGGGAATTGAGCAAGAGCTTCCTCTGCAATGGTCTCCACCTGCTGATACAACGCATTCAGGTCAGACTCATACCCATCCGCTAAGACGCTGATTTGTTCATACAGTCTGTTGCAATCCTTCTCCAAACTGTCAGATTGATAGCCCTTCACCAACCCGTCGATTTCTGCTTTGAGGGTCACAACCTTTTCTAGGATCTGCTGGTACAACGCATCTCCTTTAGGGGCGATCCAGGCAGGCAGGTCGGTTCGCTTAATGGAAATCGCTGGTATCCTTTTTTCCTGCTGAGTAAGTTTCGTCTTCAGCTTTTTTTGTTTTTCAGGTATCCATAGCGCCCTATAATACCATAGTACAATGAAGTTGAGATAGCCTCTTCCATACAATATCATCAAACCTGGCAAACCAAGGATCAACAGCAACAATAAAGTTAGGCTATCGGGAATTTCCTGCTTACGGACTTCCTGATACTTTTTCTGGACGTCTTGCTGCTGTTGTGCCAATGGAGCCTCCTTTTGTACCTCCAGCATGATCCCATCAACGGCGGTCCGGTAAGCCTGTTCAAATTCGTTCGCTTTCAGGTAGGGGATGCAGTTCTGATAGATATGACGGGCAGTTATATCGGGTATCATGCCTTCGGTTCCATAACCGGTTGCGATGCAGAATTTCCGGTGTATTGGGTCGTGAAGGATCAATATGCCGTTATTAGCTCCTTTCAGGCCAATACCATAGGCATTGAAGTAAGCGACGGCCAGATCATTGTACTCATCTATGGCGTAGCCGTACTTCGTTATGTCGCAGATTAGTACAATGATACTGACTGCTCCAGCCTGCCTGCTGTTAATATACACTGATAGCTGTTCTTCCTGTGTATCGTTCAGTACACCGGCATCATCAACAATTAACGAAGTATTGCTGTACTTAGGAGGAAGAGACTGGCTGGTCTGAGCGGATAGATTGAGACTAACCAGGATTGTGATTAAAAGAGTCAGGATTGATTTCATGATAACAAGCCAGATTACGGGCTGGCTCCCTTTTAGACCCTGGCACTGTTTGGATACCTGTATTTTTATTATTTTGCGTTTATAGTCTTAAAGCTGTGTAGGCCAATGATAGTGAGCCAGGTGTACCGATGGAAAGTGAGCCACTTGTGGATAAGTAGTAATGAAGCGTTACAAAGGTAGTTATTGTCTGTTTTTTTCTTCCCCTTTCATCCGTTTTCTCATGGATTCTCCCTTCAACTCGATTCGGTGTGCCTGATGCACCAATCGATCCAGTAAGGCATCCGCCAAGGTTGCATCGGCCAGATAGTCATGCCAGGCGCTGACGGGTAGCTGAGAGGTAATGATCGTACTACTCCGGCCATGACGATCCTCCATGATCTGCATCAGCGTTAGTCGTTCCGCCAACGAGAGGCTTTGTAAGCCCCAATCATCCAGGATCAGCAACTGCTGTTTCTCCAGTTTAGTCATCTCTTTCAAATACGACCCATCACCCTGTGCTAAGTGTAACTTCTGGAACAACTTCGGTAGGGAGAAGTAAGCTACGCGAAGGCCCATTTGGCAAGCCTGATACCCGAAGGCCGAGGCCAGAAAGCTCTTACCACAACCGGTAGCACCCGTAATGAGTAGGTTTTCTGCCCGATTGATGAATGATAGATCGGCCAGCCGAAGGAGCTGGTTTTTATCCAGATTGCGATCCGGCAGATAGTGGATTTCCTCAATAGCGGCCTGATAGCGGAAATGGGCCTCCCGGATGGCCCGCTGTGTTTTACGATGCTGACGACTAGCATCTTCAGCCTGGATGAGTTGAGCCACTACCATGTCGGTAGTAGGGTGGTGATCCAGGGGTAGCCGCAGCAGGCTCTCAAAGTGTTGGGCCATGCCCCAGAGACTGAGTTTACGCATGGCCGTTAAGGTGGCTTGATTATTCATATTTAGTTAATTTATAGGTTATTGGTAAGCTTTTGCACCCCGGATGTTTTCATGCGTCAAGATTGATTGGGCTATGACCGCCGGTTGACTATCCAGCTCCAGCCGATCCATATCCCGCTCCAGGATCGTTCGCACAAAGCGATAATTGGTGGCTTGAAAGTGCAAGGCGCGTTGACAGGCGCGTTCCAGTCGGTCGTTACCATACTTTTTGGCCAGCGACAAGATACCGCTGCATGAGCGATAAGCCTGTGGGGCGTAGCTGTGCGTAGCCAGTAGTTGCTCGACTAGCTGGCGTGTGAAAGGGCCAATCTGGCTGGCTTGTTCGCAAAAGAACAACGGCGAGTGTTGGCTAAGCCACTGATGGTGGGGATGTAAATGCTCTCGCATGGTCGTGTATTGACTGGGGGTAGCCTGTCGCTGGTGAACAGCTACCCGCTCATAGTGGTGATAAAGCTCGACGGTCTGCTGACTATAAATCAGTTTGAGCACTTTGCCTATCAGCTGGTAAGGCACCGAGTAAAAGTGCTTATCAGCCACCAACTGCACATGCCCGTTTTGGTTGACTTTAGCCTGGGCATAATGCCGTAACTCATAGGCCTGAGTGGGTAAGCCTGCCAACAGCTCCTTTTCTATTTGTTCAAAGCGTTGCTGACGGCTATATCCTTTTGCCTGCAATGGGGTGCGGTTGTGCTGGTCTACCAACTGAGCAATAGCCTCATTAAGACTCGATAGACTATAAAAGTTCTGGTTCCGCAGGGGGGCATAAACGCGTTGGTAGATGAGCCGGACTGCATTCTCTACCAAGGCTTTATCCCGGGGTTTACGGGCCCTGGCCGGAAAAATTACTGTCTGATAATGAGAGGCAAAGTCCTGTAGTGTCTGATTAATGGTGGGTTCATAACGATCTGCCCGGGTAACAGCCGCTTTGAGGTTGTCGGGCACAATGGCCTGTGGTACACCGCCTAGTGTCTGAAGACAGCTCTGTAAGGCATGGATAAAATCATCCTGCCGTTGACTATCAACTGCCTGCACATAGGTCAGTTGCGAACAAGGTAAGATAGCTACAAACACGTCAACCGTTCGTTTTTGACCATTAGCCGTGTCAGTCAGTTCCAGTTTATCTCCCGCAAAGTCGATAAATAGCTGTTCTCCCGCTTTGTGCTCTAAATGCATGACCACTTTCTGACTGCCTTGCCAGGCACGCAGTAGATTATTGAATTGGGAATAGCGGACGCCCTGGGGGTATTGCTGTCGGTATTCCAGCCAGAGCTGCTGGCGGGTGACACCCGGCCGAGCCAGTTCCTGTTCGTAGGATGGAAACAGGCCGATGAGTTCAGTATGCCTGCTGACGGCAGGCACCGGTGTGGTTAACAAGCGGTTTAACTGAGCATCATCCCAGTCAAGCAAGCTTGCTAAGTCCGGGAAATGGGCTTCTAATTGTGTCAGATAGTGCTGGACGGTATTGCGGGACATGGCCAGCAATCGCGCCAGATTGCGTTTGGAAACCCCTTGTAAACGCAGTTCGATGAGTCGACGAATTTGGAACATAGCGATTCGAGTATTTGCCATCTTCTTCCCGGACAGTTGTCAAAGACTGTCGGGACAAAGAAAGACTTTCACGCTTCACGAATCCACTTATCCACAGGTGGCTCACTTTCCATCGGTATGGGTGGCTCTGCTTGCAGTGGCGCACATGGCTCACTTTACATTGGCCTATTCATAAAGCAATGTTAAAGCGATTGATGAGGTGGTTGACTTCGGCGGTGACTGGTGGTTTCGGACGCGTTTTATTGAGTGAAAACAAACCTGATGCCTTGGGACTCAGCCCTGATTTAACCGGTGTCCCGTGGCCCGATCCGTCGAACGATATTCCGTCCGTAGCCCATCTCTATGGCCTTTTACCGCCAGAAGAAGGGGAAGAAAAGCCAACGTATATCTTCCCCTCTAAGCCACCGGATTTTGACCCTCCTGCTTCGTCTGCTTAGCTCTCTATAGGGTTTAAGCAGTATGGACCTGATCACAAGACCAGCCCTCGGTTCTAAGAGCGCGTGTCAGACCTGAAAGGTCAGTGGTACACCAGCCTTTCCAGTTTCCTTCTTCTTCAACCTCCGTGTCGTGATACCACACAATACCGGCCCCACTCAGAGAGCCAAACAGGCGTTCGGGTAGTCGGCTGGAAAGTTTATAATACCGGATACCCGTTTCCCAGCACTCATATTTGGTTAACTGGAGGAGCTTGCTGGCGATCTGACGGCGGATAGTTTCCTGCTCATAATCCCGCACGTCGAACCCATCTTCGTTCCGGCCCATAGTCAGGATGCACGATTTCAGGAGGGGGTCGGCCATGATCAGCCGCATATCGCCGTACTCATCCATACTGTGATCGACCTGCTGAGTAACGGCCTCTACCTGCATACCAGCCCGGATGATCCGGTCTTTGGCGAACAGGGGTTTACCGTGGGCAAGGACATACATTCCCTCTACAAGCCTGCACCCGCTCATACTGGATTCTTCACCATCGGGCTTTATGATAAAAGCCTTAAACGTATCTGTACTCCGATGTTTATCGGGGTCCTTGTAGAAGGCGAAGCAGGCTTTCGCATCGGCAAGGTGAGTAAATAAATGGACCTCGTTCGATACGTCGTCGGGCAGAGAGACCGCAAGGAATTCGACCAGGTAGGCCGGTTCTTCTGTTAAATCTTCGCCAATCAGGGTTACCGGGTAAAGCTCCAGGTCAAAACCGTTGTCTTTGACCTGGTTCAACCGGTCTCCCTTGATAAGCTGGCTAATCCGGTGTACCCGGTTTTTAGGCAGTCCTTTTTCGTAGTAAGTCCAGATGCTCCGGATGCGGTCTGCTTCCTTATAAGGAGCCGGTTTGAATTGTTGCCAGAGGGTTTTGCGGATTGCCGCGTCAGTGTTGTGGGGGTTAAGCCGAAGACCTGCCTCTTGCCGTTTCTTGTAAGCAGTCCAGGCCTTTTCTTTAATTTCCAGCTTATCCAATGCCTTTTCGAGCACTTTCAACGTATTGTCGGAAACTTTTAGTAAAGCCTTTTGGGTAGGTGACGTTTCTGCGATAGCTTGTTTTATGTCAAAATCTGACAGGGATTCATCAAGAACGTATTCACGTAGTTTTTGCTCGTATGCGGCTTTGGTCGTGGCCAGTAACGCTTCATCCTGCCCCAGCAAATAACAGGCCCGATGATAAATATCATACCGGTCATATTTTTCAGGAAACTGATTGAACATTATCGACTCTAGCCCAAGTTGTTCAAACCACTCGTCTTTTCCCAACGGACGGTTCCATCGTTTGATCCAGTTTTGAGCGGCCCGTTCTGCGCAGCTTTCAATGGCAGCATATACCTGGTCAAGGACTCCGAAATAGTACAACATGAAGTTCTGAGAATTAATCTCAGGATAATCGTAAATATACATGGCCGTTCCCTCAGCCTCTTCTGGTCTCAGTTCGGTCGAAGTCCACCGGTCGATATAGCTGTCAATGGCAATCTGTGACAGGGCTTTATCATCCGCTATAGCCGAATAGGAATTTGATGGGGAACTAAAGTCACTTAAGGCAGAGGGATATATATGGTCTTTCAGGGTTAACTCGTGAATGCCTCGTCGGTAGAGAATCGTTTTGATCAGATATTCATCGCCCTTACGGGCCTGATCTTCGACGTTTTGGGTTTGCATGGTTAAAATAAGGTTAGTGAATTGTTGGTGTCAGGAATTTCGATACCCAGTATTTCTTTGTATCGTGCAGTACTACTACGGGCTGGCTCCCACATTTTGCTGACTTAAAAATACAAAATAATGGAGGTATTGACATCACAAATACGCTCTACCAATATCTTTTCTATTCCCTTTTGATTCGATTTAAATACTTATTTTATGGCGATATATACATCGCTTTTCAAAATATATTCTTTAATAACATGATTCATTTTTAGCTAAATTTGCTTAAAAGCCAGTTTTGATGGTGTGTGTTTTCTTGCGGATTGAAATAGTAACAAAGGGTATTCATTTAAGATTATGCAGATCTTTGATGAAAAAGTCATATTAAAGTTTGCAACGCAACATTCATTTGTTTAATTTTGAATCAGATGTTAAAGTATTTGCAACCCGGGTAAAAACTTTGAACATCCTTAAATGGTGTGGATATAGTCGGAACGCCTGATTGGTTTCAATCAGGCGTTTTTGTTTACATCGGATATTGGACTTATTTTAGATTATGCATATTAGTTTGATTGATCATCTGGTCTGTTGAAATTGTGGCGATAATGTGGTCTATTACCCTGTTTACTTCATCCGGACCTGCATATTCACTATCCTGTTTTTTGCAAATATCTCTGATTAACTCAGCGGTTAGATGATTAATGCTGATACTGCGAATACCATATATGATGTTAGTTCGTGAATGAATAAGGAATAATGTAATTAAATTATGCTTGCTGTTGAGCCACTTGTCAACCTTAGACTGATCCATTGCATTAATATTCATCGAAACGTCAAAGTTGAAATGCTTCGAAAAATCAACAATAAAGAATGGTATTGATGATTTTTCGAAAACACCATATCTCATTAATCCTTTGGTAAACACAGCTTTGTCTTCATCAGGGCTATCAGAGAAAAAAAGAATATCAAACAGGCCTGATGTAAACATTATTATCGGACCCTCCTCTACATTTGCCTTGTACTCCGAATAAGGAAACTCTTTTCCAACTTCGTATTTTATCATTATATTTTATAATAAAACAGGTCAAAACTTTAAGCCCAAAGGGCGGACATATAAAGTCCGCCCTTTGGGCTTAAATATCCGTTTCTGAACCGGTTGAGTGGTTATTCTACAGAAGATTCAATACTTTTTGGTTTACGGCCTCTTTTTTTACCTGTATATTCAACACCCTTTTTGGGGTTTTCAGTTTCATGAATAGTAAGCTGCATACCTATTGATTCATCATATTTGAAGGACAGTATAGAAAAAGTGTACTTTTTCTTGTCAAAGGTAACGCCTCCGTTCATGAGTATTTCTCCCAGTGAGATTATATATCCTCTGGGGGTTTCTTCTACCGGAAACCCATTTTCTGCATTCGTAAAGGGTAAAATATATAATTTTTTGATTTTGGTTTTACCTTCTTCAACCGCAATCCTTACTTTAGTTTCTTTTAATGAAACAGGTAGCGAGGTTTGAATTGCAGGAGGAAATACCAGTTTACCCGATCTTGATATGTATCCAGAAAGAATTGTTTCGTTATTTTTTGTTTTTTTAGCTTGCTTTTCAACATTATCAGATGGAGAAAAGAAATGGAAATTAACTGTACTCTTGCTCATTCGCTTTATCGTTTAACTACATTATTAATATTAGACACCTTTAGTTAGGTGTCATTTGTCGTATGACATATGAACGCGGCAATATAATCATTTATTATGATTAATTGTTTCCCTATTAATTGACTTCTTATGGAACATATAAAAGGCCGGCAACTTCTCTATAGGTAGCTTTCTTGCTATAATTTCCTTTCGCTTATTTAATACATATAAAACGGGCGTTGCATCAACATCATATTGATTGTAAAAATTGGTATCGCGCTGTGCATCAAAGGCATTGATCCAGTCGCTGACTCCAAATGTCCGGATATACGATAACCACGGTTTACCGGTGTTTGTGGTTGGTATAGCTAGTATCTTTACACCATCTGCTTTTCTGCCGGTGGCAAATGCTTTCAGCTCCTGAGTTGCCTGTCTGCAATGCGCACATTCCGGATCATAGAGAAATACGATCAGAAAGGGGGAGTCAATGCTATTAAAGGCGATGGGTTTACCCGATGGATCGGACAGGGTTGGAGTAGGAAAAGGTTTTCCGGTCAGGAGCGGTTTGAGGGTATTGACCCGTTCGACATAACGGCGGTAGCTAGCCGTATCCTGAAGGGGAATTGAACGGGTAAGGATGTACGTCTCAACTACATGAATGAATGCACCTTCTGTACCAAGTTGTTGGGGACGCTCGTAATTCTGGATAAAGTAGTAGGCCAGGAACTGACGCATATCAGCGTTGGTGCCGGCCTTTCTGATCAAATAGTCAGCGCACCCGGCCAGTGAGTCCGGTTTCTGAGGGGTCAGTTTCTGCACATACAGACTAAGCCGGTTGCGGAAAAAAGGGGTACGAAGCATTCGTTCATCCGAGAGGTCCAGGTTATCCCAGTAGTGGGAACGGGAGGCATAGAATGCCGCCATCGAATCCCGGTTGGCCACGGCCTTTGTTGATGGAATATACAGGCGCGGTTCCTCGGCGGCTTTGAGCAGCTTGACAGTGAAGCTGTTTGGGTTCTGCCCAAAAAATGAACTACGGAACGCTTCGGAAGCCCGGGCAATATCTTCGGTATTTTTAAAGCCCCTCGCCTGCGACTCCAGAAAGAACCGGATCATCGTTTGCTGGTAGGCATAAAACCGGGTATTTTCCTCGGAGCCGGTAATAGTCATTTTCCGAACCGGATCATCGACGCTGGTTGCAAAGCGGAAATGCTGATTCTCGTCAAGAATCAGTTCGACCACCTTGCCGCTGGGCAGGATGACAATGTACAAGCCCTGTGGAAGGGGCTTGCCCCCCCGGAACACGGCGTAGCCATCGGCAGTGGTACGGGCGGAATCCCGTGTTACGTATTCCTTGGGGGTATACCAATAGGCTAATTTGAGCGTCTGATTTTCGGCCCCTTTAATCTGGCCGGTTATGGAATAGCCGGTGGGTTTGGGGGCGGGGTGATACTCCATGCGCTGTCCACGCAGGGTCGTTGTGCTGAGCAACAACAGTATACTGACAAGTGCTTTTTCCATTTTTTTATGGATGTTTGGGGGTTGTGTACGAACGAGGTAAGCGGCACCTCAGAGCCGTTTCGGGATATAGGGCCGGAGGTAATCCTGGATTTCCCGGATGGAGAGGGGGACAGGAATCCATTCGGAATCTTCTTTCTCTGACACGACGGACCAGTAGAAGAATGCGTCAGCCAGGCCGGGATCACCTTTCCAGTGATGAAGTGCCCGGCGAATCCGCTCCAGCTCCACCCGGTCCGGGGGGCTGGGTGGCAAGAGATTCTGACGGGTGAAGCGGATGTCTGTTTCGGTGCTGGTCTGGCAGAATTGCAACCGTTCAGCAAGGCCATAGGCCATGTTTTCCGTCAGGGTGAAGTGTGCCAGCAGATACGTGGCAATCTGGCTGTGACGATGTGCGTGAAGCTGTTGCCGGATGGTTTGGCGGAATGAGTCGAAATAGGCATTCAGGAGGGGAAATATATGGGCATCCTGTCGATTGATCGTTGTATCAGGCCGGTGTGCCCGTTCCAGCAACGTAGCCCGGGCTGAATCGGCGATGGTAAGTACCTCGCGCAGGGACCGCCCCGTTTTACTAGAAATCTGAATTTCCGGCTCCCCCTGTAACTGCATAGACAGGATCATCATGGCCGGCAGGAGGGGGTCTGAGTGCAGGAGTTCTTCGCTGGCCGTAAAACCATCCATTGCCGTTTCGATGAGCAGTGCCTGATTGGATTCAGGCTGTTGAGCAGCCTGTTGGCACTGGGCCAGTAGCGGAGCCAGCATCGTTTTAATACGCAGAAGGTTTCGGGGGGGCAGCGCATAGGGGTCGTTTTTTTGCCGACAGTAGAGACGCCAGAAATAGATCGCTTCACTTTCATAGAGAGAGCCGTAACCCAGTTCATCAATGGCTTCGTTGACTCGTTCTGACCAGCCCAGGTAGCTGGGATCGTAGTCGATCAGGAAGGCCGAAAAGACGGGATGATCGGCGGGTATCAGGCCCGGAACCCGTCCCGAAACCAGGTATAGCACCAATCGGGGCAGAATGCCTACGACCATACCCCCCTGAGACTCGATGTAGGTATTCAGCAGGGTATTCGCCTGCTGTGTCATTTTGGTGATAAGCCGGATTCGGTCGTCTTCCCGGGTGATTCGCGCCAGGTCCTCAGCCATACGAACCCATTCCTCCCCAGGAATATGCTCAGGATGTTGGATGGCAAAATAGTGAACGAGCAGGGTTTGGACCAGGGAGCGGTCCTTCCGGATTTGAGACAGGGTTATCTGCCCAAAGCGGGCAATTAAATCCGTTTCGGGCATTCCCTTATGGTATTCCAGAAATGGCGGTAACAAGCCAAGAACCTCGTTCATGGGTTGCTCAAAACTTGAAGGCAGGATATTTTCCATAATGACTCTATGGGTAGATGCTGTTTTTTCCAGGCTACGGAGTAGGAGGAGGTATTGGAACGCTCCGGCAAAGAACGGCATCGTCAGTCTACAAATGGTCTCAGATTAACGGAACTGATAGTACGTAGTTTGACCCCTTAACGGGGTTGTAAAACAACGGGTTACCGTTGCTGTGAATACATATTCCGAGGGGCACCGATGGGGGCTACAGCCCCCTGATTCCGCCAATCAACTTCAGGATTAGCTGCCGGTCGGCCTCTCCCAGCAAATCAAGAATGCTGGGGGATAGAAGTGAACCTGTGGTGTTCTCCTGGCTTTTCTCCGCTTGTTGGCGGATCATTCTAAGCCAGAATTTCAGATCATGCTCAATCTCGTCGGCCCACATCAGGTCCCGTGCCTTATAAGCGGTCAGAAAAGTATAAATGAGTGACCCCGAAAGCGTTGGCTCCCCGGCAATACCTCCGATCATCGGGGCGGGGGTGTTTTCCCAGAGTGCCATCAGAAACGGATCGCCCTTGGCATTGAAAACCCGGTTTTGGGGAGTCAGTTTAGTCATGCCCGGCGGAAAAACGGACGAATGAATCAGGTACTCCCAAAACGCCGGATTTCGGGATGATCCGTAATGACGGACGGCCTTTCCCCCGATGAGCACCCCTTCTTTGGCAAATGCCGGTACGTGGTTCTCCAGACTGGTAATCATTTCGGGCAGGTATTTTTCCAGATCAGCCACATAATCATACTCAACGGTGACCAGCCACCAACGGCCCTCTTTGAGGTCGGCGGGGTCAGGCAGGGTAAGCGAATGGGCCTGAAGGTTATATACCTGAATGTCGGCGAACGGTAGCTCATGGTGGTACAGCAGTAAGCGGACGACCAGCGGAACCAGGTGTTCATGTACTTTGCGGAGGTCGGTCCGGTGAAGGACATTCCGTAAGGCTTCGCGGCATAGCGTGATGACCTGTTCTTTGTTGATCTGTCGGATCAGGCTACGTTGTCTCACGGTAGGCGTTAGCTTGACCGTTTTACCCCGCACAATGCTGTAGTTGATCAGCAGACGTGGATAGGGCTGGCCGTCGAGAAGAGCCATCGTAATCCTTTCTGCATCGTCGGGTGTATCAGCCTGAACGGCCATTTGCATACTGTTCTTCATTGCGCTGGGTTTGCCCGGACAGCGGGGGCCGGGATGGGGACTTAAAACGGCAAATCTGACGGTTCATCGTCCCGGTTGGGATAAGGTGGGGGTGTTATGGCTTCGATTTTAACCGAATCGTCCCCGCTTGCCTTGCTACCCTCTGCCTTGCGGCTTTCTAGCTTGGCGAATTTTGAAATTTCAAAATAATGGACAGTTTGTTTTTGGCCATTGGCATCATCGTACTGATCCTGCCGGTAACGACCCTCCACAAACAGCTCGCTGCCTTTTTTAACGTTTTGGTCCTGAAGCTGTTTAACCAGCCGGTTCCAGAATACCAGGTTTACCCATGTTGTATTTTCTTGCCAATCGTCTCCCTTCTTGAAGGACTCGTTGACGGCCAGCGTAGTCCGGCCAACGACGGCTCCGTTATTCCCTACCGCTTTGGTTTCCAGGTCTCTAACGATACGACCAACAAACTGAACTAAATTCTTTTGCATAATTCAAAAGTTTTATATTATGAAAATAACTCTCTGTTTTGGGGCTAAAATTAAAGGAAATAATATATTTTCCCAAATCAATATATTGTTTATCAGGTATATATTACTGCAAGATTGGCAAAAATCATAAAAAAACGAATGTTTTTTTTAATTAAAATACTGTTGTTTTTACTGGGATTATAAACTACCTGTTCCCAGTGCGATTCCCTCGTGTAGTGGCCTTCGATGAGTTGCGGGGCCTCCTCCAGCAGATCTTCGAGTTCGTCCGTGTCGAGTAAGCCCATCCAGCTGCCTGACCGCCCAAAAAATACAAGCTTGCTGAATTCGTATACGTCGAGGCCGTGCCCTGGCTCCTGACGGGTGTTGAGGTTGGTACAGGGTTTTGTGAGGGCTGTTTTCCATGCGTCAGCCTGTTCGGGACCTGCCTTGCCTCCGGGTGTGATCTGGCCTGTGGTTAGTGCCAGCAAGTAGGAGCGGCATGTTCCGATCCATTCGTCCCAAACCAACTGCATTTGGCGTTATCAGTTCCTCTTCAAGTACGGACAGATCGCTTTCCGATCCAATCAGGGGTCGGCAGAGTGCCAGCGCATCCGGGGCTGACAAGGCCCAATGAAGGTTCATCCGGAGTTTTATGAGGATGGCAATAAATTCACCCTCGCCCTGATAGGTTCGAATTGACAGGCAATCGCGCAAGGAAACAAGCGTCTGAATGGCAGGAGCAGCGAAGTCAAGAATGAGTTGACGGGTATCCATCGGTTTTTGTACCAGTTGTACGGCCTGATTTGCCATTTTTCTGAATTTCAATAGTTAAAGATACACTGGGAAACGTCAATATTAAACCATCTCCGGCGACACATTTGCCTTTACTGACCCAATTGATTGAGTTATTCCTGATTTTTTACGTACAAAAACAGGACAAGTTAGATCTGGCAATTTATCAAGTAGCAGCTTTGGAGCGAATGTTCCGGGCTACTTTTTTATCTTGACCGGTGGGCTGCAATACTCCCGCTTTGCTAAGCCACTTCAACCGGCAATCACTGTTGATATAGACGATGTTGGGGATAGCCATGCTATTGGTTTCAGGTAGAATAAAGTGTGTTAGGTGTATTTTGTTCCAGAACGGGCGGGGTTGCTGCGGATCAAACTGAGCATCGGATAGAACCAGAAGCTCGTCGGCCCCCAGTTTTTCGCGTTCCATAAACCGGCGGAGGAATTGCCTGATCTGCCACTGCTGATAGCAGGTATAGTTTACGTCGTCCTGATAATCCGAATGAAAATCCAGTTCAGGTTTGTCGGCTTCGGGGGTTTCTACGACGGTATGATTGCCCTTGATGGGCTGACCGCACTGGTCACAGAATTTAGTAACTACCCGGACCCATTGGTAGGATGTTTTTCGCATGATATTGCCTGTTTCAAAGGGGGTTATTGTCTATTAAACGTCCTTTTTCTCCGGGTTTTGGTTATTTCCGGCCATAATCAGCGGGGTTTTCTCCCCACTCTGTTGTCTCCCATTTAAGCACCCGCACCCCCGTTAGCGCCGTTTCCCTTAGCCATTGTTCGGCGGCAACGATGCGGGTAAGTATCTGTTTTTGCTCTTCGGGCATACCGAACAAAGACCCTTCCCGGATGTTGGTTCGGCAATATTTGTCCCGATACCAGGCTAGCGCGGTTTTGCTGTCGGTGTAGATAGGACAGTTCAGCCTATGCTTCAATACATACCTGGCTGCACTGACCAGCGCCAGAAACTCGCCGATGTTACCCGTTGCTCCTGCCACAGGCTGGGAAGCAAAAATGGTTTTACGCTCGGGCAAGGCAATACACTGGTATTCCATCAGTCCGGTATTGCCCATAAACGAAGCATCCACGACCAGACATGGCATTTCGGCCCCCGGACTACTGAACAGGGTAGGAGCTTGTGACTTTTCGGATTTAGCGGGTCTGCCTGCCAGCATGGGCAAAGCTTGCTTCCACTGATCTGCACCGGCCTTCAGGGCGATCTCTGCCTGCTGACGGGTATCAAACGATTTATAGCGGGGACGGGGAAACTCGTGAATCTGGCGTTTGCAGGTTTCCCAATCGGTAAAGATGCCGGTTTCGCGGCCATGCCAGACAACATAAAACTTGGCCATGTTCAGGTGAACAGGTAACGCCCTGTTCAGGCAATGTGTAAAGCAAATATAGCCGTTTACAGCCAGAAAATCAATCCATAAAGACGTGGGTCATTGGAGCCACTGCCAGTACTTTTTTGGTAAACTGCGTACAAACCATCGGTCGGATAGGTTTCATACGGTTCAATGGAAACTCACTCGAATTCAATGGAATCGACCAACAGACCGTTTGGGGTGAAACCAACAACATCTTCTTCGGCATACAATAAGAGAGGGTCGTTCTTAAAACCTGGTTCCTGATCCGGGACAAAGTAACGGTTCGCTCCGTTGCCGATGGCTTTCTGCTGTAGGAACTGGATGATCTGCTGGCGTATCGTTAACAGGCCAACTCCAAGAGCGTCTGTTTTGTCGGTATAGAGGGGGGGGGCAGTGTTGTGGTTACAGGCATCGTAGTCAGTTATTTAAAGACTAAAATAAGCATAAAGCGCCACATTCAGAACCCTCTATCAGGACAGAAAAAACTCTTATGTCCCAGTTGATTAAGTTGGTTTTGGAGTAGATGCCTGGTAAGGGGTTGTATCTCCCCTTGATTCGGGGTGGCTCTCCACCTTTTCTCACAGGTGGGAAAGCCGACCGATCAGTTCGCCAGAATGGGCATGACGGTTTGGGCCTGACTCATTCCCCAGTTTCGGGATGCTGGCCGCTGGCCGGCCTGTAGTTCGGGGTGAAGGGCCGGATCGGTCTGATAGGTCAGGCTGACGAGCCGGACTTCATCCAAAAAGACCTCCCGCACAATCGGGCCTGTCTGTTGAGGTAACCAATAGCGAACAACTAAGCCGTTGCCGGGTAATTCATCCAGTACGCTCGCATGAATGACCTGTCCTGGCTCCTGTAGGAAACTAAAGCGCATTTCGCCCCGTAACCGGATGGCCTGACCCCGAAGCGGGTAAAGCTGATTCAGCAGATGGCGGTAACGCTGGCGCATCATCCGGAACTCACACGTTCGTAACCGCCGTTCGTCTGGGTCTTCGTTGGTTTCATAGACCGGATAGGAGTCTAATTTCAGTTCGCACTGGGTAATGAATTCATCGAGGTTTTTGAAGTAAACCGGTTCGCCAAAAAGATCAAAAATCTGGTACGATTGATACATGAAATGACTGGGAGTTGTTGTTTACTGGGGTATTTAATATAGGCAAAAATTCATTCCAAAACAAGGTAAACCTATTGAAATATAGGCAAGTATGGGATTGATTCGGGGGCTTTAATCCCTGGCAAACACCCATTTTTTGATTGAGAACACGATTCCCCGGCTGGCCCGGTTGTCAGTGTCCTAAAGATACCACCCTTCGTCGGGGGGATCAATGCCTTGACCACCGAGGGTGAACTTTGATGCCCACTTGGTTCGGACCTGGTTTTGTTACCCCTTGATTCGACCGGACTGGGTAGCTGCTGCGTCCGGTGGGCTACTTCCGGTGGCCGGTTATATGTTCCGGTCGGTCCCAAAAAAAACGGCTACTCAATCCGGTAGCCGTTTTTGGTTTATAAAGCACTAATTGACTTTTTTTATGCCGCCTGTTCCAGAGCTTCCGGCTGAGGTTCGGCCTTTAGAGCCACTACGCCCGATTCTTCCTGCAACTGGCGTTCGAGTTCCTTCACCCGTCCCCGTAAGATCGTCAGTTGCTCGGCTCCGGCGAATGGCTGGGAAAGAATCTGGGAATACTGCTCGATCAGTTTGTTTTGCCTGTCGATGCTGGCCAGTGTGTGTTCGGTTATGCCGAAAAAACGGCTGATGCTGATTTCGATGGACTGAGTAAGTCGGCCCGGCACTTGTACAACTCCGTCCAGGTGACCCCAGTAATATTCTACAACGGCTTCGGTCTGACCCTCAGAAAACCGCTTGTTGCCTTTAAGCGTAAAGAGAACGCCGTTTACCTTGATATGGGCCGTACCGGAGCCATACCGCCGGAAATTATAGTGAATCTTTTCAAAAACGGGTTTCAGGGCTTTTCCAAACTCAGTGGTAAATACCTCGCCGTCAATTTCAATCGCTGTTACGGTTCCCGATTTGTCGAAGTGGTTGTTGAGTACCATTTCTTCGGCCTGTACTTTCGGCAACCGGTCGCTGTAATCGTTCAGGCGGGTATTGGCCTGATAAATCTGCCAGTTGGCCTCTTTCATCCGGCGTATGTAGTTTTTCTCGCTTTGTTCGAGCCGGTTGAGTTCTAAACGCTGACTGACGTACAACAGGGCTGTTTGGGAGCCGCTGAGGGTAGCCATCATTTCATCAAAACTCATGGCCGAAAATTCGTCCTCGCCCGAAACGTCGGTACAGGTGTTTTCCTGCAACTGACCTTTTAAAAGCTGGTTGATGAATTTCTGTTTGAGGGCCAGCCGTCCGTAGGCCGTTGCATCCATTGTCCGGCGAACCCCGTAGGTCAGAATTTCCATCGGTCTGCCCATTGTCGCCAACATATTGCCCTGACGCAATCCACGCCCGTTGCGTTGCTCAAAATCAGTAGGGCGGTTCGGCGCGTCCAGGTGGTGAATCCCACATACCCGGTCCTGCACGTTCACCCCGACACCCATCCGCTCGGTACTTCCCATCAGTACCCGAACGGCACCCGTCCGTACTTTGGCAAAAACAGCCTCCCGTTTTTCGGCCTGTTGGGGTGTAGTAGCTATTTCGTGTTCGGGTATGCCCAGGTTCACCAACAGTCGTTTGAGTTCATCGAAGGCGTTAAAGACCAGATATTCACCCGTCGATGTACCCTCAGCCAGTTCTTCCCCATCCTCCGAATACAGATCGGTAGTCCCGCTGGTGGCTAAAACGGGGGGCGATTGAAATACATCACTAAAGACTAACTGAGTACCGTAGTAGTCGTTGCTTTCGGTATAGAGCCGGTAAATTTCCCGGGCCGCAAACATCAGTTTACCGTTCGTTTCTCCGGCTAAGCGGGGGTCGATCAGCCGGGGGTCAATAGTCACCTTCCGGGCCTGACCGAACATGACCAGGGGGATATGCCCGTTATCACGCTTATCTTTACCAGACAGTTTCTCAAACCATTCCAGGGTAGCTTTGATACGGTTTAACTGGTTGCAAACCTCGTCGGTCATATCAAGCTGAATGCTGGTGTATTTACCGTCTTTAAGCGCGGGAATCAGGTTCGAGCCGTTCGACAGCTTAAACTCGTCTACCTCGTCATTCAGCACTATATCAACGTGTGAGCGGAAAATGTCAATCAACGTCCGCACGTTAATGAATTTGGCAAACCGTTCGACGGCCTTAAACTGGCCTGTCGGTGTCAGTTCAAAGCTGGGTACGACCTGACCGAACGACCCGGCGAAATGGTCAAAGGTGTCGATGTTGGACATTTTCAGCCGGTCGGGGGCAACGTACCGTAACAGCGTCCATGCCTCGGCCATTGTGTTGGAAATCGGCGTTCCCGTTGCCAGTACTACCCGTCCGCCCCGGTTTTGCACTGACCGAATCTTGCACATGGCACTTAACGCCTGTTCACTGCCCTGCGTGTCGATACCTTTAATGCGGGTCCGGTTGGTTACCAGCCCCAGCCGCTTGTAGTTGTGGGCTTCGTCAATGAACAGCGCGTCAATACCCAGTTGCTCAAACGACAGCATATCGTCCGTTTTCCGTAGGGCCTGATTGCTTCGCCGTGCTTCAATCCGTTCTTTGAGGGCGTTCAGCCGCTTTACTGTCCGTTTGGTGGCGGTTCCCCGGCGGCTTTCTTCGGCTTCCATAAGGGCTTCCATGCGTTCAGCTTCTTCGCTGATAAACTCGACCAGGGAAGCTAACTCGTCTGGTATGAGTCGCATCATGCTTTGCGGAATCACCACCGCGTCAACGTCACAATGGGCGACGCGTTGCAGGAATACCCGCCGACCCTCTTTGCTGAAATCGCTGGCAGTCGGGTACATCACGGCGGCATCGGGGTACAATCCTTTCCACGATTCGACAAAGTTTTCCAGCGTGGAGTTCTGAACAACGACCAGAGACTTATTCGCCAGTTTCAGCCGCTTCAATTCCATTGCGCCGGTAACGATGGTGTAGGTATTGTGGGTGACAATATAATCATCTGTCACATATAGCCGCGAGTCGTGAGCAACCGAAATACATTGTGCGTATTTTCTCCCTACCGACCGGACTTCGACAATATAGCGGGTCGGTTTACTATGAGTTCTAGGTTTAAGTTTATTCTGTTTGCGCGCTAGAGTCGTAAAAGGTATTGTTTCAGGGAGATTAATCGTAATTGTGTACGCTTTTTTTCCTTTTTTACGCTCTCCTTTATAACTGTAAGACGACTCCTTTTCCCAGACTGTTGCTACACCACCCAGACTTTGTACTAAGGCAACAACGTCTTTTGCCAGTTGGGTAGAAATTGTAGTATAACTAAGGGTATTTTTTCGTTCATCGGCGTAACCATCGGAGTCGATTAAACCTTGTAATAACCTGATGCGTTTTTCAGTACTATTAATCAGGTAAGCAGTTGGGATAAATTTATCTGCCGCCGTTTTTCCCATTAATCCCAACAGTTTCAAGGATTGACGAATACAGTTTTTAAAGCTATTTTCTTCCTTACCCTGTAATCGGTAATCATATGCTTCTATATGTTTTACCAAAATTGAATCTGGGACCAATTCAGTGATTCGCGTAATAATTTCTTCGTCAGCACTTGAAAAACCCACATATTTTCCCGATAATGAACCGTCACCAAGTAGTATTCCGAGCAGATAAGGATGTATAAGTAATGGTTTCTCGTTAAAAGCAACTGGGTTAACCAAAGGAATCGAGTGGTTTTTTACACCCATCCGACCAACCAAAGTATCTCTAATTTCTTTCAGGGAACGGACTTTTGCTTTAGCACAATCCCATGATTTACCAGCCGTGTTTGAATGACTTTGTTTGGTCCGTTCATAGTAGGTTTGGGTTAACCACAAATGCTCTTCACAACACTCGGCTTTACTTCCATCGGAAAAAATGACTTCAAAAATTTCTTTTTCACCCTGCGGAAAAACTCCTGTTACACAAGTTGGCTTTCCATCAACCGAAATAACCTGGTCGCCAATTTGAATATCACCCATTTTTTTCCATCCATCAGGCGTTAACACGTTTGCGTCTAAGGGTTGAGCTTTCCCGCTTCCAACACCGTGCGCCAAACAAGTGTCCTGCGCCTTAATCCGTTCTACTCCCCGTTTCTGGTGCTTGCGTAGGGTAATACTGGTGACGGCTCCGGGATAGTGCTGTTTTTGGGGTAACTCATAAGGCCGGTCAACCCAAACGTTAAACGTTTCGTTGTATGCCGTTTCGACGGCGGATTGCCAGTTTCCGGTAACGTACTCGGTAAAGAGTTCATTAAGGGCTTCCTGCTGGCCAATGGCTTCGGCGGTGGCCTCGGGGTCGTTAACCTGTTTTGGCTTTCCATCCTCCCCGTACACCGTTTTGGTGACGTTCACCGAACGGCCATTGAGTGCCTTTTCAAGCAATTCATGGGCGGGTAGTTCTTTGGTGCCAAGCGTTTTGTTCTCTACCGAACCCGAATAATCACAGTCTTTTAATTCAAATAACCGGCTCCGCTCGTTATAGGTCACTACGCCTTTTTCAATCTTTAACACCGTCTGCACGAACCCCGTAAATACTTCGGTCGGAATCCAGCTTGACGACAGCGTAAAGGTCAACAGCATGAACGGAATCGGCATGGGCCGGGCGGCTTCCAGTGCTTCTACATTGCGCTCAAACCGGCTATCGGTCTGGGCGGCATTCCGGGCCGCTTTGATCTTCTCGACCACATTGCCCGATAAATAGTCGGTTCTGGCAATCAGTCGGTTTGGCTGGCCGGGGGTACGGAAGGCATGATTTGCCTTAATCAGACCCTCAATCACCTCGTCGGCGCTGATCGACAGCCACCCGGCCATACGTTCCGTATGCAGATACCCGTATTGCCAGGCTGACAGAGTAATCGCATCCTCCAGGGATGAAACCGTAGTCACCGGTCCTTCCCCCTGTAGGGAGTGAAAGAAAATGTCTGACTTCGCCCAGCGGCCCCCTTTCTGTACTTCCAGGGCTTGAATCAGGGCAAAATAAGGGTCGTAGCTATGGAGAAACTTTAACGCTTTGTTTTTGCTGAGAACCCCGAAATGGGCCACAAACGTATCGTACTGAGCCGTCAGGGCTTCGCGGTAGGTTTCACTCTGCGCCCCGCCTTCGGCTGACCGTAGATCAAAATAGGCCGTCTTGATCGCTTCGTACTTCTCAATGATAAAGCTCTGCCGGTACATATGGCTCCCGATCTTGACCATTGCGGTAAACGTTCCGGCCTTTTCCTTGTCCCGCTTGATCTTGACAATCCGTTGAGTGTCGAGTTCGGGCAGGGCTTCAATGGCGGGGGTCAGATCAACTAAAGCCGGTTGTTCATGGTAACAAATCACATGATCGCCCCGGTACATACCACCCCCGATTTCACTATTGAGTACCAGATTGCCAAGTACCTGACCGGGGTTTTGCTCATAATACTCATTGGCAAAAATCTGCTTGACCCGTGCTGGCTCATTGAGGTCAAGGCTGGTATCAATAACCGAACGAATCAGGGAGATACGGCCATAAGGGTTATTAAACCGCCGGGCAATACCCGACTGTTTAACCAGAAACAGCACATCGGTACTCACTTCTGTACCGGCATCGGCCTTGAAATAACCCGATGGTAGGCGGAACCCTCCGGCCAGCTCCATGCGGCCTTCACTTGCCAGCCATTGCCGGAACCCGGCATCTTTGTTGTCCATCGTTCCCGTTGAGGTAACGACGGCCATAATACCACCCTCCCGTAATAACAGGGCCGACTTGCCAATAAAATAGTTGTGAATGTCAAACTTGGTCAGGTGCCGGTAGTTGGCATCTGAAACGCGCAACTGCCCGAAAGGAACATTTGTAATCACCAGATCGAAGCTCTCCGGCTCTACATCAGCCCCTTCAAACGGGCCAATCTGTACGTTGGCATCCGGAAAAAGCATCTGGCAAATCTGGCCGCTCATTTTATCTTTTTCCACCGCAGTAACCCGGCTCCGGCGTACCAGTTCCTCCGGCATTAGCCCCAGATAATACCCGATGCCGCAAGCTGGCTCTAAAATGTCGCCCCCCTGAAAACCCAGCCGCTGAACCCCTTTCCACATGGCCTCAATGAGGGCGGGTGGGGTGTAATAGGCTGTTAGGGTTGAGGATTCAGCCGCTTTGTACTCGTCCGGGGTCAACGTCGATTTCAACAACATTGCCGCCGAACCATATTCTTTCACCCATGAAGCCAAAGCACCATACGGCTCCTTGTTCTGCTCCTGACAATATTGCCAGTCTTTGAAATGAATACCATTGAACACGTTCGCCAGACCGCCCCAGCCAACAAAACGCATCAGCGCGTCTTTATCGGTGCTATTTCCCGACCGCACCGCTTCAATCGCCCGTAGGTTGGCCGCAAGCCGGGCCGAATCGGACTTAGGAATAAAATTGGCGGGAAAAAATGTCCAGTTCAGGGGTTTGTCGGATGCCGCTAAAGCCTCGATGATGGGACTTTCCTGCTGACTGCTGATCGCCTGATTTAGATTCAGGGTATCAATTCCGGCAAAAAGATCGAAAAGTGAATACTGGCCGGGTGTCGCCAGAATGCTTCCTTTTTTTGTCTTAACGGTCATAATGAACGGGGTTCTTTAGTGCTTTGTGTTTACCTTTTCAACACTATAAAGATACCCCCGAAATGACCCCAAAACAATGCTAACTAATTGTATATCAACTTTTTATCTCCCTGTTGTTTCTCTTTTGATTGGCGGGGTTAGGACATAGATTTCGCGTTAAGCAGACCCCGCCCCGGCAAGGATCATTCATCATAATGCCTAGTATTGGTGCCCCTTGATTCGCTACCCCGCCGTAGCGATCTGAAGAGATCCAGCCTCCACCTGTGCCTTTCAACCCCCAACTGAACCGGCTGCTCCGGTGTCGTTTGGCCACCCGGAACGGGTTACAAAACTGGTGACCCATTCCGGCGCAAAATCGCGGGTCTCGTTCGTGATTTTGTCACATTTCGGACCGGGATTTGGGGAGCAACTGGCTTTTTGGGGGCGGCAATCCGAACGGTTCAATGCAGATTGAACATTGGCAAGCACCGGGCCACGCTTATTTTAAAAAAGAGTAAGTATCCGATAACGAGGCATATGTGATCATTGCTCAGTCATTCCCTATGTAAATCGAAACCGGAAATGTGACAGGACATGCGTTGTGTCACACGTCAGGAGATGAATGCGTGATTTTGCCACTTTTGCCAAGAAAAAAAGGATATAAAGAGCTTATATATAGCTTATTACGGTTACAGTGCCCGGCATAACGCTTCAGCATAACTGCGTTAATTCCGCCCATTCGGCTAGGGTATCTCCGTGGCAGGCGAGGGGTTTGCACCAGCATCCCAGGATCTGGCCGGCGAGGGTGGGCAGGCGTTCGATCAGCTCCGGCTGATACAGTAGGAACTGCCGGTGGCTGGCAATAGCTTCCTCACGGGTGGCGACCTTGTATTGGGCCTGGGTGTCTTTTTGCTGTTGATGGGTAAACGGGTTGCCCCAAATCGAGGGTCGGCCAATCTGGACCGTACAGGGGCTTTTCTTTTGATGGACCACTTTGGTTGTGAAAGCCCCTTCGCGATGATTGAGCAGATGAGCCAGCATCGCGGCTTGATTGATGGGCGACCGGGCAAAGCAATCTGTCAGTAGTCCGCCCTTTGCCAGGCCCTTGCTGCGAAGTTCCTCCATCAGAAGGGGATTTAGCGCGGTCCAGGTGCGCCATAGTTCGTAATAGAACAGGGTTTGCTGGAGTCGGCTGATGGGGTGTCGGGGGGGCTTGGCTTTGCCGGACCGGACATCGGTATACCCTTTTACGCCTATCTGGTAGACCTCTTCAATCGTTGCCTGTTGGCGTAAGGGGCGGATGGCGGTGGGTAAACAGACCTGGGTGCCTTTAGGCAATACGGCCCAGAACGCACTAAACCGTCGATCTCCCCGGCTGGACACTTCATAACCGTCCGTGTGGCCTTCAAGCCAGCGAAAGGGGTAGCGACGGGGTTGGGAGGAGGCTGCGTCCTCCGGAAAGAGTAGTAGTTGCGTGTGTTCTGCCATCAGCGGTTTAGGTAAGGTCTGGCACAACAATGCCGTTCCGGTTCATCCAGTAGATCACTTCGCCCTGTGGCGATAGGTCTCGGCATTGTTGTGCTTCAGTACTGGCTCCCTTGTGGATCTATACACCGTTAGTTGCAGGCCTTTGCGCCCTTTTCCGGGCCTGCGGAGTCTGCCGATCTTGCGGTCGGTGTTAACCACTGTGGATTCCACGACCGCCAGGTATCTGGCCTCTTCCAGAATCCGGGCCAGGGCCTTCAGACTATATCGACGGGCTTTGGCTGGGTACATGGCCTACTTGATGGTCGTTCACGAAACCTTCCAGGAATCCCATCCGAAATTGGCTTCTCAGTCCAACCTGACTCACCCAGCGATCCAGAGCGGGGAGGATTTGTTGACAGAAAAGGAGGTTGGCCCTGATCCATTCGGGGGTCAATACAATACCGCTGAGAATGATTTCAACGGCAAGGGGGGTAAGATTGTCTATATTTTCCAGAACAGTCGCTTGAAACGCTTCGCCGTTTCCTTCGGTGGTGAGCAGCTCGTTTAGCTTCTGGCATTGGTCCCAGTTCATGATGTCTTTTTCGTTAGATGGTGATAGTTTTGCTGTCAGACCAGTGCTGCTACCGGATAGATGGCTTGTAGGGCCTGATACAGGCGTTCGGTCTGCTTGTACAGGTAGGTGTTGGTGCCCGTCAGAAACGGCATCTGGTGCGGAATATCCCGCAGTATTCGAACCGCCCTGCGGCCTACTATGGCCGGGTCTGCCCCTAATAACCGGCTCAGGTTATCGCTGAGGCAGCACAACCGAATCGTTGCAGCCGCTTCGCTCAGTGGCTTTGCATAGAGGGGCTGGTCCTCTACCCGTTCGGAATAATCCCGGGATTGAACGTGCGGAAGCTGCGGATAATACGGATCGTGTATCTCATCCAGTAAACGCCAGGCAATCGCCAGCGACTCTGCCCGATTTCGGGAGTTCCGGTACAGGCAATCCAGAAAGGCAATCAGGTCATCCTGTGTCAGCAGACTATCGTAAAGCAGATCGTGAAAGGCCGCAACCGGTACGGCCATTGATTCCTCGCCGAGATATAGGCGGACCTGATCCGTGACGGCCCGAACATGGTCGATAAAGGGATGGTGACCAGCCATCAGTTGTACGTCTGAATGGTAAAGGGTGGCCAGTTGAAGGCAGGCCTCTGTTCTTGGTGAAAATACATCCATGAGCATGAAAGGGTTAATTCCGGCAATTGGTACAGGTTTCTGTGGGTTCGTCCATATCGTCCAGTAGTTCATACGAATCGACCCACCAGCCGCAGGTTGGGCAACATTCCAGGTTGCGTTCCGCCATCGATTCCTCTACGTCTTCGATGTCACAATCCAGTTCAAAGCAGTCAAGAGCTGCCTGCGCCGAGTTAGCCGTCCCCTGCAAAAACGCATGAATCTCTATCCACTTATCGTCGGCCGTTTGTTGGGTTGGTTTATTTTCCATCGCACGTTGTGTCAAAGCCCACAATGCCCATATTCAATATATGAATAATCTGGGAGTTTATGATTTGTAAAATTCAATAAATGTTGGTAAAAATTTAATGTGATCCTCCTCTATAAAACAAATGATTTATTAAATCTGGCTTCGCAACCAGGCAACTCAACTGTTGGTTCCTCTGCGAGGTGATTTCCAGTAAGGTTGAGGTTTTACTGGGTCAACAGGATGGCCGTCGGATGTGCGTAGGAAGACTTCTGGAAGCGGGGTGTTCCGTGGACGGTGAGGGAAAAAGCAGCCATCCTTGTTACTTTTTCGTTTATGGAGTATATAGTAAGCATAGTAGAGTAGAATTTAAAGTGCATGAAAATTTTATGGGTTAGGGTACAAAACCCCGCTTCGGTTGAAGGCGGGTTTTTTTGATGGCTTTCAGAGACATCGGAAACGGTTAACAAACCGGGTGGCGATGCGCTGACCGGAATAGGAATTCTCCCAGACGCTGAGGGATTCGTCCCACGTCGGCTCAGTAAACGACTCCCGCTGGGTGTCCAATTCATTCAGCCGTTTACTGAGCTGGTAATGCATTAGTTTTCATAGGCAAATGTTGCTGACCGGATTACGCCCCGGATCGGGCTTTATTGGTTTATCTATATAACGTCTCGCTGGCCCGTTCCTATCCCTGAATAGGCCGATATAAATTGAGCCATGTGCGCCGATTGAATCAGATCCTGCAGTGGCGCACATTGCTCACTTTACGCTGGCCTAATCATTTATGGAGCGGATTAGTTAAAAAAATGAATTCAAGCCAGATTTAACGTAACACAGTCACATATCCTTTATAAACAATTCCTCCTGGTGATGTTTGAATTTGATATACAAAAACGCCTACATCCACAAAATCTCCCTCATATTTCCCATCCCAAAAAATCATTGATTTAGTCGATGTAAATATTTTCCCCCCCCACCTGTTGAACACACTAATTTCAATTTGAGGATACTGGCTTATATTCTTGATTTCCCATATATCGTTTATACCATCACCGTTAGGAGTAAAGACAGAAGGAATAAAAATAGTTGTAGGTAAACAATCAGATCGATAGCTAATTCTGTATGGCAAGGAAAGAGTAATGCAATTATATTCATTTTTTACTTTTATATTATATATACCACTATCTTTAGCCATAATAGTTGACGTTAATCCTACAATATTACCATTATGGTACCATTGGTAGGTCCATCCAACCTGATTTGGAACTTGCAGTTGAAAAGTATCTTGTGGACAAGTTTCTAATGATACTGGTTGTGGTAATTGCGGTGCTGGCACTTGATTTAGATTAAGACTGTCACTAGGAAATCTACACGACCCATTTGTCATAGTTGCCATTAATACATAAGTACCTGGTTGGTCTACTGTCAGTGAAGCTTGGTTAGATAATAATATATTCTGCCGATACCAAGCAATTGTAAATGAAGTAAGTAATGTCGTTGTCAGCGTTATGGATTCGCCTTCACAGAGGTTTTTAGAAGAAGTGCTTATTTTTGGTACGTCTGATGGAACATATCGTTCTACCAATACATCTTTCGAAACAGTATCACTAATACATCCTTTACTAGATTCTTTCCTTACTCTATATATACCAGGTTGAGAAACCCAAATCCCTGTCCCAATTGCGTTTAACAATGGTTTTTGGTCACGTTCCCATTGTATTAACCAGTTGTTACTGTTATTCGTTGTTAAAAGAATACTATCTCCTAAACAAAGTGACAATTTTTGAACAGGATTTCCCTTGTTAGAGATAATAGGTACAGCATCAGATATACAATTTGTTACTGGTATTTGAAACTCATGCCGAACACTACCAATTTTTTCCCCATTACGATATTTTTCACAAATTACTGCAATGGAGTAGGAGCCTATCTGATTAGGATTCATACTTAATATACCTGTATTTTCCCCAATAGTTACGGGGTTTTTACTCGGAATTAGATTGGTAATACTATAACCTGTTGCATATGGCAGTGTTTGGTAAGGACCAGGTTGTGGAAAACCAATCGGGTTATTAATTGTCGTAAATCCTTTTAGAGGTTCAACTAAACGGTATGTCAACTGATCGCCATCCGAATCATTGGCTTGAAAATTATAGGTAAATGATTTCCCATTACAAGCAATTCCCCCAGAAAAGACAGGAAACTCAGGTAGTGAGAAAGCAACAGGCTGACCATTTACCGACAACCTTGGTAATTCAGCTTCAAGCAACATATTTGCTAACTCAGAATTGGCAATATTCGTCACTCCTTGATTACGACAACATCGGTCCCAAATCATATAGTATCCATCCTTGTCTTCATAATCAGCGGGATTCAATGTAACAACAGCATCGTATGTAAAAGCTCGAACAGACAGCCCTAAGCTATCCGCACAGCCTTTTTTAGCATAAACGATATCGTCATATCTACGAAAAGACAAATAAAAATATGAGACTGCCTTATTGTCGCTTTTTCGAAAAACTTGCATGTCATGATTCCCAATCTCAAGATAATCTTGATCTATTAATGTTAATTTATTTATATCTACATAAATACGCACTTTCACTTCAAACTTAAATCCACCTAGGTCAAGTTGTTTCATACCTACTGTAGCTCCGTATATGTAATTTGCATAACAACTATATGAAGGCAGTAGTACGCTAAAAAAAATAAACAATTTTAACCGTAAAGTATAAAAAAACAACTCTCTCATAATCAATTATTTATTGATAAATACTTGCGTTCTAAAAAATATCTTTACATAAAATTAAGTAACCAACTTGACATATAATAATATTGTAAGTAGTATTACTAAAAAAAAGGTAACTATAGTCCATGCTTTAACTCTAGAATAAGTAACCATTCCATAATCACATGAAGACTAATATCCACAGTATTTTAATAATCTACTTGTTGTTTATAGCTATCAACCCTTCTAAAGCAGTTGCTGACGTTAGAACTTTAGGTAAAGTTGCAAAAGAAATAGGTCGATATTCTGACGAAAAACCCGACGAAAAAGTAAAATACAGCATTAATCCAATACAGATTAAAGCACCGTTACCTATAAAGCCAAATTTACGCCTTTCGCCAGACCCTATCCGATTTTCAATTCAGTGTGACAAGGATAGTATTACTAAAGGTGAGTTATTTACAATCACGTTAACAGCGGAATTATTACCAATTACTTCTTCAATGCTTTTCTTTTTTGAAGAGCAAAAGGGATTTAGTTTAAATCTACTGCTACCTAAGGGTTTTGTTCAGACTGGCGGGGACTATTTCCCTTATATAAGTGACAAGTTGTCTCCCGACAGTAAAAAAAGTATCAGTTATACGGTAAAAGGCTATCTTGATGATGTAAGTCAATCAGCAACTTTTACTCTTTTGCGAGGCCCAAAAGATGCTACTTCAAATAGTTTATTTGAGAGAAAAGGAGCAGTTACATTATGGCAGAAATACACTTCTATAAATTCGGGAAAGCCAGCTAGCCGCCAAGCCTTAGTATGCACAGTTAAAGATCAAATTGATGGGTTATTATTTGGAAAAAACCAGCAAGGTCTTTTTGTAATCAAAGTCTTAACTAAATCAAGTGCTTCTGGTATCGTTTATAGTTTGGATAACGCTAATTTTCAAACAAGCAATATCTTAACGACCTCTGCAATTGCAGGTAAAGTTTATTTTAGATACGCAGCAGATACGGCTTGTAAATCCAGCTTAAACTTTAACCTAGTTCCTTTTATAAGCTCCAACAATTCCTCAACAATAAATAAAACTGCAGGTACTTGTGGAGTTGAAGGGTTTTCTGTTTCCCCTTATCCTATTTGCAAACTGAATAATAATGAATTTACAATAAGTTCTGTTTTAAATAATTGGTCAGGTTGTTCAGAATTAAGTGTGCAACAAATTCAAAACGGAGTTCTAAGCATAATCAAAACATTAACCGCCGGAGATTTGATCAACAATCAAGGCTTCATACAATTATCTTTCCAAGGTACTGTACCTGAAACAATCATTTTTCGATGTGATTGTTCTGGTAATTATCAAGGCTGGTTTGTAGATCTTGGAAATTTAAGTGTTACTACTCCAAACGATCAAGTAGTTACATTATCAGATGGTCTCCCTGCATCTCGTAGTGGATGCCAAAGCGTAACTTTTAATGTTAGTGGATGTGCCAATAACTCCGTATATCTTTTACGTAAACCAAATAACACTTATACAGAAATAAACAGTACAGGTGTATTCACTATAGCGCCTGGAGCCACTGGGAGTTTCCCATATAGTATTGAATGTCTTGATGCTTGTGGGCAGTTCACATCAAATCCCCTTAACGTTACCGCTAATATTACTCATCTCAACTCCCCTACTATTGCTTCTAGTTCAAGTAACACCTTAAGTATTGGGAGTACTTTATCGCTTACAGCAACTGGAAGCTGTTCTAATGGAACAATTACCTGGTATAGAGGTAACTCCCTTTCAATTGCTACTGGTCCAGTCCTGAGTTATACGGGTATTCAAACAACTACTTTTTTTGCCCGTTGCATCCAAAATCAATGTAGTAGTCCAAATTCAAATAGCATTACTATTACTGTTTTACCTTTTTCTGTTAGCCCAAGCTCGTTAAATATCTGTCCAGGATCACTATTTACACTAACATCATCTGGGTGTGGGGTAGGAATAACTTGGTATAATGTAACAGATGACGTGGTCTATACAAACACGACGTCAAGCCTTAGCACATCATTAACTATTACTAGTCTTATAAAAGCAACCTGTGGAAGCGGACAAAATGCACCGAATGCTTTTATACAGGTAACCATGAGCTCCCCTAATATAGCCTTTACCTCAACAACGGCTTGTACAGGCAGCCCTGCCGGGCAAATATCAGTAGGAATTTCAAATCCAAGTAACGATTTTATTGATTACAGGTATCGATTAGAAAGTTTAGATGGCCAGACTGTTTTTACCAATTGGGGTATAAATCCAAATGCATTTACATATACATTCTCAAACTTAGTAAATGGCAGCTATCGCATAAAGGTAGTCAAAGGCAGTCCAACAGATTGTGCCGCTTCAGCTATTGTAACAATTAATTGCGAGTGCGGAATTACCGTTAATGGTTTGCCTGCTTCTAATACTGTTTTAATTGGCAATCTATTAAGCCTTACGGCAGTCCGACCCCAAGGTATGGGTTCTTCCACTCCATTAATTTGGTCTGGACCAACTGGAAGTAATTTTTTTGTCCAAAGTCCAACTAATACCACAGTAACTAGCTATTCAATTCTTGGCGATATCGCTTACATAGCACCTAATGCTATTGGAACCTTTAAATTAAGAATAAGTAATCAAGCTGTACCGTCCTGTTACAATGATTATTCCCTGACTGTTCTGCCATTTGCCTGTGGTTGCACCGATTGTGATCTTCCAGCATTAGTCAATACTGATAATTTATCTGTGTTCCATGCTGCATCTACCAATCAAAACTTCGTTGTAGAAACGGTTTACCTCAATACCGCTGGTTCTCATTTCAATCAGACAGTTTCTTATTTTGATGGATTAGGACGTCCAACCCAACAAGTACAGATTGCTTCTGGCGGTAGTGCTTATACCCAGAGTGGTCCGGGTCAAGATATTGTCACCATACAGGAATACGACACAGTTGGGCGACAGGTCAGGAAATACTTACCGATTACTCAGTCAAGTAACAGTGGTGCATTCAGGACAACCATACAGGCTTCAACGATTAACTCCTACTATAATAACACTCTTGAAAGACCAGGTAACGCGTTTACTAGTATAAACTATGAAGCTTCTCCACTTAATCGCGTATTAAGCCAAACTGCTCCTGGAAGTACTACAGTGGTGACAATGACTCAGCGAACTAATTCAACAGCTGATGCGGTAAAGTTACTTACTTATGTATTTTCGACTTCTACTGTAAATGTTTCAAGCTATAGTGCTAACGCATTAATAGTCACTGAAATCACAAACGAAAATAATCAGAAGACAACAGAATATAAGGATAAACAGGGAAGAGTTATCTGCCGTGATATTGCAGGACTCAAAACATATTATTGTTACGACGATATAGGTCAACTACGATGCGTTATACCTCCTAAAGCCATAGGCTTATTAAACAATACAAGCATAACTCCTTTTGATGGTGCTAATGATCTTTTGTTTGCCTATTATTATGATAATCGAGGGAGACTTACAAGAAAAAAAGTACCTGGTTCAGGGATTACTACTCTTGCCTATGATAATCAGGATCGCCTTATAAACACTACATGTCCTTACCCCGTTATATGAGCCAGTTTTGACTGGAGTTTAAGCCGCCTGTCGGTATTCGACCGGTGTCATAAACT
>NZ_JBYFCJ010000015.1:0-181093 GCF_057652235.1 Arsenicibacter sp. R0_47 | reverse complement strand
TCGTCATCGTTTTGTAGTTTCGTCACCACAAAAATAGGACATACTGGTTCTTGCCTTTTTTTATGAGAAAGCCCTGTCTAGTCTATTGGGAGCAGGATATGTATGTAGAAAAATGTGATTCATGGAATTGTCAGTTATAAACAACTCATAGGCCGGAAATCCTTTCCCTTTTATCATAGCTGTAACTTGTAAAAAATATTGTCCACTCAGCTCTTTTATCATGGTTTTTACTTCGGCTTTCCAATCAATATCAGGAGCCCCATCAATATATATAGGTTTTAGCCTAGGTAGGATAACTGCACCAACTAGTGGGTCACTCCCTTCAACTTGCATTTTTACTGTAAAATTTTTAAATGATTCTACTCCTTTTACAGATGAAAAGGCAGTTCTTTCGTCACCAAAGAAATTTGTAAAGCCTATAGTCCGGCTAGCAAAATGATTTGCAAATAATAATTGATTATTTGCAAATCATTTTGGCTATTTGATGTAAACGCGCTGTAGCGAAATTTGAATTAAATTCTGTTGAAGATTTAAGTAAAGAAAAACCTCTATTGTCCCCATAAAAAGATCGTTGCCTAAATGTAAATATATCGCCAAATTTTTGCCATGGGGCAAAAGATCTCTGTGTGAATGTGAATTGTAGATTTGAAAATATACTTTTCCAGTATACTGGATTTAATTCATCTTTGCTTTTATTTGAATCAAAGTAATTACTAATTTGGCTTAGTATTTCAAAAGGTTCTCTACATACTTGCTCAGATGCTGCTGCTACTTTAACTGCGACACGCCCTCCACCGGTAGCCGTTCCCGTTTCGGGGTGATTAGCCGCATAACAGGCCGTAAATGCTGCCGATGCCGTTTGATACGACTGACAATCAGCCGCAAATGTTGCTTTCTGCTCTGCTGTTAACTGATTGTTACCGGAAAGACGGGCGCAAAGTGCTGCATTCAGGGTGTTTATTTTCTCCCGTTCCGCCGGTGTACCGGTATAATTGGCATAGATGTCAATTAACTGCGTTATGGCATCCTGCGCTAAGTTCACTACCTGCGTCACATCCTGCAAACCGCCCCAGTTCGGGTCATAGGCCGAGACAACCGTCCCACCGACCAGTTCATAACAATCATTCACCACGGCCCCTTTCAGCTCCACAGCAATGCGGGTGTTTTTCAGGTACGGAATTTCGGTGTAGCCCGTACCCGTCCAGCCGCCCGAGCCGCCGGCAACGGTCATTACTACCACATCAAAGTCGCCGGTGCGGATGGTGTCGCCGGGGGCCAGGTTGGTCAACAGCGGGTCGTTCACGTTGCCCACCGGCGTAGCGGGTGTCGTGCCACAGTTATACGTATGGGCCACCTGTCGGCATGGTTTGCTGCGCAGGGTGATGAAGGCCGTACAGGTGCTGCCTTCCGGTGAAGTCATCACCACCTTATATTCCCCGATAGCGGTAGCTGAAAGCACCGGCGTACTACCCACCGACAGGGCCGCTGAGGTGCCCGACTGCCGGCTCCACTGGTAGGTATAGCCGGTGAGGGCTAAGCCATCCAGATGCGCGACACTCAGCGTCAGCGAGCTGGTCCCGCTTGTGGCGGTGGTGCTGCGCGGGATTAAATCCGTTTCGGTGCCGGTTGCGTCTTTGGCAACAATGCGGATGTTGCAATCCGTAGCACTTACTACCGGGCTCACAATCACCGTTACATTGGTGCTGGCGGTAGTCGTGCAGCCACCCGGAAGACTGACTATCAGTTGGTAGTTACCACTGTGGGCAGTTGTCGTGTTCGGGATGGTCGGAGCCGGGGCCGTGCTGGTAAAGCCCGCCGGGCCGGTCCAGGCGTAGACCGCACTGGCGCTGCCCGGATTCACCACCGCGCTCAGGCTCAGCGTCTGTCCGGCGGTGATGCTGGTTAGCGCCACAATACTGGCCGAAACCCCGCTACATGAGGTGGTACTGGCCGGCAGAACCGTTACCGTGGTCGTGGCCGTCGCCGTGCAGCTGTTCCCAGACCATGTTACCGTCACACTGTAAGGGCCGCTGTTGGCTGTTGTAGTGGCCGGGACGCCGGCCGACGCGGTGGTAGCCGTAAAACTATTCGCACCTCTCCAGCTGTAGACCGCACTGGTACTGGCCGGACTCACCACCGCACTCAGGCTCAGGGGCTGTCCTGCCGTCAGGCTGGCCGGGGCCACTATGCTTACCGACACACCTGTGCAGGAGGTAACGCTCGACGGCGTCACCGTCACCACTACCGAGGCCGAACCCGCACAGCCCGTTGTCGAACTGGCCGTGACGCTGTAGGTGCCGCTATAGACGGTCGTTGCGCCGATCCGCTGCAGGGTGGCACCCGTCGCCGTAAAGCCGTTGGGACCGCTCCAGGCGTAACTCACACCGGCCGTCTGGGAAGCGGTGGCCGTCAATAGAATGGTTTCGTTTTCGGCATATACCGTGCGGCCGGTAACCGACAGCGGGTTGGAAACCGTGATCTGGATACTGTTGGAGGTCTCGCTGGCCAGTTGGCCGGCCTCGCAGACGGCATAGAACGTGGTCGTCTGCGCCGGATTCACCAGCAGCGGATTACCCGTCTGCCCGTTGCTCCAGCGCGTAGCCGCCGGTGATGCACAGCCGGTGGCCGTCAGCGTCACCGACTCTCCGGCGCAGATTAACCGCGGACTGGCCTGGATGATCGGCGCCAGCGGGTTAACTTTTGAAACGGGAATGGTTACCGTCTGGCTGCTGCATCCGGTCGTGGGCTGGCACCAGACGGCGAACGTGGCGCTGGTCTGCGTCAGCGAATATACCCACGTGCTACCGGTTGCCGTGGCGTTGTTGGGTCCCGTCCAGCGGGTTGTGGTTCCCGCTCCGCAACCGCCCGCCGTCAGCGTCAGGCTGTTGGTACTACCCGTGCCGCCTACCTGCGTGGTTACTGTCGGCGGGGTGGCCTGTGGATTGACGGTCACCGTCGTCTGTGCGGTGGCCGAACAGCCGGCAGGCGACCCTGCGTTGGCGGCCGTTACCGTGGCGCTGTAGACGGTGGTTTGGGCCGGACTAATGGCGATGGACGCCGTCTGCGCGCCGGTGCTCCAGCGGTAAGTGGTCCCCCCGCCGGCCGTCAGATTAACGGTCTGACCACCGCAGATGGTCTGACTGGCGGTGATTACCGGCTGCGGCATCGTGTTGTCGGCCGTTACCTGCACCGACGCCGAGCTCTGACAGCCCGCAGCATTGCCGGTCACCTC
Source organism: Arsenicibacter sp. R0_47 (assembly GCF_057652235.1). Lineage (NCBI taxonomy): Bacteria > Pseudomonadati > Bacteroidota > Cytophagia > Cytophagales > Spirosomataceae > Arsenicibacter > Arsenicibacter sp. R0_47. The sequence continues at coordinate 177,861 of NZ_JBYFCJ010000015.1, read as the reverse complement.
AACGGTATAGGTACCAGCCTCGTTGACTGTCGCCGTGTTGCCCGACTGGCTCACTACGCCCGGGCCGCTGAAGCTGTACTGGCTGCCGCCCGATGCCGTCAGCGTTACCGTACCGGCCGCGCAGCTGACAGGCCCGCTGGCCACAAGGCCCGCCGCAGGGACAGACTGCTGCGTCACGTTCACCGATGCCGATGCCGAACAACCGTTTTTGGTAGCGGTTACACTCACAAGGCCTGCGGTAGCGACGGTAATGACGGGTGAGTGCTCCGGCCGCCACTGACGAACGAGCGTCCGGCCACATATCGCTAACGAGTCCGGTCCTGTTTTTCAGCGGTATAAGCGTAGGCTTACTGGCAAATCTGTGTTAACCGGGTATAAAAACGGGTAGAGATCTCCCCCAGCTTTTCCATAAAATCATAATCGGTATCACGGCCTTCGAATTGTTTTTTGAGTTTGGCAGCATCCAGGCGGTATTGCTGCCAGAGTCCGCGCTGACGGCCCACACAATCCATCTTCCGGCGAATGTCTGCCCGGCGCTTGTCAGCCTCCGGCCCGCGATCCTCCCGCATGTGATCCAGTTCGATTTCTAACCGACGCTGCGCAATTTTCAGGTCAATATCCGCCATTTTATACTGTTCATCAACGTTAGCAGCCATAGCCATTGTCGTCCGGGTCATTTCGCTGAGGTCGTTCAGCAGCGCCGCATTGGCCGCCCCATCGGCAGCTTTCTTCGAGGCCGCTGCACCCAGCTCGTGTCGTTGCCGGAGCAATGCACGGAGTTGAGGATCCTCTTCCTCCTCACCGGCGGCCGTGGTTTCGGGCTGCTGTTGCTGCTCACGCTGAGCTCCGGCCATTTTACCCAGCATCAAATCGCCGAAGGGTTTGTAACCGCCCCCCGAAAACTGACGGGCTTTCGGGTAAAACGAGACTAACCGGCAACCCTTTGTATTCGGCACATCATTGATCTGGAACACCAGATAAACATGTTTATTGAAATGGTTCATTAACAAACCAATACCGCCCATACCCACCACGGCATGGTTAGTTTTAAGGGAGGCATACTGCCCGGTGGCTGGTCCAAGATCAACCAGCCACATATGTACCCGTCCTTCCGGGCCGGTCGCTTCGTACACCTCGACCGGTATCGGTTTAGTATTTCCTTCAATTAGCCGCGCGGGCAGCGTTGTTTTTTTGATGACCTTCGCCGTTCGCCAGAACATATCTCCCTGATTCCAGGCATCGAACCGTGCGGTAGTCGTGCTATTCATACCATCGCCGGCAGTCATCTGCACTAACAGTTTGCCATGTTCAGGCGACTTGATAAACATCCGCTGGGTCATACTGGGCAGGATGGCCCAGAAATCCATTTCTCCCTCACCGGATGGCAATTGCCCTTTGGTCATGGTCAGCATATTGTCCGGAAAAACGCCGATCACACCATTGTTAATATTCAGATAATGTGACAGTTCCCCTGCTTCTCCCGACTGATCATCATTGCAGACTACCACCAGGTGGTGCGTAAAGCGATACAGCCCGTTTTCGGCGGGGACGGCTTCAGGCCTGGCCGTGAATTCAGGACGGGTTAACGTAATTTCCTTCCCGGTCCGTTCGGGTTTGATAATCTCAATCCGCTGGGCCAGCGTAGCCGTCAGGGTAGTCAGCAGCAGTCCCACAGTACCCGCAAACAAGTTTATAGTCATGGTATTGGCTTGCTTATTTACTGACGGCGGAGCGTTCCCTGACTCTCTTTTGACGGCCGGCGGTCTTTATAAACGGTACGCATGAAATAGGTCATTTCCTGCTGCACGTTAAGGCGAATCTCCCGGCGGGCAATGGATTGATCCACAACCAGTTCGTATGGCTGCCCCTCCCCCGGGCTATTCACCCCTTTCGGGTCAAGGTTACGAACGCTGACGGTTCCCCAGTCACAATCAGTGGGGCTACAGGCGGCCAGAATCCGGACACGGCTGCGATTACCGGAAAACTCCATCCGTGTGATGGAACGTGTATCCGGATCAGTCGCTACCCACACCTCTGTTGACTGAGTTGGCGCAGCACTCATCAGGCCGAGTGTAAAAACGAAGCCGGCCAGTTGTGTAATCGGACGAACGAATGTAGGTCTCATCGTATTGATAACTAATTGATTGATAATTACAAAGACGTCCTAAATATGGACACTATCTCAAGTTTATCTGCACATTAGTTAATAACCCAATCGTTTCAGTATATAGCAACTATCTTTGAGTAAACCATTCCATAACCGTAGCCTTTTCTGAGCTTGCCGGAAGTTTTAAGCTTGCCGGAAAGTTAAGCAAACGCATACCTGTTCTTTAACCAATCACAAGCATTACTTAGCCAATTTGGCCCGTACAGGAGAGTACCGATAGGTTACTTTGGTGACAATATTACTTTTGCAACGAAGAATGACCGGAACGTGTTATTCTATTGGTTCTATTACAACAAAACCATGTCTACCTCTTCTAATCAGTTAGCAGCGCTTTTTCAGTCAGAAAGCGACATTCCTGCTGAGTACCTCATTCAACCCCTCGATCAGCGTGAGTACCTGATCAACGGCGAAATGCGCCAGTGGGGTGGTATGACGACCGACGTTGTTTCACCCGTTTATGTGCAGTCGGAAGACGGATTGAAGCGAAAGGTCATCGGCAGTTATCCGGTGACGGGCGAAACCGAAGCCATGGAAGCTTTGGACGCCGCTGTACAGGCTTACGACAATGGCCGCGGCGAATGGCCCACCATGTCGGTTGCCGACCGCATCGCCTGCATGGAACGTTTTGTGGGCCGGATGCTTGAGCGCAAACAGCAGGTCGTGAATCTGCTGATGTGGGAGATCGGCAAAACGCTGGGCGACTCTATTAAGGAATTTGACCGTACTGTTGAATACATTTACGATACCATCGGGGCACTGAAAGACCTTGACCGTAACTCATCGCGTTTCCGCATCGAACAGGGCATTATCGGTCAGATCCGCCGCTCGCCGCTTGGCGTGGTGCTGTGTATGGGGCCGTTCAACTACCCGCTGAACGAGACCTATACCACCCTGATTCCGGCGATCCTGATGGGTAATACCATCCTGTTTAAGCCCCCGAAACACGGTACCCTGCTGCACTATCCGATGCTCGAAGCGTTCCGCGAGTGTTTCCCGAAAGGGGTTGTCAACACCATCTACGGTCGGGGCGCTACGGTGGTACCGGCCCTGATGCAGTCGGGCAAAATCAACGTGCTGACCCTGATCGGGTCGAGCCGTGTGGCCGATCAGCTGAAGAAAATGCACCCGAAAGTAAACCGCCTGAAAGCGGTGCTGGGACTGGATGCCAAAAACGCCGCGATCATTCTGGAAAACGCCGACCTCGAACTGGCCCTGAAAGAATGTATGCTCGGTACGCTGTCGTTTAATGGTCAGCGTTGCACGGCGATCAAGATTGTGTGGGTACACCGCTCTATCGCCGATCAGTTCCTGAAGCGGCTGGCCGAAGAGGTGAACAAGCTGCAACCGGGCATGCCGTGGCAGAAAGGATCACAGATTACCCCGCTGCCGGAGCCCCAGAAGCCGGCGTATCTGACCGAATGCATCCGCGATGCCGAAGCCAAAGGCGCATCGGTGATCAATGAAGGCGGCGGTACGTATGTGGAGTCGCTGTTCTTCCCGGCCGTTGTCTATCCGGTTGCGGAAGGCATGAAACTGTACCGCGAAGAGCAGTTCGGTCCGGTAATTCCGGTGGTACCGTTCGACTCGATTGAGGAGCCGATTGAGTACATCATTTCGTCGGATCACGGGCAGCAGGTGTCGCTGTTCGGCACGGATCCTGACCAGCTGGCCCACCTGATCGACCCGCTGGTGAATCAGGTAAGCCGGGTAAACCTGAATGCACAGTGTCAGCGCGGACCGGACACCTTCCCGTTCACGGGCCGCAAAGATTCGGCCGAGGGAACACTGTCGGTGGAAGATGCCCTGCGTTCGTTCTCAATCCGGACGGTTGTTGCGACCAAAGACACGGCGGCCAACAAGGAAATTCTGAATGAAATCGTCGGCGAACACAAATCAGAGTTCCTGTCGACAAATTATATTTTTTAACTGCCTGACCGGATAATGTGCTGAAACGGTAAATGCTTTCAGTGCATTATCCGGCCATGTGGTAACAGGTTCCGATCCTGATTCAGCGCTATAAAATCCCTGCCGCACTGACATGCGGGTAGGGATTTTGTTTTTTGTAAGCAAACACAAACAAAAAAGTAACATATATTTAACCCTGAACCTGTTGATAGAAATTTCAAAGATATTTTTCTAATCAAGAAAACAACATCTATTTTCAGCACGTTAAAGCAAGTTAACGCCATATGTAAAGATCGTATGGCTGTCCTGACCTCATTCATTCAAGTCTACCAAATATGCAACATGATATGCTGGCTTTGTTGCGCAGTAAAAAGCAACAGATCCTTGAACGCTGGATTCAACACCAGCTTACTCTTGAGTCGTTACGTGATGACCTGATTTCGAATGATGAATTGCGGGAGCAATCTGAAGGCATCGTGAATCTGGTTGTCGATAATCTGAACGAACAGACTATTCAGCTCGACCCGTACGCCCTGGAACCGATCCAGGAATACCTGGCAGGGATCTCTATTTCGCGCGCCCGGCATGGTTTTTCGCCCCGTGAAACCAGTTTCTATGTACTCAGCCTGAAAAATGCGATACTGGACATTCAGGAAGAATCAGCCGGATCGGACATTGCGGCGCTCTATGAGTCGACGCGGGCGCTGAACCGTCTCTTCGATGAACTCAGCACAAATACCTTTGAAACGTTTATCAAAGGCCGTGAGGAAGTTATTCTGCGGCAAACCGACGAGATTTCGGAGATCTCGACCCCGGTTATCCGCGTCTGGGATCAGATTCTGGCCATGCCGCTGATCGGAACGCTGGACAGCGCCCGCACACAGACCGTAATGGAAAACCTGCTGCAATCCATTGTCGATACCGGCAGCGAAATTGCCATTCTGGACATTTCCGGCGTCCCGGCGGTCGATTCACTGGTGGCGCAGCACCTGATCAAAACCGTCAGCGCTACCCGCCTGATGGGCGCCGAGTGCATCATCAGCGGCATCCGGCCCGAGATTGCGCAGACGGTCGTACAGCTGGGAATCGATCTGTCGCAGGTTGTTACGAAAGCTACGTTAGCCAGCGCACTCAAACACGCCTTTGGCATGTTAAAGCTGGAAGTCCGGAAAACGCAGCCACCAAAACCGTTTATGATTTAATACCGCATGGAACGTATTCCGATCTTACGAATGGGTCCCTTTCTGCTGGTGACCATTCAGGTAGACCTCTACGACCGGCTGGCCCTGATGCTTGAATCTGACCTGGTCCAGGCCATCAGCAAAAGCGGTGCGCAGGGCGTCCTGATTGATATTTCGGCGGTATCCATCGTCGACTCGTTCATGGGGCGCATCATTGGTAACATCGCCAGTATGGCCCGCCTGCTGGATGCCCATACGGTGGTGGTGGGTATGCAGCCGGCGGTAGCCATCACCCTCATCGAACTGGGACTCACGCTGCCGGGCGTTCAGACGGCACTAAACGTAGAAAAAGGCATGCAGTTGCTCCAATCACGGATTCGGGTGGCAGACAGCGAAGAGGATGCGCCAAACGGGGACGACGATGCTGGTAGTCCTGAATAAAGATGCGTATTCGATACAGCGCGAACAGGATGTGATTCTGTTCCGCAACCGTGTGAAGGAGTTTGCCGTCCGGATCGGCATGGGGGTTGTCAACCAGACAAAGCTGATAACGGCGGCCAGCGAACTGGTCCGGAACATGCTGCGGTATGCCAACGGCGGCGATGTTCTGATCGAAGTCATCACCCGGGGCCGCGAAAACGGCATCCGGCTGACGTTTAAAGACCAGGGACCGGGCATACCCGATATTAAGCAGGCTATGCAGGATGGCTTTTCAACCGGCCGGAGTCTGGGACTGGGGCTGCCGGGCACCAAACGGCTCGTCAGCGAATTTGATATTAAAAGTACAGTGGGAGTTGGCACAACAGTTACCATTGTAAAATGGAAAAATGGATAAGTCAATTCAATACGCTTACAATGCCACTGACCGGAGTTACCTGGCATTTTTAAAGCGCGATATTCATCAGCTGGCCGTTCAGACCGGTTTTTCGGGGCAGCGCCTCGCCGAAATCGACCTGATCGTCGCCGAGCTGTCATCTAATCTTATTAAACATGCCGGCGGGGGCGAAATCCTGGTCCGGCCACTGGGCGATACCACGGTTTACGGCCTCGAACTGCTCAGCATCGACAACGGCCCGGGCATGAGTAACCCGACCCGTATGATGGAAGACGGTATGTCAACCACCAATACGCTGGGGCATGGTCTGGGCTCGATCCGGCGGCTTTCTGATGTTTTTGATCTCTATACACTGCCGAACTGGGGCACGGTGGCACTGTCGCGGATCTACCTCCCCGGCATTCATCCGCCGCAGGGTAAACCCACCCGCATCGGTACGCTGCTGCTGCCGAAAACCGGCGAAAAGGTGTGCGGAGACGGTTATGCCGTAAAGTATGCGGCCAACCAGCTGCATATTTTCCTGGCAGACGGTTTAGGACACGGCCCCGAGGCAGAAGCGGCTACCCAACTGGCGATCAGAACATTTACTGCATCTGCCAGCACAAGCCCGGTCACAATCCTGCGGGAAATTCATCAGGCGGTACTGAAAACGCGGGGGCTGGTGGGCACAGTCGGTATATTGGATATCCAGGCCGGCCAGTGGAGGTTCTGCGGCATCGGAAACATCACCACCCGCCTGTGTAGCCTGAACCTTCAGGATATACCGAAAACGTTTATGTCGTACAACGGCATTCTGGGCGGCAATCTGCCACGGACCATGAATGAGCAGGTAGCGCCCTATCTACGCGGGCAGACCCTGATTATGGCGTCTGACGGCCTGAAATCGCGCTGGGACACGAACCGGTTTGTCGCTGTCCGGAGCCACGATCCGGCGGTACTGGCGGCAGCGTTGCACAAGGATTTTTCGCGTAAAACAGATGACACTTCGGTGCTCATCGTTCAAACAACCTAACCGCATGCACACAATTACGTCTGTCGCTCTCGACAATGAGTTGGACCTGATTCTGGCGCACAAGCGAACCATGAAACTCGCGGAGCTGGCCGGTTTGTCGCTGTCGGCCCAAACCACGTTTGCTACCGCGGTTTCAGAAATTGCCCGCCTTGCGATTGAGCTCGGCGAAGGGGCCAGCCTCACCCTTGCCGCCGACCGGAATACCGGTCAGATCTGGTTTCTGGTAGCACATATCAGCGGTCTGGCCGGTCATTCCCATGACCTGAATACCGGCGCAGAAGCGGTAAGGTATGCCCGAAGGCTGGTAACCAAACTACAGGTAACGCAAACGGCCACCGGCACAGACATTACGATTCACTATAAACTGCCGGCTACGCTGCCGGTCAGCAACAGTACACTGAAGCTGTGGACAAGCGCCTTTCACGACGATCCGCCGCTGTCGCCCTACGACGAGATTAAACGCAAAAACATTCAGCTTCAGGAGATGGCCGACCGGCTGCGGGTCAGCGAAAACCAGTACCGCACCCTGACCGATTCGCTGCCGATGATGATCTTTTCGTTTAACCCGAAAGGGGAACTGCTCTATGCCAACCGCTGGCTGATCGACTTTACCGGCAAAACCCTGCCCGAACTGAACGACACCCGCTGGGAAGGTATTCTTCACCGCGAAGATTACCAGACATTCTGGAAACAATGGGTGAATCACTCCTTTTCGGGTCAGCCCTTCCGCATGGAGGTGCGCATCGGCAACGCCGAAACCGGCAAATACCTCTGGCACCTGGCATCACTGACGCCGCTGGTGGATGCGACAAACGTGATCTGGCACTGGACCGGCTTTCTGGTTGATATTCACGCGCAGAAAATCGTGGAGCAGACCCTGCGCGACAATGAAGAACTACAGGCGGCCCGCCAGCAGCTGGAGCAATATCAGTCGCAGCTGGAACAAACCATCCGCGACCTGCACCGCAGTAACGATGATCTGATGCGGTTTGCCTATGTGGCGTCGCACGATTTACAGGAGCCGCTGCGAAAGGTGCAGACCTTCGGGGATGTGCTGATGAACCAGTATGCCCCGACGCTGGATGAGTACGGGGTCGACGTCGTGCGGCGCATGCAGGCCGCTGCACGACGGATGCAGAACCTGATTCAGGACCTGCTTACCTATTCCCGCCTGACCCCCAAACAGAATGATTTTAAACGCATTGACCTGAATAAGCTCGTGCAATCGGTGCTGGATGATCTGGAAATGATGCCGCGTTTCAGTGAAACGACCTTCGACACCGGCGATTTACCGGTGGTATTCGGTCATCCGGTCCAGTTGGGACAGTTGTTTCAGAACCTGATTGCCAACGCCCTTAAATTTGCCGGTAAAGACAGCACACCGATGATCCGGATCGGCGCCCGCCCTATTGATCCGGACCAGGATCAGCTACCGGCCGACCTACCGGCCGACCTACCGGCCGAACAGTGGTTTGCCATTGACGTCAGCGACAACGGCATCGGGTTCGACGAACAATATCTTGAGCGGATTTTTCAGCTTTTCCAGCGGCTGCACGGCGCCAATCAGTATGCCGGCACCGGCATGGGCCTGGCGATCTGCAAAAAAGTGGTGGAGCTCCACGGCGGCAGCATTACCGCCCGCAGTCAGGTTGGACACGGAGCAACCTTCACCGCCTATTTCCCCGCTTCCTTCCGGCAGACCGCCTGATACCGCAAAAGCGCTTATCCCCGATCGTAGAGACGCAACATCTTGCGTCTCTAGCTTGCGTCCCTATCTTGCGTCTCTAGCTTGCGTCCCTACCGTATGTACTGCCTGTTATCCGGTCAGGGGTAAAATTTTACCTATAATAAAGGAGACGCAGGATGTTGCGTCTCTACGTGTATATTGCGCATACAAATATAACCGCGACGAAACATGGGACTTTTTGATTTCATCAAGAACGAGTTCATCGAAGTAATTGACTGGGTAGATAACTCAACGGATACGGTCATCTGGAAATTTCCCGATAAGGGCAATAACATCAAATACGGTGCACAACTGACCGTTCGCGAATCGCAGATGGCGGTGTTCATGAACGAAGGGCAGATCGCCGATATCTACCCCCCGGGCCGTTACCAGCTGACGACCCAGAACATGCCGGTCATGACGACGTTGCGGTCATGGAAAATGGGCTTCGAATCACCCTTTAAGGCTGATGTCTATTTTGTCTCGACCCGCCAGTTTACCAACCTGAAATGGGGCACGCAGAACCCGATCATCATCCGCGATCCGGAGCTGAAGCAGGTACGCGTCCGGGCCTTCGGTGTGTTTGCGCTGCGCGTAGCCGACGGTGGTAAGTTCATCAAGGAGTTTTCAGGCACCAATCCGGTCGTCCGTATCGGCGATGTGGAAGATCAGCTGCGATCAGCGATCATCACTAATTTCTCTGATTCCGTTGGCGAAGCCGGCGTGTCGGTATACGACATGGCCCGCAACTACCGTGAACTGGGCGACAAGCTGTTGCCGATGCTGCAAAGCGATTTCTCACCCTACGGGCTGGAGCTTACTAAATTCTACATTGAAAACACCAGCCTGCCACCAGAGGTTGAAGCGTTCCTCGACAAAACGACCCAAATGAATATGGTCGGTGATATGGCCCGTTTTCAGCAGTTTCAGGCCGGCATGGCCATCGAAGATGCGGCCGAAAGCGGTGGCGCTGCCGGTACCGCCATTCTGATGGGTGGCCTCGGCAACTTCATGAACAATGCTGCCGCCGGTAATACGCCGCCCCCGCAGCAAGCTCCAAAAGAGGACAAAGGCGAGGTGCTTGGTCTGCTGAAGCAACTCGGCGAACTTAAAGCGGCCGGCATTCTGACCGAAGAAGAGTTTGCGGCCAAAAAAGCTGAATTACTAGCCCGTCTGTAAGTCATTCCGGTGTTGGGGACGCAACCCGTTTACATCCCCAACGCCCTGATACCATTCCCATGAATCCAATGCCTGATGCGGCTTTTATCAAAGCCCCCTGTAAGACATGTGGTGCCCAGCTCACCTTTTCGGCCGACGCCCAGAAACTGAAATGCGGCTACTGCGGCAATACCGAAGACATTCCGTTCACGCAGAAAAATCTTCAGGAGAATCCGCTTACGTTCCGCATTGAAAATCAGCAGCTCCCCAACGCACCGGTTGAAGAAAAGCACTTATTTACGTGCCAGAACTGCGGGGCCCATACCCAGATTAACCTCGAGACGCCGACCATCACCTGTGCCTTCTGCGGGTCGAAAAACGTCAACCCCGACGCGCAGAAAACCCGTGTGATCGAACCGGCGGGGGTGCTTCCCTTCCGCATGTCGAAGGCCGCCGCCACCGAACGGTTTAAAAGCTGGGTCGGCAACAACTGGCTGGCCCCGTCGGACCTGAAGGCCGGTGCTATGCTCGATCAGCTGCACGGGATCTATATCCCTTACTGGACCTTCGATGCCCAGGCCTATTCAAACTGGACGGGTGAGGCCGGTTTTCACTATTACGTTCAGGTTCAGGCCCGCGACCAGAATGGTAATGCGATCACACGGCAGGAACAGCGCACCCGCTGGGAATACCGGTCGGGCAGTCATTCGCAGTTTTACGACGATGTTCTGCTGATGGCCTCCCGGCAGTTGTCGAAACAGGAAAGTACGGTGCAGGACGTCAGTCATTACGACATGAACGGCGTGGTCGATTATGACCCGCGTTTTTTGCTCGGCTGGGAAGCCGAAGTCTATAGCATTGATCTGGCCGAAAGTGCCCGCAAAGCCGAAGAACAGATCCGCTACCGGGAAGAGAATGCCTGCTCGCAGCAACTGGGCGGTGATACACAGCGCGGCCTTCAGGTCGACACACAGCTGAGCAACCAGACTTTCAAGCACTTACTGATGCCGCTCTGGATCTGTGCCTATATGTATAACGGCAAGCTGTACCGCTTCATGATCAACGGGCAAACCGGACAGGTGGCCGGCGAACGGCCGAAATCGTTCTGGAAAATTGCGATGCTGGTAGCGGGCTTTATCCTGCTGGTGCTGTTCTTTGTCTGGATTTCCAAACACAAATAAACCCGTTATGCGCTACGAACGTATGCCCATTGAGGCCGAATCGCCCGAAGAACTGGGCTACGACACCATCCGGTATAATCTGGCCGAAAGTTCGGTACGCGACCGGACACTGGGCGAGGTCCTGCCGGATGGAGCGCTGAACGAGCTGGTGCTGGCATATGCACACCACCGTGGCAAACCGGAACTCTGTGCACTCATCGCCGCGGATGGCTCCCAACCGGAAGGTTCCGGACCGGATGGTTTCGGACTCACTGACCGGGACGTACTGGTTTGCACCGGTGCAGCCACGGCTCTGTTTATCATTGCTACCTCGCTGCTCAGTTCCGGTGATCACCTGATTGTGATCCGGCCCAACTACAGCACCAACCTCGAAACACCCCGCGCTATCGGCTGCCCGACCACGATCATCGATCTTTTGTTTGAGACCGGCTTTCAGATTGATGTCGAAGCAATCCGGCAGGCGATCCGGCCCGAAACGCGGCTTATCAGCATTACGAATCCGCACAACCCGACGGGGCAGTTGTATGCGCCCGAAACCATAGATGCCCTTATTGCGCTGGCCCGCGAACACAACTGCTATCTGCTCGTTGACGAAACGTACCGGGACCTGAACTTTCAGACACCGTTACAGCCTTACGAAGCGACAAAGGCCCCGCACGTTATTTCTGTCTGTTCTCTGTCAAAGGCATTCGGAGTGCCCGGCATCCGGATTGGCTGGATTGTTTGCCGGGATCAGGCGTTAATGACCCGTTTTCTGGCCGCTAAAGAGCAGATTGTCATCTGTAATTCTATTCTGGACGAAGCTATTGCAGAAAACCTGTTACGGAGAAAAGTCGAACTGCTCCCGCCCGTACATGCCCACATCCGGCAAAACTATGATGTCATAAATACATGGTTCACCGAAAATGCCGGTCTGATCACCTGGCATCCGCCGCAAGCCGGTGTCGTCGGTTTTGCGCGGATCAATCCCGAAGCGGGCATCAATACCGATCAGTTTTACCACACCCTGTATCACCAATACCAAACCATGGTTGGAGCCGGCCACTGGTTTGAGCGCTCCGACAACTACATGCGCATCGGCTTCGGCTACCCGACCACGGAGGAACTACGACAGGGACTGGAGAATATCACGGCGTGCCTGCTGGCCTGCCGTGCCTTTGAATGAGCAAGTTAGTAAGCAAAGCAAACCAGAGCACTTCTCTTCACTCCCGTTCACCTGCGGGCATCCCTTCTTTGTTGAGTTATCAAACAGCAACGAACTCCTCCCCTTTCAGCCGGCAGAAACGCCTGCACTTGTGTCCTGTATAGTCAAGTACAGGCGTTTTTTTTGACGAAATACAAACTATTAAACATATTTTTTAAACAAAACATTAACATAAGTTAACATATACACTAAATTAATTAATTTAAATAAGTACTTGGATAAATTCCTGGTTTTTCAGAAACTTGGGCTACTTTTCTCCCTTCTCGTTTCTTCAATCATATTTTTTTTATTTATCTCTTCCTTATTTGTTACGTTATGCTAACGTTTATGAATTGGCGATGGACCCGGTCCTCTCGCCTGATGTGTGCTATGCTCATGCTGTTAAGTTTGAGTATAACTCCGCTACTTGCCCAGAAAACATGGATCAGTTCCGGCTCCGGCAGCTGGAACACTGCGGGAAACTGGAGTCCAGGCGGCGTTCCGTCTGCTGCTGATGAAGTCGTAATTCCGCCCGGAACAGCCACGCCTGTTATTGAGTCCGGCGTTTCTGCCCTGGCTAAGTACGTTGAAGTTCAAGTTGGCGCATCGCTTTCGATAAGCAGTGGTGGCAGTTTATCCGTTGTGGATTCAAAACTTATTTCTGATCCTGTTTTTACCGCAGCCTTTCAGAATCTTGGCACTGTTACTGTCAGCGGGTTGCTCGTTATCAGCAGTAGTTCCTCTAAGTTTTATGGTATCGTTAACGACGGTGTGTTTACCATCAACGGAACCGGCGAAGTACGGATTGACAACACACAGTACATGGGGTTCTGGAACCGTACCTCCGTTATATCAACGGCAACCCTGACTAACTCCGGTAAGTTTTACTTAGGAGGGAGCGCCTCCGTGGGGTCCGCCGCTATTTATAACGAGGTCGCTATCCAGAATAACGCCGGTGGTGAACTGAGAATTGACCGGGCAGGCGGAGCAAACATCAACAACCGGTCGGGCAGCTCTTTTGTCAATTCCGGAACCATTGCGATCGGCCAGAACACAAACAGTTTCGGACCAGGGATTTATAACTTCAGTACGTTTAATAATCAGTCGACAGGGGTTTTAAAAATTGACCGTTCATCAACGGCTATCTTTAACCTGATTGGTACCAGCCCCGTTTCATTTACCAATGCCGGTAGTATTCAGATCGGTCAGCAGGCGTCTGTCGGTGGTCCGGGTATTCATAATCTGAGCAGCGGCAATTCGGCGGTTACTTTTATCAATACCGCCGGCGCCACCATTATCATCGATCGTTCGGGTACAGGTGTATATAACGAAAATACCGGTACCGCTGCTTCTTCATTTACGAATGACGGAAAGCTATACATAGGCCAGAACTATACATCTACCTACAATATGGGTTTGTTCAATATCACCAAATCAAGTGGTAGCCATACCTTCTTTACAACCACTGGTTCAGATATAAAAATTGACAGAGCTGGTACCGGGATTCAGAATCAAGCTCAATCAACCGGCCCATGTTCATTCACCAATGCAGGTAGTATTAATATCGGGCAAAACGCAACGGACCAGGCGCACGGTATTTATAATACAAGCAACTCCGGCTCCAGTGTCACGTTTATCAATCTGGCCGGCAAGGAAATACGGATTGATGGTAATGGTTTTGGCCTTCAAAATGATCCGTATACGGTTTTCGACAATGCCGGTACCATTAAACTCGGAACAAAAGGGCCGGTTGAGTTTGACTCACCCGGGCTAAATAACAGGGGGCTTTTCACCAACCGGAATACCGGGGTTATTACTATCGAGCGTGCCCGTAAAACCGGATTGCATCATACAAACAATACCTTTACGAACAGCGGTACGATCACCATTGGCCTCAGCACTACAACCGGCTCTCCGGCGATGTTAAATTCAACGACATTTGTCAACGGACCAGGCGCAGTCCTTCAGGTAGATAACGTAACAAACGATGCGATTCACACTGCCTCTTTTAATTCGTATTTTACCAATAGCGGCTTAATTGAAATTGGCAGAAACGGTAACGGAGGCGTGCGGGGTCTACAAAATGGCGGTACATTCTCTAACCTGCTGAGCGGCACTATTACCATTGACCACATCAATGGTAACAGTTCAATCGGGCTCTATACTTCCGGCAGCAATACTTTTTTGAATGCCGGCATCATCACCATCGGTCGCTCTTACAGTGGCGGGCAGACAGGCCTCTACAATTATAGTACGTTTACCAACAGCGGTACGATCAGCATTGATCACATTGTACAGGGAACCTATCTCCATGGTTTATATAATGGCTCAAATACCTTCACAAATACAGGACAGATCACTATCGGTGCTTCCAGTACCGTTGGAGACTGGGGGTTGTATAATTACGGTGGAGCGACATTTATTAACAACAATGGTGGCGAAATTACCATTAACCGTTCGCGCATTACCGGCCTTCATAATGATTACGGCGCTACATTCACAAACAATGCTACAATCAGTATTGGTAATACAGCCAGTATCGGTAGCTGGGGTTTATGGAATAGTCACCTGTTTACCAACAATAGCGTGATAACCGTCGATAATGCAACGATTACCGGTCTGCGGCATCAGAATAATACATTTACCAACACCGGCAGTATTAAGGTCGGCAGTATTGCCGGTAGTGGTTCGTGGGGATTCTGGAACGAATCCGCTTTCAATAATGTGGGCGGCGGCATCAGCGTGGATCGGGCAACACAGGTAAACTTCGAAAATGCGAGAGGGTCCGGCACCGGGGTGTTCACGAATAAAGCCAGCCTGAGCATTTCGACCGGTGTGCCAGCCACGCTTGGCTTTTATAATGAACCAGGTGCTACGTTCTCCAACAGTAACTGCGCCGCGCTGACGCTGTATGATAACCTCAGCAATGTGGGAGCACTTACCAACCAGGGAATCATGATTGTAAACACGTCAAAGGCTCATGGTAATACAGATATCACGAATAACGGGGCGATTTCATACCTGCAGATAAATGATATTCCGAATGTGACTAATAATGATCTGATTATTCTCCCTACCAGCGTCAGTTGCAGCACATCCTCCGTCATTCAGGTTGGAGGCGGTAATCATCTGACAGTTGGCAGTGTCTGGTATAAAGATCCTGGGCTTACCCAACTTGCCGGTAATTATAATATGGCTACGAACACATTTACGCCTTACCAGCTCAATCCAGGCGCTGTACAGCTCTATTTTCCGGTAACGGATAATGCGACAAACTGCTCAAGGACGGCTTCTATCGCCGTGCAGGTACTGGCTTCTTCATTTGCCAATGCCACCGTACAAAATATTTCGGTTAACGCGGCCCTGGGCAGCCCGAATTGTGCAGTAACGCTTACCGGTCAGGGTTCAGGCTCCGTATTTACATTTACAGGCCCCAACGGGTACGTTTTCACCAATGTGTATCGTATTCCGGGCACCTATACATTTTCAGGCTTGCAGGTTACACAACCGGGCGTATATACTTTAACTGCTTTTTCGACTGATGATTGTGGTTTAAGTATTCCAACAACGCAAACATTTACAGTTACCGGCACCAAATGCCCGTAACACTGTACGTCACCATAAAAAGCAAAACGAGGCGGCCAATTTATGGCCGCCTCGTTTATTTACAGAAACATCAATTACATCAGGCGTTAACTTCCTGTACAGCCAGGTCTGCTGTTTCTACTACCGGCTCAGCACGCAGCCTTGACCGGAACAGGATAAATGTGTGCGATACACTCAGTACAAATACGTACCCGAATCCGGTAGCCATCATCAGGTGGAGCGGTGCCAGCCGGTATTCATCCAGCCAGTAAGCCAGGTACAGGCCTCCGGCATAATATAATACCAGAATCCCCTCCACTATTGTCAGCCACGACAGTTTCGGCATAATGTATTTGTTGGTCTGCCAGCCTCCGCCTGCATTATTCAGGTTAAACTTCGGTGTACGGACAAACGGCGTTTTCCGGTTCAGGTATCCTTCCATAATGGCTACCGAATTATGCAGCGATAAGCCCATCATCAGGGTAGAATACATAAAAAAATGCCAGATCAGAAACGGCTTTCTCCGGTAATTAAGGACAAAAACCGGGATCGTATAAAATGTGCCCAGAGTCACCAGATTCAGGATAAAAAAGCTGATTTCAAACGCTGTAATATCCCATGGGAGGTACCGGCGCAGGTACAGCATCGGCACGCTTAACACCCCTAAAAAGAGTACCAGAAATACGATTTGATTACTGAACAGATGCATCAGTGCATGGGCCTTCACCCCTGCCGGAATACTTCGTTGCCGGATTACGCTTCCCGTTAGTTTACGGGCACATTCGGCGGAACCCTTCAGCCAGCGGTACTGCTGGGATTTGAGCGCAGTCATTTCAACCGGCAGCTCGGCAGGGGCACCGATATCCTCCCGATAGTTAAACTTCCAGCCCTGTAGTTGTGCCCGGTAACTTAAATCAAGATCTTCGGTCAGGGTATTGGATTGCCAGCCACCCGCCTGCTCAATAGCGGTTTTGCGCCAGATACCGGCCGTACCGTTAAAATTTGCAAAGTAATCGCCGACATACCGCCCGCTCTGCTCAACGGTAAAGTGTGCATCCAGCCCGAAAGCCTGCAGGCGCGTCAGGAGGGAGTAACGCTGGTTCAGATGCTCCCACCGCGCCTGCACAAAACCAACCTGCGGATCAGCCAGATTCGGTACAGTACGGAGTAAAAAGTCAGGCTCCGGTACGAAATCAGCATCGAAAACAGCAATAAACTCCCCTTTTGACAAGGTAAGGCCATAGGCGAGTGCACCTGCCTTAAATCCGGTCCGATGTGGCCGCCGGATGTGCTGCACAGGAATTCCCTGCTGCTGAAAATCGGCTATACGGCGCGCGATAATGTCTACCGTTTCATCCGTTGAATCGTCGAGTACCTGAATCTCTAACCTGCCCGCCGGGTATTTCAGGGCAGCAACGGCATCAAGCAAACGCTCAGAAACATACAATTCATTAAATACCGGCAGCTGAACGGTTATGAAAGGTAAATCGGGTTGATCAGATGAAGCCGCAGGAAGCTCATTGGCCTTTTGCAGGGACCGCTTCCGGAAATAGGCAATGACCAGACTTAAGCGGCTAATATTATGCACCGTCAGTAATAGAAGTGTCAGCCCATATAAGACAAGTATCCATATCACCATAATGCAAAAATATACGTAAACCGGTAAGTTGACATAACTATGTATAGTTCTATTCCTCAAATGCTGGCTATCGCGGCAATGAATAGTAGCAAATCAAGGGAGTTACGGGTATTGGTATACCCGTTTAACCCGCCAAAAGCAGGAATAAAGTCCGCATTATCTACTATTCTGATCAATTTTATCTGTTTTTCGAATAAATCTGAAAATCAATAGGATACCATTATTTATAGACGTAGATTTACTGAAATTAAAAAAGTAAAAATGCAAACAGGTATTGTTAAATTTTTCAATGAACTCAAAGGATTTGGGTTTATTTCGACCCAGGATTCACAATCCGATATCTTCGTTCATATCTCTGGTCTGATTGATCAGATCCGGGAGAACGATCAGGTAAAGTTCAATGTAGTTGAAGGTAAACGCGGCGTCAATGCAGTCGATGTAGAGCTGATCTAAACGTCAGAACCATATATTGATAAACAAAAAAAACATGCTCCAGGGCATGTTTTTTTTGTTTAATCTATTCGCAGTTTGCTTATCCGTCACATGAAAGGCATCTCAGTGTTTCCGGTCGCAGTTTATCGGTACCGGAATCATGACCGGCCGGAAAACCCGGTCAGTCAGCCCCGCCCAATGAACAATCTGAATGCCTAGTCGCCGTACTATATTGTGCAATCCCGTGTATTTATGCATGTTTAGTCATCATTAAAATTGTGAAGATTGCCTTGCTCTGTTGAGCTCATGTAAAGTACGCAGATTATTTCAGTTTACATGCACAACAGATGACTTAAGGTAAATTAAATCCGGTTTTCAATGGTCCGGCCGCAGTGCTTATCAACGCCCGAACTGATACAGTACACGGTAGTGTGAATACAGGGCGGAGGCAAAACTCCGGTTTTCGAGATAAGGCAACCCGAATTCCAGGGCGGTTTCCTTAACAATGGCCGTAATGGCCGGATAATGAATATGGCAGACTTTCGGGAACAGGTGATGTTCAATCTGCCGGTTCAGTCCGCCGCAGATAAACGCTGCCAATGAGCTGTCGGGAGCAAAGTTGGCTGTCGTATACAATTGATGGACCGCCCACGACTCCGACATCATTCCTGTGTCGTTGGGCAACGGGAAATCGGTTCCTTCGACCACGTGCGCCAGCTGAAACACCAATCCTAACACCAGCCCCTCGGCCAGGTGCATGAGCACAAAGCCCGTCAGCAACTGCCAGAAAGACAGGTCCAGTACCAGGTAAGGAATCACCAGAAACGCGATGTAATACAATGCCTTTCCGACAAACAGATTGACATATTCCCGCCGGGTGTGTTCCGCGTTTTTGTGCTGACCGATTTTGCTTTTAAAGAACTTAACAAAGTCTTTACGGAACACCCATGAGAGGGACGCCAGCGAATACAAGGGAATTGTGTAGATGTGCTGAAACCGGTGCCAGGGGTACTTCGGATCATCGGGATTCAGGCGCACCAGCCCCGGCGCTACCTCAATATCCTCATCATGACCGGGAATGTTGGTATAGGTGTGATGCACCACATTGTGGGTAATCTTCCAGACGTAAGGACTGGCACCCAGCAGATAAAAACTATTCCCGAGCAGGCGGTTTACCCACGGCCTTGATGAAAAAGCGCCATGGACAGCATCGTGAGACACATTAAACCCGATACAGGCCGCAAAAACACCCAGCAACAGGCTTAAGCCAAGCATACCCAACGGCGTGAACTGGTTCGATAATATCAGGGCATACAGCCCGATATACCCTCCTAAAAAAAAACTGGCTTTCGCCCACATTGCTTTGTTAGCATAGGGAGAAAGCGCTTGCTGTGTAAAATAGGCATCCACCCGTTCGCGTAACGTGACGAAAAACGGCGAGTTTCCTGCCGGAGTAAATTTAAGTTTTTTTGCCATCGGCATGTTTAATTAACCAATTGACTGACCGGCAGAATCAGACCATACCTGATCATGTACTGTGCAGATTCAACAGGGTATCCGGAACAGTGAAGGGCCGTCAATTGGCTTACGGAACAGGTCAGTCCGGGCCGGAAAATCAGCACTGACGTTATGATTATAGCCAGGTCTTTTCGTAGAGACACAGGCCGTTTCTTATTTCAGAACGCAAATAAACTAAATTAGTTGTATTTTTCCGGTCTTTGAGGCACATTCCGGCTGATTGTTTTTTAGCTGAGCCGGTAAGTAAAACAGTATCAACCGGTCAAAAAAAAAGAGGGAAAACAATTCCCTCTTTTTCCTGCCTTTCCACCTATCTAGTTAACTCATTCATCTACTAGTTCTTTTCCGGGAGCACGAATCCATGTCGTTGCTCATCTCACAGGGTTGTTAATGGGTTGGGGGAGGTTATTTTCTTCCGTTAATAATTGTCCGGTATCGGGTACCGGTTGTCGGGTCAACGGCCTGATCATCAATGGAAATATTGGTTCCGTCGATTGAACCGACTTTCTGCGTACCATAATACATATCGTAGCCGCTGCCTACGGCCTGGAGTTTCACCTGACCCAATGTACTTGTCTCATCCGCCTCACCGGTAATCTTAATGGTTTGCGTCAGAAAGAGCACATTTGCCGAGTCCCGGCGGGCCGTAATGGAACCGGATAACGTTGTTGTACCTGCGGTATAAGGCAGGTTAAACTCATACAGGGTGACGTCTGCGGAATCGGCCCGATAGTACGAAATCGGGTATTCGCCCGCTACCTGCGTCGCTGCGTCAGGTTCAGGATCGTCTTTAGAACAGGCGGCCATCACAAAGGCCAGACACAAACCGAAAAGATAAAGATGCCAGCGCATACATAACAGTTGATTGATTTACCTGACAGTACGCGGGCTCCCGGCAAACCGTTGCTATTTGTCAAACTTTTTTTTGATTACGTTACAGCAAAGGGCTTTTTTTTACATAAAAATTTAAAAAGGGCGGCGATACCGGTTAAAGCGGTATCACCACCCTAAAAAATAATCATGAAAAGAGCATACTTTTTCAATACCATAAGTATACCCGAATTAACTTTTTGTCTAATTTTGCACATCTTGTTGTTATGCAAGATTGTTAAGTTTGAAACGAAAACGGGCGGCTTTTAGCTGCCCAGTTTTGTTTGTATGCTCCCCTCATTCGCCGGCAACGACCACCGGCGGACCGGCTACAACACCGGCCGGCTTCTTACTGATCTGATTGTTGATCACCTTCATCATAAATATGGTGATGAGGGTTGCTGCCGACACAATATAACCCAGCAACGGGTATTGCTCCAGATAACCGTCCGGCCGCTGTACCACAATCAGACCCGCCACGAGCGATGCCACCCCGCCCGCTACCTGCTGAATCGAGGCATTGATGCTCATAAACGCCCCGCGGTCTTTGGCCTCAGGAACCGCCGAAATCAGCGCCTGCGACGAAATCATCCGCCCCGAAATCCCGACAAACAACAACACATTCAGCGCAATGATCTGCCATAACGGCGTTTGCCCCAGATTACAGTAGATGATGGTAATAGCAATCCCCCAGACAGAAGCATAGGAAAAGAGGTTGAATTTACCGATCTTATCACTCAACCGGCCCATCAGCGGCCCGAAAGCAATCGAAAAAACACCGGTTACGGTATAAATAAGGGGCAATTGCGCGGCCGTAACACCCAGGTTATGAATGGCATAAGTACTCCCGAACGGCATGAGCATAAAACCACCCGTAGCCAGCAGCACCGTGGCGGCAAATCCGCGCAGGTAAGCGGGCTTCGACACCGTATGGATCAGGTGCCGGAACGGATTGCTGTCGGTCTGTAGTTTCAGGTGGGCCGTAACCGGCTGCATAAACCAGACCATGAATATTCCAGCCAGCACGCTTACCCCCACAATCATCTGAAACGGCGAGTGCCAGCCAAAATTATTGGCCAGGTATAATCCCACCGGAATGCCCAGAATCTGGCTGGCCGCAAACGACATCTGCACCAAACCCATGACGCGGCCCCGCATCTGCCAGTCGAATAAGTCGGTGATGATGGCAAAGCCGATCGACGAAATTACCCCGCCAAACAGGCCGGTGATGATACGGGCCGCCAGCAGGGCTTCAAAATTCGGAGCCAGCCCGCAGAATAACGTACCAAGTACAAAGCCGCTGTAGAAGAACAGGAGCAGCTTTTTCCGGTCGAAACGGTCGGCAAAACCGGCCGTTAAAAGTCCCGACACCCCGGCACTGAAGGCATAGCCGGAGACAACCCACCCGAACTGGGCCGTTGTGATGCTGAGTTCGGTCAGGAGCTGGGCCCCGAGCGGCGACAGTACCATAAAGTCAAGGACGACCGTAAATTGAATAAAGGCCAGAATCGCGATAATCCCCTTCTGGTAGGGAGTCAGTTTGTTGTTTACCGGTTGTGCCTGCATTGTGCGTTGTTATTGGGGTGTTAAGGCTTTGATGACTAATTCAAGGGTCTGGTTCATGATCGGCTCATCGAGCGTAAACTTTTTTGAACCGGGCAGTCCGTGTCTGGACATATGGAATTTAACCAGCTGATACATTGGGGCAAACGCAACGGACCAGTATACCTCCATCGGCAACGGCACCAGCTCGCCGCGCGCAATTGCATGCTGTGCCCACGTGCGCATGGCATGAATAAACGTACTCTTCGATGACCCCTGTAGCCGTTCGTGAAACGGAGAATACCGGATCTGTTCCATAAAATGCATACGTTCGGGGTTTTCCAGGCAATACCTCGCCCGGTTCAGCCACTGAATCCGGAGTCCTTCTTCAAAATGCATCTCCGGACTAAATCCGTCGAGGGTAATTTCGGTCATGCGCGTATTTTCAGTCTCAAAAATCTGCATGATCAGGTCGTCGCGGTCCTTGAAATAAATGTAAATCGTGGCAGGTGATACCCCCGCAGCTTTGGCCAGTTTCTGCATGCTCAGCCCGTCGAAGCCCTCCTCTACAATCATTCCAAGTGCTTTTTCCCTGATAGCCAGCTCTTTGTTTTCGTCCCGTAATCTCATAGCTGATTCAAAAATAAACGAACGTTCTTTTATTATCTATCATTCCGTCAGGATTTAACACCTTTTTAATGTCCGCCCCCGCACAGACAATAAATGCTTAACAGGCGGTCTCCCGTTAAACTGGCGGTCTGTATTACTTTTGCAGGTAGTAATCCAATGTCCCTAACTATGAAATTCTTACTTCCGCTGGCTCTGGCCGGTGTGGGTCTGCTGGCCGGCTGCCAGTCGCCCCGTCAACAAACAACGGCTGCCACGAAGCCGCTGACCACCATCGCGTTTGGCTCATGCAGCGATCAGAAGCGCCCCAAACCGCTCTGGGACGATGTAGTCGCCGCCAAACCGGACCTGTGGATCTGGCTTGGTGATAACATTTATGGCGACAGCCAGAACATGGACACGCTCCGGGCGAAATACAACCGGCAGAAATCGGAGCCCGGTTACCAGGCGCTCCGGCAGTCAACGCCCATTATAGGGGTGTGGGATGACCACGACTACGGGGTCAATGACGGCGGGAAGGAATACCCTAAACGGGTAGAAAGCCAGCAACTCATGCTGGACTTCCTGGATGTACCGGCCAATGACCCGCTGCGGAAACAGACAGGTGGTTATTCAGTACATACGTATGGCCCGAAAGGCAAACAGGTAAAGGTAATTCTGCTGGACGGCCGCTATTTCCGCGATCCGCTGAAAAAGGATAGCGGCGGCAAAAATAACGTACCCGACCCTTCGGGCGACATCCTCGGCGAAGCGCAGTGGACCTGGCTGGAGCAGCAACTCACCAACTCAACTGCCGATGTACACATCATCGGCTGCGGCATTCAGTTTATCTCCGATGACCATCCGTACGAAAAGTGGGGTAATTTCCCGACGGCACAAAAGCGGCTTTGGGACCTGTTGGGCAAAACAAAGCCAAAGGGGGCCATGCTGATCAGCGGCGACCGGCATATCGGGGAGATTTCGAAAACGCAGATTCCGGGCCTGGGCTATGACCTGTACGACATCACGAGCAGCGGTCTGACCCATACCTGGGCGGCGCCGCGCGACGAACCGAATAAACACCGGGTAAAAGACATGGTGGTGAAGCTCAACTTCGGGCTGATTACCATCGACTGGTCGAAAAAACCGCTGACGGCCAGTGTCAGCATCATGGGTGACAACCGGGCCAATTTCCTGACACACGAGATTGTCTTTTAATTTTTTTGGGCCACGAAGGAGGGAAGGGGCACAAACTGATTACCACAAAGACAGGAAGTAAGGAAGGGGCACGAAGGTTATATTATATTCTTTTAAAAACTTCGTGCCACTTCGGTTCTTACCGCCTTTGTGGTTAAAAAAAACTTCGTGCCGCTTCGGTTCTTACCGACTTTGTGGCCAAAAAAACTTCGTGCCACTTCGGTTCTTACCGCCTTTGTGGTTCTCCCTCTACAACCCGAGAAACGAGCGACGGTAAACCTTCGGCAGGTCGGCTTCGAACAGGGTAAACGGATCGGCGTAGAAGCGTTTGAAATCCGCCTCGCTGGCTTGTCCCGGATAGGGTGCATAGTAGTGCGTCGGGCTGCGGGTATCGTTGCGCCACACCAGCACATAAGCCATTCGTATATCTTCCGCCCGCAGGGCAGGCAACAGTTTTTCGGTCCACCACGTTGCGTCGGGGACCGATTCCAGGCCCGTTTCGGTGAACGCCGCTACTTTGCCTGTTTTCCGGGCATAGTCCGAGACAATCCGGAGTTTTTGCACGCCTGCTTCCAGATTATACCGCCCGTTGCGGCCGAAATCAGCGTAATCGTCGATGCCGACCATATCGACAAAATCATCGCCGGGGTACCGTTCGAGGTATTGCTGTTCAGTCGTAAACAGGCAATCCGGCGAAAAAGCGTAGATAAAATTATGAACGTGCAGGCTGTCGCGCAGATAACCGACCGTGAACCGCCATAAACCGGTAAACTCCTGCGCCGTGCAGTGTGGTCTCCCCCACCAGAACCAGTTGCCATCCTGCTCATGGTACGGCCGGAAGATCATGGGCACCAGTTTCCCGTCGGCCCCGCGGGTCGAGTTTGCCAGCCCGGCAATGGTTTTCAGAATGATTTTATAGGCGTCATGCTGGTTGCCACCAGGAGCAATGTTGCTGACTGCGGGAGCCGATAAACCGTCCTTCCAGTAAAATCCGGTCTGTGGCGTAACGGGATTGGTAAAGTGCCAGGCCACGGTGGTAATACCGCCACGGTTGTAGGTGTCAGCAATGTTTTTGCGCAATTTCTCCACATTCACCCCGATCTCCCGCTCTGAACGACCGGAAAGCCCGCTGAAATCGACGCCGACCACCGCCGGATGGGAACCTGCTACTGATTTTACATCAGACCGGTCCGCATCACCAAACCAGCCGTGGCCATACTCCGTTGCATGCTGATGCCCGAACAGGATGTGTTTCCGGGAGAGTTTATGCAGGTTTTTATACAGCGCTACGGTTTCTTTCGTAGCGTCTTTATCGATGAGCGACGGCCCTGCACAGCTTTCGGCAATCGACAGCCAGCCCAGAACAATCGTAAGTAAGCTATACTTCATAGGCGTTAACATTAGCCACACTGTTTTTTGAACCACGAAGACGAGAAGAACCTACGCAGCACGAAGCGTTAAAAGTAAACAACTTCGTGCTACTTTTTGCCTTTGTGCTTTTGTGGCAAAAAAACAAGCCAGACAACGTGCCTGGCCTGTTTGATCAATAATTAATAACTGTCTGACGGGCGGTTATTTTACCAGCATGATGTCGTCAAAATAGAACGTCTCATCCTGTTTGTCAGGCCCCTGAATCCGGAAACCAAGCTGCGTCAGCTTTTTACCCGGCACCCACAGGTCCATATCTGAAATTTTGATTTTAAAGTAATTCCAGACACCGGCTTTTACATCGATCTTGTTGGTGGCAATGTAATCGCCGAAGCCGCCCTTGCCTGCGTCTGTCGTGATATACAGTGAGTAATCAGCAGAGGCACCTTTAATCCAGCCGGTGATGTAGGTATAATCGGAAGAATAGCTGATCGGCGCTGACCAGTTTGAGAAACCAATCAGGTGCCAGTTGCCCTTCTGGTAGGTTTTGCCGACGGATGCAGTACCGGTCTTAAACTCTTTTGTTGACACGGCACCGGCATCGCCCCATGAGCCATCCTGATAACCGGCTCCGTACGCGTCCGTAAAAATCTGGTATGCTTTGTCCATGTACACAAACTCCTGCCGCGTCCGGATGCGGCCGGTACCGTTGGTGATACTCAGTGTACCACGGTTCAGCGTGGTAGCCGGCATCTGCACCACCAGCTGGGTTTTACTTTTCGATACAATTGTCGCGGCATCCGAAATACCTTTTACCGAATCGGCAATGGCCACTGCCGATACATCGTCCAGGTTATTACCCGTTAGCGTGATCTGAGTGCCTTTGGTGAAGTTGTAATTCGACACGCTGGCAATGGTTGGATAGGCCAGGACCTTAAACGTCACCGACGCCGATGTACCGGCACTGTTGGTAAACGTAATTTTCTGGCGGCCGCCAATCGCATCCGTCGGAATCCGGAAAATCAGGGCGTTATCCGTGTTCAGCGTGGGCTGGAAACCGGCTGGAATATTCTGCTTTTCGAATACAACTGACCGGATATCGCCTAAGCCGCTTCCCGTCAGGGTTACCACGGTTCCGCCTGCCGCCGAATCGGGGGCAATGGCGTTCAGCGACATACTGCCCGGACTGATTTGTGGCCGGCCGTCGGTGTCCTTCACGCAGGAAGTCACTATCAACCCTGCCGACAAGGTCAGCACCGACAGGGCTGCTATATGTTTGAATCGTTTGAAAGTCATCTGCATACGTAGTTAAGGATCAGTATTTTAGTTGTAATACGGCACGGGTTCTTTTGACAGTTCAGGGTCCTGCACAATCTCACCGGCCGGAATCGGCAGATACATCTTGTCTTCGGTGAAGGTGGTGATGTAGTTCGGGGCGTTCACTGAGCCACGGTTCTGTTTTGCAATCATCGCCTTAGCCTTCGTAAAACCCTGACGCTGAATATCGTACCAGTAATCCCCCTCAAAGGCAAACTCCACACGCCGTTCGTGCAGGATTTCGTCCAGCGTTACCGATGTTTTAGGACCTAGACCGGCCCGCTTCCGTACCTTGTTAACGGCATCCAGCGCGCTGGCATCGTTCGTGGACGCATTCGTCCCCAAAACAGCCTCGGCATAAATCAGGAGAATGTCGGCATAGCGCAGCAGAACGACGTTGTTGCCCGAGTTCTGCCCCAGCACCGATTCACCGCCGAAACTCTTGCCCGGACCGGCAAAGTATTTGGCAATATTCGACCGTGTTGGCCCAAGGTTCCCGCCCGCATCGGCCGACTGCAACGTATCGTATTTGAACCCGCCGGCCATGAACTCGTTGTATTTCGGGGCATTTACCCGCTGTGGCTTCCAGCTGGCGTTGGTCCAGCCATGTTCCATCACCGACCAGCGGCGGCGCAGGTCACCGAATTCGTACTCCTTCAGCAAATCAAGCGACGGCACATACATCTCCCAGGCATCGGCTTCGGCAGTACGCAGGTTACTGGCGCCACGGTCCGGATTTTTGATGTTGCCGGTTCCCCACGGGTCCTGCGCCAGCTGGTGCTGGATCGAGAACAGGGTTTCGGCATTGTTGTTCATACTCATTTTGGTGAACATGCCGTAGTAATCATCCACGAGCATGTACTTGCCCGAACTGATTACTTCCTGTGCTTTGGCTTTCGCGTTGGTGTAGTCTTTCTGATACAGATACAGTTTGGCCATCATGCCCTTGGCGGCGTATTTGGTCAACCGGCCCGGCACATCCGACTCCGGCAGACCGGCCTCCGCCAGCTTCAGTTCTTCGAGCGCAAACCGCAGCACGTCTTTTTGCAGATACCGCGGAATGTTGAAGTTCCCCGACAGCGCCGTAGCGCCCGGATCGGTAATGATCGGAGCAGCCCCCCAGGTCCGTGCGATGTAGAAATACACCATCCCGCGCACAAAATGACACTCGGCAATCGCAGGATCGAGGTAACTCGCGCCGCCGCCGGCCGCTTTTTTCTCCTCGAAGGTCTTGATCATCACGTTGGCATACCCGATGATTTTGTAAAACGCACCCCATGCCGCGCCGATCCGCTCCGACGCCGACGACACGGTGAAGTTCAGGTACTCGACATCGGTATAGGTAAACATATTACCCGACATCACATCGCCGATAGCGTCCTGTGCCCGGCTTTCGAAGTTCCGCCACGGCAGACCGCTGTAAAGCGTACTGGTAGCCCCCCGAACCTCATCGGCATTGTTATAATAGTTACCGGTTGTCGTGCCCGACAGCGACGGGCGGTCAATAAAACTTTCCTTACACGACGACAGCATCAGCACCGGTGTCATCATCGCAGCATATATGAAATTCCGTTTCATGTCTGTTTAATTGAGTGATTGAGTGGTTGCGTGATTTAGTGACCTTGCCTTGCTGCTTCTTCAGCGTTTCGCTCATTCGCTAAATCGCACAATCACTCAACAGGTTTAGAATTGCACGTTCGCGCCAAGGGTAAAGGTCCGTGGGTTTGGATAGTGACCGGTGTCGACGTTCATCAGCTTGATGCTGTTGTTGAACGCCCCGATTTCAGGGTCATACCCCGAATAGTGCGTGAACGTTTTCAGGTTCTGAATGCTGCCGTAAATCCGCAGGTTCGACATCTTCACCCGGTTCAGGATCGTGCGCGGCACGCGGTAGCCCAGCGTAATGTTCTGAATGCGCCAGTACGAAGCATCCTCCACGTAGCGGTCGGACATCGCCGTGTTGTTTTTGTTCGTCACCGTAAACCGTGGCAGTGTCCCGTCCGGGTTGGTGTCGGTATACCGGTCCATTACCGTCCGCATCTGGTTCGACCAGGCATTGTTCAGGCCTTCGAGCTGCCAGCGCAGGAAGTTAAACGCCTTCGCGCCGTGACTGCCTTGCAGGAAGATCGAGAAGTCAATGTCGCGGTAGGTCAGCGAGTTCGTCAGACCCCAGGTAAATTTCGGCAACGGACTACCGATAAATGTCAGGTCATTGGCATCGACCTTACCGTCTCCGTTGATGTCTTTATACCGGATGTCACCCAGCCAGGTCTCATTCTGATTTACCTTATAGCCAAACTGCGACGGTGCTTTGGCCAACTCTTCCTGGGTCCGGAACAATCCATCCGTCACCAGCCCCCAGAACGACCCGACCGGACGGCCCGGCGTGGTGTGTGTCACGAGGTAGTTGTTGTAGTAAACCTTCCCGTCGAGTGCCGAGGCCGCGCTTGCTGCCTTTTCGTATTTGTTGGTAAACTGCGTCAGCACGCCGTTGGTCTTCCATGTAAAATCACCTTTTTTGATGTTCACCGTCGACAGGCTCAGGTCGATACCCGTATTGGTCATCTGACCGGCATTACCCAGCGGTGCTTTCAGGTCATCCCACTGATCGCCGACACCGATCAGGTTCGGACCGGTCAGGAAGATGATCATGTCGGACGTTACTTTTTTGTAGACATCGATGGTAGCGTCGATGCGGCCGCCCAGGAAGCCCAGGTCAATACCGGCGTTCGTTGTTTTAACGGATTCCCATTTCAGGTTCGGGTTTGGAATACCGTTGATCATGTTCGAAGAACCGAAACCAACCGGCCCCGAGAAGAACTGCACGGCACCCACGTAGGCCGGGTTTGGTGCGCCGCCCGGGAAGTTCTGGTTACCCACAGCCCCGTAGCCGACACGTACCTTCATGTGGCTCAGCACATTGGAAATAGCACCTTTGGCAAATTTCTCGTTCGTAACGGTCCAGCCGGCCGACACACCCGGGAAGTACCCCCAGCGGTTGTTCGGGCCGAAGTTCGACGAACCATCCGCCCGGAAGCTGGCCGACAGCGAGTACCGCTCATCGTAGGTATAGTTGGCGCGGGCAAAATACGACTCCATCGCCCACTGTCCTTTCCCGCCGCTCAGGCCCCAGGTTGTCTGGTCGGAGCTACCCGTGTTCAGGTCAAAAATGTTGGCCTGCAAATCAACCTTTGTACCCGAAATGCCCTGGTAGTAGGAGGCCTGTGCCTGATGGCCTAACGTGGCCTGCACCCCGTGTTTCTTCCAGTACTTGTTATAATTCAGGTAGTTGGTGATCGAATAATAGTAGCTGTCGGAGCGTGAATCAATCAGTTTGCTGCGGAAGGATGTTCCCCCCACGTTTCCGGCTTTCTGAAACGCCACATTGTTGTCCTGCCCGAGCGAGTACGAAATTTCGTTGCGCAGTGTCAGGTCTTTGGTAAACTGGATTTCGGCATAGAGGCTGCCGAAAATATTGTTCGTCGTTTTGGTGTTGCCACGGTACTGACTGTTTCCGACGAGGTTGGCATTGCTGTACTGCACCCCGCCGACCGTCTGCCCGCCACCCCAGCTGCCGTCCAGGTTTTTCACCGGAATCAGCGGGCTGGTAATGGCCCCCCACCAGATGGTTCCCTCCGCCGCATCGGCCAGTGACACGTTCTGAACACTCCGCGACACGTTGGCACTTACCCCTACTTTGGCCCAGCTTTTGAGCTGGTTGTCGAGGCTGAAACGGGTAGCATACCGCTTAAAGTCAGACCCTAGCAGGATACCCGTGTTGTCGAAGTAGTTGAGTGACAGGTAATACGTTGTTTTATCGCGGCCACCCGAGAAGCTCAGCTGGTGATTCTGTACTTTTCCGCGGCGGAACATGGCTTCCTGCCAGTCGGTACCTTCGCCCAGTAATTCAGGCTTTTTAAATTCGTCGGCAACCGGATTGCCGATAATCGGCAGGACCTCGTTCTGGTACTGCGCAAACTCGCGCAGGTTCATCAGGTCGAGGCGGCGGGCCACTTCCGACACACCGGTATACATCTCGTAATTGATTTTTCCTTCGCCGGCCTTGCCTTTTTTGGTCGTGATCAGGATGACGCCATTGGCCGCCTGTGAGCCATAAATCGCCTGTGCCGAAGCGTCTTTCAGCACGTCAATCGACTCGATATCATTCGGGTTCAGCATGGCCATGACGCTGTTCCCGGTCTGACCGTCGCCGCCGCCCAGACCGGCATAGCCGCTGCTGGATGACGTGTTACCACCCACAAACGGTACACCGTCGATCACAAACAGCGGATCATTGCTGTTGATTGAGGTTACCCCGCGTACTTTCACCGAGACCCCGCCGCCCGGCTGTCCGCCGTTGCTGGTGACGGTTACCCCGGCTGCTTTGCCTTGCAGCAACTGATCTACCCCGGCCGCCGGCATGTCTTTTAGGTCGGTAGCCTTGATGCTGGTGATGGATGAGGTTACGTCAGAGCGCTTGGTCGTACCATAGCCGATCCGGACCACGACTTCATCCAGCGACTGGTCATCCATAACCATTACCACATCGACATTAGTACGGGAACCGACTTCGATTTCCTGCGTTTTCATCCCGATAAACGAAACGACCAGCACCCGCGACCCCGCCGGCATGTTGATCGAGAAACGGCCTTCGGCATCCGAGGTTGTCCCTACGGATGTGCCTTTTACCGAGACCGTAGCGCCGGGCAGTTTGTTTCCTTTATCGTCGGATACGACCCCTTTCACGACGGCTTTGACATCCGACGCAGCACCCGTTGCTGCCCCGGCTTCCTTGATTGTCGCCAGAAGAGGCCGGTTTCGATCGACCGCTTTTCTGGCCATGGTGCGGTCCTGTGCATGCGTACCCATACAGATACCCACGACGAAAACCCCTGAAAGCATATGTTTTATCATATAACAAAAGAAAAAGGGTGGTTTGTAATCTTAGAAAATAGACATGGTAGAGATTCGTTGGTGTACGCTCCCTGCTTTCCGTTTTTGGTTTATATACAGACTATATGATTGATTGCTTAATGAGCCGGTTCAGGGGTAGTGAAATCATAACCGAAGTGCCTTTTCCGGCCTCGCTGTGCCACATAACCTGCCCGCCGAGGTACGAAATCCGTGAATTCACATTGGCAATACCGCTGCCGGTGCCCGTGGGCGGACTATCGGCAAAATTCCCGCCGATACCGTTGTCATCAACGCTGACCAGCACCGCTTCATCGTTTGCCATAAGCTGAACCGTAATGGTCTCGGCACGGGCGTGTTTCAGGCCGTTGTTCAATAATTCCTGAATGACGCGGTAGAGCATCACGGATGCTTCGTCGTTCAGCGCGGGCAGTTCACCGTAATGTTCCAGCTCCAGCCGCGTCTGATTCACCAGATTGAGCTTTTGTACCAGATCTTCGAGTGCCGGCACCAGCCCGAATGTTGACAGCGCATAAGGCCGTAAGTCGTTTGAAATCACCCGTGTTTCGGTACAGGCTTCGTCGAGAAACTGGTTCAGTGGCTCTTTGACCGAGAGCGGCAGCTGCTCCTGATGGGCCTCCACAAAGAGCTTGATCCGCGAAAGCTGAATCCCCAGCCCATCGTGCAGGTCACGGGCGATCCGGCTGCGTTCGCTCTCCTGCCCGTCGATCATGGCCCGCAGCGATTTCAGTTCCAGTTTCCGGATTTGCTGATCCGCAATCACCGCCTGCTGACTGGCAATCAGCTTTTGCTGACGACGCAGAAAGACCAGTGCCACCACGCCCAGCACACATACTACCAACCCCGCTACCAACATATAATTCACGACACTCTGCGTGCGGTTTTGCTCCTGAATCAGCTTTTTTTCGACTTCCAGCGATTTAATCTGGTTATCAAGTTCCTGTACCTGAATGCCTTTTGTCTGCTCTGAGGTGTAAAACTCATTTGAGTATGTCAAGGCTCTCAGCGACCAGTCATACGCCTTTTTGTGGTCGCCCAGCAGGGCATAACTGGTTGCCATATGGCGGGACAGCTCCCGCAGAATCCCGATATTTTTATCCACCACCGACAGCTTGAAACTGCGCTGAAAGTAATCCAGTGCGGCCGGCTGCTGCCCGCGGAACTGCTCGACCAGCCCCAGATAAAAGTAATTCAGGCTGATCAGCCAGTTGATTTTCTGCTCTTTCGCCATGACCAGGCTACTGGCCGCGTAGAACTGCGCCGAGTCGGGCCGTTGCAGCCGGGAATACGAACTCGCCAGCAGGTTTTGCG
Source organism: Arsenicibacter sp. R0_47 (assembly GCF_057652235.1). Taxonomy (NCBI): domain Bacteria; kingdom Pseudomonadati; phylum Bacteroidota; class Cytophagia; order Cytophagales; family Spirosomataceae; genus Arsenicibacter; species Arsenicibacter sp. R0_47. Next base: position 145,196 of record NZ_JBYFCJ010000015.1, on the reverse strand, counting down.
AATAGGCGTCAAAATAGGCCTCCTTATGCTCCTTACTCAACTGCACCGTACGACGCAGATCTGTAATCAGGGCTGCGTTAACCGCGTTTGAGTTTTGCAGGATGTTGGCCAGACTGATCCGGCACTCGATCACTTTGTGCATGTTGCCGGCACGTGAAAAATACCGCATGGCATTCTTCGTGTATTTAACCGCCGCGTTTTTCATGAACGTATCCTGCGAATAGTAATCGCCGATGGCAATCTGTGCGTTGTAATACCCGACCGAATCCCCGACCAGACCGTAATACCGCATCCCGTTCAGAAAGGCTTCGATAGAATACTTGTTATACCACCCGAACCGTTTGTTGTAAATCCAGCCCAGTTCCTGATACGTATCCGCTGCCAGCCGGTACTTTCTTGCTTTTACCAGCGTTGCAATCTGCTCTTTCAGACTATCTACCGGCTCCGTTTTGGCATACCCCCACCCCGTGTTACCCGTCAACAGGCACAGCAATATCCCGATAACCGTTACCGGTCTCCCTGTCATTGCCCTAAACCCTGTTGTCAAGTTCACGTAGGTATCGTTAAAGCATGCTTAATCAATACAATGCAGTTCCATGGCGGTTTTAATCAGTAAGGCCGTATTGGGAACACCGAATTTCATCAGTAAGCTGCTCCGGTGAAACTCAACCGCTTTCACACTGACAAACAACTGGTTAGCCATTTGCTGTGTGGTCAGTCCCTGCGAGATCAGGTTCAGCACCTCCGACTCGCGGGGCGTCAGGTTGGGTTTGGCCCCCAGCCCGTGGGAGGCTCTCCGGTTTTTCGGCGTGTCGTCCAGCAGAATCTGCATGATGGTCTCATTGAAATACTGCTTCTCACCGTACACCGTCTGAATCGCCTGTAACAGCTCCGTTTTGGTGGTATTCTTGAGTAAATAGCCCTTAGCCCCTTTTTTCACCACCCGCTTGATCAGACTCGCATCATCGTGCATTGTCAGCGCAATAACCTTTGTTGACGGATAGGTACGGGTGATAAACTCGCACAGTCCGAGGCCGTCTTCGATCTGTGGAAACGAAATATCCAGCAACACCACATCAATACCGGTCTGTGCCAACCGCTCCGTTACCGACTGTACCGTGTGGCAACGTTCGGTTACCACAATCTCTGCTGACCCTGATATCAGTGATTCGATTCCCTCCACAAACACGTTGTGATCATCCGCAATTAACACCCGAATCATACAGCACTTAAATTGAATATTGTGTAGCAAAATTAGGACTATTTACATCGGTCGGGGAATAGTGAAAACCCCACGGCCTGCAAATTTAGGGTTTACCCTATATATGGTCTAATTGCTGCGTTTAGTATACAAACGTAGAGCCGCAACATCTTGCGGCTCACTATCCGGAGGCAGGAATAATAAAAAAAGGACGGCCACCGATGCAATACAAAAGACGACCACCGATGAAATAAAAAGGACAACCCAGATAAATAGAAAGGGCGACCCAGATAAATAAAAAAGGGCGACCACATGGGGTCGCCCGTACGGATGATATGTAGGGGCGACCCCATGGGGTCGCCCAATAATTCGCGCCGTGGTCGCCCAAATTCACGCAATCACACAACCGCCCGCTTCTTTTTCCGTTCCACCCAGAAATACAGCGGAGGCAGCAGAATCGGGGTAAAAATCAGGGTAGACAGCAGCCCGCCGATGATCACCGTGGCCAGCGGGCGCTGCACGTCGGAGCCAATACCTGACGAAATGGCGGCGGGCACGAGACCAATAATGGCGACAATCAGCATCATCAGGATCGGGCGCAGCTGCGAAGCCGCGGCCTTTGCCACCGTCAGCGCCAGCGGCTCGTCACGGGCAAGCTCCCGTTCGCGCTGTATGGCCGATAACAATAGTACCCCCGCCATCACCGAAAGCCCGAACAGCGACACAAAACCTACTCCCGCCGACACGTTGAAGTTATAGCCGCGCAGCAGCAGCGCACTGATGCCACCCGCACCGCCGAACAGGACGCAGGCTACCGCCATCAGCGCCGAACCCATCTGCCGGAACAGCAGGAACAGCACCCCTAACACAATGAAAAACGTCAGCGGAATGGCCACGCCCAGCTGCTTACCCGCCCGTTCGAGGTTTTCGAACTGACCGCCGTAACTGATGGCATAGCTGTGGGGTAGTTTAATGGCTTTTGATACCTTCCGGCGCACCTCCTGCACAAAACTGCCCTGATCCCGACCCCGGATATTGGTCCGGACCGTGACCAGCCGTTTGCCGTCGAGACGGTAAATATTGGTTTGTCCGTCGACCAGTCCGACACTGGCCAGCTGACTCATCGGAATCAGGGCCCCGTTCGGAGCCGGTACCTGAAGGGTTTTGATTACGTCGAGGTTATTCCGGTTTTCGGGGAAAAACCGGACCACGATATCGTAGCGTTTCGGGCCATCGTAGAGCGTACTGATGGTTTTTCCGCCGATAGCGGCTTCAATCATGGTCTGTATCGCTGCCACGTTGATGCCGTAGCGGGCAGCCTGCTGGCGGTTAATCTGGATACTGATCTGCGCCTGCGGGCCCTCCTGCTCAATCCCCGATTCCGACGCCCCGTCGACACTGCGGACCATCTTCAGAATATCGTCGGCATGTTTCCGCAGCACGGTCAGGTCGTTGCCGGTGATGTTGATGGCCAGATCGGAAGCCGAGCCGGTTACGATTTCAGTCACCTGGTCAATAATCGGCTGCCCGAACGACAGGCTGATGCCCGGCAATTGCTGTTCCAGCTCACGCTTGATGGTCAGCAGTAAGGTTTGTTTGGTGGTATCATGTACCCAGCCATCGTAAGGCTTCAGCACCATCAGAATCTCGGTCCGGTTGCTCGGGAACGGGTCCGTACCGTCGTCATTGCGGCCCGACTGGGTGATGATGCTTTCAATCTGCGGGTGGTGCGTGGCTGTCCGGCGGATCACCGGCGCAATGGTCTGGTTGGTCCGGATATTGGTACCCGACGGCAGGAAGGACCGCATAAAGATGGACCCCTCATCGAGTGTCGGCAGGAACTCGGTACCGATTTTCACCGCAAAGGTCAGTACGAACAAGACAGCGGCCATACCAATCAGCACCACGATGCGCGGTTGCCGGAAGGTCCGGAGCAGCAATCGTTCATAGGCCCCCTCTAACCGGCTGAAGACCGTTTTACCGTGCTTTTTCGGCTTCGGATGTTCCACAAACCGCCGGAATACCAGACTCATCAGAACCGGAATCAGCGTCAGGGCAAACAACATCGAGCCAATGACCGCAAAGGCCAGCGTCAGCGCCATCGGCGAAAACAGTTTACCTTCTACCCGCTGCATGGTCAGGATCGGACCATAGGCCAGAATAATGATCATAACCGCGAAAAAGATTTCGCGGCTCACCTCTTTGGCGGCTCGGCCGGTGAGGCTGACGATACTTTCGGATCGCTGGTGCGCGGCATTTTCGCGGTAGGCATGCATCAGGTGCGCCGCCATCACGCAGGCCCCGTCAACGATGATTCCGAAGTCAATGGCTCCGAGCGACAGCAGGTTGGCCGGAATGCCCGTCAGCTTCATCAGCATGAAGGCAAACAGCAGCGCAAACGGAATCGTAACGGCCACTACGAGTGCCGACCGCACATCTCCCAGAAACAGGATCAGAATGATGATTACCACCGAAAGTCCTTCCAGTAAGGTGTGCGACACCGTGTCGAGCGTATAATTTACCAGCGACGACCGGTCGTAGATCACTTTGATATGAACGCCCTTCGGCAGGTCATTTTCTTCCAGGTCGTTCATGCGCTGCTTCACGGCTTTCAGCACCTCGGTCGGGTTCTGACCGCGACGCAGCGACACAATACCCTCCACACCGGAGTTCACATCGATGCCCTGTGCCGGAATGGTGTACCCCAGAATACCCTGCGGCTGCGGCGGAGCCTGTTCCACACTGGCCACATCGCGGACATAGACCGGTACGCCGTTGATATTCGTCAGCACAATGTTTCCGATATCGGTGGCATTCTGAATGGCCCCTAACCCGCGAACCGCAAAGCCCTGATCGCCCCGTTCGACGACGTTCCCGCCGGTATTCTGGTTATTGACCTGCACCGCCTGAATCACCTGTTCGAGGGTGAGGTTATATTTCCGGAGCCGCTCGGGGGCGGTCAGTACGTGAAATTGTTTTACCGGTCCGCCAAACGTCACGACATCGGCCACGCCGGGCACCTGCGTGATGGCGGGCCGGATTACCCAGTCCTGCAGGTCGCGCAGGTCCATGGGGGTGAACGTTTCCGGTGCCTCTACCACATAGCGGTAAATTTCCCCCACGGCGGTAGTCAGCGGCCCGAGTTCAGGAGTAACGCCATCCGGCAATTCAGCGGCCGACAACCGTTCCATGACCTGCTGACGGGCGAAATAATCGTCGGTACCGTCTTCAAAATTCAGCTGCACTACGGCCAGTCCGAAAATGGTCCTGGAGCGGCGGGCAATTACTTTCGGGGTATTGTTCAGCGCCCGTTCGAGGGGAATCGTTACCTGTTGTTCGACCTCTTCGGCCGCGCGCCCTTCGTACTGCGCAATGACGATGACGTTGGTATCGGCGATGTCGGGATACGCTTCGATTTTGAGGTAGGTAAAGCTCACCAGCCCGGCTACCATCAGGAGAAACGCCGTGATAACGACCGCAATGCGGTTATCAAGCGCCCATGAAATTATGGATTGAATCATACCGGACCGGCTTAATAACCAAAACTGAGACCTTTTAACTGAATGGCACCTTTCGTGACGACACGGTCGCCGGGACGGATGCCGCTATACACCACAATCCGTTCGCCGGTCTGCGGGCCGATCAGCACCGGACGGCGGCTGAAGCGGTTGCCATCCGTCAGAAACACATAGTCTTTGCCCTGTACGGTGATGAGTGACGTTTGCGGGATCGTCAGCGTTTCGCCTTCCGACATGCCGAACGTAACGTTGGCAAACATCCCCGGCCGGTAGCGTCCCTGGCTGTTGTTCAGCCGGATACGGAGCTTGATGGTACGGGTAACGTTATCCACCACATCGCCGAACGATTCAATCTGGCCGGTGATGATTTCATCGGGGTATGCCGTAAACTGGATCGTACACTGGCTGCCCACCTTCATTTTATTGACCTGACTTTCCGGCACATCGCAAACGAGCCACACCTGACCGGGCCGCGCATTCTGCAAACTACCCGGATTAAAACCGGCAACCTGAAGCTGTGTTTCGTGTTCGGCCAGCAGCGAGCGTTCGTTCGCAAGGTCCGTTTTCGCCATCGACAGCTCGGTCTGCGCTTCAAGCACGTCGCGGCCGGTTGCCGCCCCGTGCTGCGCCAGATCCTGCGCGCGGGCCAGTTCGGTTTCCTTCTGTTTGATGTTTACGCCCTGAATCTGCCGGATATTAGCCAAGTGCTGCTGCAACTGACTGTAATCGGCGGTAAGGTCCGGGTTATCGAACAGAACCAAAGCCCGCGATGCTCCCGGCGACGAAACCACCGACGCCACCACGTGGGCCGGGGCCTGATAGTTCGTCGAAATAGCCTTCCGGCCGATTATTTCACTCTGGTAGTACGACAGCTGCGGCGCGTTGGCAGGATATAGAATCTGCTCCCCCCCCTGCTCTACCGTCGGCCGCACGACCTGATTGGCGGTGGTTTTCACCGGTTGTTCCTGATGCTGACAACCGGCAGCAAACAGGCTGATACACACTATAAATCGTTTCATGGGTTGGCGATGCGCTGAATCTGTCCCGTAGCAAATAGTAAGTCAATGTACGCTTGTCGGTAAGCCACTTCGGTGGCCAGGTATTCTTCTTCGATGGACAGCATGGCCCGCTGCGCTTCCAGAAAATCGACGATGGCTGTGCCGCCCCGGAAGTAGGCGTAGCGGACACTGGCCAGTACCTGTGTCGCCTGCTGCCGGATAACGGCATAGCGGGTAAGGTTATCCCGCTGCGTGGCGTAGCTCCGGAGTGCGACCTGTATTTCGGTCAGGGCCTGCCGCCGGGTATAGTCAGCGATCTGCCGGGACTGGTCTTCGGCCACCCGTGCCTTCTGAATTTCGCCCTGATTTTTGTTGAAAAACGGCAGCGCCATGGTACCATAAAAACCCACATACGGAACTCCGTTCTGCGGGTTGTAGATGGCCCCCAGTTCGGGGCGCGGTACCCGTAAGGCATGTTGAAGGTCGGCATTCCGCTGGGAAACCGTAATGGCCTGCTCAGCTACCTGCACATCGGAACGGCCCTGCACACGCTCGGCGAGCAGTTGCTCCGACACCCGGGGATCGGTCCGGAAAAAAAGACTGTCGGTCCGGTCGATTTCCAGACTATCCGTTGTTTGCAGCAGGTAGTGCAGGCGGGTCAGCTGGTTCTGGTATTCCTGCCGGGCGGTGCGGCCGCGTAACCGGTACTGGTCGGCCAGCAACTGGGTTCTGGAACGGTCGGACTGGGTAATGACCTGATTTTTCAGCCGGACATCGCTGATCTGAACCAGTGTATCAAGGTTCTGCTGCAGCCGTTCGGTGTACAATACGGTCTGCCTGGCGCTCCAGGCATCAAGCCACGTCTGAGCCGCCGCGCGCAGCAGATTCCGTTCGGTTTCGGCCAGCATCCGGCGCTGAAGCTCTACGGTTTCTTCGGCCAGTGCTACGCTTTTCTGCCGTTGTCCCGCCACATTCACCGGCGTCGTTAACTGCCACCATACCTGCCGGTTACGGTTATTCAGAGCGCCGGTTCGTTCCGGAAAATGAGACGGCTGCATGAGTTGCAGCGACTGGTTGTTGAGCGATGGATTCGGGCGCAGCCCGGCCGTAACGACATCCGCCTTCGCCAGTTCCTGATTAAGTTTTCCGGCCCGCAGTTCGGGGCTTTTTTCCTGTACCTGCCGGATAACGTCGCTGAGGGTCAGCGGCCGGACACGCTGGGCTTCAGCCGGCAAGCCCGCCCATATGCCGGCGACGACGGCCACCCACATACGTACTCCGCGCCTTCGGGGAGCACCGTTACGCATCCCGGCCTTACAGTTCATCATATGGCATCTGCTGTTTATATGTGAAGATAAGATGCCAACCTGTCTGCTGACTATACGCTGACAGGTACTTGAAAGATGTACAAAACAGGAAGATGCAGCTACGGTCGGCGAGCGCAAAAGTACGGGTGTAGCCGCCCGGGCACTGTTAGGAAGCTCTTAAGGTTTTATTAGAATTCTGTTAGAAGAACTATTATAGCGGCAAGTGTATACAAAATGTAGTACCTGCTCCCGGCACCGACTGAACATTAATCCGGCCATGATGCAGGGTAACGATCCGGTACGTGAGCGATAAGCCGATTCCGTGCCCTTCTGCCTGTTTGGCTTGGCTGCCCCGGTAGAACGGAGTAAACAGATGAGGCAGGTCATCGGGCTGAATCCCAACGCCTTCGTCCCTGAAATAAATGGCACACCCCTGATCTTCCTGCCGGATGGTGACCAGACAGTGGTGGTCGGCCGAAAACTTGCAGCTGTTTTCCATGATGTTGGCAAACGCCACCCGAAGCAGGTATTCATTGCCCCGGACGATGATTGGCTCGTCGGTATCGGCCAGTGGGTCGAAAGCCATATCGACGCGGCAGGCACTGTCTTTCCGGATTACCTGATGACTGGCATCCAGCAGGATTTCGTCAATCCGGAGCGGTTTCATGGTAATGACCGAAGGGTCATAGCTGGCTTTGGCCAGGTTCAGCAGGCCATCGGTCAGGCGGCCGAGGCGGCGGGCATCGGCCAGCACACGCTGGATAATCTGCTGATAATCTTCCGTTTGCCGTGGCCGCCGCTGCGCCAGGTCCAGTTCGGCGATGATACCGGCCAGCGGGGTTCCGGTTTCGTGCGCCACATTGGACACAAAGTGCTGCTGCGCCTCAAACGACTTTTCGAGCCGGTCGAGCATCTGATTGAAGGTAATGGCCAGCTCGGCGATTTCGTCCCTGCCGTTGCCTTCGGGTACGCGGTTGTGCAGGCTGGTGGCCGTGATCTGCCCGACCTGCCGCACCACATCGGCCATCGGGGCCAGCGCCTGACTCGCGAAAAAACGTCCGGCAACGACTACCACCAGAATACTGATGATAAACGTCAGGATGATTGTGTTCCGCAAGTTAGCCAGTTTCGACAGCCCGTATTCGTCATAAGCCGCCGCCGTTACCAGATACGTGCGTTCGCCGTGCTGATACAGAAACCCGACTACCTGCCGGTCCTCCTGCTTGAACTGTACGTTACCGGTCCGGCAGATCTGCTGCAGCATTGCTGAGGTTTCCTTCACAAAATCCTCGCTGATATCATCGTGGTATATCAGCTTAAACTGATCATCGTAAACCGCCATTTCTTCCTGAAAAAGCGTATTGGGCTGGTTTTCGTAGATGACCTTCAGCACCGACGGTGAAATCTGCCCCTGCAACAACAGCCGGACCTTGGTATAAGCCTGTTGCTCAATGCGTTTCACATACTGATCGTCGCGGAAATCGGCATAGGCCAGATACACCGTAACGGCAAAAAACAGGAGAATCGCCGTGATAATGGCCGTAAAGAGGATGGTCAGCCGGTTACGAATTTTCATCCTTCTTTCAGAATAAAGCCAATGCCGGACTTGGTATGAATCAGCTTAGGCGTGAAATCCCGGTCAATTTTTTTACGGAGGTAATTGATGTAGACGTCGATAAAGTTGGTGCCCGTATCAAAGCTCATGTCCCAGACCCGTTCGGCAATTTCGGTGCGTGGCAGCACCCGCCCCTGATTCAGCAGCATGTATTCCAGCAGGTTAAACTCTTTGGGGGTAAGCTCAATTTCCTGCCCTGCCCGCCAGACCGTGCGGGTCCGCTGATCAAGCTGCAGGTCGGCCAGGCTCAGCAATGCCTCCTGCGGGCGTTTGGCCTGACGTTTCAGCAGGGACCGGATGCGGACGAAAAGCTCCCGGAAATCAAACGGTTTCACCAGGTAATCATCGGCCCCGGCATCGAAGCCTTCAACTTTATCGTCGGTCGTACCGAGGGCCGTCAGCATCATAATCGGCACTTCGGGCTGACTCTTGCGGATCTGCTGACAGAGGTCAAGGCCGTTGAGGCGGGGCAGGATAATGTCCAGAATCAGCAGGTCGTAGGTTTTGGCATGCGCCATCCGGTGGCCCGTCAGCCCGTCCGGGGCCAGCTCCACCTGAAACCCTTCTTCTTCCAGCCCCCGCCGGATCAGATCGGCTACCCGCTCATCGTCTTCAACAATCAATACCTGCATAGTTCAGTAAACGTATCCGCATTCAGTACCCGGCAGCAAAGGTACAACGGCCGGTGCTAATTTCGGAAAGCCCGCCGGTGCAGCAACGAAAAACCCCTTGCCGGTGCCGAAGCGGCCGGTCAAGGGGTCGGGTTGCGCCGTAATCCCTGTTCAGGATCCGAAAAACGACCGGTAAAACGCCAGCCCTTCACTGGCCAGCTCGTCCGGGCTGTTGGCCAGCGGCCGCCAGATTGAGGCAGCACGGGCTAGTTCGGCAGAGGGCGCGCCGAAGGTTTCGATGACCATGGCTCCCTCGTATCCGATGTCCGTCAGCGCGTCACGGATGCCGCTCCAGTCGACATTTCCCGTTCCGGGCGTACCCCGGTCGCTTTCATTGGCCTGAACATGGCACAAACGCTCCCTGCCGATCTTCCGGATGGAAGCAGCAATGTTCTTTTCTTCGATGTTATTATGAAACGTATCCAGCGAAATCTGAATGGCCGGATGACCAACTTCGTCCACCAGCGACAACGCCTGATCAACCGTATTGATCATGTCGGTCTCAAACCGGTTCAGGGGTTCTACCCCGATCACCACACCGGCCGCCTGCGCGGCCGCCCCGACGAGGTGCAGGTTTTCGATGCACCAGCTCCGTTCCTGCTGCTTCTGCGCTTCCGGAACAAGCCGTGTTTTCCCGACGGCCGAATAGACCGGACCGGTAAAAACGGGACTTTCCATCTCGTTGGCCAGCCGGATACAGTCCAGGATATATGCCAGCCCGTTTTTGCGGATGTCCGGATTATCACTGGCCAGATCGCGGTCAGCGCCAAATGCACCACTGATCGTTACCGCGAGGCCCGCCTCCCGGGCCATCTTTTTCAGCAAGATCCAGTCAATAAGCGACTTATCTTCTACAGCAACCTCAATCAGGTCATAGCCCATCGCCGCGACTTTATGCAGCAACCCGAAGTCGCCGGTCGAAAACGGCGACACCCACACAAAGGTACTCACCCCGAATCTAATCATTGGCGTAAGGTCAGCCTCCCGCTGCTGACCGGAATCAGCAGCGGAGAAGCCGGTTAAACAGGGTTAGGGTTAATTAAGCGTTTTCGGAAAAATCAGGGATGGTCACCCGGACACCACCGTTCATGGCCGACTCATGGGCGCAGATACCGGCACAGGTGTAATTTGCCGCCAGTTCGGCATCTACGGCCGAGTCGCGCCCTTCGATAATGGCCGCCACAAACTCCTGGACAAGGTGCGGGTGTGAGCCCCCGTGCCCGGCCCCCTGCAGGAACGATACGTGGTTCGGGTCGTCGATTTTTTCCCGTTTTGTAAAGTGTTTGATCGGTTCAATCAGCAGCTCGTCGGTGTCCGGCACGTTAACGCGGCGGGCGTTTTCGCCCCCGTCGAATACCACGTGCTCCTCATCCTGGAGCTGCTCCCACTCAAACGACATCTTTGTACCGTACACATCGTAGCTTTCGCGGTACTGCCGTACCACATCGAACAGCGACCGCGTGGCCTCGGCAATAACATCGGAGTTTTTCAGGGTAAATGTTGCCGTTTCAACCGCAAAAGGGGAGCCGTAGCGGCTGGCCAGGTCCTCACTCAGGCGCCCGGAACCGTGGCATACCACCGTTTCGGCCTTCGTGTTATTAATCCGCAGCAACGGCGAGATCGCGTGTGTGCCGTTCAGCATCGGCGGGTAGCCTTTCCAGTATTCGGCCCAGCCATCCATGCTCATGTCCTGAATATGGGAACCACGCACGAACTGAATGCGGCCTAATTCACCGCTTTCGGCGAGGGCCAGCCCGTACAGAAACTCGCGGGTATACAGCGCGGTTTCCATCATCATGTATACTTTTCCGGCCCGCCGTTTGGCCTCAACAATCGCCTTACAATCCTCCACTGTCATCGCCATCGGGATCGTGCAGGCCGTGTGCTTATTGGCATTCAGCGACGCCAGGGTCATTTTGGCATGTTCGGGTACCGGCGTTACGATGTGAATCGCATCGACATCCTCCCGGCCGGGAATATCCTCAAAGTGTTCAAAACACAGATTCGGGTCGAGGTTATATTTTGCCGCCAGCTCGTCCAGAGTTTTCCGGTTCCGGGTGCAGATACCCACGGCTTTGATATTCGGGTGACTTTGATAAATCGGGATAAACTCTTTGCCAAAGCCCATGCCCACAATAACGACGGTAATTTTCTGCTCACTCATACTAAATACAGGTTTGATAATGATTGGGTTGTAAACTACATGCAGGACTAATCCGCAGTTGCGGAAGCGGCCCGGCTACCGGCGGGCAAGCCATTTCACCGAGTTCCGTAACAGGTTATGGTAAACCGGCAGATTATGCGATTCGGCATCGTGGCCCAGCGCCAGACCGACAATCCGCGCTTTGGGGTGCTTCACCACAAAGACCGACGGGAAGATTTTGTCGGAGCCGGCCACACTCGAACTGGCCAGCACATCAATGCCCGGGCCGGATGCGTCGGGGATGTAATAATAGCGTTCGTCCTTGAGAGTAAATTTCTGATCCACGCCTTTCGTCACCGGATGGTCAGGAACCGTCACTGTCACATCGAAGGTGCCGTATTTATCGTGCCCCCTTGAGCCGCCGCTGACCAGCTGCTGGTTGTATTCCGGCCAGTCTTTCCAGTTATACCACATCGCCGCATGCGCGATCAGCAGCCCTTTTCCGGCATCGGCAAACTGAAAGATTGCCTGACGCACGGCCGGATTGGTAATGGGCCGGTTGTTGCTCAGATACAACACATCGGCTTTGGGCAGAAAGGCCAGCATGGAGTCCGGGTCACCCACGTAATTAACCGTGGCAAACCCGTCTTTGCCCAGCGTTTGCCCGTCGGCGTTGCGGTACCACATGCCGAAGTTGTGTGAGCTGCCGCCGCCGACGATGAGCACCCGGATTGGTTTGCCGCTCTTTGCGGCCGTGGTCTGCCCCGGCTTACACTGCGTCATCATGAGGGCCATACCTGACAGCAGCCCCCCCACGATGAGCTGACAGGCGGCGGACTGTACCGCTTTCCGGATTACATGTACGTGTTTCATATTTTTTCGATTATCGGGATGTTGTCGTTGCTGTTGCCTTTTCGACCCGCATTACGCCCTGCATGATGCTCCAGTGACCCGGAAACGTGCAGATAAACGGATAGTCTCCCGGTTTGGCCGGTGCCACAAATTCAATGGTATACGACTCGCCGGGATTGACCAGTTTGGTATATGCCAATACATCCGGTGTCTGCGGTACGTAGCTTTTCTCGAGTCCTTTCGGATCACGGGCCAGGGCATCCGCCGCCTTACCGACCTTTTCGGTGGTGCCGGGTTTACAGATCACAAGGTTATGCTGCATAATATCCGGATTGTCGAGCGTCAGGATCACGTTCTGACCGGCCTTCACCGTAATCAGCTTTGTATCATACTTCATCTGCTCTTCAATCACCTTAATGGTAATAACCGTTGCCTTATCCGAAACTACTGCCGCCGGTGCCGCAACAGGCTCTTTCCGGGCAGGTTTTCTTACTTCGAGTGTCGCGTTCTGCACATTACCCGCGAAATCAAAGCTGGTATCGTAGGCACCGGTATAGGCGCCGATTGAGTTTTCATTGGCAAAGTCCCGCTGCACCCGGATTACCTCCGACAATGGTTGGGTAAAGAGCGACGGGGCCTTACCGGTTGCCGCTACCTTTCCGTTGATCAGGATGTTGATGGCACCGTTATCGGCCAGCTGCGTCTCAAAATCAAAGCGTTCGGGCAGGGCTTCTTTCGTGGATGCCGAATAAATCTTGCCCTGCTGTTTGACGACCATCGTCAGCTGATCGTTCTGGACATAAACGCCATAGCCTCCTTCCTTGCCACCCTGACCGACAATAAAGCCTTCGAGTTTGCGGTTGCCACGGGTGACGTTGCCTTTGATGATAATCTCCTTACCCGTCACGTCGGGCGGCATCGTGATCGTTGCGCGGCGCTGTAAGGCGTATATTTCCTTGTCGATGCCCGTCAGCAGCCGCCGTACCAGACTCGTTTCGGTAGCCGAAGCCGGCGGCGGATTTTTGGCTGCCTCGGCCAGAAAGCCATCCCGGTGCGTCGATGCCGCGGCAAACAGCGCCCGTGCCATCCATTCATCCGTTTCGTTATCCGGTTTCAGCGATGCGCGGTATAAGGCCGCGCCGGTTTCGGCCGACGGCGGCATCATCACCGTTGCCAGCACCGCCGCCATCCGCACGTTCATATTCGGGTCGTTCAACATGCCCGTTTTCTGAAGCTGTTCGAGCGACTGCGATGTTTTCGGTAAGGTTTCGGCTGCCGCTTTCCGGACCCCGGCCGCAGGATGCGTCAGGGCATTCGTCACTATGCGGATGGCCTCTGTGTTCGCGCCCGACAAGGCGCCCAACCCGTGAAGGGTCCAGATCGCGTGTACGGCCGCACTGTTCAGCCCGATTTCATCAACGGTCGTTTTACCGATAATGCGGTACAGCTCCGGCAAAACAGACTGGTCTTTCGACTCAACCAGCATGCGCTGGGCTGTCATGCGCCAGAACATGTTATCGTTTTCGAGGGCGGCTACCAGTCCTTTCGGATCGTTTTTCGCCAGCGCCACCGGTTGGTATGGCTTCGCTTTTTTGTAGACAATCCGGTAAACCCGGCCAAAATTCACGTCCCGGAGCGGGCTGATAAAGGCATTTCCCTGTCCGCGCGGCTGGTCTTTAAACGGCAGCACCATTTCTGACGGGGCCTGCCGTTCAACGAATACGTTGTGCTGAATGATAAAGTTATACCAGTCGGCGACCCACAGTGCGCCATCCGGACCGACCTCGGCGTGTACCGGACCAACCCATTCGTCGGTACTGGCGAGGAAGTTCCAGCCGTCTTTTTCGGCAAAACCGGCGCCCTGAGGTTCAATAATCGCATTGTGTACCAGCCGGACCGTCGGTTCGCAGACAAACGCGACGCGGTTCCAGTACGATTTCGGGAAACTTCGGGCCGTGTAGAAATGGTGCCCGGCTGCCGACGTAAAGCCCCCGACCACATCCACCTGCCGTAGGTTCGGAGTCATGGTATGGGAATCATAATGACCGTCGATTTTCTGCACTGCCTGTACCGTTGAGCCGGCTAAGTTCCGCTGCATAAACCGGGCCGGCATCGAATAAAAGGCGCTGTGGGTGTTGTTGGCCGTCGAAATGAACACATTGTTGTCTTCCGTCAGCCCCAGTCCCCAGGTATTGTTGCTGGTATTGGCCAGAAAATCCACCTCGGTTCCGTCGGGATTCAGGTTATACACCCCCGTTCTGAAATTCATGGATTTCCCGTCTTTGGTCGTACCGATATACCCCGAACCGACCACGCCCCATATCTTGTTGTTGAACCCGTATTGCAGGTTCGACGGCCCGAAGTGGGTATCATTTTTCTCCCAGCCCGTCATGATATTCTCGCGGACATCGGCCTTATCGTCGCCGTTGGTGTCTTTCAGGAAAACCAGGTGCGGGGCCATCGCCACCACTACCCCGCCGTTGGCAAATACGATACTGGTCGGGATATTCAGCTTATCCGCGAAAACGGTAAATTTATCCGCCTTGCCGTCGCCGTTGGTATCTTCGCAGATCTTGATCCGGTCATTGGCCGCGCCGTCGGTTTCGAGGAACGTATTCGGGTAATCGACCGATTCGACAATCCAGAGCCGGCCGCGTTCGTCCCACGCCATGGCAATCGGATTCGTAATATCCGGCTCGGCCGCAAAGAGCTGAATGTCAAAGCCCACCGGCACCTGCATCAGCTTCTTCGACTCGTCGGGTTTCAGGGCTTCCTGCATTTTGGGAACCATATGCCGCTTTGTGTAGTCGGTAATGGTAATGCCCGATGATTCATAAATATCCACATTCGGAATGGCCAGACCGGCAATCTGCTGCTGCACCGTTTGCCCCAGTGCCCACCGGACGCCGTTGCTCACCAGCTTCTGAAAGCCGGGATTTACCCAGGTGCTGTCATTATGGCCGTAAGCCGTATAAAACACCCGGCCTTTGCCTTCATTTCTGACCCAGGTATACGGTTCCTCGCGATCCCCCTCTTTCCGGGTCATCAGCACCGTCATGTCCGGGTTCAGGTTCTGGTGCACGTAGGTTTCGTCCCAGGTGGTTGTAAACTCCGGCAGGCCCTGCATGGCGGGGTGTTTCTTATTCACGATTTTCGCCGTTATGGCGCCGGTGCCGTGCGATTTAAACTGCCCGCCAATGGTCTTTATGTACCACGCCGAGTTTTTAAAACAACCCGATGCCGAGTGGAGGGGAATCAACCCTTTCCCGCTCTCCACGAAGGCCTTGAGTGCCGCCTCCTGCGCCGGAGCCAGGTTTTCGTGGTTGGCGTAGATGATAATGCCGTCATAGCGGCTCAGGTTTTCCGGATTCAGGTCGTTCAGGTCAACCGTGTACGTCACGTTGATTCCCTGTTTAAAGAGTGAGATGGCCAGCCAGGGGGCGTATTTACCCGAATCATGGTGCTTGCCGGTATTCCCGATAAACAGCACTTCACCCCGCCGCGCAACCGGTGCGCCGGTTGCGGATTTGCCGGCCGCTGAGGCGCCGGTAGTTGTCTGCCTGTCCCGGCTGTTTCGGCTACATCCCGCTAAAAAAAGGCAAAGCAGTAGCCATGAAAGCGTAAAACGCATCATAAAGAAGTGATATTAAATGAGAGGAGATAGGAAACTATCGGATCATACGCTTCATCGTATTTGTGTCAGCTTCAGAACGTATGGCTACGGTTTAAGCCAGATCTGCTGCGTAAATGCGCCGTTGACGGCAGCATCCCAGACCTCCATACGAACCCATGTTCTGTTTTTAAGATTAGTCTTAAACTGGTATTGTTTTTTGCCGAAAGGCAGGGTGTTGGTCAGATCAATCCGCTCCCGGTATACCTGCTGCCCGTCGCCGGAAATGATTTCGGCAAAGGTCAGCGGATAGGTCCAGGAAACGCCGAGATTCACCGTTACGGCACCATCTGCAGGCAGGGTCAGGGTTTGGCCGGACGATTTGCCGTTTACAGTAAACACCGGCAGCATGACTTCACCCGTCGAGACAAAAAACTTTCCCTGCTGCATGACATCGAGCACCGGCTGCCAGCCATCTTTGAAATCAGGCAGTTTATCCAGTTGCAGGTAGTTCACATTCAAGTGAGCATAGGTTTCGTTTTCGGGCTCCATCGAGAAAATATCCGACTCGGCGATGACGTGCTTTTTGTGTCCCCAGTTCGCCATGTCGTCCATC
The DNA here is from genome assembly GCF_057652235.1 of Arsenicibacter sp. R0_47. NCBI lineage: Bacteria > Pseudomonadati > Bacteroidota > Cytophagia > Cytophagales > Spirosomataceae > Arsenicibacter > Arsenicibacter sp. R0_47. Next base: position 128,665 of record NZ_JBYFCJ010000015.1, on the reverse strand, counting down.
AGATCCAGCACCCGGCGGCTTAACCTCGGCTCCGACATATCGGCAGGAATGTTTTTCCAGGCCGCGCCGAAAAAGTGTTCCGAGTGAAAAAACGCCTCTTCATTGTATTTGTCCGGATAGCCGGTAGAGCCTTTGGTCCGGGCGTGGGCCGTCCAGGCAAGGCCATTTTCGGCTTTCAGCAGATTCAGCATGTCGTTTTTATCGGCAATCCGGTACACCTTCCCATAGACAGGATCTTCGGTCACAAACGGCATATCGGGTTTGCGCGACATAATCCAGTACACCGGCTTCGGAAAAAACTCCAGCCAGTGACCGCCGAAGAAGTTATTCGGCTCTTCGCCGGGAAGCAGCAAAAAATCTTTATCTGAAAGGCGGCGGCACTCACTGAACAGCGTTTTCAGTTCCAGCAGCCGCTGATCATCAGGCCCTTTCGGATGGCCTGGACCATGAAACTCGCCCAGGTGGACGATATTAACGCCCGAGTTTTTAAACACCTTGACAAAGTTAGGCACCTCCGGCACCGGCTTACCGGCCAGGACCGTCTTCATGGTATGCTCGTTGTGAAAGTGGCTTGACATCGTTTTGTAGCCAGGCACCTCCGGATATTTGTCGTTGTTGGTAAACCGTTTAACCTCGTCGAGGGCTTTAGCTGGTGCCCCCGTACTGATCAGGCAGAAAAAATTCATCCGCTGCTGCGTTTTAGGCGGTGCATTCACCCAGGGCACCCACCGGCGGTCGCCCATCAGGTCCTGCCGGATACCAATCCCGAATTCGGGAACGAGACTGCGGTAGTTTTTTCCGTACCACGTAAAATCGAGGTTATACGCTTCGTCTAACGGATAAAAATACTGGTGCGGCGGCGGAAATACGGCCAGACTTCCCTTGTCGCTGACGCCGATGATGGTCCGGTATTTCACCGCCTGTGCCTTGTTCAGCTGGTCTAAGCTGGCCGTCACCTGCTGCATGGTATTGTCTGTATCCGACCAGGCCAGTGTTTTCCAGACGGGTTTGGTGGTTACCAGCCCCGCATCATACAGATAAGCCGTGGAGTCGATCTCGGTTGCCATCACCGCAGCTACGTTGAACAGCGGACTGCCGTTATACAGCGTAATTTCCAGATTGCCGGCAAACGTCGCCGTTTTCATGTCTGAAATTGTAATGACGGTACGGGTACCAACAGTTTTGACGGCTGCTCCCCGTTTTTCGAGCTGCGTCGCATACGATTTTGACGGCAGCCGGTTTGTCTTGTCGAAAAAGATATTCCAGCCGTTCTGGGAGACCAGGTCGCGTTTGCCAACGGTGATCACAAAGGCAGGATCGAGCGCGCCGGCGACTTCTTTATACACCCCTTTTTCGGCCAGCTGAATGCTGTTCAGTAATGGACTGCCATTGGTCAGGTCCAGCACAAGCCGCGCGGTCTGCCCCGAAGCCGCGGGCCAGCTAACGGTAAACCGGCTCCCCTGCTCCGTGACGGTAACCCCTTTATTTTTTTGAAATCCGGACAGATTGATTTTTGTCTGAGCATAAGCCCCGGCCTGCGCCAGCAGCCACGTGATCAGAAAAGCTTTCCACATACGGGTTGTATTCATAACGGCATAATTAAACGTGGTAAAAATAAGGGGCCGCTTTCAGTACCGGTTCAGGGCAGCGGCCCTTATTACTTCCTTAACAACCAACCTCCTGATTACTGGAGCGTTACCTTCTGGACCGGCGTGTAGATCATATCTTCCACTCCGGCGATTTTTAAGCCTATCCGTGCATAGACATAATTCTGCGCCGGTACCATGGCCCCTATGTCAGCAGTTGTCAGCGACACATTGTTTAAATCGTTGATTGCAGAACCGGCTAAATCCGCCTTATTGATGCTGTTACCGGCATCAACAAACTGTGATTTATTAACGTAAAGCGACACCCGTTCTACTGCTTTCCCATTGGCGGCGTCTGTAATTATCTTTTCCAGCTTAACGCTTCCCGATACCTTGCGGCCGCTGACGGTAAACTGCGGGCTGCGGACCATGTAATACGGCGTCACTTCAATATCCATAGCCTGACTTCCTTTCAGGTTAACTGACAGACTATCCGGTGTATTGATGGCCGTTTTTTTCCACATAAACGGCCCCTGCCCGTTAGGCACAATGAGTTTGTACTCGCCGTCGAACAGAAGTGCCGAAAACATCCCGTCCTGCTTAATCGGAATCCGGATGGAACTGCGGTTATTATACTTTTTCTGCCAGAGCTCAATGAATACCGGAAAGTCGGATACGTTGGTGGCCGCCACATTCGCACTCTGCATCAGCAACGGTTCGCCTTTGTAGACGATACGGCCGGTGAATTCTGATTTGGGCGCAGTATAATTATCTTTCTCGCAGGCGGTCATCCCGAACAGGAGCGCCGCTGCCACTACAAAAGAGGTCTTCATTCGTGAAATGCTGATTGACATGAGCGATCTTACTGGTTAGGGTTCCGTGTGATTAATGGATTATTATTCACGATGGCATCGCTGATCCGCGAGTAGTAATTGCCGAGCCGGAACATGTGGCTTTGCGTGACGCGGCCGGACAGAATCTTACGGAATGCCCATTTATTGTGATTCGGGCTGCCGGGGCTGTACACCTTGTAGGGCCACAGGCTGTAGACCCGTGTGCTGGGTTCAGTGGCTTTGCCGGGCTGCGTCGTCAGGTCGGAGTTGCTGCCATCCCACACTACGTGGGCCAGCCGCCACCGCTTCATATCCCAGAGCAGGTGGTTCTCGTAGGCCAGTTCTACCTTACGCTCATGCACGATGCGGTCGAACGTGATTTCGCCCGGTGTCAGGGCTTTGGTCAGGCCGGCGCGGTCGCGGACCTGCTTCATGTACCCTGCCGCCAGCGCGCTCTGACCCAGCTCAAACGCGGCTTCAGCCGCATTCAGCAGCACTTCGGCATACCGGTAGCGGACGTTCCAGACTTCGCTCTGCGTACCGATCTGGCCCGAACCGGTAACCGGATCATTGTATTTCCGCATGTAAAAACCACCCTGTGCCGAGCCGTCGTAGCCCTCAATCGGACCCGACAGACCAACCACCTGCACCGATACCCCGCTGACGGTCTTAAGCTGTCCCAGCTGATCGCCCGACAGAATACTGCCGTCGCCCAGAATCAGCCCCGCAAAGATGTCAATCGAGCGGTTTTTAAAGATGGCCCCCGGCACCAGCACCGTTCCCTGTAAACGCGGGTCGCGGTCGGCAAACAGATCTTCCGGCTTATCGTAATAAATATAGTCGTTGGCTGCCCCCTTGTTGATCGCCAGCGGCGCAAAGGAGTTGTCCAGCTTTTCGAACGACTGTACCAGATTGAGCGACGGGTTCAGACGGCCGCCGCGTTCGCCCTCTTCTGTAAGTGCACGGGGCTGATTATCCAGCGCAAAGCTGTGTACCTTACCGCTCTGCAGTTTATAATCTTCCACAAAAATCACTTCCGGGTTATTTGCCTTGTCCAGAAAAATGTTGGCAAAATTCGTCGCCAGATCCGGTGCTTTCTGGTAGAGCGAGTACTGTCCGGAATTGATCAGCTCCTGGGCGGCAGCCAGCGCCGTCTGGAAATAACCGGTAGCCTTTGATGCCGGAATCCCGACTTCGCCGTTCGGCAGGGAAACGGTCGGCGTATTCGCACCATATTTAGCAATGGAACCGGCATAGAGGGCTGCCCGCGCCTTTGACGCTAAAGCCAGTCCATAGGTAGCCCGCGATTTTTCGTTCGGCGTTTTGGGCAAAATAGACTTAATCGCCTCAAATTCACTGATTACGTAGTCGTAGACATCCGACTCCTTAGCCCGTGGTCTGCGCAGAGAAGACGCATCGCCGCTGTAATCATACGTCATCGACTCAGTAATCAGCGGTACACCGCCCATGCGTTTGACCAGCTCAAAGTAGGCATTGGCCCGCAGGAACCGGCCCTCAGCCGCAAACCGGGCTTTGTCGGCCGCAGTGAGTTTGGTCGCCGCATTCACCCGCTCGATGAACAGGTTGATTTCGCGGATGTAGCCGTAATCCCAGTAGTTCCACTCATCATAGCTGTACTCCCGGTTCTGATGCCGGCCATAGTCGCCGGATGCAAAGGCCTCGTCAAAGCTGGCCATGATGCCGAAATTGCCCGGCTCCACCAGATCCGGAATCCGGTTGTAAAGTTCGGTCGCAGCCGATAAAACCAGCCGCGGATCACTATACACCTCATCGACCAGCAGGATGTTGGTTGACTTGATATTCAGGAATTCACTATCATCTTTACAGGCCGTTGTCAGGGATAACAGCGCAGCAAAGGAAATAATATATTTTTTCATACGTAAGTCGGGTTTAGAAGCTCAGGTTAACGCCGAAGTTGACCAGTTTAGTTTGCGGGTACTGCAAGCCGTTTTCATCCTGTACTTCAGGGTCAATCCCGTACGGTCTGGTATTATCAATCGAGAACAGGTTATAGGTATTGACAAACACACGCGCTTTCTGAAGCTTCACTTTCTGGGTCAGCAGCGTTGGCAGCGTGTAGCCGAGTTCCATAGTCCGGTTCCGGAGATAGCTGATATTGAGCAGCCACCAGGTCGAGTTTTTATTGATGTTACTGTGGCCGGTATCGTTATAGCGGAGCGGGATCTCCTTGCCGGGAATCCACGGACTGTCCGGATTCAGGGGATCTTCCCGGTGCCAGCGGTCATCGAACAGCAGGCGCGGCAGGTTACCAGTGTTCTGGTAGGCGTTCCGCTGCTCAAACTGCCGGTTGATGGCCATCATGGTGCCACCCGAAAAGTCCATCGCAAAATCAAATCCCTTGTATTGTACGCTGATATTCAGACCACCCGACAGAATCGGCGTTGTATTGATGGCATACCCGATCGGCCGTTCGTCGTAGCTGTTGATAACGCCGTCGTTATTCTGATCGCGGTAGATCAGATCGCCAGGAATCATCGTGCGGTTTCCCTGACCGTCGTTATTTACCCCGTACGCGTTAATTTCTTCCTGCGACTTAAACTGCCCGATGGCTTCGTAGCCCCAGAAAATGTTGCTCCAGCGGTCTACCAGCGACGAGCGATATTCAAGTAGTGAGTTACCGAACAGCGGGTTGTACGGCGTCAGATACCGGGTCCGGGCATAAGACAGGTTAGCCCCGACCGAGAAGCGGAATCCCCGCACGTTCCCGTTATACGTAATGGAGCCTTCACCACCGACAACGGCATCCTTCTCCAGGTTTTCCTGCGGAAGCGCATAGCCTAACTCGCTCGGCACAAACACGTCGCTTTTCACCGCCGGCAGACCGTCACGCACCCGCCGGAAATAATCGAGCGTACCCGAAATCCGGTTGTTCAGCAATGAATAGTCCAGACCAATGTCGGTCACGTTGGCCTTCAGCCACGAAATCCGGTCAAAGGCAATTCCGCGGTCACGGGCCGCAACCGTCGTTGTTCCCGACATAATCCCGACGCCGGTATTGTAGTTATAGCCCGGATTATAGGCAAACGGATCCAGATCGGCGTTGTTCGGACGCACGTTATCATCCCCTAACTGCCCGTAGGAAGCCCTGATTTTCAGGTCGCTCAGAATCAGGCCATCGTTGGTCAGCTTTTTAAAGAACGGCTCTTCGGTAATCCGCCAGGCCAGCGACACCGACGGGAAGGTTCCCCAGCGTTTGGTCGGCGAGAATTTCCAGGATGCATCCCGCCGCGCGGCCACTTCCACAAAGTACTTGTCGGCATAACCGTAGTTCACACGGCCGATATAGCCAACCCGTGCCTGGGTAAAGTCAGCGTCGCTATAAGCAACGATATCCGCAAACTGCATGACGGGCAGGGTATTGGTCTTCGGCACCGTCCGGGCTTCCACGTTACGCTCCCGCCGTTTCAGACGTTCAGTCAGCGCAATGGCATTGATTGAGTGTTTGCCGAATGTATTAGAATACAGGAGCTGGAGCTGACCGATATTTTCATCGATTTTGTTAACTACCCGCTGCCGGTAAGGGTTCTGGCTGCCGCCCGTCCGGTTATACTGCTGTGTAGTCGGGTTGTAGGTATACGTATCGTAGGTATACTCAAACACTTCCCGCTGTGAGTCGCGCAGCATGTACGAATACAAGCCTTTCAGGACCAAGCCCTTAACCGGCGTCTGGTATTCGCCTGTAAACTGCGGGGTTACCGATGAATAGACCTCTTTCAGGAACCCTGAACGGGCATAGTTCAGATAGCCCCAGTTGGAGGCAGGATTACTGATGGTATTTATGTACTCCGGATTATCATTGGCAAACGGGCGTTCGGTCGGCCGGTTCCGGAGAATCGCAAACTTAGGCGCCACATAATCATCCCCACCCGGTACACCCGGATTTTCGCGGGTTTCCTGACGGCCGGCAATGGTCAGCCCGACCTTGATCCGGTCTGTAATCCGGGCGTCAATGTTCGACTGGATGTTTGACCGGTTAAAGATAAACTCCCGGCCCATAACTGAATTCTGATCCAGCCGCGTCGCCGAAATGTAGTAGTTAATCCGTTCTGACCCGCCGCTCGCACTCAGGTTTACGTTCGACTGCGGCGAATTGGGCTGAATGATAAAATCATACCAGTCGAAGTTCTGATACCCGTATTCGGTACCGGCCTTGTACTTGTCCAGTTCTGATTGCGTGATGGCCGTGGTTCCGTTACGGTTTACCTCGGCTTCGGCCTTACCCAGGTTCCATTCATAAGCATTTACCACTTTCGGGAAGCGCGTCCAGTTCTGGAATCCGTAATAGGCATCCAGGTTGATGGTACTTTTCTGGCCAACCGTACCGCGTTTGGTTGTTACGATAATTACCCCGTTGGCCGCTCTGGAGCCGTAGATTGATGCCGATGCATCTTTCAGCACGGTAATGGTCTCCACATCATTCGGCGACAGGTTATCGAACTGCGACTTATCCTTCGGTACACCGTCGATGATAAACAGCGGGTTACCGCCCATGTTCCGGATCTGGATATTGGCAGCGGCCCCCGGGCGCCCGTCCGGCTGACGGAACTGTACGCCCGGAATCTTTCCGGCCAGTGTACCGGTTACGGTCGATGCATGCACGCGGCCCACATCTTTTGATGTCACGGCCGAGATGGCACCCGTCAGCGATTCTTTTTTCTGGGTACCATATCCGACAACGACCACTTCCTGTAAGCTCTTGTCGTCCGGCAGGATGGATGCGTCAATTACCGACTGATTCCCTACGGGCACCTCTTTGGTTAAGTAGCCGATAAACGAAATAACCAGCGTTTGTGCAGCCTGATTGCCCTGCACAGAAAGCGTATACGCGCCGTCAGCATTTGTTGTTGTGCCCGTGGTCGTACCTTTAATGAGCACAGTAGCGCCGGGTAAAGGCTCCCCTTTATCACCGGTTATTTTCCCCGTCAACGTACGTTGTTGCGCCCGAAGGCCCGGCGCGATCAGTAACATCAGGAAAACCCAGATGCAGCTGGTCACCATAATCTGGTAGACGTTTTTCCTCTTCATAAGCACGATTTAGGATTGAAGAAATTAGAAGGTTGAGTTTTCTGGTAAGCTTGTGCTATGCCCTCACCGCATTGGCATAATTTTAAGTTTTGATTATGCAATTTTAAGATGAACCTCCATCATAAATCATTACTTTTATCCAGATTTATAGCACAGAAATACAATTAACCTGCTCTAACAGGTGCTTTTGGTATTCTGTGCGGGTCCTTGAACTCTTGTTCAGGTAAGGTTATATCGTACTCAGCTTATGCCGTTATGAAACATGTTCTGCTGATTATCAGCTTTATACTAGTTCTGTCATCTACTATTAAGGCGCAACCCTATTATTTTTCCAGACTAACGTCAGAACATGGCCTCGCCCATAATTCTGTTTTCAGTATAGCACAGGATTACAAAGGGTTTATGTGGTTTGGTACCAGAGACGGAGTCAGCCGGTACGACGGTCAGAAGATCAGGAATTACAGCTTTACATCAACGCATACAGACGTTGAACATAACCGCGCGAACTGTGTGTATGCGGCCGGCAAAAAACTGTGGGCAGGCACAACCGCAGGGCTTTATGCCTACGACATTCAAAGTGACCGCTTTCTTCCGGTTCCGCTCGAACAGAAGGCTACCCATATTCATGAGATCAAACAAATGGCGTCCGGTGTGCTCTGGCTGGCCACCCGAAACGGTATTTTTCTGGTTTATCCGGACGGACGGAAACGGCATATTCTGGCGGGACAATCCGTACAGACAATCTGCGAGTACCGCAAAGGAACCTACCTCATTCTTACCGGCAACCAGCCCCGCATCATCAACGAATTCGGTGAGTCGATTGTATCGGTGACGGTAAACGATGTCGGGCAGGAAAAGCTACCCTCGTTCCGGAACTATACGTTTTTTAAGGACCGGCACGGCGTTGTCTGGCTGGGCACAAATGCCGGCCTGCTCTGGCTCGACGAAACCATTATGGCCTTTCACCCCATTCCGTGGTACCAGACGCTTATCAAAAATTCGATCCGGGTAATCCGGACCATGACAGAAGACCAGCACGGTAATTTCTGGCTGGGCAGTGAGTCGGGCGTGGTGATGATTACCCCTGACCGTAAAGAAGCGAAACACATCGACCGCTCTTTTGCCGAAGATCTGCATAGCCTGTCCGACCGTGCGGTATACAGTAGTTATGTGGCACGCGACGGCACCGTCTGGTTCGGCACGTACTTTGGGGGAGTCAATTTCACCCAGACCCGGAGCCGTCCCTTTAACCATGCATTTGCGAATGCCGACGGGCAGGGGCTTGCCGGTAAAGCAGTCAGCGAGCTCGTGGTCGATGCCCAAAAGAAGCTGTGGATTGCCTCCGAAGACGGCGGCATCTCGGTACTTGACCCGCAAACAGGCCGGTATACGTTCCATAACCGCCGCAACGGATTAAGCGACGATAACGTCCACGGCCTGTATATCGACAAACGGGGAATCGTCTGGGCAGGGACGTATCTGGGCGGCCTCAACCGCATTGATCCGAAGACCGGTGCGAAAACCGTGTATATGCACCGGGAGGGTGATTCTACGAGTTTACTGAACGATGGGGTATATACGATGCTTTGTGACCGCCGTGACCGGTACTGGATCGGCACCGTCCGCGGCCTGAACCTGTTTGACGCGGCAACCGGTAAATTCCAGGTGTTCAGGCCCGATATCTTTCAACGGGTATTCATCTACAACCTGCTCGAAGACAGTGCCGGTATGATCTGGATCACCACCCGCTTCGACGGTATTTTCCGGTATAATCCGGACACCGGCAACATTACCCGATACCATACCGGCAACACCCCTGTCCTGCACAGTAATCAGGTGATCAGTATTTACGAGGACAGCCGTCATAATATGTGGTTTGGCCTGCTGAACGGCGGCGTCTACCAGTGGGACCGTAAAACCGGCCGCGTCAGTAAACCCTGGTTCAATACCTATCTTCCCAATAAAACGGTTTACGGTATTCTGGAAGACCGGTCGGGGCATTTCTGGTTTTCGACCAACGGTGGTTTATTTTCCGTCAATCCGAAAAAAAATACATACCATATTTTTGATAAGAGCAACGGGCTGCAAACGACCCAGTTCAACTTCCGGTCTTACCTGAAAGATCAGCAGGGGCGGCTTTATTTCGGGAGTGTCAACGGGTTATGTTATTTCGATCCGGACTCGGTGTCTAAACATACCTTTGACCCGCCGGTCTATTTCACCGACTTCAAACTCTTTAATAAAACAATTAATCCGGCCCGCCAGCAGGTGCTGACCAGGCCGCTCGATGAAACACCGGAAATACGGCTGGCTTATTCCCAGAACGTGATTACGCTGGATTTTGTGGCCATCAACTACCAGACCCGCCAGAACTATTATTCCTGCTATCTCGAAGGTTTTGAAGAGACATGGGGCCCTAAAACGACCATTAATTCGCAGACGTATACCAATTTATCGCCCGGTGAGTACACGTTTCATGTCCGCTCCTACCAGTCTAACGGGCAGTTATCCCCGAAAGAGCGTACGCTCACCATTATTGTCGATCCGCCGTTCTGGCGTTCCGGCTATGCGTATCTGCTGTACACCTGCCTGCTCATCGGTGCGCTGCTCCTCTACCGGCGCTTCATAACGCTGCTGAACAACCAGAAACTGGAAACCCGGATGGCCCGGGCCCGGCAGGAGAAAAGCGAAGAACTAAACCAGCAGAAGCTGAATTTCTTTACATTTTTATCCAACGAATTTAAAACACCGATTACCCTGATCATGGCCGAAATCGACGAACTGATCCGGTCTAATCAGGCGTGGCGCAATGACTCGGCCACCAATTACAAGGTTATTAAAAAGAACGCCAGACGGTTACAGTCCCTGATCGATCAGATTACCGAGCTCCGGAAAGTCGGCAACGAGCATCAGAAGCTGGTTGTATCGGACCAGGACATTGTTCTTTTTCTGAAAGAGGTGGTGCAGGGCGTTGACCCGTTGCTCCAGTCGCGGCAAATCGGCAAGCGGCTGACGTTTCAGCTGCCTTTTCTGATGGCCTCTTTCGATGCCGGCAAACTGGAAATGCTCGTTGGTAACCTGTACTTCCTGTGTGCGCACGAGGTTCCGGAAGGCAGTACCCTTGCCGTTGACGTAAAAGTCGAACAGCAGAGCGCAGCGTTGGCATGCCAGCTGGTTATCCGCTTCTCGTTTTCCGGCGCGCCAGACCTGTTCGCCCTGCTGAAAAGCAGTTACGAAGCCACCGCCGAAGACGAAAAGCTGTTTACCTACAGCAACTCGTCAAGCATTAGCCTGGCACTGACGTTCAGCCTGTTAAAAGTATTATCCGGTCAGGCCGACTTTGACGAAAACGGGACGGACTATGGCCTGACGGTTGCAATTCCTATCCGGAAAAGCCCGGTCAGCAAACCCGCACCCGTTACAAAAAAAGCCGATCCGCTCCTGCTACAGGTGGTTGATGAACCGGATGATCTGACGCCGGCAACGGCGGAAGAGGCCGGTGCAGCCACCCTGCCGACGCTCCTCATCGCTGACAGAAGCAAGGATTTAACCCAGTTCCTCAAGCGGCATTTTCAGGAGAAATACCGGGTGCAGATTGTCCATTCATACGCTGACGCCCTGAAAAAAGCAGAAGCTATACTGCCGGAAATCATTATCTGCGAAAACGACCTGCAGCAAAAAGCCAGTGAAAGCCTGTGTCAGGCCCTGAAGAAAAACCCGCTGACCGAGTCAATCCCGGTTATTCTCCTGCTGAATGATCAGGACGACAGTACCATCATCAACGCGCTGAACTGCGGCGCAGACGGGTATATCGCCAAGCCGTTCAATCTAAAGGAGTTAGACCTGATTGTGAAAAATGAGCTGAGCAGCGTGGCATTACTGAAGAAAAAACTGACACAGCATCAGGGGTCGCCGCTGCTGCACCCTTTGCCCAAAACCAATAAGGAACAGGCGTTTATGCTCCGCTTTTCGGAGCTGGTCATCAGCCGGTACAAAGACAAGGACATTACGACCGAAAGCCTTGCCCAACACATGCATTGCAGCCGTTCTCAGCTCCATACCAAACTTACCCGGCTGACGGGATTAAGCCCGAAGGAGTACGTTAATGAGTACCGGCTTTCTGTGGCCAGGCAGGAACTGCTGAGCGGAAAAAGTGTTGGCGAGGTGACGTTTGACGTTGGTTTCAGCGACCCGAATTACTTTAGCCGGGCGTTTAAAAAGAAGTTCGGCATTTCACCCAGTAAAATCAACGTACATGAAACGGTCTGATCGCCGGACCACCGGACCGAAGTAGGAATGCTCTTTTTTTTGTTTTTACCTTCCGGAAAACGATTCTTTTTACCTGTACCCTTTTACCATGAGCCAGTCCATCCTCATTGTCGGTTGTTTTGACACCAAAGGCGAGGTCTTTGCGTACCTGCGGCAATGTATTCTCGACCGTGGCGAAACCGTCTGTACCATCAACACGGGCGTTCTGGGCACCACAACGCTCTTTCCCGTCGATTACGAAGCCGATGTTGTAGCCCGTCAGGTGCATGAATCCCTTGCCGGGCTGCGGGACTCCGGCGACCGGGGCAGAGCCATTGACATCATGGGTCAGGGGGCCGCCGCCCTGGTCCGGCAGCTCGTTGACGCGAACCAGGTAAAGGCGATTATCGGTATGGGCGGCGGCGGCGGGACATTTATCGCCCTGTCGGCCATGCAGCCGGTTCCGTTCGGTATTCCGAAGCTGTGCCTGAGTACGCTGGCAGCCAAGGACATTTCGGCCCAGGTTGGCAGCAAGGATATTGCCCTGATGACCTCGGTTGTCGATGTCGCCGGACTCAACAGCATCAGCCTGACCCTCATTGCGCGGGCAGCGGCCGGCATCTGTGCCATGGCTGCGGTGCCTGTCAGTAAGCAAACCAGAAACAAGGGCCGGATTGCGGTCAGTATGTTCGGCAACACGACTCCCTGCGTCAACCTGTGTACCGGGATGCTGGAACAGCAGGGTTTTGAGGTTTTTGCCTTTCACGCGAACGGGACCGGCGGCCGGACAATGGAAAGCCTCATTGCCGACGGCTTTTTTGATGCCGTTCTCGACATTACCACCACCGAACTGGCCGATGAGCTCTGCGGAGGAATCTGCAGTGCAGGCCCTGACCGGCTTCAGGCCGCCACGCGGCTCGGTATTCCGCAGGTAGTTGTCCCGGGTTGTCTGGATATGGTTAATTTTGGGGCCACCGACACTGTTCCGGCCCGATTCCGCGACCGGTTGCTCTACAGCTGGTCGCCGGTGGTTACGCTCATGCGGACCAACGAGGCCGAAAACAGTACACTCGGCCGGCAACTGACTGATGTCCTGAATCAATCGCCGGGACCGGTGACGGTTCTCTTGCCGGCGGGCGGACTGTCACAGCTGGATGCGCAGAGCGGGCTTTTTTTCCGGCCCGATGTCAATCAGGTACTGTTTGACACCATTGAGGCCCATGCGGCGGAAACCGTGCAGGTTATTAAAACGGCGGCCAACATTAATGAGCCGGCATTTGCGGCCCTTGTTGTAGATTGCCTGCTGAATATGCTGCCAAACCGGGCTGAATAATCCGATAAACACAAAACATACATAACCACTATGCCAAATCCCTGGACAGGAAAAGGAAACCCGTACACCAAACAAGAGGTCAGAGACCGCTTACAGGCCACGCTGGACCAGCATAAAGCCATCATCGCGGCGGGTGCCGGAACGGGCATCAGCGCCAAATTCATTGAAAAAGGCGGGGCCGATTTGCTGATCATTTACAACTCCGGCCGCTTCAGAATGTCGGGGCACGGGTCAACGGCCGGTCTGATGGCTTACGGCGATGCCAATGCCATTGCCATGGAAATCGGTGAGTTTGAAGTACTGCCGGTTGTGGAAGAAATTCCGGTTATCTGCGGTGTACACGGTTCGGACCCCCGCCGCCGCATGTGGCATCACCTGCTGAAAGTAAAGGAAATGGGGTTTTCAGGCGTGAACAACTTCCCGACGCATTCCATTGTTGACGGCCATTTCCGCAACGTGCTGGAGGAAACCGGGATGAGTTTCGCCAAAGAAGTGGAGATGATCCGGATTGCCAATAAAATGGACCTCTTCACAATTGTGTACGTAGCCACACCCGACGATGCGCGGAACATGGCCGATGCCGGGGCGGATGCCATCATTGCCCACGTCGGCACCACCGTCGGCGGCTCGATCGGTGTAGTGGATGCCAGCTGCTCGATGGATGAAGCCGTCAGCCGCACACAGGCTATCATTGATGCGGCTAAAGCGGTAAAACCGGACTGCTTCTTTCTGGCCCACGGCGGACCGATCAACACGCCGGACGATGTAAAAATCATTCTGGAGCAGACAACCGCGCACGGTTTTGTCGGGGCGTCGTCGCTCGAACGGATGGGCGTCGAAAAATCACTGACCGATCTGACCAAATCGTTTAAGTCGCTGTCTTTCGGCGAAAACCGGTAAGCAGCAGCCCTATACCCAAAACGGGGAGTTGTGCGCCGGAAACGCACAACTCCCCGTTTTATTTGTTTACCGGTTAACCGCTAATCGCTTGCCTAGTTACCACCGGAAGCAGCCGGATTCAGGATCAGTTTACCGGCGGGCGCCGTTACAACAACCGGAATAGTCAGCCGGCTACCATCTTCGCCGGTAACCTGTAACTGGTATGAACCCGGCTGTGTAATGTTTTCGGCCACCACCTCATACTGGCCTGCTGTTCTGTGCACGTTGCTGAATACGTAACCGCCCGGGCCTGTCACCACAAAGGAAACACCCTGCGCCACCACCGAAAAACGGGTCGATGCGCCGGTCAGGGTGACTGTGGCCGGATAACTAATGATCAGGGGCGGCGCGCCTACGCGTTCGGTCACCGACAGCGTCTGGCTAACCGGTGCTGCGGCTTCATACGTGTCGTTACCCGCCTGACTGGCTGTTATGGTCGTTATCCCCGGACCGGTAATGCGGAGTTTCCCGCCGACAACGGCTGCTACATTCGTATTTGAGCTGGTATAGCTGACCGCCAGACCGGAACTGGCGATTGCCGCCGGATCCACGTCCGGATCTCCCGGATGGCTGGCCGGCAGCGGATTAAACGTGATGGTCTGGGTACCCTTTGCGACGATGAGGGCAATGTCATTGCCGTCGCCACCCTGATAGGTAATCCGGAAACGCACAGCCCCTACCTCAAGCAGACTACCTTCCGCGAATCCGTCGAACGTGCCCGATACCGGCGTTGACGCGGTATTTTCTACAAGCATAAAACTCGTGCCCACCGATACTGCCGACGGAGTGCCCACGTGACTGACTGTCAGGGATGCACCATTGACCGATACACCGTTTGCCATTACCTTATCGGCCTTGCCTTCGGCCGTGCTCAGTTCCGGCAGAAAACCGGTACCGTTTGTCAGGCTGAGGGTACCGGCGACGGTAAACGAGCCAATTCCGGTACCGGGTGCAAACGAACCATTACTGCCGATAGTGACGGATGACGCCGTCCGGCCGGTACCCGTTAACATCCCGCCCGTAACTGAAACCGGTCCGGCGAGTGCGCTGTTTACCACCAGTGTTCCGTTGTTGACGCTGGTCAGGCCCAGGTATTCATTGGTGCCGCTTAGGATCAGCTTTCCGTTGTTGACCGCTACCGACGAATAATAAGGCGTTCCGCTGATCATCGTGGTGCCGTTTTTCAGGTTACCTGACAGGGTTTGCGTGCCGGTTCCCGTTTTCTCAATCACTACCCGTCCTTTGTCTACCGTGTCTGACGTTGGTCCGGAGCTGATTGTCCCTTCAAATGCACCATCCCCATTGTCAGCGCCGATTACCAGCGTACTGATGCCGTTTGTAAGGTTATTCCGCGAAAAAATAAAGGCATCTGATGTACCATCGAGTGCCCCGACGGTCTGCTTGCTGGTATAAAGGCTGGCTCCGTTGAAAATCAGCGCGGCTGTGGCATCCGTGCCCATCGTAAAGCGGACCGGTGGCAGCAATACATCATTGGCGTCGGTCAGGCTGTTGGTTGTATTATGTAGTTCAATGGCTCCCTGCGTCAGTTTGAGTCCTCCCTGCATCGCGCTCCAGTCCATAGCTGCCTGAATGCGCAGACCGGCATAAGACGAGCTGCCGCCATAAATCGGGGTGGTAATATTCAGCCCTTGTGTACCGGCAATTTTCAGCGGAATCCGCGTGTTATTCGTTGAGTTGCCGAGAAACAGCTTCCGTGAGCCGGTATTAATCATGTTGATCGACGGGGTTCCCGACAGCGTTTGAAACGTCAGCGTCCCCCCGTTCTGCCCGCCCGACAGCGTCAGTTCCGAGGTACCGTTAGCCGCATAAGTCAGCGTTCCGACGGTTACCGGGCCATCCAGCGTTACCCCGCCGATGTTGCCGAACGATGTAGCCCCAAAGGTTGCATTGGCCTGCGCTCCGCCCGGAATCACCGATCCGCTCCAGTTTGCGGCCGTTGACCATTTCAGAAACCGGTTGCCCGTACCGTTAGCGATGGAGCTGGTTGCCGTGATGGCCGTACCACCCGGCCGCAAGGAAAGCTGTATGAGTGAACCGGTTGCAGCCACAACGTTATAATTGGTATTGGCCGAAAAGCCGCCGGGCACAGTACCGGTCAGGCGGACCTGATCTCCGACGACAAACGTTTGTCCCGGCCAGTTCAGGTTTGCACTACCCGAAGTCGAGGATAACGTACTGGTGACGATACCGGCGGTATTCGCCCATGTGCCATCGGTAACCCCCGGAATCTGGTTAACCGTCAGCGTCTGTGATACAATAGCGGCCGGATTATACTGGCTGTTTCCCATTTGCTGGGCAATGATTGTCGTTGACCCCGGTTTCAGGACATGAATCGTGCCGTCGTCATTTACCGACGCAATTTGCGGATTGGTGCTGGAATAAACGACTGAAAGGCTCGAGGTAGCCGTCGCACCCGGCGAAAAATCGGCCGCGTTATAGTCTTTATTCGGGATAGCCGGAAAGGTAATGGTCTGGCTGTTCGGGCGCACCGGTTCGTCGAGGGAAGCGGTAAGGGTACCAAAACCCAGCTGATCATAGCCACCGCTGTTCGGTCCGAAATTACCGCCACCGCCCTCAGGCCGGACAATCTGCGCAAACCGGGCGATATAGGGTGCCGGCAGCCCCTTCCGGTTCACATAATGATTGTAGACCATTTCCCAAACCGGCCGGACATTGCCGCGCCCGTCGGCCGAGACAATGGTCTGTACGACCCCAATGCAATTGCGGTACGTCGTGAATGGCACGTCGTAACCGAGGTTGTATTTTGCGATGTACTCGAAGCCTTTCAGCAGGCGGTTGTCGTCATAGCCGTATAAGTCATCGCCCTGATTCCAGGCCATCTCGCAGAATGTCCCCGCCAGCGCTACTCCCAGCACGGTATGCCCCTGATCACGACCGCTTTCCTGCCACTGCCCGAGATCACCGTACAGGTTCGGCACCACATTTTTGATTGAGCCCATACCGCCACCATTCTTAAAGTAATCGACAGCTTCGTTATAAATGTCGCGCCGATCGCACAAAACGCCGATTGCCAGCATGGATGCCATGTTACACAAGTCCCAGTTTGCCCAGTAATTGCTGATGCAGGCCCCGTTATGGTTCACCAGAAAATCATGGTTCATCGGGTACCAGACGGTCAGCATCCAGGTCTGAAACTTTGTAAAATCCGTGGTTGTCCAGCCACTATACGACCGCATGATCTCTGCGGCATTGGCCAGCTGATAGCCCTGAATACCGGCCAGTAAAAACCGGTCCGATGTGCCGCTGATGGTGGTCATCCCTGCGGCCCAGGCGTTCAGAATGGCAATTGATTTGTCGGCGTAGGCATTATCGCCCGAGATTTTCCACCGGAGTGCAGTCTGGTAGGCCGCCGCCGCATCCCGGAACAGCGACGCATAATTTTCCGTATTGGTGCCGTCGAAACCACGGTAAACCGTAGCCGGTATGGGATTGGTAAAATTCCGCGTCAGTGATGAATTGGTATTAGCAATCAGCACATCCCAACCTGCCTTCCAGGGCTGCGCACCGGCCGTGACTTTTGTTTTCATCCGGTCGAAATCACTTTCCCTGTGCATTAATCCGGGATGCACAAATGACTGCGCCCGAAGCACCGGCGCGGCTGTAATAAACAATACTACCAGGCTCGTAAGGTACTGTAAGACAATACCTCTCCTTACCCGCCCAATGGGTGAGAAACGTCGGATCATAAAGTTTGTATAGAAAATAATTAAGGTTTTAACCGGATAATGAGATCATTATCCGGTCATCAGGCACCAGACTATACGTAACGGTATACCCTACACGTTACCCATAGCCGGTGTAAAACGGACTGGTGATCCGTTTGCCTGCTGCTGTTTGTTTCAGTACGGAAGATATGCCCTGTACCAGGCCTGACGTACAGCCTATCAACCTGCATTACATAAGGGAAGTAGACGACTTCAGGGCCTGTATACCCTTTTTATGTACTTTTTTATTTTTTAATTGAACAAGGCCGTCATAAGCGGGGACTCAGAGCCCGCATAAACCAGTTTCCGGAAACAAACTATCGGCCGAAGCCGTTATATTTGACCGAAAATAGCGCCTGATGATACAAACCAACCTGAACCGGATGAAGCCCATTGTCTTTGCCTTGCTCCTGCTGACGGCCACAGGGCTGCAACCGGGTATGGCGCAGGAACTGAAAATTGCCGTTGCCGCCAACGCCCAGTTTGTGATGGAAGCCCTCCGTATCCCTTTCCAGAAACAAACCGGTGTGCAGATTACGGCCATTGTCAGTTCATCCGGCAAGCTGACTACCCAGATTCAGCAGGGCGCTCCGTATGACATCTTTCTTTCGGCCGATACAGACTATCCGGAAACACTGTTTAAAGCCGGACTGACCGTCGAAAAACAATACATCTATGGCTACGGCTCGCTGGTGCTCTGGGCACCGGATTTACCCCGGCTCAAACGCCTGAGCCAGCTCACCGGCGAATCGGTCCGCCATATTGCCATTGCCAATCCGGCCACGGCCCCCTATGGCGAAGCCGCCGTATCGCTCCTGAAGCACCATAAGCTGTGGGACGCCCTGCAACCCAAAGTGGTATATGGCGAAAGCATCGCCCAGGTAAATCAGTACATTATGTCCGGCGCAGTAGCGGCGGGGTTTACCGCCAAATCGGTGGTGTTGGCGCCAACGACTAAAGGGCACTGGATCGACGTACCGCCGCCAGGCTATGCACCCATTGCGCAGGGCGTGGTCATACTGAAGCGTACGCAATCGCTTCAGGCAGCCCGGCAATTTATCCAGTTTTTGCGTAGCTCAACCGGCCGCCGTATTTTGCAGCAGTATGGCTACCGTTTTTCAGCCTCTTAACCTACGTTTGCATGCATACCCCCATTGACTGGGAACCTATCTGGGTAACGTTCTGGCTTACACTCCGGCTGGCGGGCATTACCACCCTGCTCCTGCTGCTGACCGGCGTTCCGCTGGCCGGCTGGCTGGCCATCAGCCGCTTCCGGTTCAAACCGGCCATTGAGGCGTTAATCAGCCTGCCGATTGTTCTGCCGCCTTCGGTGGTCGGTTTTTACCTGTTGCTGGCCTTCAGTCCGGCCGGTGCCTTCGGCAGCTGGTTGTTGCATACATTTGATATTCAGCTTGTTTTCTCGTTTAAAGGGCTGGTTATTGCCTCATTGATCTACAGCCTGCCGTTCATGGTTCATCCGATCCAGGCCGGTCTCGAAAACCTGCCGGTGTCGTGGCGGGAAGCAGCCTATACGCTCGGTCAGTCGCCGGTAAAAACGGTCTGGAAAGTATTACTGCCCAACTGCAAACCAGCCATTCTGACGGGCATTGTCCTGTCGTTTGCGCATACCATCGGCGAATTCGGGCTGGTGCTCATGATCGGCGGCAACCTGCCCGGACAAACCCGGGTAGCCTCCATTGCCATTTACGATGAGGTGGAACAGCTGCATTTTGAGACGGCCCACGCCTACGCCGGATTACTGCTCGGCCTTTCCTTTGCCATTCTGGTGCTGGTCTACAGCATCAACAAACGGGTTACAATATGATTGAGATGCAGCTCACGTTTCCGCGGCTGTTTGCAGCGGGTGCCGGCAGGCTGGAGGTCAGCCTGGAGGTGCCGGAGAAGCAGCTCGTTGCCATAACCGGGGCGTCCGGATCGGGAAAGACCACGCTGCTCCGGCTACTGGCAGGGCTCGAAAAGCCGGAATCGGGAAGCATTCGTGTACACGGCAATACGTGGCTGGATACGGCCAGGGGCGTAAATCTGCCCCCTCAGCAGCGTTCCATCGGCTTTGTTTTTCAGGATTCGGCCCTGTTTCCGAACATGACGGTGCTGGAGAATATCCGCTTTGTTCCGGGCTCTCCGTTGCTGGCCGATACGCTTATTGAGTCGGCCGGGCTACGGCCGTTTATCCACCAGAAGCCCGGCAAACTCTCCGGCGGTCAGCGGCAACGGGTAGCATTGGTCCGGGCACTGGTCCGCCGCCCGCAGGTGCTGCTGCTCGACGAACCGTTTGCCGCCCTTGATGATGCCTCAGGCGCGGAACTCCGTCAGACCCTGCTGACCCTGCATGAGGCCTGGGGCACCACTACGTTGCTGGTCAGTCACCACGCCGATGATGTCCGGACACTGGCAGACCGGGTCATCCGGCTGGAGTACGGGACCATTATCAGCGATACGCCTGTAGCCGAAAAAACAAGCGGTCAGGAAGTCATACAGCGTCTCTTTTTCGATACCGATGCCAGACAGTGGGTTATCGAAACGGAAGCTACCCAGCTGCGGTCGGGCAATCCGGTCTGGGCACAGTATAAGCCCGGCGACGTGCTGCCATTTCCGGCCTGACCCGATTTATCCGAACACCTGTTCGTACTGTTCCGGTTTAAAGCCAAGGGCGATAATCTGGCCGTCCTGTTCGATCAGCGGGCGGCGGATAACCGACGGCTTGTCGAGCATGAGCTGAATCGCAGCCTCCTGCGTGGCCGGTTTTTCGGCATCCGGCAGTTTTTTCCAGGTTGTTCCGGCGCGGTTCACGAGCTCCTCCCAAGGCTTCTGCGTGAGCCAATGCTCAATCGTAGCGCGGTCAATCCCCTGTTTTTTGTAGTCGTGGAACTGATAATCAACGCCCTGTGCGGCAAGCCAGGTCCGTGCTTTCTTCACTGTATCACAATTCGGTATCGCAAATAACGTTTTCATTCGTTTTCTTTTTTGACAGGATTTCAGGATGAACAGAACTGCAAAAATAAGCGCCGCACGGTTAAATTTCTGTCCGTGCTGACTTATCTCTCCGTTAACCCCGATCAATCATGAAAAAGTTGCTCTGCTGCATTCCTGTCATTGCGCTGTTATTTGCCTTTACCCACCCCGACATGACCTGGCTCGCCCTCGGCGATTCCATTACCTACCTCAACGACCACGCTAACGAAACCGGCAACCGTGTGCAGAAAGGCTACCTGACGCGGGTAACCGAAAAGCTGCCCTACGTGCATTATGTCAACAAGGGCTACAATGGCTGGACTGTCATCCGCATTGCCGAATCCATTGATAAGCTGGGGCTCACCAAAGCCGATATTTACTCGGTTTTTCTGGGGACAAACGACTGGTGGGGTGGTAAACCCCTGGGGCGATTTACGGATTATACGCAAAAAACCGGCAATGCAACCATCTACGGCGCCTACCGGACCATTATCGACAAGCTGAAATCGCTGAATCCGGATGCCCCGATCCTGCTGATTACACCCATGCAGCGGGTCGATTTCGTTTACATAAACAATCCGAAAAACAACGCCTACGGATCCTACAAGGCTAAAAACGGACAAATGCTGGAACAGGTCGCGGCCGCCATCGACTCCATCGGCAAGCACGAGCACCAGCCGGTCATTGACCTCTATCACCTGAAAGACCTCAGCCACAAAAACCTCGTCGCCTTTAAGCGGGTAAAGGATCCGGCTACCGGCCAGTATAAAAACGTCCGCTACCCGGACTTTATCGACATCCCGTTCGACCCTGCCACCGACGAATATCCCTACCCCGTTGACGCTATCGGCGCGACCTACGACGGCCTCCATCCGTCTGACAAGGGCAATGAGCTTATCAGTAAGGCGGTTGTGAAGGTGATGAAACGGTTTTGACAACAATCCTTTCCTGACGCAGGTTATCTGTTTTTTTAACCGTCAGTACTAATTTAACGACTGACTCATCGGTTCTGCTGTAATTTTCACCATCACATTCAGAAAACGAAATCTTATGGGCTTATTTTCGTCTATTCTCGGTAACGCAGGCGCTGTTTCGCCGAATGAACTGACCGCCGAATTCGGTAATCTGTTAACCCCTTCCGAAGCGATTGAGGTAGGCTTCCGGATTTTCCGCGACACCTTTATCTTTACAAACAAGCGGCTTATTCTTGTGGATAAACAAGGCATCACAGGGAGAAAAGTAGAATACATGTCCGTAGCCTACAAGAATATTTCCCGGTTCAGCATCGAAACTGCCGGCGATTTTGATCTGGATGCAGAATTAAAAATCTGGATATCCAGCGAAACGATTCCGAGCATTCAAAAGAAATTTAATAAGCAGGTAAATATCTACGAACTTCAGAAAATTCTGGCCACCCATGTACTAGGCTGAAATTCAGTTTTCATGCCACTCAGAAAAGCCCAAGCTTCTTTGAGTGGCATGAACTGAGGGATACGCTAATTCCGGTAGGCCGATTGCCGCTCGACCATCCAGCCCGGATACTGCTTCGGCAGCGGACTGACTTCGTCTATTTTTTTAAGGTCACCGGTCGTTAGCTGCACGTTTACGGATTGCAGGTTGTCGGTCAGCTGGGCCGTACTTTTGGCACCGATGATCGTGCTGGTTACACCCGGTTGCTGACGTACCCATGCCAGCGCGACCTGCGCGACGGTTACCCCGTGGGCCGACGCAATCCCGTTGAATACGTCGACCAGGTCATACGCTTTTTCCTTATCGATCGGCGGGAAATCAAACGACTCACGACGCGAACCGGCGGTAGACCCTTCGCGGGTGAACTTACCTGACAGAAAACCACCGGCCAGCGGACTCCACGGGAAGATAGCCAGCTTGTGGTGTTTAGCCATCGGCACCAGTTCATGCTCAATATCCCGAGAAACGGCTGAGTAATAATACTGGAGACCGATAAACGACTGCCAGCCGTTCCGTTTGGCAATCTCCTGAGCCGTGGCGACCATCCATGCCGGCCAGTTGCAGATGGCGATGTAGCGTACCTTGCCGCTGTTCACAATGTCATTCAGGGAATGAACAATCTGCTCAATTGACGTGGCCGGATCGACACCGTGTACGTACAGCACATCAATGTAATCCATCTGCAGCCGCTTCAGGCTGGCATCGACAGAGTTAAAGATGTGGTAACGCGAGAGGCCCGTACTGTTCGGACGCGGGTCCATACGGCCCAGCACTTTGGTGGCAATCACCACCTGATCACGCGGAATACCCAGCTCAATCAGCGACTGCCCCAGCAGTTGCTCCGACTGACCAAACGAGTAGACATTGGCGGTATCAATAAAATTAATGCCCGCATCCACCGCCGTTTTGATGATGTCATTGACCTCCTGCTGCTGCAATTGGCCGATACTTTCCCACATGCCGGCATTCTGCCCGCCAAACGTCATTGTACCCAGACACAGTTCGGAAACCATCAGTCCGGTTTCACCCACATAGTTATACTTCATAGCGCTGTAATTATTTGTCATTCTGTTTTGCAGAAAACAATATTTACAGGAAAGAAGGTGCCCTCCGTGTCTAAAATCTATGCAAAACAAAAAGCCCCCGAATTGCTTCAGGGGCTTTCAAGGTGACCGATACGGGAATCGAACCCGTGTTACCGCCGTGAAAGGGCGGTGTCCTAACCGCTAGACGAATCGGCCAGTCAGGACAGGGTTTTCTAAAACGGTTTTGCACGAACCCCGGCATGCAAACCTTGTGACCGATACGGGAATCGAACCCGTGTTACCGCCGTGAAAGGGCGATGTCCTAACCGCTAGACGAATCGGCCATGTATGGGTGGGGTTTCTGAACTGGTTTTGCACGAACCCCGGCATGCAAACCTAGGTGACCGATACGGGAATCGAACCCGTGTTACCGCCGTGAAAGGGCGATGTCCTAACCGCTAGACGAATCGGCCATATATGGGTGGGGTTTCTGAACCTGGCTTAGATGAACCCCGGCGTCTAAGCTGACGAGTCGGCGTTTAAGAGCGCGTTCTCGTAAATCGGTCCGCAAAAGTACGGTGATATTCTTAAAATGCAAATACAGTGACCAAAATTTTCTCAAAAAATAATTTCCACCCGTTTTTACTGCTATTTTTACCGTTCGCTAACTTTCAACGAATAACCATTACATGAAACACTTCTCATGGCTGGCCGGTCTGCTCTTTCTGAGCCTTACTGCGCTGGCACAAACCACCGTTATTACGCCTGAACAGTTCTTAGGCTACCGCATCGGCCAACGGTATACTCCGCACCACCGCGTACTGGCTTATGCCGAACAGATTGCCCGTCAGGCTCCCAACCGTATTAAACTGCTCCCCTACGGAACAACCTATGAAGGTCGCCCGCTGATGGCCGTGGCCGTGGCCAGCGAAGCCAACATGGCTAAACTGGAAGAAATCCGGACGGATAACCTCAAACGCATCGGTATGCTCGACGGCAAACCGGTGAATGCCTCCGGACCGGCCATTGCCTGGCTGAGCTATAACGTACACGGGAACGAAGCCGTCAGCTCGGAAGCCTTTATGGAGGTACTGTACGGGCTGGTCAGCGGTACGCACCCGATTGCCGGTAAGGTAGCATCTAACGCCGTGGTTATTCTCGATGCCGACCTTAACCCCGACGGCCACGACCGGTATGTGAACTGGTTTAACCAGATGCTGGGCTCGACCCCGAACCCGATCCCGTTTGCCCGTGAACACAACGAACCGTGGCCGGGCGGTCGCTACACCCACTATTACTTTGACCCGAACCGCGACTGGGCGTGGCAAACGCAGGAAATTACACAGCAGCGTATGGCGTTTTACCAGCAATGGATGCCGCAACTGCACGGCGACTTCCATGAAATGGGTGTTGAAAGCCCGTACTACTTCGCACCGTCGGCAAAACCCTACCACGAAGACATTACCGGTTTCCAGCGGCAGATGCAGCAGGTCATCGGCCAGTATTGCAGCCGCTATTTTGACCGCAACAACTGGCTCTACTACACCCGCGAACGCTTTGACTTATTCTATCCGAGTTACGGTGATACCTGGCCGACCTACAACGGCGCCATCGGCATGACCTACGAACAAGGTGGTAACAGCCGCTCAGGGCTGGCTATCGAGAAAATGGACGGCGATACCCTCACGCTCCGTCAGCGTATTGACCACCACGTTGCTGCCAGCTTTGCTACCCTGGAGGCCGCAGCGGACAAATCAGCCGACCTGGTGAAGGAATTTACCGGCTTTTTTGAAAAATCGCAGACCAATCCGGTTGGCCCCTATAAAACCTATGTCATTAAAAGTTCGGGTGATCTGGGTCGCATTCGTGCCCTGCGTAAACTGCTCGACCGCAACGGCATCCGCTATGGCATGGCTGGTAAAGCATCGGCGGCACCGGCGTTTAACTACATGACCCAGCAGAATGACAAGTCAGTATCGATTGGTGCCGAAGACCTGGTCATCAGTGCGTATCAGCCGAAATCGACACTGCTGAAAATCCTGTTTGAGCCGAAATCGATGCTGGAAGATTCGGTTACGTACGACATTACAGCCTGGTCACTGCCCTATGCCTATGGCCTGCAAACCTATGGCATGACTACACGCATGAACCCGGTAGCCTATCAGGAGCCGCAATCTGCGGCCGCTGCTCCGGCCGGCAAACCGTATGCCTACCTGGCTTCGTGGGAGTCGCTGCAATCGGTAAAGCTTCTGGCCACCTTACTGAACCAGAAAGTACGCGTCCGGTCGGCCGAAAAAACGTTTGAACTGGATGGGAAAACGTACAACGCCGGTACGCTGCTGATCACCCGTGCCGGCAACGAGCGCCTCGGCGACCGGTTTGATACCATGGTGCAGGAAGCCGCCAAATCGGCGGGTGTTGCTCTGACGCCGGCGGGCACCGGCTTCGTAACGAAGGGTTCTGACTTTGGCTCCGACTTTGTCATGGTCCTGAAAGCTCCGCGTGTTGGTCTGGTCATCGGCGAAGGCACAACGTCTACGTCATCCGGTGAGGTCTGGCACTATTTTGATCAGGATCTGGGATATCCGGTAACGCTGATTAATCCGGGCGACCTCGCCACTATTCAGTGGAACCGCCTCGATGTGCTGGTACTACCAACCGGTTCGGGTTATGGCCGCATCCTGAATGAACGCACGCTGACCGCCATGAAAGACTGGATCCGTGCCGGTGGCAAACTGATTGCCATCGAGCGTGCAGCGGATGCACTGGCCGGAAAAGCAGACTTTGATCTTAAAACGAAACCGGAAAAAGACGAAAGCCCGAAAGCAAAAGATAAAAAATCAGCCGCTGATTCCCTGAAAACGTATGCCAACCGCGAGCGCGACGCTATCGTTGACGAATCGCCGGGCAGTATTTACCGCATCACGCTGGATAATACGCACCCGCTGGCATTCGGACTGTCGGGCGGCTATTATGCCCTTGTGCAGGACACCCACAACTTTGATTTCCTGAAGGACGGCTGGAACGTCGGTTACCTGAAAGAGAACAACTATGTTGCCGGTTTCTCGGGTAAAAACGCGAAGGAAAAGCTGAAAAATACCCTGTCGATGGGTGTGCAGCAGATGGGTCGCGGCCAGATTGTGTATCTGGCGGATAACCCGCTGTTCCGCGGTTTCTGGTATAACGGGAAACTGCTCTTCGGTAACGCCGTGTTTATGGTCGGGAATTAATCATTTTGTTTGACAGGCCGGACCTTCCTGGAAGTTCTAAACTTCCAGGAAGGTCCGGCCTGTCAAACAAAAACAAAAAAAGCCGGAAGTTCCGGCTTTTTTTAGTAGTTAGTTGGTAATGAAATTTGTGAGGAAGGTCACTCACAAGGAAATCGGACTACATATATTTCAGGTCGTTATTCAATTTTAGTTTGATGACGCCCAGGCCATTCAGGAATTTCAGGAATGGATAGGTCGGATCAAATTCGTGCCAGCGGAAACCTCCGAAATTAGCCCGTCCGCCGAATTTATGGTGGTTATTGTGGTACGATTCGCCCATCATCAGGAAGTCAAACGGCAGCAGGTTTTTTGCCGTATCGTCTACCTTAAAATTGGTATAGCCATAACGGTGGGCATACCAGTTAATGATCGCGCCGTGAACCGGCCCCATCAGAAAATGGAACGGCAGCAGCAGGAACATCCACCACGACGTAGCGAAGTAGATATAAAACAGCACATAAGCCGTTCCCCATGCAATCCGCACAAACCAGCGGTCGCCCAGCCACTCCATAAATTCCCAGTTCGGCACACCCTTTTTGAATTTAGGGTCGATGTGATCACGGTTGTGTACGATATCATTGTAAAAGTTCTTGGTCTTCCACATCATATCGAACAGGTTATCAGAGTAATCCGGCGAGTGCGGGTCTTTTTCGGTATCTGCATAGGCGTGGTGCAGCCGGTGCATGATTCCATAAGCTCTGGGGCTCAGAAACGACGAACCCTGTGAAATAAACGTCAGTACATAGAAAAACTTCTCCCAACCCTTACTCATGGTAAACATCTGGTGGGCTGCATACCGATGCAGAAAGAACGTTTGCATAAACACCGATAGATACCAGTGGAGGAGAAAAAAACAAAGTATAATCATGTCAAACTTGGGTAATTGCTACTAAATCTGCCGCGAAACTACAGTCCGGATACGGCCTGCGTTATGATCACTGTCATAGCGGGTGAATTAATGTTTCGGCCAGAAAACGGCGGATCTGCTGACGGAAGCGCTGGTAGTCGGCGTCGAAATCGTCCATCTTTTCCTGCAGGTACCGCTGGTCCTTCCGGGTTTCCTGGTCGATCCGCTCCTGATTCCGGATGGCCACGACCATTTCTACATCCACATCATGCATTTCGTGCAGGATTTCCGGTACGAGCCGTTTGTAGTGCTCGATTTCATCGGCCAGCCGGGCACTCTGGCGGGCAACCTGCGGATCATTCACGGAATCCAGTAGTTCACGGTAAACGCCGAGTTGCTGTTCGGCGGTCCGGAGCTCGCTTTGCCAGATCCGGTGCAGCAGGTGGTAATCACTGATTTGCTGACTTACGGCAGTTTTCATAGTTTTATTGATTAGACGACGGCCAGCACCGGTATATCCGACTGACGCGCCATGCGTTGGGTATTACTTTCGGTAAAGAGTTGTTCAAACCAGCCATGTGCCTGTGGCAGCATCACCAGCATATCGGTTTTATGCTCGTCGATAAACCGCTGCAACTTTTCGGTCAGGTGCTCGCCTTTGATCAGACTCATGGTATGCGGCACCAACCGGAACAGCTCGCGTATGTGTTCGGCCGCCTTGCGCAAAGCCGGGTCTTCGGGGTTCGCTGTAATGCAGACCATATCTACCGCAGCCTCAAAGGCCAGTGCAAACCGGGCAACACTGTCGAGCGCCACGGCGTCCACCGTTTTGGTCAGGTCAAGGGCGAGGGTTAGTTGTCTGATATGCAGCGTTGAAATCGTTGGCGGAACCAGCAGCATCGGTACGGTGGTTCGGGCGATCATGGCGGTTGTGAGGCTGCCAAACAGCCGAGATGCCTGCGGCGCGTCGCCGGCGGTGCTCATCACCAGCACATCCGGTTTACATTCGTTTACGATCTCCTGTAATACGTCGAGCGTCAGGCCTTCACGGGCAACCACTTCTGCCATTACCTTTGTATTCGACGATTTAGCCAGTTTCCGGCGCAGCCGTGCCAGATTACGCATGGCCTCCAGCCGCTGGAGTTCGGGGTTCAGGGTGCCTTTTACCGGAAAATCGGTTTTGAACAGCCAGGGCTGATACGCATGAAAAAGCACCAGCCGTGCGTTGAGTTGAGCCGCCATCTGCATGGCGATCATCGAGGCATTTTCTGAGGCCTCCGAAAAGTCTGTAGCAAAAAGAATAGTTTTCATGGGGCACAAGGAATTTGGTTAATCAAAAGTAGATCAACCCGCCTGCGGCTCTCATGACTACCGTCAGCCTATAGCATGATTTACGGAGTTGCAGCCTGAACGCCGGATCCGGTTATCTTTGTCCCATGAATCCTGCTTCCGGCAAATACATCATCTATATCGGCCTTGCGATTGTGGCCGTTGGCGCGCTTATTTATTTTTTCGGGGATAAACTGAGGTGGCTGGGGCACTTGCCCGGCGACATCCGGATTGAAGGCAAAAACGGCGGCTTTTACTTCCCCATCGTCACCTGCATCGTTGTCAGTGTTGTTTTGAATCTGGTTATTACCCTGATCCGCAAATTCCTGTAGAGACGCAATATTTTGCGTCTCAGTGCTGCAAAAAGAGACGCAAGGTGTTACGCCGATTTTATTCGTAACGGCGCGCTGAGGGGTTTCGCTTTGAGGTCTCGGTTACCTTCTTCAGATCGCTGAGCTGGTAGGTCATTTTGTTGATATAATAAACCTCTTTACCCGTTCCGTCGTGGCTCGACGAGAATTTCTGCATGCCGCAGGCCAGAAAATACTGCCCGTACCAGGCCATGATGTTCTCATGATCCGACTGTAACAGTTCGCCTTTTTTATACATATCCTTGAGCGAAAAATTTTCCCGCTCCTTCAGGGTGTTGGCTCCCTGAATCACTTCAGTATGGATTTTGTCTTTATTCGGGTAGGCCAGTACCAGTTTGTCATCCCGCTGTGAGACCTGCACTTTCTCCGTCAGCTCGCTGCTTTCAAGATCCTCAATCGGCAGGCAGTTGTCCCACAACAGATTACCCTGCCGGTCAAACCCACACACAAAGGCGTGCGTGTACCGGTACCCTTCGTAATAGCGGTCAGCACTGCGGGTAACATTGCCGGTATACGGCAAGGCGGTCCCCCGGTACTGCGGATAATATACTTCGGCCAGCAGTACCAGCCCGTCGCTGGTCAGCATCGGATCATGGACCAGCAGCCGGTACCGGAATTTAAAGTCTTTGCCGGTTTCCTTGCGCTTCAGAATTTTGGCAATCAGCTTTTCCTGCCGGCGCGGTTTCAGGTAGTTAAAGAAATTCTTTAACTGCGAAAATTCAATAAACTGAATGTTATCCGGATTGGCAGGACCATTGTCAGCGCCATGCACACGGGTAACATATACGCCCTGCGAGTAAGGCGTACAATCCGTTGAATAGTTGCCGATCAGTACCTGCTCCTGCTCATTGATGCGAACCAGTTTTCCCGAGATCAGGCTGCGCTCAGCTCCATCGAACTCCACAGTACGCAGCGGTTTGCTTTCGTAATTATAGGATCGCAGCGAAAACTGGCATTTTTTCCGCATCGTGTGGACCAGCACATGCACCTCCCGCCGCGCTTCATCAATTTCAAGGCTGCTGATTTCCTGATGGTTTGAATACAGGCCCGGCAGCACTTTCATGGTTTTGTCAAAAAACGAAAACGACAGAATTACCGGCCGTTCCCGATGGTAACCGCCGATATAGGCCTGTCCGTTCAGCACCTTAAACTGCTGCACGGTAAGGCCGTATAACAATTCCCCTTCAAACGTTTCGGTGATACCGTCTTCCAGATTTATCCGGAAAAACAGGTAACGTTCCGAGTCGGATTCGTGGAACAGCCAGTACATGTATTCCGCATTGTGGAACGAGGTAACGGCATTGTATTTATAGTCCGGTTTGTAGTCAACCGCCCATTGCTCTTTCAGATCGGTAGTGTAACGGATAAACCGGAACTGCATGGATGAGGCGGCGTAATAGCCGCTGCGGCGTACAGTCAGCAACGCTCCCCGTTCCTGCAAGGGTGTCACATCAAACGTCTCATCCTGATTTTCATCCGGGACAATTTCGATCCGTTTGGCCTGTTCAAACTGGGCCCAGACAGGCTGCGCCAGGCAACAACCCAGTAAACCAATGCCGAAAAGGAGACGTTGAAGCATACAATTGTTTTTTGACTAAAAGGCTTAAGTTACCGTTTTTCTACCAGTCAGCCCTCCTGTAGCTGACGGTTTTGGTGTGTCTAAGCGGATAACCGATTAAATGGGCTGATGGTTTTGGCATGGAGATCAAAGCCTATCCCATTCATTATCATTTGAACAGGGTGCCGGCAACTACTCATGCAAACGGTTATAGTCCGGCTCCCGGCATAATCTACCTATCCCGCCCTGCTACAACATTCTGAATCCCTGCCGGACGAAAACCGGAGAAAGCTTAGTACTTTTGCGCCCATAAAAATACCACCGCTGAAGCGGTAGATGATGTAAATGGACATTCAGGACCAGCTTAAACAGGATATTCAACAAGCCATCAGCACCTTGTATGGCACTACCATCGACGAGGTAACGCTGCAACCGACCAAAAAAGAATTTGAAGGACTCTATACGTTCGTAACCTTCCCGCTTACCAAAGCCCTCCGCAAACCACCGCACGGAATCGGGCAGGAAATCGGCGCATGGCTTCAGGAAAACTCGCCGGTCGTCAGCGGCTTCAATGCTGTGCAGGGCTTTCTGAACCTGAGCATTGACGATGCCGTGTGGCTGAACGTGCTGAACAGCATTCTGGGTAACCCGACATTCGGTACCCTACCGAAGAAAGACGAATCGGTGATGGTTGAGTTCTCTTCACCGAATACCAACAAGCCGCTTCACCTCGGCCACCTCCGCAACAACTTCCTCGGCGATTCGGTCAGCCGGATTCTGGAAGCGAATGGCTATGATGTCGTAAAAGCATGTCTGGTCAACGACCGGGGGATTCACATCTGTAAGTCGATGCTGGCTTACCAGAAATTCAGCAACGGCGAAACCCCGGAATCGGCCGGGATGAAAGGCGACCACTTTATCGGCAAATATTATGTCCTGTTCGACAAGGCTTACAAGGCTGAGATTGAGCAGTTGGTTGCCGGTGGCATGGACAAGGAAGCGGCCGAGAAAAAAGCCCCGCTGATGCAGGAAGCCCAGGAAATGCTCCGGAAGTGGGAACAGGGCGACGACGCTACGGTTTCGCTCTGGAAACAGATGAACGAGTGGGTGTTTGCCGGCTTCGACGAAACCTACCGCAAAATCGGCGTCAGCTTCGACAAAACCTATTACGAATCAAACACGTACCTCCTCGGCAAGGATGTCGTGGAGGAAGGGCTGGAAAAAGGCGTTTTCTACCGTAAAGACGACAACTCGGTCTGGATTGACCTCACCAGCGAAGGACTCGACCAGAAACTGGTGCTCCGGTCTGACGGCACATCGGTATACATGACCCAGGATCTGGGCACGACCGATATTAAGTTTCAGGACTTCGGCACCAACCGCATGGTCTGGGTAGTGGGTAACGAGCAGGATTACCATTTTAACGTGCTGTTTGCGATCCTGAAGCGACTGGGCCGTTCCTACGCGCCGGGCTGCTACCACCTGTCGTATGGCATGGTCGACCTGCCAAGCGGGAAAATGAAATCGCGGGAAGGCACCGTAGTTGATGCCGATGACCTGATCCACGAAGTGACCAACGCCGCCTCTGAAGCCGCCGAGCAAGCCGCCAAAAGCCGGTATGACGACATGTCGGAAAGCCAGCGGGACGCCCTGTTCCGGATGATTGGCCTGGGGGCCCTGAAATATTACCTGCTCAAGGTTGATCCGCAGAAACGGATGATGTTCAACCCTGCCGAGTCGGTTGACGTGCATGGCCATACCGGGCCGTTTATTCAGTATACCCATACACGGACCAAATCGGTAGAGGCCAAGGCGATACAGAACGGTTTGCTGACCGGAGAATTAACACGGATTGCTATTCCGGAACGTGTTCAGTTACACGAACTTGAGCAGCAATTGATCTACCTGCTGAGCCAGTATCCGCAGCGGATTGCCGATGCCGGAGCGGTCTATGCGCCCTCGCAGCTGGCCCAGTTTGCCTATGATCTGGCGAAGACGTATAACCAGTTCTATGCCGAGGTGTCGATCCTGCAGGAACCCGACGTACAAAAAGCTCAGATTCGCCTTGCAATTTCTCAGGCAGTCGGTCAAACCATTCGTAAGGTTATGTCGTTATTAGGCATTGAAGTACCTGACAAAATGTAAACCAAACCAATGAAAAAGCCCGTTCTATTAACCATCGCTACACTGGCGGTCATCGTTACCCTTTCTAGTTTCATGTCGGTAAGCCGTATCATCAAACACATTTTCAGCAACAAAAGCGCCGTTTACACGGCTCCTGCAACTATGGACTATGCTGGTACAAAATCCCTGTACGATTTCACGATGAAGTCGCTGGAGGGCAAATCGGTCAATCTGGATAAGTTCAAAGGCAAAAAAGTGGTGTTGCTCAACACCGCTTCAGCCTGCGGTTACACGCCACAGTACGCCGACTGGGAGAAATTCTACAAAGAGCACGGCGACAAAGTAGTGGTGCTGGGCTTTCCGGCCAACAACTTCGGCAACCAGGAATCAGGCAGTAATCAGGAAATCGCTTCGTTCTGCCAGAAAAACTACGGGGTAACGTTCCCGATGTTTGAGAAAATCGACGTGGTTGGCGAAAACCAGCACCCGCTGTATCAGTGGCTGTCGAAAAAAGACCAGAACGGCTGGAATGACCAGGCACCTAAGTGGAACTTCTGCAAGTATGTAGTAAACGAAAAAGGTCAGGTGACCCATTTCTTTGCCTCGGCCGTGAAACCTACAGCGCCGGAATTTCTGAAAGCAGTTGGTCTGGAATAGAAATTTTTAAGCTTGTTTGAATGAGTGAATTGCAGAATCAGCAAATGATTGTGTAATTCACTCATTCATTTTTGAGACCTGTATGAAAAGTTGGCTTGCTGCGGCCCGTCCGCGCACTCTCCCGCTGGCACTGGCCAGCATTATCTTAGGCAGTTTTTTAGCCGCTGCCGCCGGCCAGTTCAGCTGGACAATCACCCTGCTGGCGTCCCTGACGACCATCTTCCTGCAAATTCTGTCTAACTTCGCCAACGACTACGGCGATGCGATATCAGGCAAGGATACCGCTGAACGCGTAGGTCCGCGCCGCGCCGTGGCCACCGGTCTGATCACAAAGGAAGCCATGTTTAAAGGTATCGTGGTGACATCAGCCCTGTCGCTCATTACCGGCATCTGGCTGCTGATCGAAGCAACGTCGCAACCGGCCATTACCACGTCTGATGCCACCGGTACGTCCTACACATTCTGGATTTTTCTGGTGCTCGGGGTGTTGTGTATCGCCGCCGCCATTGCCTACACCAACGGCAAACGTCCGTACGGCTATGCCGGTTTCGGGGATATTGCCGTGCTGATCTTTTTCGGCTGGGTCGGCGTGATGGGCACGTATTATCTGCAAACCATGTCGTTTGCCGCTACCTTGCTGCTGCCTGCCAGCAGTGTGGGCTTTTTTGCCACGGGCGTACTGAATATCAACAATATCCGTGACATCGAAACAGATGCTAAAACCGGCAAGAATTCGATTCCGGTGCGGTTGGGCCGCGCCCGTGCCATTCAGTACCACTGGTTTCTGCTGCTGGGCGGCATGGCTATGGCGCTGACGTATTCGGTGCTGTCGGGCGCTCCGACGATTGGCTACCTGTATGTGCTGTCATTTCCGTTGTTCATTATCAACGGCCGTGCCATCGCGAATCATAGCCAGGCCGGCAGCCTGAACCCGCGGCTAGGTCAGCTGGCGCTTTCGACATTGCTGTTTGTGATTCTGTTCGGACTGGGACAGGTGTTGTAAAAACAGTGGTGGCACGACTTTGAGTCGTGCCACCACTAAATCTTCTACTAAAAAGCAATAGACGAACTCCCCGAAGGTTTAGAACCTTCGGGGAGTTTTTATAACAGCGCTATAAAAACTTCACAACCCGCCGCGTCACCTGCTTGCCGTTGACCTCAATGCGGATCAGGTAGATTCCGGCGGTGGCAGGCAGTTGCAGCTGGCTATGATGCGCAGTCGAGGCCTTAAAACCTTTAGTCTGCACCACCTGCCCCTGCGTATTCAGCACGGTCAGCGTAGCTGCCTGTGGGGTTGGCAAAGTCAGGTCTACTGACACCTGGCCCGACGTTGGATTCGGGTACACGGCCAGTGTACCACCTGCCAGCTCCCCGGCTCCCATAATTACCTGCACGGTCACCACGGCCTGGCCTGATACCATACCAGTCCCGCAGTTGTTCTCTACGCGTTGAATCTGATAAGTAGTGGTCGCCTGTGGCTGTACCGTCAACGTAACCGGCGAAGTAGTAGCGGAGAATGCTGTTCCGTCGCTCAGAACGCCCTTCCACGGCCCGTCGCCGGTAAAGGTGATCGATAACGGGGTACTGCTGCCCTGCATAATGGTGGCGTTACCGCTGAGGCTGGCCATCGAGAGGCCTTTCACCGCAAACGTGGCGCTCTCCACCGATTCGGCAAAATCGACCGATTTCGTCACCACACGATAGCGGTAGCCACTGCCCGCCGGCAAAGCGGCCGGAATCGTGGCGCGCAGGTTCTGGCGGGTGCCGCTGCCGATGACCGTCGGCGCATCAAACCGGCCGGCCGCATCAGAAAGCTGAATGTCATATGTCCACTGATCAGCTTTCGTCGAATTTTCAGCGGTTATCAACACCGGAAAGCTGGTGCCGACGCAGACCGATGTTGCCGGAGGCGTTGCCGGTACAAGGCGTGGTTTGGGCAGGACACTGAGCTGAAACTCATCGCGGAGGCAGTTCAGCGGATCAGTCACGGCAAAACTGCCCGGCTGGGTTGGCGAAACGGTAATTGACCGGCCCGTCTGGCCCGATTGCCAGCGATACTCACCCGGCCACGACGCCTGCAATTCGCGTTGTTCGCCATATTCCAGCGAAAGCCGCTGTGTGCGGTTTGTGTTTTTCAGAATCGTAAACTGATCACCGATTTGCCCCGTACTGGTCAGCCATTTAACGTCCATCCGGTTGTCGTTCATGTCGATCAGCACGGAACCACCCACGGTGGTATTACTGTAGGCCATCGCTACGTGCGGATAATCGGCGGCAACCGCCTGGTCCATCTGTCCCCCAGAACCGGCCACGATGTAGACCGTACCCTCCCCTTTTGCCAGCATCGGACAGCTGTTCGGCGTCCCGTCATACCGCCCGTTGGTTTGTTCTGCCAGATCAGTGCTTTTCGTGAACGATGTCGACGGCCCTTTCAGTCCCCGCAACCGGTACGACCGTTCGTAGAGGTGGCTGTGGCCCGACAAAACCAGATCAACACCATACCGTTCCAGAATGCCGGTCAGGTTCTCGCGGATTACAATTAATTCAGGATCAGTGTCGGAATTATGTGATCCTTTCGAGTACGGCGGGTGATGAAAAAATACCACCTTCCAGGGCTGTTTTGTTGCGGCCAGATCCCGTTTAAGCCATTGCACCTGCGTACCGGTTGTATCGGCCAGCCGCCATAGACCGGCTTCGTAGCCATACGAGTCGAGGGCTACAAAATGGACATTCCCGTAGTCGAAGGAATAATACTGTTTTGAGCCGGATGCCAGCCCCCCTGCTTCGCCCTTTTGCGGGAAATTGAACAGGTTAAAATACGGCAGGTCGCGTACATCGGCATTATTGCCATAATCATGGTTTCCCGGCACCGGCCAGAACGGCAGATTCGGCAAGGTTTTGGTATATGCGTTAAAGACAAACTGCTGAAACTGTTCGTCATATCCGGCCGAATAGGCATTGTCCCCCAGCCATAGCCAAAGGTTTGCCGGATTCTGCGCTGCGACTTTTTTGTACTGGTCATAGGTCGCATACTGGTTGTCGGTACCGCACCCGAAATCGCCCAGCGCCCAGATCCGGAACGGACGGCGGTCACCGGCCGGCAATGCGGTTTTAAACGTATAATCGGCCCCGTAGGCGATTTTTGTATCCGGCTGTCCGACGGCATAAAAATAGGTAGAAGCCGGTTGCAGGCCGGTGAGCGAAACGATGTGTTCGGTGGTCGGCTGTGTTTCCGACGCGATGGCTGTCATCTGGTCGGGGTTGGTACCGTACCACACCTGACCGGTTACGGCCTTATCCGTTCGCCAGCGGACAGTTATACCCGTTGGCGTGACCACCTGCAGGTATGGAATCCGGGTCAGGTAAGCGGTTGGTTGCTGAGCCAACAAAGGCAGGCTGTTCAGAAGGATCAGCCATGTAATGTATAGATTTTTGTGCATATGAAGATCGGGCATAAGCCTCTCTATACAACAAAACTACCAACGAATCCTCTTTTTTACAGCACATTCCGGGAAGTTCCTGCCAAGACGGCAATTCGTAGGGGCAACCCCACGTGGTTGCCCATCCATCTGGAGGGTGCATAAAATTGACGGCGTCCATAACGTTAAGCCGACTGTCTTCACGGGTAATCAATATCTGTGTCTGCATTGGGTCTGGCTCGCTCCAGTTACAACTATCAGCCGACCCTGTAAGCATTCTATTACATATATTATCTAAAGACAGCACAAAAGTGGAATTACGTCTTGAAGAGACCGTTGATTTAAACAACGGTCACGTAACTCATCCAGACCATGCCGAAATAAACTGTACACCTGTAGGCTGACGGAGTTAACCACCCGACAAGGAATGGCTATGCCCTGCCTGACTAACCAGCTACCCGTTTCAATCGCCCATATCAGGCTCATTGATAAGAAAAACAGCAGCCGACGTAGCCGACGATGGTCCCGGACACGACACGCTTCTAAGTCGAAGCCACGCGATTGGTGAGTAAAACTCGCAAGCACGGGAGCGAAAGGGACAAAAGACAATCCACCAACACTATTAGGAATACGGTGCCGCCTCAACCGACCGTCAGTTTGAGGCGGCCTCTTCCATGATTTATCGGTGAACTGCAACCTGCTCACCAGCGGCTGATCATAGCCAGGCAATTTATGGGAGCCGACTTGCCCAGGTATAACGTTCTGGCGGTGGATAGCGAGAGCTCCGATTTGAGCGTCTCCATGGAGGGATCAATTTTCAGAATCCTGCTGAGTTCCTGCGTCAAAAAGGAATCGACATGAAAATACCCAAGTGCCCATTCTCCGAAATAAGGAATCTTTTTGTATCCAATTCCTATCACTAGCAGATATTTTTGTTGGTATATGGCCAAAAAGTTTGTTTATCGTAAAAGAAAGAGCAATTTTTAGCCACAAAACCCAGCGTAACCATATAAAATGTCTTCAGGACTATATAAAATTTCTACTTCTGGTAAACTCATTTTACTGGATACTGAAGTGCTGCGATCTGTTCCTAAACCAGCTTCTATTCAGACGCCCCATTCAACATTCATCCCTCTACCAATAAGGCCTTAGTTATACTCAACAGTGAATAAGAGAACCCACTAAGTCTCTATGGAGACTAATGGCACCCTAGTGAGTACCAATTTCAACACAACCTTAATTAATAGTTAACATGTACATTGTGTATCAAAGTTGTCGTCGGACAGGTTCATTGTTTGATTTTATGCCGGCATGGCAAATGGATTGCTATGCCAGACATTTATTTGCTCTTGTAATGCTAGTGCTTAGTGGGCTAACGGCTACCCTGGAGGTAAAGGCCCAGGCTCCATGTACGTATACACCCAGCAACATTTCTCTTTCTTACGGGGTTGGAGGAATTTCGGGTTTTGGAGGACCTTCTTATGCACCCGTATCGTATACCGTAAATGGTACACAAAATGGGGCGCCAAGGTGGACAAGCAGCCCCTCTTACTTTGCAGCACCCTCATATAACATCGTTTGGTCGAGTGCGAATTCGCGCTGGGAGATTATTGACGCCAATTATAATAATTATTTGATAGCCCATACCACCACGGGCTCTATCACAAATTTGCCTTGCTCAAGTTCCGGTTGGGTAATAGATGACGCTGACGATGTTGGTTATGCCGAAAGCATCAACTTAACCGGCGGCTGCGGGTCGCTTGTTCCTCCTTCACTAACCGTTACCGCAACGCCAAGCCTAACCATTGGCGGTGGCAACAGCGTTACACTTAGTGCGTCGGGAGCCAGCAGTTAGCGCTGGAGTACTGGCGATCAGACGGCTAGTACCATAGACACGCCAACATCGACAACGGCCTATTCGGTAACGGGTATCACGACCAGCAACTGCTCACTTACGGCCACTGCCACCGTAACCGTACAGGTTAGTGCGCTTACACTTGTGACCTCGGCTATGCCTGCTACCTTGTGTGCTGGAAGTGCAACATCATTGACCGTTGCAGTGACAGGCGGGATTAAGCCGTATAGTTATACATGGGTAGCTCCGGCAGGGGTTTTGTTAAGTGCAACATCCACCAGCGTAGTTTCAGCTACTGCGACTACGTCTGGTGTAAAAACACTGACGATAACAGTAGCCGGTACAGGTGGTGTACCTGTAAGTACCAGTACGGTTGCCATTACGGTGAACAGTTCGCCGACGGTAAGCATCGAAGCCTCGTCAACGAGTTTGAGTGGCGGTCAAAGTGCAACCCTGACGGCCTCGGGGGCTAATAGTTATACCTGGAATACGCCCTCGAATGCGACGGCCATAACGGTATCACCTGTGACGACGACGGTGTATTCGGTAAGTGGTAGCCAGAACGGTTGCGTTGGGGAGGCCAATATAACCGTATCCGTGAATTGTGTGGCGCCTATAGCAAAGGCGATCT
The DNA here is from genome assembly GCF_057652235.1 of Arsenicibacter sp. R0_47. Lineage (NCBI taxonomy): Bacteria > Pseudomonadati > Bacteroidota > Cytophagia > Cytophagales > Spirosomataceae > Arsenicibacter > Arsenicibacter sp. R0_47. Next base: position 89,385 of record NZ_JBYFCJ010000015.1, on the reverse strand, counting down.
CGGTAACGATGACGAGTGTCCTGGGCCCGGGCAATTGCACGGTGAGTCTTCAAGGGCAGGGTACAGGGACATCATTTGTGGTTACGGGCCCTGGCGGTTATGTTTTTAGCAATGTGTATCGGCGTGTGGGCACGTATTCACTGAGTGCCATGGGTGTTACCAAGCCCGGGACGTATACGTTGACGGCAAAGGCAGCGAATGCCTGCGGTCAGGAAAGTGTTGATACATATACTTACATTGTTACCGGTACCGCTTGCCCGTAAGTAAGGTAGTTAAACCAGTTGCTTTGACATACGAGTTAGCATAACCCCTGTGTTAGTGAATTCTTGATCGCAAGTTTACGGTCAATGGTTGCTTGCACAGGGGTTATTTGCTTGAATAAGCAAGTAATTACTCTACCAGAAGAAAAAACAACCATATTAGTTGAGAGATTGGTGTCAATCCATCAATTTTAAAGCCTGGAAAACTAGTGCTGATAAAGTAATTTCCCTTATCGCTTGCGTTCCGCGAGTGATTTTCCCAAAAGGTTATGTATAATTTTTTATGCATGAAGAGGGCAGAACTGAAATCGCTCTATGCAACAAAGCTACAAATGAACCCTCTCCTTTCGGGAAGTTTGTATGCGCTCTTTTGTGTATGGCAATACGCACAAATACCTGCCCGCTGACCGTATGACCCATTCGTCACAAACCCGTAGGGGCAACCCCACGTGGTTGCCCGACTAACCGGAGGGTGCAGAACTTCGGGCGACCACCAATCAACTTCGGGCGACCACCAATCAACTTCGGGCGACCACGTGGGGTCGCCCCTACGATCGACTGCAACAGTTGATTGAATACGATTTTGGGTGTACATTTCCGTCAAAAACATGAAACAACTTGTTTACGTAACCCTTGTACTGTTAACGGCAGCCGCTTGTCAGCGGGGAACGGTTCCGAACACGAAACGCGTCGTCATCACCGGCATCGACGCCACGAAAAAGCCCGGCAATGATTTTTTCACCTATGCAAACGGCATCTGGAACGATACAGCCCAGATTCCGGCCAGTCAGGCGGGCGTCGGCTCCTATTCCTTCCTGAACTACCCGCAACGCATCCGGCTTCAGGGCATTCTGGACAGTGTATCGGCCACCCCGCAGCCTAAAGGCAGCCTTGAACAAAAGGTCGGTGATTTTTACGCCTCCGGTATGGATACCACGGCTATCAATAAGCGCGGCTATGACCCGATCAAGCCCTTGCTGGCCCGCATCGACGCGTTGAATGACGTCGCATCCATGCTGGCGCTGGCCGCTAACGAACACAAGGAAGGGAACCGGTCAGTTATCGGCTTTTACGTTGGTCCTGACAACCGGCAGAGCAGCATCAACATTGCCCAGTTCCAGCAAACCGGCATCGGGCTTCCCGAACGCGAGTATTACTTTAAAACGGATTCGTCGACCCTCGGCATCCAGAAAGCATACCGTGCCTACCTCACCCACTTGTTTGAGCTGACCGGCACTAGTCAGGCCGCCGCCGAAAACGCAGCAGCTGTGGCGTATGGGCTGGAAAAGCAACTGGCCGGCGCCCACCGGACAAACATTGAGCGGCGCGACGTAAAGGCGAACTATAACAAACTGGCCGTGGCCGATCTGGCCCGGAAACACGCTGCGCTTGCCTGGCCTGCGCTGCTACAGCATCTGGGTGTGCAGGCCGATTCGGTAAACGTCGCTCAGCCTGGCTACTACGACAAGCTGAATGAACTGCTGACCACCGTTCCGCTGGCAGACTGGAAGCTCTATTTAAAAGCCCGTGCCTTAACCAATTATGCCAATTACCTGAGCCAGCCGTTTGTCGATGCGTCGTTCGCCTATACCAAAGTGCTGACAGGGCAGGCGGTAAAGAAGACACGGGCCGAAGAAATGACCCAGGCTGTCGACGGGTCACTGGGCGAAGCCCTGGCACAACTCTACGTAAAAAAGTATTTTCCGGAAGATGCGCGGAAGCGGATGGCCGTGCTGGTCGACAACCTCAAAAAAGCGTTCGAGACCCGCATCACGAAACTGGACTGGATGAGTGATTCCACCAAAGCCCGCGCGAAGGAAAAACTGTATGCGTTCACCGAAAAAATCGGTTATCCGGATAAATGGCGGGATTATTCTGCCGTTGAGGTGCAGCGGGGGGCTTACTTCGAAAACCGTCTGGCCACGAATAAGAATGATTACCTGTACAATGTGGCTAAAACCGGCAAGAAAGTTGACCGCACCGAGTGGCATACCACGCCGCCGACCGTAACGGCCTACAACAATCCGCCGCTGAATGAGATTGTGTTTCCGGCCGGTATCCTGCAACCGCCCTACTTTGACGTGAATGCCGACGATGCGCTGAATTACGGCGGTATCGGGATGGTAATCGGCCATGAAATCACCCACTCCTTTGACGATCAGGGGGCTCAGTACGACAAATATGGCAATGTGGCCAACTGGTGGACCAAATCGGATTACGCCAAATTTAAAGCCAGAACCCAGCAGGTGATTGACCAGTATCACCAGTTTACCGTACTGGATTCGGTACACGTGAAAGGTGCCCTGACAGTTGGCGAAAACACGGCTGACATTGCGGGCGTGGCCATTGCCTACGACGCCTTTAAACTGACCAAACAAGGCAAGAGCACAGAAAAACTTGACGGTTTCACGCCCGACCAGCGCTTTTTCATCTCGATTGCGCGGATCTGGCGGGTGAAAACGCGGAATGCTTACATGGGAATGTACGTTAACACCAACCCGCATTCACCGGCAAAATGGCGCGTAAACGGTCCGCTGATGAATTTCACGCCGTTCTACAAAGCCTTCAATGTGCAGCCCGGCGATAAAATGTACAAAGCAGAAAAAGACCGGATTACGGTCTGGTAAGGCAGAAAAGCATCCGGCGTATTGACCTCTCCGGATGCTTTTTCATCTTGTTAGTTAACCTGGAATTCGGGCAAAGGCAATGCCCCGGCCAGCAACTGTACGTAAGCAGATTCCGTAAAGTGTATCTGTTTCCGTACAGTTTTAAATCCTTTTTTTGCTCCATGCAAACAGAATTAACGTTTTTACCCGGTATTGACCGAATCCGGCAGGATACGCCCGGCTGTACCGGTGATACCTTGTTTATGAACAGTGCGGGGGCTTCGCTCATGCCCGGGCCCGTTTTGTCCGCCATGACAAAACACCTTCAGCTGGAAAATGAGTTGGGCGGCTACGGGGCTGAGCGGCAGCAGGCGGGGCAAATTGCCCGTTTTTACGACGAAACCGCTTTGTTGTTGAATACAAAACCTGATAACATTGCCTATGCCTACAGCGCAACGGACGCCTTTATCCGGGCCATGTCATCCATCCCGTTCCGCGAGGGCGACACGATACTAACCACAAATAATGACTACATTTCCAACCAGCTGGTTTTTCTTTCGCTGCAAAAGCGGCTGGGTATTCAGCTGATCCGGATTAATGACCTGCCTGACGGTGACCTGGATCTGTCGCATCTGGAGGATCTGTTACGCAGGCACAGCCCCCGGCTGGTTGCCATTACCCATATACCCACTAATTCCGGCACAGTGTTGCCTGCCGAAGCAATCGGGCAGCTGTGCCATCAGTATGATGTCTGGTACCTGCTCGATGCGGCGCAGTCGGTCGGGCAGCTGCCGCTGGATGTCACCCGGATCCGGCCCGATTTTCTGGTGGCGACGGGGCGCAAGTTTCTGCGCGGCCCGCGTAATACCGGTTTTCTGTACGTCTCCGACAAGGCTTTGCAGGTTGGCCTTACTCCGTTGTTTGTCGAACGCCGGGGAGCCAGCTGGACTGCCCCCGATCAGTTTACCATCCAGCCCACCGCCCGTCGTTTTGAACCACAGGAAATTTCGCTCCTGATTATGGGCCTGGCTGAAGCCATTCGGTATGCAAACCAGATTGGTATCCAACAGATTGCGGCCCATAATCAGCTCCTGATGCAACAGCTCCGGCATGGCCTTGCTCCGCTTCCGGGCCTTACATTGATGGACCGTGGCCCGGTGCTAAGCAATATTCTGACGTTTCATGTGGCAAACCGGTCGCTTCCGGCACTTGAAGATGACTTACGGCAGGCAGGTATTGTCTTCACGGCTCAGCAAGCACAGGCAGCGCTGATCGATTTTCAACGCAAGGGCATTGACTGGATTATCCGCCTGTCCCCGCATTATTTCAACACCAGTGACGAAATCACAGCCGTGTGCCGGATCATTTCCCGTTGTCTGGAATAGGTAGGGGCGACCCCACGTAGTCGCCCATTTTTACGTGGTCGCCCATTTTTACGTGGTCACCCATTTTTACGTGGTCGCCCATTTTTACGTGGTCACCCATTTTTACGTGGTCACCCATTTTTACGATTTTGATCGGGTAACCACATTGGGTCACGGTCTTGATTTGGTTTTACGGATCGTAACCGGTACGCAAAGGTTCGGCGGACAGTCGCAACTGACGGACATGGTGACCGTTACGTCGCGGAAACAGCCAAGGGTGTTGTATACCCGCACGGTGTAGGTTTTCGCCTGATTCAGGGTGCTGGCAATCACCCCGCCGGCAGGTACCGGAACCGGAGTCGCCTGAAGTGCTACGGCGGCGTTAAATGACGTCCCTTCTGAATACTGGTAGGTAAACTGGCTGGTATCGCTACCCAGACCGGCCAGCCGGAGCGAACCATTGGCCTGGGGCTGATTGCTCAGACAGGTCGGGCGAATCGCTGCCACCGTATATAGCGGAATGCTGTCTGATTCGATGTAAATCGGGCAGCAGGTCAGATCAGGACATTGTACAGCTCCTTTGTAGCCGATTACCCGGTACTCGCCGAGGGCGGTGGCCGTGAAACTAGTCAGTAGACCGTCATAAACCTTTTCAGTACCACGGTACCATTCGTAGCGGGTATATCCGGCCGGTGCGGTCAGTTCAATAAGCACCGGATCACCGACACAAACCTTCACCGGGACCGACAAACACACCTGCGATACCTGCCCGCCGGTAGCCGCCGACGCATATACGACGCCTTCGTTAATGATACTCACTGAATAGACCAGCGTTGCCGTTGTACTGGCCGGCAGGTTACCCACATTCCAGAGGCTGGTCAGCGAGTTGGGCGAGAATGCTCCCTGTGAGACGTTGACAGAGGCCGGCACAATGACCCCGCCGCCAACTGAATCACGGACAGCCACCGCACTCGCTGCTACCGGCCCGGTATTGGCAACCACCACGGTAAACGTAACCAGACTGCCTAACTGTGCCTTAGTTGCCGACACAAACTTCTGTACCGATACCTGCGGACTGAGAACCGTTACAGTTGTAGCAGCGGTTGCCGTACAGCCGTCAGCCGTTGTACAGGTGGCAGCATAAGCCGTTGTTATTGTTGGTGATACAACCTGACTGACGCCGGTGAAGGAATTACCCCAAACCACCGTACCGCTTGTACACCCACCGGCCAGCAATGTTGTGCTGGTCCCTATGGCAAGCGTAGAACCGGTGGCGGATGTAAGTGTCAGCGTGGCCGGTACCTCTTCGATCACCAACGGACAGCAGGACTGCTGCTGGCAGGTTCCGGTGCCATCGTCGACCAGCACTTTGTATTCACCGGCCGTGGTGGCAGTATAGCTGTTCAGCGGCCCTTCCTGCACCAGTGTGGTACCATTATAAAATTTATAGGAACTGTACCCGGCCGGCGCATTGACCCGCACGACATAGTTACTGCCCGGACAAACGCGAATCGGTATCGACGTACAGACCTGCACTGTATCTACGTTCTGGATAGTACTGGTAACATTTACAACGCCTTCTCCGACTACGCTGGCCGAATAGGTTAAGGTCGCCGAGGCGTTGGCCGGCAATGTCGCAAACGCCCAGGTATTGGTCGGGATACCCGCCGTAAACGTACCGGTTGATGCGGTTGCCGAATTAGGAATATAGGTTGCTTTCGCAGAGATATACTCTTCCACTACCACATTGTTGGCGGCGGCATTACCGGTATTAGAAACGATAACGGTATACGTCAACACCTCGCCAACTTTTGCCCGTCCTTTACTGACCAGGGTCGACAATGATAGTCTGGGTACAGGCTGAACCGTAATTGTCCGGGTTGCCGTTGCCACGCAGGTTTCGCCGACAGTACAGGTAGCGGTATAGGTGGTGGTTTGAGGGGGCAGAGCGGTGATCTGTGTTCTGCCGTTGTCAGTAGCTCCGGTAGACCAGCGCATCGTTCCGTACTCGCAACCGGCAGCGGTCAACGTTACGGCATTACCCTCGGTAATAGTGGTTGCCGGAGCTACCGTAAGTGTAAGCGACGGTGCAGGAACAACTGTAATGTTCGCAGTAGTCGAAACGGATCCCGTACTTTCGGTACAGGTTATTTTAAAGGGGATATTGGTTGGAGTTTGTACCGGCGCGGTCTGAAAACTGATCGAACTCGTTGGTCCTCCAATACTCACACCATTTCCCTCCCACATTATTGTTCCCGTACAACCCGTTGATACCAGAGTTGCCATCTGGCCTGAACAAGCCGTAACAGAAGCTACACTGATAGCGGGCGGGGCGGTAATGAAAGCAGTTGTACCAAATACTTTCAAGTGACCAATCAAGACGAACCAGATAACAAACAACAATGCTTTGATACCTGTTCTGAAAAGTGCATAAACGTTCTGAGTGTAGTGAATGGGCATATCCTTAGCTACTAGAAAAGAGAGAATATAAACGGATTACATATTCATCATACTCTTATCAAAAGGAATGCCATTTACGAAGTACAAATGATACTTAATAACTCTATTAGTACAATTTAATACCTAAAATACAGTATTCGGTAACAAAAAAATCAGACACATTGTCCCCAACAAAAGAGTAAGAGACCTGATTTTGAAGGGAGTTAGCTCAACATACTATACGAGCCGTATGACCATAATTATTTTTTATTTTTTTTCAGTACTGTCGTAAAATACTGGGTAGAATCGGCCTGAAGGCGGATTCCGGAGCTACCGAATGAATAGAAATAACGGGTTCCGGGTTCGAGATTGCTCAGCGTGACGTAATGATCCGTAATCTGCTGGTTATTGAAGATTGCCCCGTTCAGCTGATGCATCCGCAGGCCGTATAATACGCGGCTGTTTGACGGTGTGTCGGTATGCCAGCAGATGGTCACACTTGTCTCGGTCAGGTTCTGGATATAGGGGCCTTTCACAATCCGGGGCGGACTGGTCAGTAACAGAAAAAATGTAACGGCAAGTAAGAGTTGATGCATATTATTCAGTGTTAATCGGTTTTGGCTCAGCAAACAACAAAGTACCGGTTCTTTTTACATTTTTTTAATCTCAGGCCGCAAGTTACCGGCAACTTTCTGACCTAAGTACGTATAACCCCGACAAAATACCTTGATTTTAGAAGCAGAACTGATACCCCGACTCAAGAAAGGCGATGAAAAAGCCTTCCGCTATCTGGTAGAGACCTACCAGCGTCGGGTCTATAATACGATTCTGGCTCTGGTACAAAACGCCGAAGAGGCAGAAGACATTGCACAAGAGGTATTTGTCGAAGTTTATGAGACCATTTCGGCTTTTCGGGGCGAAGCAAAGCTATCGACCTGGCTTTACCGGATTGCCACTTCGAATGCGCTGAAAGCCATTCAGAAAAAGAAAGCACAGAAACGGTTTTCCTTTTTGAGCAGTCTGTTCGGAACACATAACGAAGTGATCTACCACCCGCCTGATTTTCATCATCCGGGAGTAGCCCTGGAAGATAAGGAACAAATGCAGCATTTGTTTGCGGCCGTCGCCCGGTTCCCTGACAAACAAAAAGTAGCCTTTACGCTTCACCACCTGGACGGATTGAGTTACCAGGAAATTGCGGAAGTCATGCAAACGTCCCTTTCTTCGGTTGAATCCCTGATTCACAGAGCTAAACAGAATTTAAAAAAGCAATTGAAACACATTCTAATCTTTCATTAAATCATGTACTCATCACAAGACGATAACTGGAACGATCTGTTTGGCAAACTGGGTAAACTCAACCCTGCCGAACCGAAACCGTTTTTTTATACCCGGGTGCAGGCCCGTCTTGACAACCGGAAAGCACAGCGAATCAACTGGCTGCTGAATCCGGCCTATGCCATCGCGGCCTTAAGCCTGCTGGTGCTGATCAATGTTGCCGTGGCCTTTAACCAGGGCGGCAACGAGCTTACAACAACCGAATCGACTACTTATGACGGCTTTGTGGCCGAATATCATCTTCTTCAATTTAACTGGGATGCCAATGAATGAGAAATCAAAAACCCGCCTGTTAACCGGTATTATTGTTGCGTTGGTTGTGCTGAACGCCGCTTTGCTGGCGTGGATGTACTTGGGCCCGAAACACCCGCCGCACTGGCGCGGAGGAAACCGGTGGAAGTCATTTTTAGCTGATACCCTTGCCTTTTCTCCCGAACAACGCGTTCAGTTCGACACACTGCGCAAACAGTATTTCAGGGAGACGATGCCAATGGCTAAAGACCTGAAAAAAGCACGTCAGGAGTTTTATAAACTCCTCGATGATACCACGCTGACGCAGGCCCAGCTCACGGAAAAAGCCTCGGTGATCAATAACCAGGTGGCCAATATGGATGTGATTACCCTGCTGCATTTCCGGAAAGTAGCGGCAATCTGTACGCCGGCACAGCGTGAAAAGCTCAAAAAGATCCTGATTGAGATGCCGTTTGTCGACCGGGGTATGGGCCGTGGCGGCGGACCTCCGTTCGGTGGCTGGCGTAAACACGAAAAACATTAATTTTTTTTGCTACCCGCCGCAAGTTTTACCAAGCGAATCGTCCTAAGACATAAATACTAAACACAATCATGAAAAAAGTAATCTTAGCAGCCAGCCTGTTGGCTACCTTAACCATCAGCCAGAGCTTTGCGCAGGACCAGCCACGCCGCGAAGGCCGTCGTGACAGCACTAACCGTGGCGGTGGCCGCGGCGGTATGATGCGCGACATGGCCCAGGTCGAAGAAAAAGACCTGCCGCAAAGCATCAAAGATTATGTAAAGAAAGAATTTTCCGCTGCGGAATTCCGTCGTGCCGGTAAAAATACAGAAGGTCAGTACATGGTGATGATGACCGAAGGCGAGAAACGTCTAATGCTGACGTTCGACGAAAAAGGTGTTTTTGTCAGCAAGCGCGAGATGCAGGGTCGCCCGGGTGGTGGCGGAAACGGCGGCGGCCAACGCAACAAATAATTACCGCACTGGTTTATGAATGAGGCAGTACCCGCTGCCTCATTCCATATATTTTTCATCCCGGACGTCTTGTCCGGCTAACTCATTGGTACAATCTGAACACACAATTATGAAACCTGGAAGAATTTTCTTTTCACTGTTTCTGCTTCTTTCAGCATGGCAGTTTACATTCGGGCAAACGGCTCCACCGGCGGGTGCTTCTCCTTCCGGCATCCTGTCGGGTACAGTTACTGACGACAAAGGACAGGCCTTGATCGGGGTAAACCTTGTATTAACCCGTTCGGACAGTACGGCCGAAAAACACTATGCCGTCACCGATGTTAATGGTGCGTTCCAGTTCCCTAAAATTCCTCAGCGTGCCTATCAGCTTCAGGTTACGTATGTTGGCTTTGACGCCTTAAATCAGGCGGTCAACCTGCTTCAGGAAAACCAGAGCCTTGGAAAACTGCAAATGCTCGAATCAGCCAGACAGCTGAAAGAAGTGCAGGTTGTCGGTAAAGCGCCGACCGCGCAGCAGAAAGGCGATACATTACAGTTCAACGCGAGTGCCTATAAGGTAAACCGTGATGCCCAGACCGAAGACCTGATCAAGAAAATGCCCGGCGTAACGGTCCAGAACGGGACGGTTCAGGTTCAGGGTGAAAACGTACAGCAGATTCTGGTTGACGGTAAGCCGTTTTTCGGCGATGACCCGACGATTGCGCTCCGGAACCTGCCCGCTGAAGTAGTGGATAAAATCGAAGTCTTCGACCGGTTGAGCGATCAGTCTCAGTTTACCGGCTTTAACGATGGCAACACCAGCAAAACCATCAATATCGTAACCCGCGGTGATCGCCGCAACGGTCAGTTTGGCCGCGTCTATGCCGGCTATGGCACAAACGATACCTATCAGGCCGGTGGCAGCATGAACTTCTTTAAGGGCGACCGCCGGTTGAGCGTTATCGGCCTGTCGAATAATATTAATCAGCAAAATTTCTCCGGTCAGGATCTGTTAGGCGTACAAAGCGCTGGTGGCACCCGCGGCGGTGGCGGCGGAGGTCGTGGCGGCGGAGGCGGCGGTGGCGGTGCCCGCGGGGGTGGAAACTTCGGCGGTGGCGGCGCCAGTAATTTTCTGGTCGGTAACGCAAACGGGATCAACACAACCCATTCAGTCGGCTTGAACTACAGTGATCAGTGGGGCAAAAAACTGGCCGTACGGGGCAGCTACTTCTTTAACCAGGGCAACAGCCGCAATGAGCAGTCAACCGTTCGTGATTACTTCCTGAATCAGGAAACGACGCAGCGCTACGAAGAGACGCAGACATCCGGCAGCCGGAACAACAATCACCGCGTTAATTTCCGGTTTGAGTATACCATTGACCGCAACAACTCCCTCCTGATTACCCCGAACCTGAGCTTTCAGGACAACCGGTCAAACAGCGACGTAACGAGCTCAACCCGCCAGGGAGACGCCTTACAGAACACGGGATCAAACTCGTCATCGGCCCAGACATATGGTTATAACATGTCGAACAACATTCTGTACCGGCACCGGTTTGCCAAAATGGGCCGCAGCCTTTCGGTTAACTTAGGTATGGGACTGAACGACCGCGATCAGAAAAGCTTCCTGCTATCGAACAACACGTTCTACGGTGCAAACCCGGACACGACCCTGATTGACCAGAAAACACTGAACCGGTCGAAAGGCTATCAGGTATCGGGTAACGTGTCGTACACCGAACCGCTTAGCAAAAAAACACAGCTGCAGTTCAGCTATAACCTAAGCTACCGGTACAGCGACGCCGATAAGCGCACGTACCAGAACAACCCGTTTACGCACCTGGTACAGCGGCTGGATACGTTGCTGACCAACAACTTCAACAACGATTATGTCACGCATCAGGTTGGTACGGGCATTAACTACCGTGGCAAAAAACTGGGTTTATTTGCCACAGTTAACTTACAGGACGCCGAACTGTCCGGTCAGAAAACCTTCCCGCAGTTCACTAACATTGACCGGTCGTTCATCAACCTGTTACCGATGGTGATGCTCGATTATACGCTGAATCAGGACAACAAACTCCGCCTGACCTACCGTACGTCGACCAACGCGCCGTCGATCACGCAGTTACAGGATGTGGTCGATAACAGCAACCCGTTACAGGTCTCGACCGGTAACCCGCTGCTGAAGCAGGAATACAGTCATAATGTTGGTCTGCGGTATTCACTGACCAAGCCGACGAAAGCCGCCAGTTTCCTTACGTTTATCAACTTCGGCTATACACAAAACCCGATCGGTACGTCAACACTCATTGCCCAGCGCCCGACGACGCTGGCTAACGGCTATGTCTTGCAACAGGGTGTTCAGTTGACCCAACCGGTTAACTACGACAACAACATGAATTTCCGTACATTCGTGACGGGTGGTCTACCGCTGAAAACCATCAAGAGCCAGGTCAACGTGAACGCCAGCTTTACCTACAACCGTACGCCTGGTCTGATTAACCGGGTGCTGAATCTGGCCCATCAGTACGCCAGCAGCGCTGGGGTCGTTGTCAGCAGCAACATCAGCGAAAAACTTGACTTCAACCTTGGTTATAACGCATCTTACAACCAACAGCAGAACACCGTTCAGACGCAGTCGAACTCGAACTATACGGTGCAAACCGCTAACGCACGTCTGAACTGGATTTTCGGAAAAGGCTTTGTCTACCGGACCGATTTCTCGTACTACAGCTATTCAGGACTGGCTGCGGGTTTCAACCAGCAGTTCTCCCTCTGGAACATGGAAGTGGGTAAGAAGTTCCTGAAAAATCAGGCCGGCGAGTTGAAAATTTCGGTGTTTGATTTGCTGAACCAAAACACCAGCATTACCCGTACCCTGACGGAAACGTACCGTGAAGACGTACGTTCGCTGGTACTGAAGCAATATTTTATGCTGACGTTTACCTATACGCTCCGGAACTTCAAGTCGGGTTCAATGCCGACGCAGGACAACCAGGAGCAGCGCCCGTGGCGTGAGCGGGGTGGTATGGGACCAGGCATGGGCCCTGGTGGCATGGGGCCTCGCGGCGGATTTTAATTAAAGAGTGACCGTCGCCCTATCTTTTTAAACTCCCCGAAAGTTTAAAACTTTCGGGGAGTTATTATTTTACGCCTTCGCTACCGCAACGCGCAGCAGGAATTCGTCCATTTCAATTTCAGAAGCACCTCCGTTCAGGCTTTCGACCAATTCCAGCGAATTAGCCTGAACCTCCTGACAGATATAGCCTTTGTTGGCTTCAACGGCCGCCGCCAGCGTGTCGTTATTACGCTCCAGTACGATGGTGATCTTATCCGTTACGTCAAAATCACTGTCTTTACGCAGATTCTGAATCCGGTTCACAAAATCGCGGGCAATGCCTTCCTGCCGCAGCTCATCGGTAATTGTCACATCAAGTGCTACTGTCAGCCCGCCCTCACTGGCAACCAGCCAGCCCGGCACGTCTTCGGTCAGGATTTCGGTATCCGCCAGCGAGATCGACTGATTCAGCGATGCCAGCAGGAACGTACCCGACTGTTCCAGTTGGGCAATGTCATCACTGGTCATGGCCGTAATCGCCGCAGCTACATCTTTCATCTGTTTGCCGAACTTTGGCCCCAGAGCCTTAAAGTTTGGCTTGATCTTTTTCTTCAGGATACCCGACGTAGCTTCTGCCGACGTACCGTCCAGGAATTCAACGGCCCGCACGTTTACCTCCGACTGGATAATCGGCGCTACGTGTTCGATTAATCCGCGTGTTTCGGCATTCAGGACCGGAATCAGCACTTTCGTCAGCGGCTGACGCACTTTGATTTTATGCCCTTTCCGCAGCGAGTGTACCAGTGAACACACGTTCTGGGCTAGCTCCATCGACTTTTCCAGTTCAGTATCAATCCACTCACTGATAACCGGGTGCCAGTCTGTAAAATGTACCGAATCGTATTGGAACGGTGTATTTTTCTCGATTGACTCCTGCCGTACCGATTCTGTCAGGTTGCGGTAGAGCCAGTCGGAGAAGAACGGCGCTATCGGCGACATCAGCTGCGCTACCGTTGCCAGACAGTGTTGCAGGGTTTCGTAGGCCGCGCGTTTGTCTTCGGTCAGTTCACCGGTTTCGCTCGCGCCGGTCCAGAACCGGCGGCGAGACAACCGTACGTACCAGTTAGACAGCTGATCGCAGACAAAGTCCTGAATCAGACGACCGGCTTTCGTCGGGTTATAGTCTTCGAACTGCTCTGTCACCTCTTTCACCAGCGTCATCAGCTTGGAGATAATCCAGCGGTCCAGCTCCGTCAGCCGCTCATACGGCACACGGTCAAACTGTTCGATGCGGTAGTTATCGAGGTTGGCGTAAAGCGCAAAGAAGTTGTAGGTATTCAGCAAGGTCCCGAAGAACTTCCGCTGCACCTCCCCGATCCCGTCGAGGTTGAATTTCAGGTTTTCCCACGGCTCGGCATTGGTAATCATGTACCAGCGCGTCGGGTCTGCCCCGTAGGTCGACAGTGTCCGGAACGGGTCAATGGCGTTGCCCAGCCGTTTCGACATTTTGTTGCCGTTTTTATCCAGGACTAACCCCGTTGACACGACATTTTTAAACGCAATCGACGATTCGACCGTACCGTCCAGCGTACCCAACATACCGGCAATGGCATGCAGCGTAAAGAACCAGCCACGCGTCTGATCCACCCCTTCCGAGATAAAATCTGCCGGAAATGACTGATCGAATGTTTCTTTGTTTTCAAACGGATAGTGCCACTGCGCATACGGCATCGCCCCCGAGTCAAACCAGACATCGATCAGGTCCGGCTCACGGAACATCAGTTTACCCGATTCCGACACAAACACAAACCGGTCGACGTATGGACGATGAATATCTAATTGTGATTGAGCGAATGAGTGAATGAGTGACTGATTCTGCTCAATGTATTGTGCAAACTCAGGGTGTTCGCCCAGCATCTGAGTCATTTGCTCAACTGCTTTTTCGCTTAATGACATCAGCTCTTCAACCGAGCCAATGCACAGCTCTTCACCGGCTTCACTCCGCCAGATCGGCAGCGGCGTACCCCAGAACCGGCTGCGGCTCAGGTTCCAGTCAACGAGGTTTTCGAGCCAGTTACCGAAACGACCGGTACCGGTACTTTCCGGTTTCCAGTTAATGGTTTTGTTCAGTTCAACCAAACGGTCTTTAACAGCTGTCGTCCGGATAAACCAGCTATCGAGCGGGTAATATAAAATCGGCTTATCTGTCCGCCAGCAGTGCGGGTACGGGTGTTCGTATTTTTCAACACGGAACGCCTTACCTTCTTCTTTCAGTTTGATGGCGATCAGAACGTCCGTCGGCCGGAATTCGGGGTCTGCCCGTTCCTCATCCGAATAGTATTCTTCCTTGACATAACGGCCGGCAAAGTCGGTGATTTCACTCACAAAACGACCCTGACGATCAACGATTGGCACTTCCTTACCGGTTTCGTCGCGCACCATGATGGCCGGGATGCCATTGGCCTGGGCAACCCTGAAGTCATCTGCACCAAATGTCGGTGAAGTATGTACCACCCCCGTACCGTCTTCCGTCGTTACGAAATCGCCGAGAATTACCTTAAAGGCAGGTTTATCCGGTTGCACGTATGGCAGCAGCTGCTCATAGTCAATTCCTTCCAGATGCTCGCCCTTAAATTCCATAATCACGGCCCACGGCTGCACTTTATCACCCGCCTGATAGGTACCAAATGCCGGGTCGTTTACGTCCTCAACCTTGCCTTTCTCGTTCAGCCAGCGGCCAATGAGGTTTTTCGCCAGCACGATATTGACCAGCGCATGGGTATACGGGTTAAAGGTTTTGACGAGCACATAGTCGATGTTGGCCCCAACGGTCAGCGCCGAGTTGGCCGGCAGCGTCCACGGGGTTGTCGTCCAGGCCAGGATATAGATATCATCGCTGTCGGCAGCGTCGAACAGGTAGCCTGACTTGCCCGTCAGCTTCGCCTTGAACATGGCCACAATAGTCGTGTCCTTCACGTCCTTATACGTGCCGGGCATGTTCAGTTCGTGGGAGCTCAGGCCCGTACCCGCCTTCGGTGAAAACGGCTGAATGGTATAGCCTTTATAGAGTAAGTCCTTGTCGTATAACCGCTTCAGCAGCTGCCACAGCGTTTCGATATAGTTATTCTGGTACGTGATATACGGATCATCCAGATCGACCCAGTAGCCCATTTTTTCGGTCAGGTCGTTCCACTGGTCCGTAAACCGCATCACCGTTTCCCGGCACTTCCGGTTATATTCTTCAACACTGATGGTTTTGCCAATATCCTCTTTGGTAATGCCCAGTTCTTTTTCCACCTGCAGCTCAATCGGCAGGCCGTGGGTATCCCAACCGCCTTTACGTTTCACCTGATAGCCTTGCAGGGTTTTGTAACGGCAGAAAATATCCTTAATCGTCCGCGCCATAACGTGGTGGATACCAGGCGCTCCATTGGCCGACGGCGGACCTTCATAGAACGTAAAGGATGGTTTACCTTCACGGAGCCGAACCGATTCCTCGAAGGCATTTGTCTGTTTCCAATGGTTCAAAACCTCGTCTGCGATGCTGGCATAACTGAGGTTATCGTATTGTTTATAATTCATCAGGAAGTACTCCGGGTGTTTTCAGAAATAAAAATCGGGGCAAAGGTACAGGTTTCGCAGCAAAAAGGGCAATAGCTGATCATCAAGGGTATTTTGCATACTGACAACCAGGACCGGTTTTCAGTTCCCGAAACAACGCCTCAACCTGCCGGTCAATACCGTTTGCTCAAAGCTAAGAAAAATATATGCTCTCATCCCGCGTGTTTTTTGCCCAATTCCCGTCTAATCCACAATCAATAACATGCAATCGCTCATTAATCTCATGAAAACGTTCTTGCTCATCACGGTAAGCCTTGGCATCGGCCTTTTTGCCTGTAAGAAAGAATCTTCCGATTCGTCGGTAACGCCCTCGGCAACCACCCTTCCCGATGCTTTTAAAAAATTTAACAGTACACTTTCCGTCTCAGTTGACGGTAATTATGTAGTGATTAAGAGCACGGGCATTCCGGACCATAAAAGCCCGTATTTCAGCGCAACCAGCAGCCAGTATGAAGTCTATAACGGCACAAATGCCCAGTACAGAAAGAATCCGAACAGCATCAGTACCCAGAATCTGGTATTCCGCATACCATTAACGCCCACGAAAGCCTCATCTCCACAGGCAACACCGCTGGGCCCTATTGGTGTCTCGATCAATGGCGTACCTTTCTTCAATCAGTATGCAGGCCCATCGCAACCGCTGACGAATGAAATCAATTCGTTTGACCAGTATAACGGCCACCCGCAGCAAACCGGCCAATATCATTACCACGTTGAACCAACCTATTTGACAAAAGTACACGGCAGCGGGGCACTACTTGGCTTTCTGCTCGATGGCTATCCCGTATACGGACCGGTGGAAAACGGGAAAGCCGTCATGAACAGCGATCTGGATGCTTACCACGGTCATTCGCATGCGACGACGGAATACCCCGGCGGAATTTATCACTACCATATTACGGCCCAGGATCCATATATCAATGGCAACGGCTTTTATGGTAATCCGGGAACAGTATCACAATGAGCAGGCTACTGACAATCAGCATACTGCTTTTTTTGGGAGCAGGCAGCTGTACACAGCGTGTCACATCGAACACGCCCATACTGATTCTGGATGCGCAGACTCCGGGACTTCAATCGGTACAGCAGCGGTACATGTATCAGGGCATACCATTCACAGGTGTTGTCATAAGCCGGTTTCCGTCAGGCACCGTTCAGTCTAAAGCAGCTTATGTGCAGGGGGAGCCGGACGGTGTTAGCCAGCAATGGTACGAAAACGGCCGGACAGCCGAAATCCGGTATTATGCGGAGGGCCATAAAACCGGTCGTCATCTGGCCTGGTGGCCCAATGGCAGGCGCCGTTTCGATTATACGTTTGAACGTGACGTTCCGGTTGGCCATCACCAGAACTGGTATCCAACCGGCCGGCGTTTCAGCTCCTTCCACTATGACGCTGAAGGCCATGAGGCTGGTTTGCAGCAAATGTGGTTTGAAAGCGGGCAGATCAAGGCAAATTACGAAATGCGGAACGGGCGCCGGTATGGGCTCCTGGGCGCCAAAGGCTGTATGGGCGAAAACACAAATAAAGTACTGAAAAATGGGTAAACACCTGATTGTCATTGCAAGCCTGCTACTTTTATTGACAGGTTGCAAGACGGATTCGCCAAAAGAAGAACACCTGCCCTACTATAACACGGCTGACTTTACGCCGCTATGGCTGGCAGAAGGAGATGAACGGATCAGCCGGCTACATCAGCTCAGTAGCTTTAGTTTTACGGATCAGAACAACAAGGCTGTCAGTGATAAAACCGTCCGGGGCAAGATTCATGTAGCCAGCTTTTTTTTCACCAGTTGCCCCGGCCTTTGCCCGCGTCTGACCCACAGTATGGCTGAGATTCAGGCCGCCTTCCTGGACAATCCACAGGTGGTACTGCTTTCCTACAGCGTTACGCCCGAACGGGATAGCGTGCCCGCCCTACGGGCTTATGCTACTAAACATCAGGTGATGGACAGCAAATGGCACCTGCTCACCGGCGATCACGACGCCATCTATAAACTGGCGCGGAAATCGTACTTCGCTGATGAAAATATTGGTGTGCAGAAAGGGGAAAACGACTTTCTGCACACCGAAAACCTGATTCTGGTTGATGAAGAGCTGCATATCAGGGGCATCTATAACGGAACACTTCCGCTGGATGTGCAACAGCTTATTCAGGACATTAACACACTAAACGGCCTTCGTAACAGTGATCACAATTGATTTTGAAGTCGGCGTATTGCTCTTGTCTGCCTTGCTGTCAATCGGAATCAGAACGTTGGTTTCGGGGAAATAAGCCGCGACACAACCTCTCGGAATATTATAAGGCACAACCATAAACTGATGGGCTGTCCGTTGTTTACCGTCATACTGGCTGTGTAAATCAACGACCTGCTTTTCGGCCAGACCACGGTTTGCCATATCATCCTTGTGCATGAACAAGACCCGTCGTTCGTTGTAAATACCCCTGTACCGGTCATCGTTTCCATAGACGGTCGTGTTAAACTGATCGTGGCTGCGAATGGTCATCAGCATCAGTTCATCGGGTTTCATGATGGCCTGTTCCGGGGCATTCACGGTAAATTTAGCCTTGCCGCTGCTCGTCGGAAAGCTGCGCTTGCGGGGGCCGTTCGGCAGATAAAAGCCGCCGGGCTTGCGCACTTTCTGATTAAAATCCTGAAACCCATCCACCGTTTTAGCAATCAGTTCCCGAATCCGGTCATAATCTGCCACCAGCGCATCCCAGTCGATCCCGTTCCGGTTGCCCAGGGTTGCCTTAGCAACACCGGCCACAATTGCCGGTTCGCTTTTCATGTGTTCAGACACCGGCTCAACGACCCCTTTCGACATCTGCACCACACCGGTCGTATTTTCCATTGTCAGGAACTGCGAACCGGTTGCCTGCACATCAATGTCCGAATGCCCCAGGCACGGTAAAATCAAGGCCGTTTTTCCGTGTGTCAGGTGACTGCGGTTCAGCTTGGTTGAGACATGGACCGTCAACCGGCAGTTTTGCAAGGCTTCGGCTGTGTAGTTGGTATCCGACGTGGCCAGCGCGAAGTTGCCGCCCATACCGAAAAATACGTGTGCTTTCCCTTCGTGCATTGCCTTAACAGCGGCTACGACGTCGTAGCCGTCCTTACGGGGAGGGGCAAACCCGATTACCTGTTGCAGCTTATCCAGGAAGGCTGGTTTGGGCTTTTCCCAGATGCCCATCGTCCGGTCGCCTTGTACGTTGCTATGCCCGCGGATTGGGGCAGCCCCGCCCCCTTCGATGCCGATGCTGCCTTTAAGGAGCAACAGATTAATGACTTCCTGAATCGTCTGCACAGAGTTTTTATGTTGCGTCAATCCCATCGCCCAGCAAATAATGATTTTCCGGGTATGTTTAATGGTATCAGTCAGCTGCTGAATTTCAGCCAGTGAGACGCCGGTTTGCCCGACCAGATCGTCCAGTTCATAATGACTCAGGCTGTTGATAAACTGTTCGTAGCCTTCCGTATGGGTCCGGATAAATGCCTGATCGAAGACGGTTCCCGGCGCTTTTTGTTCTTCGGCCAGCAGCAGCTTACAAACCGCTTTCAGCAAGGCCAGATCGGCATTGATCCGGATTTGCAGGAACTGATCGGTCAGTTTCTGCCCGCCAATCAACATATCGCGGGGGCTCTGCGGGTTACGGAAGCCGGTTAGTCCGGTTTCTACTAACGGATTAATGGATATGATTTTTGCACCATTGCGCTTGGCCTTTTCCAACGGCGTCATCATCCGGGGTGCATTCGTGCCAGGATTCTGGCCCATAACAATGATCACATCGGCTTTTTCAAAATCGTCATATACAATCGACGCCTTTCCCAGTCCCAGCGTATCACCCAGTGCCACACTGGTTGATTCATGGCACATATTGGAGCAGTCGGGCATGTTGTTGGTCCCGAACATGCGGACAAACAACTGGTAGAGCCAGGCGGTTTCGTTGGCTGTCCGGCCGGAGGTATAAAATATCGCCTCATCCGGCGAGCTCAGTGCGTTCAGTTCGTTGCCAACAAGCCCGAACGCCTCGTTCCAGCTAATGGCTTTATAATGGGTCGCCCCCTCCGTCAGGAGCATCGGCTGCGTCAGCCGGCCTTGCTGCCCGAGCCAGAAATCTGTTTTTTCGCATAACTCCGCCACTGAATACCGCTGGAACAAGACCGGCGACGCCGTATGCCGCGTCATTACCTCATCGGCAACCGCCTTTGCCCCGCTTTCACAATACTCGGCAATGGATGACCGGTCATGATCGGGATCAGGCCAGGCACACGACGGACAGTCGTAGCCATCTTTTTGATTAAGTTTGTAGAGAGCCGTCCAGCCCCGTGCGGGCGTTGTCCGCGTAAAGACATGCTCAAATGACTTAACAATGGCGGTCAGACCGGCGGCTTCGGTCTTGTGTTCACCGATGGTCAGTTCACCGCTTAATTCTTCCGGAGGCGTCGCGTTCATAAGGTTATAGCAGGCAGGTCGATGACCCGTTCGTGTTTCTTCACTTCTTTTTATAAAAACAGCTCAACTTACATACTGTTCGGCGACTTACAAAAAATTCCGGTATGGCGGTTAACTATCCGGTAACGGTACCATCACCGTGACTGATACGGCCCATGTATTGCCTTTACCCGGAATGACTCGTCGGTATCATCCAGAATAAGCACTCTGAACGTATCGCCGCCCGGATCAACCCGAATTACGATGTGACCGGAATTACTCTTCAGCCGGTCCAGCAGACTGCCGATGACCAGTTTATTGGCCTCCAGCATGTCGGTGGCAAACACATCCCGTTCACCGGTGTAGACCTGTTGCGAGTAAATACGGTCCAGTACATCATGCCCCGGATGGTCCGACGACCAGACCGGAATCACCAGTACCCTCGGCCGGAGATTTGCCAGCAGGGTGCCGTTCTGCGAATCGCGGTTGCCGTGGTGATCCAGCAAATGCACGTCTACCGGTCCAACCACCTGCGATACCGGCGTTTCAACATCATGCCAGACCGGCGCCCCGAATTTCAATACGCCCGGAATATCACTGCCGGTAAAAAAGTCGAACTTCCCGTAGCTGATGCGCAGGGCCATACTGCACATATTTTCGTTTGGGTACTGGAGTTCGTTCAGGTTTTTCAACTCTGGAAAATGCTGGCGCGTAACCTGACCGACACCGGTCCAGATCTCACCGTTGACCGCAATGTTGCGTACCTCAAACAGGCCCCGGTATTTTTCCGGCTGTTTCAGCAGTGTAATCTGGTCATTGCGGCCGGCGGCAAACCGCTCAGCTTTCAGGCCGTTGTTTTTCATCTGCCAGTCCAGAAACGCACGGTAATTTTTCACAAGCGGATCAATATCGAGCGGGCGCGGATAGTCATAGGACGGCCAGCCGCGATCAATGATCTTACGAACGGGTATGAATTCGGCTACTTCCGTGATACCAGTCAGCTTGTAATTACCGCCGGAGGACAGCCGTGCCAGCGACGACGGGTGCCCCATGTGATCGTCATGAAAATGACTCATGATAGCATAGTCAATCACAGCGTCGGGCCGGCTTCCCTGAGCTTTCCGGGAATACCGGGCAATCCATTCGCCGGCATGACGGCTGTCGTTTGGCCTGGCCGCCGTGTTTCGCGGCCCGAGTGTTCTGGGGTCTGTCAGATTCAGTTCACCGGCATCGATCAGTGCCGTTGTGCCGTCCGGAAACTGATAAAACCCCGCATTTCCCCTACCGGTATTGATTTGATGAATATCGAGATAGCCTTCTTTCCAGGCCGGCAAAGGTTGCCCGACTTGCTGGGCATGTATCGTAAGCGGAGTCAGCAGCACTCCGGTTATCAGCAGGTTAATGTGTATTTTCATGGTAGCAGAAGAATCAGTTTTTCCGGTAAAACTACTCCTCTGCCTTTTCAAAAGGCCGGCCCTTGCTGTTACGTTTGTATTACCTTTTTTCTAGCCTCACGCCCTCATCCACCATCACGCGTTCCAGACCGGTATACACATTAAAACGCTGGTTCCGCATGAACCCAATCAGCGTAATACCGGCCTCTTTGGCCATGTCAACGGCCAGGCTCGTCGGTGCACCGACGGCAACCAGTACCGGCACTCCGGCCATCCAGGCTTTCTGAACGAGTTCGAAACCAATCCGGCCGCTTAGAAAAATCCCGTACTGCTGTAACGGCACCTGGTCGTTCCAGAGGGCTGCTCCAATGAGTTTATCGAGTGCATTGTGGCGCCCGACGTCTTCCCGCAGCATAAGTACCTTACCGTCCGCATCGAACAAGGCGGCGGCATGCACACCACCCGTATAGGCAAAGGCCCGCTGCGCCGCCTGCACATGATCAGAAAGGCTTTGTAACACCGATGCTGACACCGCAAAACCGGTCGTGGTCATTTTCGCCGGACAACTCGCCCGAACGGCATCAATGGATGCTTTTCCGCAGATACCGCAGCTAGACGAAGCATAGGTATGCCGCTCCAGCAACTGCCAGTCGATGGTTACTGACGGTTGTAGTTCCACCCGCAGCACATTGCCTTGCTTTGCTGCATCCTGCACGCAGTGCCGGCAGGACACTACGTCCGATGCCGAACGAATAATCCCCTCGGCATACAGGTAGCCCAGCGCCAGTTCCTGATCCGCACCGGGGCCGTCGGCGCCGGGCGTCCGCATCGTCACACTCAGACTGCGTTGCTGCCGGTTATCGACGGGGCCAAAACCCAGCCGGATTTCCAGCGGCTCTTCAATGACCAGCAAATCCGGCTGCGGTTCCTGCAACTCACCGCCGATCACTTTATGAATAATGACAGGACTTACCATACTTACGTCGGCAGATGCCGCCTTTTACTTCGTTGAACGTTTCCAGTTATCTACTATAACTGCCGTAGCGATCCCAACGTTTAAGGATTCAGCATCACCAAAGCGCGGAATCGTAATTTTTTCGGTAATAAACGGACTGACAGCCGGTCCGATGCCGTTAGACTCATTGCCCATCACCAGATACCCGCCTTTACTGAATGACATGCCATGAACGTCTTTGCCATCCAGAAAGGCTCCGTAAACCGGAACCCGCTGCGGGTTAACCTCCGCAAAAAAACCGGCCAGATTACCATACCACCAGCTGACCCGGGTAAACGATCCTTTGCTGGCCGAAATAACCTTGGGGTTATACACTTCGGCCGTCGTTTCGGAGCAAATCAATTTGCGGATACCATACCAGTCGGCAATGCGGAGAATGGTTCCGAGATTTCCCGGATCGCGGATGTCGTCCAGCACCAGCACAAATTCATCCGGTCCGGCGACTAAAGGCCGGTTTTCTTTCGTTTTTACGACAGCCACGGCCGCATTGTTACTTTCCAGCGTGGTGACGCGCTCTAACTCGGAAACCGACACAATTTCGGCCGGTATACGTTGAGTGTCTATCAGCCGGGCGTTCTGGCTACGGAAGTCCTCCGTGGTCAGCAGCAGGTCGATGGTAAAGTCAGAAGCAATCACTTCCTGCACACTTTTGGCTCCTTCGACCAGAAAAGCGCCCGATTGTTGCCGGAATTTTTTCTGATGGAGTGATTGGATGTATTTTCGCTGATTATTTGTAAGCATATATGGTATTATCAAAGCGCTGGCTCGTTGTTTTCACCGCCATTACCACGTTAGTCTCTGGCTGTATCAGCAACCGCTCAGTACGCACTGGTGAGTATTTACTCTATGGCCAGACCATCCGGGGTAACCGCTCCATTCCCACCGAAGAACTGGAAGCCCTTCTGCCCCAAAAGCCTAACCGCCGGATTTTACGGTTACCCATTACCCCTGCCCTGTGGTTCTACGAATGGGGCTTAAAGAGCTATAACCGGGAGGCGGCAGTAAAGGAACTGGAGGCCAAAACTACCGAATTTGAACAACAAAGCCAGCAACTGACCAACGATCCGAAGGCGCTGAAAAAACTGAACCGCCGGTTTGGCAGACAGGCGAAGAAACTGAAAAAATACATTGAAGAAGGAAACGGCCGGATGCGAAACCTCGGCGAACCGCCATCGTATTTTTATCCGCGCGACGGGCAGGCGAATGCGTTGAAAATCCAGAAGTACCTGTTTAACAACGGTTTCTTTAATGCCTATGTTACATACAGGCTGGATACACTCCTACGCCGTCAGGTGCAGGTCACGTACCAGATCAACGAACGCAGCGGTTTCTATAACCGTCAGGTTGATTTTGAAGCCGAAGATCCCGTCGTCGATTCAATTGTCAAACGCGCCAGAGCCGATGCTTATGTGAAGCCCCGCGAACGGTACAGCACAGATAAAGCGCTCAATGAACGTGTCCGGATTGAAACCCTGCTCCGGAATAACGGGTATTATGGCTTTTCCCGCCAGTATGTACTGCCGGAGCCAGACACCTCGGTCGTACTCAGCCGTGACTCCACCCGCCGTCAGGTCGACTGGTTATTCCGGATTGTTAATCCGTCAGGCCAGACCGCTCACCCCCGCTTTACGATCGGTCAGGTGCAGGTCACGATCAACGATAATCCGAACGGGATTATAACTGCGTTGCCAAAGACCGACAGCCTGCGCGAATCGTCCGGCGATGTCCGCAACGGGATTCGTTTCTATTACTCCGGTCCACGATATGCTACGCGGCTACTCAGCACCAAAATCCGGTTACGGCCCGGCAATCAGTTCCGGCAGGAAGACCTGGCCGAAACCCAGCGCCAGTTGTTTATGCTGAACCAGTATAAATACATCAGCGTCAACATTACCGATACCACCAACCGGAAGCTCCGTACCGACATCACGCTTAGTCCGCTCGATAAGTATGAAACGACTTTTGAAGGGGGACTTTTTGTGCTATACCAGAACCAGAGTGTTCCGGGGCCTTTCGGTAACGTGTCGTTCCGCGTCCGGAACATGTTTAACGGACTGGAAGCGCTGGAAACCAACTTCCGCTACGGACTCGAGGCACAGGCCGGCTATCCGGGGGTTGACCGGGCCCTGATGGCCACCGAAGTCTCCCTGAGCACGTCCCTCCTCTTCCCGCAAATCCTGTTTCCGGGAAAATCGCGCTTTATTTTCAGCCACTTTACCCCGCGTACCCAGGTAGGTCTCGGGTTCACGTTTACCAGCCGGCCGGACTACCTGCGCCGGACCTTACGGGCTACTATGGCCTACAACTGGCAACTTTCTCAGACCCGGCAGTTCACGTTTTATATTGCCGACATCAACCTTATCAATTCGAGTTTTGCCAACCGCGAATTCGGCCAGATTTACCGCGACTTTATCATAGCCCAGGCCCGGAGCGGCAACACCATTCTGGCCAACAGCTTTAATCCGGCCTTCTCGTCAAACATCAGCTTTGCCTATACCTATAATGCCAATGCCGCTACGCTGAACCGCCGCACCAACTTCTTCCGGATGGCCCTGGAATCCGGCGGCACAACGCTGAACCTGTTTAATAACAAAACGATTCAGCATTGGAGCGACTCCAGTGTAACCGGTCTGCAGTTTTATAAGTACCTGCGGCTGAACATTGATTACCGCCGGTATATTCCGATCCGGCCGCATACAACCCTTGCCTTCCGGCTCAATACCGGTATTCTGTACGGATACGGACCCAACAAAACAGCTCCCTACGAACGCCGGTTCTTTGTCGGAGGGAGCAGCAGTATCCGGGGGTGGCTGCCGCGCCGGTTAGGCCCGGGCTCAGCCCTGCCGGAAACCGATGATACAAACCCAGATAGCCCGAAATTCCGGTACAGCCGGGATTCTACGGTCCGGTACGATCAGTTTGCCTATCGGTTCGAACAGCCGGGTGACTTGCTGCTGGAAGGCTCTGCGGAATTACGCCACCGCCTGTTTCATTTCGGGGCCGATGTCAACGGCGCGCTGTTTGTTGATGCCGGTAACGTATGGCTGTTGCGCCCGAACCCGAACAAACCGCTGGCAACCCTGAAAGCCAACCGGTTTTTATCGGACATTGCCGTGGCCACCGGCTACGGGGTCCGGATTGACTTCTCGTACTTTATCATCCGGTTTGATGCCGCAATCCGTGTCTGGGATCCGGCCCGCCGGTATGTAGACCCGGAAACAAAGCAATGGATCGATGAGCGGTTCATTCTGCCGAAGTTCTCCCTGCGCCAGCTTTCAAAAGGGCCTAATCCACTGGTAGTTAATTTTGGTATTGGGTATCCGTTTTAAATTAACCTGCCAAAATGTCAGGAAACTTCCCCTAATCTTTGTAATTTTGCAAGAACCAATTGGTTTTGGTTTGCTGTTTACCCATTTCAGCTATTTGCGCCAGCCAGACTCAGGCAGTCAGGCACCTGCAAACCAGACATCAACACAGAACTGACATTTGTTTCAATGGAACGTATTGCCGAAACACTCACAATATTAACCCCGGAAGATAAAGAAGCTACTGAACTGCCCCGCGTCTCGGAAGACGAGCTGGCGGTGGGCAAGAAGCGGCTGTATATCGAAAGCTACGGTTGCCAGATGAACTTCTCCGATAGTGAGATTGTGGCTGCCGTCATGCGGAATGCCGGTTTTGCTACCACGTCAACCGCCGACGACGCTGATCTGATTTTCCTGAATACCTGTGCTATCCGTGACAATGCCGAGCAGAAGGTACGGAACCGCCTGAAGCAGCTGAACACCCTGAAAAAGCGGAAACCGGAGTTGGTTGTCGGTATGCTGGGCTGTATGGCAGAGCGCCTGAAAACCAAGCTTCTGGAAGAAGAAAAGATCGTTGACATTGTGGCCGGACCAGATGCCTACCGCGATATTCCGAAGCTGGTTGAAGAAGCCGAAACCGGTCAGAAAGCGGTAAACGTATTTCTCTCGCGTGAGGAAACGTATGCCGATATTGCGCCGATCCGCCTGAACTCAAACGGCATTACCGCCTTTATTTCCATCATGCGGGGATGCGACAATATGTGCAGCTTCTGCGTGGTGCCTTATACCCGTGGTCGTGAGCGGAGCCGCGATGCCCATTCAATCGTCCGCGAGGCCGAGCAGCTGGTGGCTGACGGCTACAAGGAAGTAACGCTGCTTGGCCAGAACGTTGATTCTTACAAGTGGACAAGTGCCGACGGCAGCGAGCATGTTAATTTTGCCCTCTTGCTGGAACGGGTGGCGCAGATCAGTCCCGAGCTGCGCGTCCGGTTCTCCACCTCGCACCCGAAAGACATTACGGATGATGTACTGCACACAATAGCGAAGTACGAAAACATCTGTAACTACATTCACCTGCCGGCCCAGAGCGGTAACAGCCGGATTCTGAAGCTGATGAACCGGACCTATGACCGGGATTGGTATATTCAGAAAATTGACCGGATCCGTGCTATCCTGGGCGAAGACTGCGGTATTTCGCATGACATGATCTCCGGTTTCTGCTCAGAGACGGAAGAAGAACATCAGGACACCCTGACACTGATGGAGTACGCCCGTTACGATTACGGCTACATGTTTGCCTACTCGGAGCGTCCGGGCACACCGGCAGCCAAAAAATATGCCGATGACGTGCCGCATGACGTAAAACTCCGCCGGCTGAACGAAATCATTGCCCTGCAGCAGAAACTCTCGCTGGAGCGCAATCAGCGGAATATCGGACAGGTTCATAAAGTGTTGATTGAGGGTACATCGAAGCGCTCAGCCGAGGAGCTGTGTGGCCGGAACGACCAGAATAAAATGGTTGTTTTCCCGAAAGGCGACCTGCAGAAAGGGCAGTATGTTCAGGTCCGTATCACTGACTGTACTCCTGCAACATTACGGGGTGAAGTTGTCGTTCCATAACTCAGATTTTTATGAGCCTACAACGCCTTGATCGTTCTGTAATTACCATTAGAAAGCAGACTGATGAAGTTTCGCCACATCAGTTCTGGTTAACCAGAACACCTGTTGAACGTATTTCTGCTGTGGAAACCTTACGTCGTCAATATGCTGGACCTTCATCAAGACTTCAGAGAGTTTGTCGAATTACTCAACATACACGAAGTTGAATACTTAGTTGTTGGCGGTTATGCTGTAGCATATTACGGCCATCCCAGGTTTACCGGTGATATTGATTTCTGGATAGCAATTTCGGCAGAGAATGCAAAGAAAGTTATTCAGGTTCTGCATGATTTCGGTTTTGCGGCTTCTGGTCTACAACAACCTGATTTGATGCAGGAAAATATAGTGATCCAACTCGGTTACGAACCGGTACGCATCGACATTTTGACTTCCGTTACAGGACTTTCGTTTGATGATTGTTTCTCCAGAAGTATAAAAGCAGATCTTGAAGGGTTACTGGTAAATTTTGTTCACCTGAATGACCTGAAAATTAATAAAGCCTCAACGGGTCGGGTAAAAGACTTGGGTGATTTGGAATATTTACCCTGACAGCATGAATCTACAGGAAATTCAAAGCGTCAAACAACGCTTCGGTATAATCGGCAGCGCACCTGCCCTGAATTACGCCATTAACGTGGCGATGCAGGTGGCTGCTACAGACCTTACAGTACTTATTACGGGTGAAAGCGGAAGCGGTAAGGAATCGTTTTCGAAGATCATCCACAGCCTGAGTCACCGCAAACACGGGCAGTTCATTGCCATCAACTGCGGCGCTATTCCGGAAGGAACGATTGATTCTGAATTATTCGGCCACGAAAAGGGCTCGTTTACCGGTGCGGTTGACCAGCGGAAAGGTTATTTTGAAACGACGAACGGCGGCACCATCTTCCTCGACGAAATCGGGGAGATGCCGATTGGTACGCAGGCCCGGCTGCTTCGGGTACTCGAAAACGGCGAATTTATCCGCGTAGGCTCGTCGAAAGTCATGAAGACCGACGTACGGGTAGTGGCTGCGACCAACGTAAATCTGATGGAGGCGGTCGAAAAAGGGCGTTTCCGGGAAGATTTGTACTACCGCCTCAACACCGTCCCGATCTTCGTGCCCCCCCTCCGCGAGCGCGGCGAAGACATTGAACTGCTGTTCCGCAAATTCACGACCGACTTTGCCGAACGCTACCGGATCAAACCCATTCAGTTAACGGAGCCGGCCAAGCAGATGCTGCTCCGGTACCCGTTTCCGGGCAATATCCGCCAGCTGAAAAACATGGCTGAGCAGATTTCGATTCTCGAATCAGATCACGCGCGGCCGGTTGATACCGATGTGCTGGGCCGTTACCTGCCCCAGCAGCAGCCTGCAAGCCGGATGCCGGTGATGGTGCCTTCAGCTGCCGGTAGCGGATCAACCGAGAACTTCAACGAGCGGGAAATTCTCTACAAGGTACTCTTTGATCTGCGCCGGGACATGACCGACCTGAAAAAGCTTGTGCTTGAAGTGTTGGGGAATGAGCAGTATGGGCGGCAAATCTTAAATAATCATAAAGAGTTGTTCGATACGCTCCAAACCGATACCTATGTGCCGTCAACCGAGCCATCGGAGACGCATGTAGCCAAACTGCTCCCGCCGGCCGAAGCCATTGATACCTACAATGACATCGACGAGGACGAAGAAATCACCATCGAGGACATTTCGCATGAAACCGAGGAAGATGATTCGCTTTCGCTGGAGAAAAAAGAAAAGGAAATGATTGTGAAGGCACTCCGTCGCAATAATAACAAGCGAAAGTACGCAGCTCAGGCACTTGGCATCTCTGAACGGACGTTATACCGGAAAATTAAACAGTACCAGATTGATGAAGAGTAAGCAGCGAATATCTGAAATGAGTAATGTAAAACGGATAATGCTGAAACCAGTTTCCGGTTTCAGATGGGTTATCCGGACAGTATTCATTATTCAATTTTCATTTTTCTTTAATTCCTGCGGCGTTTATTCGTTTACAGGCACGACCCTTTCGCCTGATTTGAAGTCGATTACCATCAGCAACTTTACGATGGCGACAGCAGGTGGTCCGGCCAACCTGGCACTGAACTTCAACGAAAAGCTTAAGGAATATTACCAGCGCTATACCAACCTGAAAGTGTTGCCGAACAACGGTGATTTATCGCTGGAAGGCTCTATCACCAACTATGACCTGCTGGCTGTTGCGCCTACTGCATCCGATCAGGCAGGTCTGAACCGCTTACAGGTGACGGTACAGGTGCGGTTTGTGAACAACAAGGACGAAACCAAAAATTTTGAACAATCCTTTTCGTTTTACCAGGATTTCCCGCAGAATCAGACATTAACCCAAAACGAGAGCCGGTTAGTACCTAAAATTCTGGACCAGCTGGTTCTGGATATTTTTAATAAAACAGCCGCCGACTGGTAGTGTATTCAGATTCAGCAACTTGTTAACATTAACTTTATTCCGGTCCGAAACTTTTTTTGCCGGAACGTGGTTTTTGTCTACTTTAGAAAATTAATTAATAACACCCGACACCACCGGTAATGCAGCCTCTTGATAAGGAAACACTTTCATATTGGGTGACCCATCCCAATGACTTAACGGATAGTGATTTTCAGCAGTTGCAGGAAAACCTGCAAGTGTATCCTTATTGTCAGGCGCTTTATTCGCTGACGGCTAAAGCCGCTTCAGTTCATCAGAAAAGCCAGACCATCACGTATGTACGTAAAGCAGCTGCCTATGCACTGAGCCGCAACGCACTACGCCGGCTGATTGATAATGAATTCCAATGGTCAGATCACCTGCTTTCCCGTCTGAATGAACTGTCGGCCGGGCAAGTACCGATTCCTGACGATTATCAACAGGAAAGTTACGCGCTTTTCAAGTCGAAGTCGGGCCTAAACAATGGGTTGGCGGGTGTTCCGCTGATTCGATTGCCAGAGCCAAAAATGCCTGAATTAGTTATTCCGGAGCCCGATGAGCTCCCTCTTCTGGAGAATACATTACAAACTGAGTTAGCCCAGCAGTCAACGGCCGTTGAACCGGAAAAAGAACCTGTGGTTAACGAGGAAGAACGTCAGCGTCAGTCTGAAATTATCGATACGTTCATCCGCAACGAACCCCGTATCGCACCGTTCAGAGCCCGCCTTACCGATCCTGTCGAACAGGTTGATCTGGCGCAGCGCAATGCGTCATCCGGACTTTCTTTGGCCACAGAGAGCTTTGCCAAAATACTTATTAAGCAGGGAAAGGTAAATCAGGCCATTGAAATCTATGAAAAGCTATTGTTGAAAAATCCCGATAAAAAAGCGTACTTTGCGTCCAGAATTGACGAGCTACGGGAAAGTTCAGCAAATTCCGGCACGGAACTTGATTCGTAGCCCTGTCAAAAATGATCTTACAATTAGTTAAACAGTTTACATGGTAACGGCAACGATTATTATCATCTGCATTATTACCGTTTTGCTTATCCTGATCGTACTGGTTCAAAACTCAAAAGGTGGCGGGCTTTCAGGCGAGCTTGGCGGATTAGGGTCAAACCAATTAATGGGCGTTAAAAAAACGACCGATTTATTAGAACAAATTACATGGGGCCTCGGCGTTGGTATGATGGTACTGACGTTAGCATCGTACATCATGATTGACAAATCAGGCGTTGGTACACAGTCCTCATCGGTAAACGTTGACCGGGCTGCAACGCGTACAGTACCTGCTGCCGGACCGGCCGCGGCTCCTGCCGGCGCTCCTGCTCCTGCTCAGCAAACACCAGCCGCTGCACCTGCCGGTACGGGTACAACCCCTCCTCCAGCCGCAGCACCGAGCTCAGCTACGAAATAATTTACCGTCGCTATATGCAAAAGCCCTTCCCGACCGGAAGGGCTTTTTTTATGCCGTTTTAGTTGTTTCCAGACAGCTACGCCTGCGCGGCCCGGGCAATCAGCTGCCGGGCAATGGGCAGTAACGTTTCCTGTACCGGATAATTCCAGCTGCTCTCAAGCATGTATGTCGCCGGGTTTGGCAGATGCCGGTAGCGGCGTACCAGATCCAGTTTCATGTTTTCAAAAGTCAGGTTAATGCTTTTCGGCATCGACTCCACGTACCGGATGTGTACATACCGTCCGCCCGGTTCGCCATCGGAATACAAGGTCAGGTTATAGGTGTAAATCTGGGTTTCGGCCTGTCGTGTCCGGTGAATAAGCAGATAGCCTTCTTCCGGACGCAGTGGCATGAGCCCAATCGGAATCAGGCTCAGCCCTGACAGAATTTCATTCCAGAGCTGTTGCCCTTCCTGAAAAAGTTTCTGAAAACGGGGAATGGCAAAGTCAACCACCTCGTCCAGATCTGCCAGAAAATCATTGTCCGCTTCCTCGGTTTTATACCGTACCGACTGTGTTTTGATGTCAAATCGGATCGGACTCTTGGGAAACGCGGCTTTAAGCGTACCTTTGCCTTGTCTGAATTGTAGCCCTTTTTCGTAATGCTGGCGTAATTCGGGTAAATCGGGGTAAAGTTTCTTGTCAGAGAAGTTTTGCTGAACCGCATGCAAATATGCCATTACGACATACTTTTTGTATTCGGCATCCAGCCATCCCTGTGTCAACCAGTCAGATTCCAGGCGTTTCATAGCGAACATTATTTACGGTTGGACTTAAACTTAAGTAACAGTAATGTACACTAAAAAGAGAATAATCCAAAACATTGTTTGCCTTTTTTGTGCCATTGCCTAAGAAACGCCTGTACCAACCCGATATTATCCAACTAATGGTCTGAAACTGAAAAAATGTCAGTTCTGAATTCTGGCACAGTAATTGGCAATCGGGGCTAGTAGAAATCAGTATTTAACAATTCTCATTTATAACCTTAATCACTTTATTGCTATGGTAGCAGCAGAGGAAAACGTAAAAGTGAACGTACGCCCGCTAGCTGACCGGGTATTGGTAGAAGCCGCCCCGGCTGAAGAAAAAACCGCTTTTGGTATCATCATCCCTGACACTGCCAAAGAAAAACCACAGCGTGGTACAGTAGTGGCCGTTGGAACAGGCAAAAAAGACGAGCCTCTGACGGTACAAGTTGGTGATACTGTTCTGTACGGCAAATACGCCGGTACAGAGATCACTGTTGACGGCAAAGAGTACCTGATCATGCGTGAATCAGACATCTTCGCAATCCTCTAATTACTTAATGGATGATGTATACTGTACAATGGGCTAACGCGCTTTGTACACATACAAACCAGATTATTCATTCTACATTGTTCATTATTCATTCTCTAAAAAATGGCAAAGAAAATATTTTTTGACACAGAAGCCCGTGACAAGATCAAGCGGGGTGTTGATACACTGGCTGATGCCGTAAAAGTTACATTAGGACCAAAAGGCCGTAACGTAATCCTTGATAAAAAATTCGGTTCACCAGCGATCACAAAAGATGGTGTAACTGTAGCAAAAGAAATTGAGCTGAAAGATGCCATGGAAAACATGGGTGCTCAGCTGGTTAAGGAAGTAGCGTCAAAAACAGCTGACTCAGCTGGTGACGGTACAACAACAGCAACTGTTCTGGCACAGGCGATCTATTCGATCGGTGCGAAAAACGTAGCTGCCGGTGCCAACCCGATGGACCTGAAGCGTGGTGTTGACAAAGCGGTTATTGCCGTTGTGAAAAACCTTGCGGAGCAGGCTCAGACAGTAGGTGACGACTTCGGTAAAATTGCCCAGGTTGCGACCATCTCTGCTAACCACGACGAAGAAATCGGCAACATGATTGCTGAGGCCATGAAGAAAGTGGGTAAAGAAGGCGTTATCACCGTTGAAGAAGCACGTGGTACTGAAACCGAAGTTAAAACGGTTGAAGGTATGCAGTTCGACCGTGGTTACCTGTCTCCGTACTTCGTAACCAACACAGAGAAAATGGAAGCTGAACTGGAGCGTCCGTTCATCCTGATCTCTGAGAAGAAAGTTTCGTCAATGAAGGAGTTACTGCCGGTTCTGGAGCAGGTTGCTCAGACAGGCCGTCCGCTGTTGATTATCGCTGAAGATGTTGACGGTGAGGCTCTGGCTACGCTGGTAGTTAACAAAATCCGTGGTGCCCTGAAAGTGGCAGCTGTTAAGGCGCCTGGCTTCGGTGACCGCCGGAAAGCTATGCTGGAAGATATCGCGATCCTGACAGGTGGTCAGGTGATCAGCGAAGAGCGTGGCTTCAAACTGGAAAACGCGTCTATCGAGTTCTTAGGCCAGGCCGAAAAAATCCTGATCGACAAAGACAATACAACTATTGTTAACGGTGTTGGTCACAAAGAAGATATTCAGGGCCGTGTAAACCAGATCAAGGCACAGATCGAAAACACAACATCAGACTATGACCGTGAGAAGCTTCAGGAGCGTCTGGCGAAACTGTCAGGTGGTGTAGCGATCCTGTACATTGGTGCGGCTACTGAAGTTGAAATGAAAGAGAAGAAAGACCGCGTTGACGATGCCCTGCACGCTACCCGCGCTGCCGTTGAAGAAGGTATCGTTACCGGTGGTGGTGTTGCGCTGATCCGTGCAATCTCTTCACTGGACAGCGTTCAGACAATCAATGACGATGAGAAAACAGGTGTTGCGATCATCCGCACAGCCCTGGAATCTCCACTACGTACCATTGTATCAAACGCTGGCGGCGAAGGTTCTGTAGTAATCAACAAGGTTAAGGAAAGCACTGGTGGTTTTGGCTACAACGCGAAAAACGACTCGTACGAAGACCTGTTCGCAGCCGGTATCATCGACCCTAAGAAAGTAACACGCTTAGCCCTGGAAAACGCAGCGTCTATCGCCGGTCTGTTGTTAACAACAGAGTGTGTGATCGCTGATGAGCCGGAAGAAGCGCCTGCCGGTGGTGGTGCACACGCACACGGCGGTGGCATGGGCGGCATGATGTAATCAATTGCCTTGCTAAAGCAGACGATACAATCCCTCAACCTTGCGGTTGGGGGATTTTTTTGTGGCTGTCAATTGTTTAATTTTGTCTATACACCGGTATTGACAAAATGACGTGCCATTATGACAACAGCCCAGATTTTGTTTGAACAATATAAAGTGCTGCCGTCCCGCGTAAAACGGGAGCTTAAGGAAATGATTATTCAGGAAGAAGCGGAAGATGTCGTCCCGCTTAAAGATCAGATTAAGGAAGGTTTGAAAGAAATCAAACTCATTAAGCAAGGAAAATTGAAGGCTAAAACATTGGATCAGGTATTAACTGAACTTGAAGATGAAGCCTGAAATTCTTGCCCTTCCTTATTTTGACCGAAAGCTGAAACGATTAGCAAAAAAATATCTATCGCTTACTCAAGAACTAAGGGTCTTAGAAAAGGAACTTGAACAAAACCCCAAACTTGGAACTGATCTTGGAGCCGGCCTTTACAAAATACGGCTTGCCAGTAAGAGCAAAGGAAAGGGAAAAAGCGGCGGATTTCGCATTATAACCTACTATGTCGAAAAGATTGACGACATCGAAACGGTTTTCCTTGTTACAATTTATGACAAGTCTGAAGAGTCTGCCATCAGCAAAACAGAACTTATCGAGATTATCAACAACTCGTTTGAAGACGAAGACACTATATAAACGAAGCGGCCCCGATCAATGTGATCGGGGCCGCTTCATTATTCTGCAATCGCGACTGTTTCAGTGCTTTCCCGGCCGATGGTCAGCGGCTGACCCAGCAGCTGAAGCGTTATCGGCTGCGCTGAAAAATTCTCGACCGTTACCGAGTCCTGCGTTACCGACACCTGTATCAATACCCCGCGGAAACGCAGCTTAAAGGCCAGTGACTGCCAGTTATCCGGGCAATACGGATCAAGCAGCAAGGTTTCGTTCTGCACGCGCAGCCCACCAAAACCTTTGACTACGGCCAGCCACGTACCCGCCATAGACGTAATGTGCAGACCATCTTCGGTATCGTTGTTATAATCGTCCAGATCCAGACGGGCCGTACGGAGATACATCTCGTACGCTTTCTCCTTCATCCCCAGCTTCGACGCAAGCACTGAGTGTACGCAGGGCGACAGCGACGACTCATGCACCGTCATCGGCTCATAAAAGTCGAAGTTCCGGCGCAGGGCTTCCGTATCAAACTCATCGTCGAAGAAATAAAAGCCCTGGAGCACATCGGCCTGTTTGATAAAACACGAACGCAGGATACGATCCCATGACCAGTTCTGGTTCAGCGGCCGCTGTCCTTTCGGAATGTCATTGACCGGCATCAGCTCCTTGTCCAGGAAGCCTTCCTGCTGCAGAAATACGCCGCGCTCCGGATCGAACGGATAGTGCATGTTCGCAACGATGTGTTTCGCCGTGGCTACCTCTTTCTCTTCACGGAAATGAATACGCTCGGCCAGCTCGGTAAAGGCTTCCGGATTCAGCGCTTTCACCTTGTCAACGGCCTCGATGGTATACCGCAGTGTCCAGGCGGCGATATAGTTGGTATACCAGTTATTGTTAACGTTATTTTCGTATTCGTTCGGACCGGTTACTCCCAGCATCACATACTGCTGTTTGGCAGCCGACCAGTTGACCCGCTGACTCCAGAAACGGCTGATGGCAATCAGTACCTCCAGACCAAATTCGGCCAGGTACTGTTCATCGCCGGTATACCGTACATAATCGTAAATGGCATAGGCAATGGCCCCGTTCCGGTGAATCTCCTCAAAGGTGATTTCCCATTCGTTATGGCATTCTTCACCGTTCATGGTCACCATCGGATAAAGCGCCGCACCAGCCTTAAAGCCAAGTTTCTGCGCGTTTTCGATGGCTTTACCCAACTGCTTATGGCGATAGACCAGCAGGTTCCGGGCCACTTTCTGATCGGCCGTAGCCAGATAGAACGGTAAGCAGTAAGCTTCGGTATCCCAGTAGGTCGATCCGCCGTATTTCTCGCCGGTAAAGCCTTTCGGGCCAATGTTCAGTCGTTCGTCTTCGCCGGTATATGTCTGTTCGAGCTGGAAAATATTGAACCGGATGCCTTGCTGGGCCGCCACATCACCGTCGATGGTAATGTCGTTCATTTTCCATTTGTCGGCCCACGCCTGCTTTTGTTCAAACAGCATCTTGTCGAATCCCTTACGGGTAATCCGCTGAATATACTGACGGGCGTCGGCCAGCAGGTGATCAGGGTCGTAGTTGAGCGACGACAGGTTAACCGCGTACTTATAAATCGCCGTTTCCTGCCCGCGCTCACAGTCGAGTGTTATGCGGTTGGCTACGTATTTCTCGTATTTTATCGGCTGCGACTGGTAATCAATCCGGCTGCCGTTCTGCTCAATCTCAACGCACATACCGGTGGCAACGTGAAAGCCGGTTTTACGGGTCCGCAGTTCAATGTAGGCTTCTCCGTAAGCGGTCTCCTTGCGCACTTCGTCCCAGAACTTCTCATCGTAATTGGCATCCTTATTCCGGATGTCGCCGTCGATGTAAGGCGTGATCGTAATCTTACCGTCAAAGTTCAGCGGGGTAATGGCGTACCGGATCACACCGGCCTCGTCATCAACAATTGAGCAGAAGCGTTTGGCAATTACCTTCAGTTCTTTACCGCTTTTCAGTATCGCCACAAACGAACGCTCCAGATAGCCTTCCTGCATGTTCAGCACGCGGCGGAAGTCACGGACATCGCAGTGGTTCAGGTCCAGGCTTTCGTATTCGACATCGATGTTGATCCCAATCCAGTTGGCCGCATTCAGGACCTTGGCGAAATACTCAGGGTAGCCGTTTTTCCACCAGCCCACGCGGGTTTTGTCGGGATAATACACCCCGGCGACGTAATTACCCTGCAAGGTTTTGCCGGTAAACTGTTCTTCGAAATTACCACGCTGCCCCATCCGGCCGTTGCCGAGGCTCATGGCGCTTTCCGTTATTTCATTGTAGTCACGGTGGAAGCCTTCTTCGACTATACACCAGGGATCATTGATAAGATATTGTTTCATCAGAGGTAAAAATAGCATGCGAAAATAGGGATTTACCGATTACGCATGCATGGGTCTCATAAGTGGGTACTGCGAAATATCTTTCTTTCTTTCTTAGTTTATTGTTTCTTTCGCCCGCAGCGCCTGATTGATGTGGCGTTCGGTGTGGGCCACCAGCATCAGCAGGGCGTCGCCCAGACGAAGTTTAATACTGTTGCCGAATAAGGTAGCCAGTTTGGTGGTGTTCCAGTCCAGATAGATGGCCTTGTCGATCTGCGCATGTAGTGTTTGCTGCAAATCAACAAATTGCTGCAATACATCCGCCACATCCAGTTCCTGCGTTTTCCGGGGTTTGATAAACGACGGGGCCGGCAGCTTCATCTTCGTGTTCGGGTCAACTGCCCAACGTAACGCTCGTCCTACCCAGCCGGATTTGAGTTCCTGATCTGCCGGCTGGTGCTGAATCAGCCCCAGCTGATCAACCTTATGCTGGATGTTCCGGATGTAAAACCGTTCGGCCAGATTCAGGTGTTGCAGGCAGTCAATCATACTCCATTTGTCGGGCGCCGGTTTATGGCTCAGCTGATCAGCTGTCAGCGGACGGAATTCCTGATCAATGATCGTTAATACCGCCGATAGACGCTCTTGTAGCTGCCGGGCAGTTTCGAGCTTTTGCATGGATTATAAACGAGCTAAAATTTGCGAAACCGTAACATTTTCCAGCGACGGGAACACCATATCAGCCTTTGTCAGGACATCCGGTGACCCAATACCAACCGACCGGGAACCCGCCCGGACTGCTGATTCAATCCCTGCCACGGCATCTTCAAAGACCACACATTCTGCCGGATTTACGCCCAGCTCTGCTGCTCCCTTGAGAAAAACCTCCGGATCGGGTTTGCCTTTGGCGATTTTATTCCCGTCGATAATGGCATCAAACTGATCAGTCATCCCGATGCGCTCCAGAATCAGACCGGCATTTTTACTGACCGACCCAAGCGCCGTTTTCAGGCCGGCCTCCCGCACCTGCGCGAAAAATGCCGGCACGCCCGGTAAAATATCGTTCGGCGTCATCCGGCTCACCAGTTCCAGATACCATTCATTTTTCAGGGTAGCCAGTTCCAGCTTTTTTTCTTCCGGAAGCTGTACATGGCCGTGTTCCAGAATCAGTTCCAGTGAATCCATCCGGCTGACGCCTTTCAGTCCTTCATTAAATTCTTCGGAAATATCGAAACCCAGTTCATTGGCCATCCGGCGCCAGGCTTGATAATGGTAAATGGCTGTATCAACAATTACGCCATCAAGATCAAACAGAAATGCTTTGATAGATTGCATGAAATAAAGTAAGTACCAGACCGCAAAATAACACAACTCCGGCAGAATCAGCGCAAACGAACTTGTTAAATCGTGCAAACGATAGACTCGCCAACGGATCGGGAACTTAATCCAATTGAAAAATATTATGCCATTAAACAAATAGAAACATAAACAATTACAGCTATGGCAGAGACCAAATATGCCCTGGAAGCAACGGATGCTAACTTTAATGAACTGATTAATTCGGATAAACCGGTACTGGTTGATTTCTGGGCTGAGTGGTGTGGACCATGTAAAATGATTGGCCCGGTTGTTGAAGATTTAGCCGGTCAGTACGAGGGTCAGGCAGTCGTTGCCAAGATGGATGTTGATGCAAACTCAGCTACACCTGCTAAATTCGGTATCCGCAGCATCCCGACACTGCTTATCTTTAAAAATGGCCAGCAGGTAGACAAAATCGTCGGTGCTGTTCCGAAAAACATTCTGGAGCAAAAATTAGCAGCTCAGTTGTAAGTAATACACTGATGTGAGCTTTAGTCTATACATCTGATTTCTGAGTACCCCTCAAAAAGAAATGCCGGGTTTATTGCCTGGCATTTCTTTTTGTATTTTTGGCCTCCTTCATCAACCTAACGGCGGAGTTTTTATGAGTACCTTAGCCATCACAACGTCTGTTTTTGACTTATTTAAAGTAGGCCCCGGCCCGTCGAGTTCACACACGATCGGCCCTATGAAAGCAGCATTTGACTTTCGCACCCGCATCGGCGAATTACCGGAAGAAACGCTTGCCAGCGCAAACCGTATTGATATTCTGCTGTTTGGCTCGCTGAGTGCTACCGGAAAAGGCCACGGTACCGACCGCGCTATTGTTGCAGGTCTGCTCGGCTGGCAGCCCGAAACCACCGATCCGGACGAGCTGCTTGCCCTGCTGAAAGATGCAGAACAACAGTATCCCATCTCTGTCAACGGCCACACCTATCCCGTTGGTCCGGCCGATATTTATTTTGAACGCCGCCGCTACGATTCGCCCTATGCCAATACGATGGTACTGCGGCTGGCCGGTGGCGATGGCGTGTTGCTGGAGGAAGAATATTATTCTATAGGCGGCGGCTTCGTGATCCGCAAAGGGGAACCCGAAACACCATCGGCCGCGGTTGAACCACCCTACCCTTACCAGACCATGAAAGAACTGAAAGCGCACCTGACCCGCAACAACCTGACGCTGGAAGAACTCATCATGGCCAATGAAATTGCCCTGACCGGACGGTCGGCGAAGGAAATTAACCAGCGCATCGATCAGATTCTGGACTTTATGCACAAGGCGGTCCGGCGCGGGCTGCGGCATAAGGGTACGCTGCCGGGTTCGATTAAACTGCGGCGGAAAGCCCCCCTGCTCTACCAACAGGCCAAGGGCATGTCTCACTCATCAGACAGTTTTCTGATCTTTCTGAATGCCTACTGCCTGGCGGCTTCTGAGGAAAACGCGGCCGGCGGCATTGTCGTAACGGCACCGACCTCAGGCGCTTCCGGCGTAATCCCGGGCCTGACGTACCTGGCTAAGCATCATTTTCATTACGATAAGGCGACACTCCGGAAAGGGATGCTGGCCGCGGCCGCGGTTGGTTTTCTGGTGAAGCACAACGCCAGTATTTCGGGGGCCGAAATGGGTTGTATGGGCGAAATCGGTTCAGCGTCGGCCATGGGGGCTGCCTTTCTGACCTATGCAGCCGGCAAATCCATCGATGCGGTCGAATCTGCCGCCGAAATCGGTATCGAACACCACCTGGGCATGACCTGCGACCCGATCGGCGGCTATGTGCAGATTCCCTGCATCGAACGCAACGCCATGGGAGCCGTCAAAGCCTACAATGCCTTTCTGCTGGCCACCTCCGGCGCGCCGTCTATGCAGAAAATTTCCCTCGATTCAGTCATCAAGGTCATGAAGGCAACCGGCCGCGATATGTCCACAAAATACAAGGAGACCTCCGAGGCCGGTCTGGCTCTCAGCGCTACGGAGTGCTAACATTTTTGATATTCGACAGTTTAACAGACAATCCTTAGTTGCTGTGTTTTGCGTTGCTGCGTTTGTAGCTAAACCAGAATACAGCAATTGTTCTGTAACCATCACGAGTAAAAAACATTACCATGTCGAATATCTATACACCCAACCAACAGCGAATATTACTGATTGCCAGCCTGTTTATCATTGGCGGCTTTATCATTGTCGGCATCAGCCAATACATCACTGCCTTTTTGGGGGCGGTAATTCTGTACGTCGTCTTCCGGCCCTGGTTCCACAATCTGGTCCACAAACGTGGCTGGAACCGGACACTGGTCACTGTCCTGCTGATCGTTTTTTCACTTGTCGTTATCATTCTGCCATTTCTGGCACTGAGCTTACTGCTTGCCAGCCGGATTCAGTACTATAGCCGGAATCCGGAGCCTATTCTTGACCTGATCAGTAAAGTTGAACAGCTGACCAAATTCAAAATTACCGACGAGAAAAATATCCGGTCGATGGTGCAGCAGGGCGCTTCGTTTGCCAGTAAGCAGTTTCCGTCGGTTCTCAGCGGCACCCTGGATTTTATCATCATCATGGGCCTGCTCTACGTAGCACTCTACTTCATGTTTATGGAAGAAGAGTCGTTCATGAAAGGCTTGCGGAAGTACCTGCCGTTTAAAACGGGGACTTTGAACAACCTGGGCGAGGAACTAAAGAACATGGTGAATGCCAATGTGCTTGGTCAGGCGCTGGTTTCGTTTGTCCAGGCTGTTCTGACCGGGCTCACGCTTTGGATTTTTGGTGTACCTGATCCGGCGTTCTGGGGCATGGTTACGTTTTTCTTTGCCTTTATTCCGGTACTTGGTACGCCGGTGGTTTTTGTACCGGCTGCGCTCATGCAGATCTCCAGTGGCAACACCGGTCAGGGGGTTGGTATTCTGCTGGTTGGTGCGATTGTGATCATCAATATTGACAACCTGCTGCGCATCTGGCTGGCCAAACGGATGGGCGATGTTCATCCGCTGATAACACTGGTCGGCATTGTGCTGGGTGTTCCCATATTCGGCATACTGGGACTGGTTATCGGGCCCTTGCTGCTCTCTTATTTCATTGTGCTAATGAAGGTATTTGAGCGGGAAAACCATAAATTACGTATTGAAATTGCCCGCGATCAGGAGGAGGTTGACCAAAAAGCAGAAACCATGACCCGCAAATAATCCGGTCAGGCTGGCATTTTATGGGAAAGTATTTATTTTTGTTATAGGCAGAAAAAACAGTACTTTCCCATGAACGACTTCATCAATTATTTTGACCATATCCCCTCGTTACACCGCAGTCTGATTCTGGTCAGCGGCATTACATTTTTCTGGCTGCTCGAAAGTACTGTTCCTCTGTTCCGGTTTTCCTACAAAAAGTGGAGCCATGCCGGTATCAACTTCTTTTTCACGTTTACCACCATTCTGGTAAACCTCGTATTAGCCTTTATTGTGGTTAAAACCGTCGATCTGACAGCACAGGCGCAAATCGGGGTTCTGCATTGGGTGCAGATGCCGGTATGGGCTCAATTGGCGATCGGTCTGCTTTTGATGGATTTTATCGGGGCATGGCTGGCCCACTGGACGGAACATCATGTCTGGTGGCTCTGGCAGTTTCATACCATCCACCATTCAGATACCCACGTTGACACCACGACGGCCAACCGTCATCATCCGGGCGAAAGTGTCATCCGGTTTGTATTTACGACGCTGGCCGTTGTCGTGACGGGTGCTCCCATGTGGCTGCTCTTTCTTTATCAGTCCCTGTCGGTGATATTATCTCAGTTTAACCACGCCAATATCCTGCTGCCGGCATGGTTTGATAAAGCCATCGGCTGGCTGGTTGTCACACCGAATATGCACCATGTACATCACCACTTTGCGTTGCCGCTCTCTAATACCAACTACGGCAACATTTTTTCAGTCTGGGACCGCTTACTGGGCACCTTCGCGCAGGTTGATAACCATAAACTTGTTTATGGGTTAGACACCTATGCGCAACCTGATGAACATCAGCGCATTGGCACTATGCTGACAGTACCCTTCAAAGGATATCGGCCACCGGTAGCCACTGATCAGCCTAACTTGCAAACACCTGAAGTTTCCAAACCGGTGTTATAGCACACGCTCAAAAACCCAAAACTCATGCAGGCCGTCCGGGCTGGGCATAGTACGGGTATGGGCAAATCCCAGCCGGCTCAGCAGCCCTTGCGAGCGTGGATTATGCGGAATAGTAAACGCGTAAAGTCTCGGATACCCCTTTTCCCGGGCAAAATCCAGTACAGCCTCTGCCGCCTCACGGGCATAACCTTTTCCGGCATAGTCATCGAGCAGGGCAAATCCCATATCGGGGGCATCCAGAAAATCACGTTGCAGCAACCCACACAGGCCAATCGGCAGCAGCAATGCCTTTTCATAAATCAGATACAGGCCGAACCCATATTTTTCATAATTCACGTGCTGCACATCCCGGATATACCAGCGGGCATCGGCTTCACTTTTTACGCCCCGGTCGCCGATAAACTCCATCCAGGACGGGCTGGTCAGCAAGGTTTGAATAAACGGGGCATCATCAATAACCAACTGCCGGATTTCCAGCCGGGGTGTTTCGCGGACGATCATAGTGAATGGAATCAGATAATAAAGGCATAAAAAAACAGGATTGACAGTTTGTCTGTCAATCCTGTTGCAAGGTACATGTTTTATAGAAATGCCGGTCAGATCTATTCCTGCCGGAAGCTTTTCATGATCCAGCCACCGCCGATTACGTCTTCACCTTCGTAGAAAACAGCCGCCTGTCCGGGTGCAATGGCCGATACACCCTGTTCAAACAACACCTTAATCTGGTCGTCGCTTTCCTGCGAAATAATGGCTTTAGTGCCCTGATCTTTATAGCGCACTTTGGTCACGGTTTCCAGCGGCTGGTCGATCCGGGCGTATTTCTGCAGGTTCAGTTTACTCACCAGCATACCATCGCGGTACAAATCCTGATCTAGCCCCAGCACAACCTCATTCGTATCTTTCCGGATGTCAGTCACAAACACCGGATGTCCCAGCGCAATGCCAAGCCCTTTCCGCTGGCCAATGGTATAGAACGGATACCCTTCGTGTTTACCAACCACACGGCCGTCTTCCATCACGAAGTTTCCGC
Organism: Arsenicibacter sp. R0_47; assembly: GCF_057652235.1. Lineage (NCBI taxonomy): Bacteria > Pseudomonadati > Bacteroidota > Cytophagia > Cytophagales > Spirosomataceae > Arsenicibacter > Arsenicibacter sp. R0_47. Next base: position 45,249 of record NZ_JBYFCJ010000015.1, on the reverse strand, counting down.
CGGCCACTTCTTTTTCAAGCCCGGGTACACGGCGTTTCAGGAAACCACGGTAGTCGTTATCCGGCACAAAGCAGATTTCGTAGGACTCCGATTTCGTAACCAGCTCAATGAATCCGCGTTCTTTGGCCATCTCCCGGATTTCGGATTTGCGTAGGTAGCCAAGCGGTAATTTTGTCCGGCTCAGGCTTTCCTGTGACACCCCCCAAAGCACATACGACTGATCTTTCAGGTTGTCAATACCTTTCGAAACCACCTGCCGGCCGTTTTCTTCGCGCAGATTCGCATAGTGGCCGGTTGCGATAAATTCGCAGTCAAGGCGGTCGGCACGGCGGAGCAAGGCATCCCATTTAATGTGCGTATTACACAATACACACGGGTTCGGCGTCCGTCCCGACAGGTATTCGTTGGTAAAATGATCGATTACATAATCCCCGAATTCTGACCGGATGTCGAGAATATAATGCGGAAAGCCCAGGCTAACGGCGATGTTACGGGCATCGTTGATAGAATCAAGGCTACAGCAGCCGGTTTCTTTTTTGGTACCACCCGAGGACGCATAATCCCAGGTTTTCATCGTCATACCAATTACTTCATACCCTTCTTCGTGTAATAGTACTGCTGCCAGTGAAGAGTCGATGCCGCCGCTCATAGCGACCAGAATGCGTCCGTGTTTGCTCATTGGATCCGTCCAGGGTTCAAAGCCCTGCGATTATTGGTTTTATTTGGTTTAATATATATCAATTTGTAATGATTATCAGCTACTTACAAAACAGATAAAATAGACAAATACAGGTTAAACCGCAATTTGTTGTACCTATGTTGTACCAAGTTTTCTTATCTTTGTTTTAGCTGATCATGCCAGTGCTGATACGGCATAACAAAACTGACATTAAAACGATTCACTAATAAGCTGACAAATTTATGGCATCTTCCCTGAAAGTCGTACTTCGCAGCAAAGCAAACTCAGACGGTCTCTATCCCCTGGCCATTCGGATTACCATTAACCGAAGAACATCCTATATCTACTTAGGCCAGCATATCCGTAAAGCTGATTGGGATAGAACTCAGCAAAAGGTCAAGAAAAGCCATTCAAATTCAACCTGGCTGAATAATCTGATCCTGAGTAAAAAAGCTGAAGCAAACAATAAGCTGATCCAGCTGGATATTCAGCATAAGGCGCTCTCCTCACACGCCGTGCGCAAGCAGATTAAAACTAAAGAAGGAGGATCGTTCTTCACATTGGCGGACGATTTTATTGAGAACATGCGTAAGCAGGGAAAATACAACAGGGTTACCACAGAGCAAGCGCGTCTGAATATATTCCGAAATTTCCTTGATGGCCGAGATATCACCTTCCCTGAGATTACGATCTCAGTCCTGAATAAATTTAAAGCTCACCTCAAAGGAAAACGTCATGTCAGCGACCGGACGGTTGCTAATTACATGATTATCATCCGGACAATATTTAATCAGGCAATTGCTGATGGACTGGTTGACCAGAAATATTATCCGTTTGGCAAAGGAAAAATCGGGATCAAGCTACCGGAAGCTAACAAGATTGGTTTAAACGCTGACGAAGTCAAGCTGCTTGAAAACGTCGATCTATCCGGATGCCCTGCATATTGGGCTCATGCCCGTAATATATGGTTGCTGGCTTTCTACTTTGCGGGTATGCGGGCTTCAGATGTCCTGCGGCTGAGACATTCTGACTTTCAGAATGACCGGCTACATTACACCATGGGTAAGAACGCCAAACCCGGATCGCTGAAAGTACCTGACAAGGTTGTTAAAATTATTGCTCAATATCCGAAAGGCGATAAAAATGACCTTGTTTTTCCGGAATTACAGGTACTGACTGATTTCACCGACAACTACGACGTGCAGCGCAAAATTGCTTCAGCTATTAGGCGGCTGGATGTGCATCTGAAAAAAATTGCCGCTTTTGCGGGTATCCACAAACCACTGACTATGCACATTGCCCGTCATACATTCGGAAATCTCTCCGGCGATAAGATTCCTATTCAGCTACTACAGAAGCTCTATCGCCACACCTCAATTACAACAACGATTGGCTACCAAGGCCACTTTATCAATAAGGATGCTGATGAAGCACTCGATATAATAATTGGGTAATTTACATTTATTACGTCTTAGTTTATGTAAGCATAAAAATTGGTATACTGTTATTCAGTGTACTTATTATCTACTCTTTTTACGGTATAAGTAATCTTTTGTGATTATTTATAGTATCGTGCCTTTCGCTACTAATTCTACAGGAAGTACTATTTTAGGAATTTCTTCAGTCTTTTCTTGATCTTCACTTCGGTCATTACTTCGTTAGGGATATTCTCTATACCATCAAAATACGCCCAAATCTCTTTATCAATCTGAGGATCATCCTTTTTAAAAATCGCTGGCTGAGCTATATTTGAATATGCACTTTTTTCTAGCACAATTGGACCAAAATAGATTTTATTACTTGCATTAAGATAATATCCTAATGCCACATCGCCTTCTTTCATATCCCCAAGCCCTATATCAAAAACTACGCGTAGTTCTTTTTCTTGAGCTTCGTCCATATGAAGATCCATTAGCAAATATCTTTTTTCTTTAATCCAATATTGACCTTTATATTCATGCCTACTAACAACTTCGCCATCTCTGGCAGCGAAAGTTAGTATTTTAGTATAGCCATAATCTAACAAATAAACAGGATAACAATATAAAAGTGGTTGCTTCTGGCCTAAAGCACTATCGAAATAGTTTTCATATGTATAAAGTACCCATACTGTATTTTTAATCGTATTTTGCTTTACATCAAAATTCCCTACTGTGTTATAAATTGATAGCCTTTCACTCTCCCCCAAATAGCATAACACTAAGTTCATCCTCCTAAACGTACGAATAACCGGAGAGCCTTTTCGTATTTCGTTACTAAGCTCATATAGAAATTTAGGATAATACTGACGACTACCCATAGCATTAGCTATAGGCTCTAAAACATTTTTTGCAACTTCCAGCGACTTCTCAGCCCGACCATACATAAGAAGTTTGGCTGGGAGGTCTTTTTCAATTTCAAGAGAAGGCTTATCTTCATATTTTGCAATTATTTTTACAAATAATTCAACAGCCTGCCATCGACTCAATATATAAGTTGACTCCATAAAACTATAGTTTTTCTGAAAAAGACCTGCAAGAAAAGTTCAACGTGCAGATCAGTTTTTTATACAACTTTACATCACAGATCATTTTCAAGAGCATGTTTAACGAAATTGTAGCGCTCAATATAATAGTCGGTGAGAGTTTCTTTCATCTCCTGAAAGTCATTGAGCTTTATAACCTGCTCCAGCTTTGCCAACATGTCGTACGTAGCATCAACATAGCTAAAAGCCGCTACTGATCCTACGTTGTCTTGAAAAAAATCTTTCCATGTTTCAGGAGTTGGAGCTGGTTCTGTTCCATATTTCAGCGCTTGTACAGGGGGAATCGAGGATGGTTCACTCATAACTAAACTCCTTATAAAGTAAAATCTACTAAGGTATAATACATAATTTATACATAATGTAAAGAGATATTTGGATGCCCGGAGGCGGCTTTACGCCGTAGTTAATGCTTAACGAGTTTTTTTTGAGTCTTATTAATAATTAGAAACAATGGAAAGTTTACAAGATCGAGGCTACAGCAATTCTGAAGCAGAAGAGCGTGCTATTATTCACCCAGACAACAGAACCATTCACAATCACCCTGACGGATCAAATTGGGTGCGTTTAGACTCAACACATCCCTGGGAACCATTTGATGAAGAAAAGCACATCAAGAGCAAAAATGACCCTATTTTTTAATCAGAAGCATATTTCTTCTGACATTTAGTCAGTGTTTCAATGTGAAATCACATACTGGACTGGGCCCAGTCCAGTATGTGATCACTGTATCATTAATTTCCGTTTAGGCTAATTTGAATGGACTAAACTAATAAGACAAACATCTAAACTCAGAAATTATGTACATCAAGATCAAACTATGTTTCGGTGGCTCAACCTGGGCCCAAGTTGTCGATTGGGGGTTCGGTGATCTGGCCCAAGATCAATCAGAGAAAAAACTGCCTTTTTTAGTCGTTAATGGTCAGAGCTTTTTCCAACGTGGGGCTGACGGTTATTATTTTCCCATTTAATGATAAGCGATATCTCCGTGTTTTGGGCTTGCTAACATCGATTTACAAGAACTGCTAAGCAGTGCATTTCTACAAGTTCTCCTTGCGTGTCAGTGCATTCTCTTTGTAAATAGAATTGCATTGAAGACATTTTAACTGCAATCCTGATTTTCCCCATACGTTTGTCCCACAATTACAAGAGTATTTTATCTTAATGCCAGATTTACGTTCGGCTCCCGTCTCGGGCAAGACTGTTGTAAGTGTAATATTGGTTATGAAGGGAAGTCGCAGATTATGGAGAGACTTCTGACTAATCGACTGGAAAGCTCTCTCAAATGGACCATCTTTTAAAACATAGTCGCTCATATGCTGGCCTGTTTTTTTTCCACCAGGCTGGCCGGTACTGGATGGTATTAAACCAACCTCGATCATTTTAGCTGCCCATTCTTTGTTGTGATAGGAATAGCGTGATGGTTCACCATACTCTGCCTGCCACATATGGCACATTTCATGCACCAAGGTACTATGCCAATACTCATCACCTTTATAGAGCGTATCAGGGTTGATGGAAATTTCATGTCTGGTCTGGTTATCGGTTGATTTCCAGTATTCAGCTATGAAGTAACCCGCCGCCCGCCGGTGTCGTGATAGATTGATTAAACAGAATGGTAATTGGTTTTTGAAGAGGGCTTCGTTGTAGTAACTGAATAAATCCTCAAGGGTATTAAACTGCTGTTTGGTAATTCCAGACATGGTTGATTGAGATAGTGATTACGCCTTTAGGTCAAGAATATTAAATGGTCTATTTAATATTTTCAGCTTCAGGTTTTGTAAAGTCCTCCTCCGGATAATTTTGTAATGTACATTACAAAATTACATCAAAAAACATAAATAATACTAGCTTGCTGGTAACCTAATTGATCCAAGGGCCCAGATCAGCTAGTTCTCATTGAACATAATACAACTTTCAATTCGTCAAATTTTAAACTTCAAAGTCAATGATAACTAAAGTCAAAGACCAATGCGGCTTTTCATTCGCCATAATTGTACTTGAATGGGATGGTATAGGCCCCAAAGTTGTTCGCACACGGTATGGTCAGCTCATGGTTAGAAGCCCGCTGGGTGGTTGCTATCTGCGTAAATAAAAGATAATTCCCATCGGCCACAGATAGCTTTACCGATCTCTGTCGCTGATATCTAACCTAAAAAACTCTTTTAGAAATGCAACAATTCGATCTTGACCAGCCTTTAATCGAAATGGTTTCCAGGACGGAGTGTAATAGCTGGACCATTCGCAACAGCCTTGAGGGCACGCAAATATTTGGAGGTATTGGCAGTGGAAAGACCTCTGGATCCGGACATACGATATTATGTAAGTTTTTATTAAATAATTTTGGGGGGCTGGTTCTAACAGCCAAACCAGATGAAAAACAAATGTGGCAACACTGTTGCCAACTTGCCGGACGCAGCAAGGATTTAATTGTGCTGGAGCCAGGCGGAAAGCACGCCTTCAATTTCCTCGATTACGAAGCGCGCCATTCCATGGGTGAAAAAGCTCTCACCGATAACTTAGTACAGGTTCTCAAAACCGTTATTCGAGCGGGTGAAGAAAAAGATGCCGGCAAGTCAGATGACGCTTTCTGGGAATCCGCGTTGGATATGTTGCTCTACAATGTAATCGACTTGTGCCAGCTTGCCTATGACAAGGTATCTATTCAGGACATGTATGACATTGTCATGAGTATACCCAAGGGAAGTGAGAGTCTTCTGACAGATCATCAGACGGTCAAACCATTTCAACAGGCGTTTGAAGCAGCTCGTAAAGTTGTAAATCAGCAAATCGATCACTGGGCAGCTTCATTACCGGTCGAAGACCGCCAGGCCTTGCAGGATGATATAATGTTTGAGCAGCGACTGATTAACGCCTTGCCCGACGCCCGGCTCCTCAAATTCCTAGATACTTTCTTTATGGAGAACTATCTGAACTTAAGTGATAAGACCAGGTCAATTATTGATTTTACCTTTTCCGGATTTTTGTTTCGTCTGTTGCGGGAGCCCGTCTATTCCCTCTTCTGCAAAGGGCGTTCTACATTTACCCCTGAGGATAGTCTGAATGGCAAGATTATTCTGATTAACCTGCCCGTCAAACTCTATCACAAGGTTGGGCGGGACTGCCAGATCCTATTCAAGTATATCTGGCAACGGGCCATGGAAAAGCGGGACATTAACCAAAATGGACGTCCTGTCTTTCTTTGGGCGGATGAAGCCCAGCACTTCCTCCATGAACATGATGCCGAGTATCAGGCGACGGCTCGTAGCAGCCGTATTTGTACGGTTTACATCACGCAGAATATTCCCAGTTACTATGCTTCGATGGGGGGAGCTAAAGCGGAATATCGCGTCAAGTCATTCTTGGGGACATTAGGCACTAAAATCTTTCATGCTAACGCTGATATAGAAACCAATCGGTATGCTTCGGAGCTCATCGGGGACGCCTTCTTTGAAGATCAATCCGAGAGCACAACCATTGCCCAAAACTTTGCCCAAACCCGGTCAAAGTCACTCAAGCTCGAACGGGTGGTACGGCCAGAAGCTTTTGTTCGCCTAAAAACCGGTGGACCCAAGTGTAAATTCGAGGTCGAAGGCTATCTGCATCGTCAGGGCGATAGCCTTCTTAAGGGGCTTAATCACGTCAAGATGACATTTAGTCAAGAATATCAACCTTAATTCATCATTTATTAAAACACGTAAAACCATGAAAAAAAATCTCTATTACCAAACAGTATTTCGCCGTCAAAACCTTATCAAGGACGCTTTCTTAGGCTTTTTTCTAACATTTTGCTCTTGGCCTCGATTAGTGCTCGAAGTATTTTTACGACGCAACATGGGTGAGCGCTATTTTTCATTTTCAAATGTGCTTATTATCAGTGCATTACTGCTTATTTTTCCTACAGCGCTGAGTTCTGTGTTAGATAAGTTTCGTCACTCTTCGAGCTCAAAAGAATTTTTGTTTCATTATGCGACCTGGTACTTATTTGTAGTGGTCTTTTTATACGTAAGCTACCAGCGCCGTGAAGAAATAAAACGCTTACCATCCGTCTTTGATTTCAAAAGGTTCAGCCTTTCAACAGGATTGATTCACCCTTGGTTTTTAGATTTTGATTATGAAGGTAATAAAGGAGATGTACGCCGGATCTCAACTCTATTAGAGCCAGTCGCCTGTTTTATGGTGGGTTTTTTGTTATGGATATTCGGCCAAGCTTTAGGCAACTTGCTCATGTTCTGTAGTATTTTCTATTCATTTAGCTATATGGCTGCTTATCGCAATGGTGATCATTTTGTCATGGATAAAATAGATGAGATGATCTGTAATGAAGAGCTGGTCAACGCTTTTGTCGAAGGCCGTTCTGCCGACGAAACGCGCGGCTTTAACTTTTATGGCCGAAGGCCTGCTGACCCCGATATGCGTCGTCAGCTGGTGGACAGTTTTTTCGAGGAAGACGATGCGGTCATCGCTCTCTAAAGCTCCTTAGCAGTGCTAAGGGAAGAAGTCTGATGAAAACAATAGACATAACCAGATACTGTTCTAACACAGCTTATAGCCTGGTCTCCACCTATTATCCTCCATAGCTATTCATTAACTGACTCTGAAAGTCAGGGGTTCAATTGGTAATCATCATTACAATTGACACATGATCCGCATGATTCAAAGCACCTCTTCGGGGCACGCTAAAGCCTATTATACGTCAGCACTCAGCCAGGCTGATTATTATATCAATGATCAGGAACTCAGCGGTCAGGTCCAGGGGAAACTGGCAGAACGGCTGGGACTGACGGGGCCGGTGACCCGAGAGGTGTTTTTCGCATTGTGCGAAAACCGTAATCCACTTACGAACACTCCCTTAACAGCACGTACCCGCGATGAACGAACGGTAGGCTATGATATTAATTTTCATGCGCCTAAAAGCCTCTCTGTCTTACATGCCTTATCGAAGGATGATCACTTGTTAGAAGCCTTTCAGGAAGCTGTCTGGCAAACGATGCAGGATATTGAAGCTGATACTAAAACGCGGGTGCGCAAAGACTATACTCAAGACGAACGTCAAACCGGCGAAATGCTTTGGGCAGATTTTACTCATATGACCGCAAGGCCTGTAGATGGTCAGCTTCCGGACCCTCACCTTCATGCTCATTGCTATGTATTTAATGCAACGTATGATCAGACAGAACAAAAAATTAAAGCTGTTCAGTTTCGGGATATTAAACGGGATATGCCATACTACCAAGCGCGGTTTCACAAACGCTTATCAGACCAGTTGATTGATCTGGGTTACGATATAAGACGAACCGGCAAATCCTTTGAGATTTCCGGGGTCCCCCAATCGGCTATTGACCTCTTTTCTAAACGTACTGATGAAATTGGACGCATTGCAAAAGAGAAAGGCATTACAGACGCAAAAGAACTCAGTGAACTAGGTGCCCGCACTCGTTCCAGAAAACAATACGGCGTTTCATTGGATGACCTGAAATCAGACTGGCGGCGACAAATCAGGGAGCTACCTGAAAATGAAAAAGAGACTGGTAAGCAAGCCATTCGTCATGCCAAAGTGCGTGAATCAGCCAACCTAACGGCTGATCATTGTATAGACTATGCTCTCAAGCATGGCTTTGAAAGGGCTTCCGTTATTCATGACCGGCGTCTGCTTGAAACAGCCTATCGCCACAGTATTGGTAACCGGCACTTGACACTGGATACGCTGACAATTCATTTCAGGCAGGATAAGCGCTTAATTCAGGTTCAGAATAACAGCCGTATACTTTGCACAACTAAGACCGTTTTAGGCGAAGAGCAGCAGATGGTTAAACTTGCCAGACAGGATCAGGGCAAGCTTAAACCACTTTACCATTCTGCCCCTGAACTCAAACTGGATGGCCAGCAGGCAGAGGCAATTCGTCATATCCTGACAACTACCAACCGGGTCTCAATTATCAGAGGAGCGGCGGGTACGGGCAAAACGACTTTAATGCAGGAAGCTGTTGGGCATATTGAAAAAGCAGGTAAACAGGTTCTGATAGTAGCTCCTTCCTCTGAAGCTTCACGGAACGTTTTGCGGAATGAAGGTTTCACCCAAGCTGAAACAGTCGCCAGACTACTTGTTGACCCTGCATTGCAGAAGCAACTGACAAATCAGGTATTATGGGTTGATGAAGCGGGGCTTCTTGGCACCACAGATATGACAGCCTTACTTGAACTGGCGCAACGGCAAAATGCGAGGCTTATTCTGGGGGGCGACAGTAGACAACACAGCAGCGTACTGCGCGGAGATGCGCTACGTATACTCAATACCGTAGCCGGAATACGGACGGCTGAGGTAAGCCGGATTTACCGGCAAAAGCATATTCCGTATCGGGAGGCCGTTGAAGCACTTGCTGATGGAAAGGTTACCGATGCGTTTAAGAAGCTACAAGATATAGGCTTTATCCAGCAGGTTGACCCGCTAAAACCTCATGAGCAGCTTGTTGCGGACTATATGGATACAATTAAAGCCGGAAAAACGGCACTAGTCGTATCGCCCACGCATGCTGAAGGTGACAATGTAACGCATCTGATTCGGGAGAAGCTCAAAGCCAACGGAAATCTAGGAAAGAAAGAGCTAACGGTAAACCGGTTAAGCAACTTAAATCTGACCCAGGCTCAGAAAGCTGACTGGCGAAATTTTCAAGCGGGTCAGGTTATACAGTTCAGTCAGAATAGACCTGGCATTAAAAGAGGAAGCCAGTGGATAGTAGAACGGGCTTCAGCCAAAGGTATTTTTATTCGCAATGGAGAAGATATACTTCCTTTACCCGTTGGAAAAAGCAGTGATTATGAACTTTATAAGCCGGAAGAAATCAAGCTTGCCAAGGGAGATAAAGTACGTATCACACGGAACGGATTCGATCAGGAAAAAAATCGGCTTAATAACGGACAAGTCTTAGAGGTTGTCAAAGTTGGCAAGTCCAGCCCTATCATTTTACGGAACCCAGTCAGCCGTGCAGAGTACAGGCTGAACCAGCAGTATGGCCATCTTGCGTATGCTTATTGTGTCACCTCACATGCTTCACAGGGCAAGACCGTAGATGAGGTCTTTATTGCACAGCCAGCCGCCACATTTCCGGGAACAGATGCTAAACAATTCTACGTATCTGTTTCAAGGGGACGTGACCGAGCCCGTATTTATACTGATAACTATGAAGCATTACTGTCATACGCATCGCGGATGGGCGATCGCCAGTCGGCCATAGAACTGGTCCTCCAGTCTGATATGACAGAAGATCTGATACATCATCATATCCGTGAGGAGCTAACCAGAACGCCACACAACGCGCCGGTCGCTAAGGACAGCGCTAATTTATCACCGTCTAAACGTAAAGATCGTCATTATGAGCCACAGCTTTAAATTACGTTTTGATCAAATGCGGGAAGGCAACCCAACAGGTGATCCGGAAACAGTAAATCAGGGAACGGCTTACACTCCACCTGACCGACCACGAAGCCTTGCCATATTATGGCCGGACGCCCGGCAGCATTTTCTTAACTACGCCTATCTGATTGCAGGCGAGTTCCGATCTGATGGAGAAAAAAATATAATACAGCTCCTATTTTCCGGATACTCACTAACAATCACCGGTTATAGTCTGGAGCCGCTATTTCTGGATCTGGTTGAGATGAGTGTCCGCTGGATTATCGTTCAGGATGAGCGTTACAGGATCATTGAAGACACAGGAACAATGGTAACGGATGCACAGATCGAACAGCGAAATTAACTAAGGCGTCAATCTGATATTAGTCTTAAAAACCAGAAAGACAGCCGGAGATTGTGGCCCTCCGGCTGTTTCTGATTTAGCGCTGTTGCTTATTACGGCGGACAGCTAAAGTTGCGCCCTGTCCTTTAGTTTGCAGATAGGCAATTCCTAACGCATTGATTGAAAGATTGAGACCGTCCTGGTCACTATGCTCCCACGCACTTCCAACCCGATGCCATTCAGATTTGTTACTGCCTTCTCTGACTTCAACTACGTAAACAGCATGGGTAGGGGTTTTGGAATTATTTTCGGTTTGGTCTGTCATCAGCAAATCTCCTTTTTTGTGCTGTTGATGATGGTAGCGAAAAAAGCGCAGGCAGGCGGGATAGCTCCCCGAAGCCTGAAAATCGATACATAGTGTCTATTTTCAGGCTAAGTCGCAGAGCATTTTTAACGACGTTAAAAATGAGGGATAAGCGTTGGCCAGACAGTCTCGCTTAGGCTGCCATTCATTTGTCAACAGATCAAAACAGGAAAATTGATCGTCTGATGCCTCCACAAGCCTCAATATATCCATCACCTTCCGGCAGTCCCATACAGAGATCAGGAGGGCTGTAGTTTATGAATATACTCAACGGCCTTCTGAGCGTGGGATGCAGCTGTAATAATCAGGCGCTTATCATTCTGTAGAGCCTCAAGCCAGGATTGCAGGTAAGCTGCATGGTACTCCTCCGGTACAGGCTCAAAACCCAAATCAGCAGCCAAAAAACTAGCACCTAATTCTGCAACAAGCTCTTCGCGGGCGTAACCTTCATCTCCGTAGCGTTTACGGCCTAAGTCGCGGTTCAAACGTTGAGGGTGTTTTGTCCAGTGAGTCAACTCATGAGCTAATACGCCATAGTATCGGGTAACGCTTTCAAAACTCTCAAATGGCGGCATCTGAATACGGTCCGTTATTTGTGAATATGAAGCTTGTCCTCCGGTATAGATGTCTGCCTTCGTCTGAGCAAAGAAGAGATCGAGCGCCTCATTTCTTTGATGAGTGTTAACAGAAGTAATTTCAGGCCCCTGATAGAATTTCTCCGGTAAACCATCAATCTGAGTGGCATTAAAAACGGTAAAGGTTTTCAAAAACGGAATTTGGCTTACACTACGTTCACCATCCTCATTTTCATGCTCTTTAATTATCTTATCTGCATACACAACCGGAGTTCCTTTTTCGCCTTTACGAACACTGGCTTTCAGATCAGCAGCTTGTTTAAAGGTCATCCAGTAGGGAGAGATATAGCCCTTATCTGCGGATGTCCCCCATAAAAGCAGGGTATTAATTCCTGTATAGGGGATTGAATTCCATCGGAGAGGCCGCGTAACATGGCCGGCTAAATGATCACTATGCCAGGGCTTACGCCAAGTCAGTTGCCCCTTTTCCAGATCAGCCAGTATTTTATTAGTAATACGGTTATAGATATCCCCCTGAGATGTATCTGATCCATGATTATATTGAGTGTCGGTTGGTGTAGAAGTCATTTCAGATATCCTTCTGTTTGTGGTTGGTCAGTTGATGGCGAAAAACCGGGCGGCTTTAGCGAACAAACCAGCCAGAATATTGGTCTGGCGGGGAATGCGAGGCTGTGCCTCGCAGGCGAATATTGTGGTTGGTGACGCTGAGCGCTGTCCGGTAAGCATTCAGCTAAATGACTAACCGCAGACAGAGGGTATGCAATCACACCAGACAAGACCTGAATACTATTTTGGCATCAGCCCTTCATCAGCGAGAGAACAATAATTACGCGGTGTAATGATCAGGTGATCAAGAATAGAGATATCCAGTAGTTTACCCCCTTCTACGAGTTTACGCGTCAGGCTGATGTCGCTTGCGCTCGGTTTTAAATTTCCGCTTGGATGATTATGAGCTAAAATAATAGATGTGGCTTTTGACTTGATCGCTGTAGCGAAGATCAGTCGTGGATTGGCGAAACACGACGTCATGGTGCCTGATGCAATACTGGATATGGCCAGGCAATTATTTTGCTGGTCAAGCAGGAGAATTTTAAATTGTTCAACCAACTCGACTTTGTTATCATCCCAGGCCTGTAAAAGGATCTCATATGCCGTTGCCGAACGGGTGAGTGTATACGATCCGGATAAGGAATTTTATTCCGGTACACGATCTCGACCTCATTGACCTTAAACAAAGACTGTATGTTATACTGCATATAGGCTCCCTAAAAAGAGAGGTTAAGCTGATGCATATGCCAGGCATTGACATCCTTGTGTGGTATATAAAGCCGGTTCATGGGCTTATGAAGTAAATCGGCTTGAGTGGCGGCAAACGCTGCGAAAGTCTGAGTTGCTTTTCCTCCAGCATAATCGTTATCCAGCCAGCTGTAGGCAACGCGGTATCCATAATTCCGGATGTAGGCAATGGCTTCTGTCAAACCGGTTACAGAATTAAGAACAATCGTATCTCCTTTGAACCCTGGTATTTTTGCCTGCATCAATGCCGAAAGGTAGTCTATGCCTCCTTCAAACAGGTGGATACTATCTGGTTTCGGTACCTGCCCCCGTATAAATGAAATGGCTTTATGGCCAAGTGAACCCTTAAAGAAAGGATTCCGAAGTTCATAGCCCCCTTCTACATTAGCGAGGCCCAACGAAAAGAAGCTTTTATGTGTCTGACGGTTTCGAACGTGAATTTCTTTTAAATATAAACGAGCCAAATCCGGATCAATACCACGCTTTGTCAGATACTGAATTAATCCAAGATGCTGAATAGGCTTTTTATCTTTCAATATCAATTCGGGTTCAGGCTTAGGCAGCGGGTCCGGATAAAAGGAATGGACGTTAAGCGGAGCGACAGACATATTTCCCAGCCACCGTAATGCATCTGAAACGGTATAATCCTCTTTCGTGTGTTTTAAGTAAGCACATGCCAAATCTATAGGGTCCCCTCCTCTTCCATCTCCATAGTCGTGCCATCTATTGGCTTTGGTATAGACCCAGAAACTCGGTGTTTTCTCTTTTCTTATAGGTGAAAGATAAAGTAACTTATCAACTGTTTGCCGCCGTGGGTGTATCGACAGATTAAGAAGAATTTCGGCAATAGGAATGGCTTTCGCCTGATCAATATTCATGGCGACCTCATTAGACAAAGTTGAGAAAAGGGGTTTTATAAAGCAGTCAGCACTTAACGATGCAGCCGCTGCTCAATAAACTTGTCCAGATTTGACCGCCGATAACGCACCGATCTGCCGATGTAAATCGGCTTAAGATCATAGCGTTTTGTACAGTCCCAAACCGCCAGTGTACCAGGTGAAACGTTCAGATAACGGGCAGCAGTTTTGCGGTCCAGTAAGGGTTCGATTTTTTCAGTCATCGGTATCCTCCATCGCTCGGGCTATAGGCAGACATTAACAAGGCCAACGTCCTATGACTAGGAATATATTCATGTTATCAGCAGAAGTAGCCGGAAATCAATAGGAATTTTATCCTGTTAATAAGGAATAATGTATATACGGACAAAGTCATAGCCTTTTTATGATATTCTTGGCAGCCGGAAAGCTCTCTGATATTTATTAAGAAATTTGATACACTTTAACCGGTATGCTTATATAAGGAGCCCGCCTGAGAGGCTTTCGCTCGCTAATAGGAAACCCCTTATGCTTCATGCTTTTACTGCATCCGACAAGGCTGAAATGGTTTTTAAACGGCCATTCAATGTTCGTTGTAAGCAATACATGACCCCCCCCCCCTATTTTCATATTATTCATAATGGCCGTTTATCGTTTCGCTTAAAATACAGCGCCGTATTATTACTCTTTCTTACAATAACAATATGGTCTCTGACGACCGGCTTTTCATCTGCGGCCGATTCTAACCCAAATGTAGAACAGTCTTTAAAGGCTATTTACGCGCAGATGCGCGTAAATCCCATGCTCTATCAGGTTACCGAACCTCATGTTGTCGGTGGCCGTGCCGATCCTGTTGGATCACCCTGCGCCATGCCGCCCGGCACCATTTTCTACGACAAGCCGCTTGATCTCTTTATCTATTGCAACGGTAAAACATGGAAACGCTTTGGCGCTGGCCGCGACGATTAATTGTCGCACTCCTATTGATTGGTGTGTATAGCACTGCTTATGCGCAAACCCCGCCTTGCGCCGTCGCAAGCGATGCCGGTAACTCCTATGAAAACTGTGCTGGTAATAATTGCGAGCGCATGGTGTGTAATGGCTCGGCCTATGTTCCGCTTGAAATCTGGTCAAAAACTCTTGGAACCAAAAATATTGATTTAGGCAATGACACGAGTACCTGTAATACCGGACGCACTGGACGCTTAAGATGGACAGGAACCATAATAGAAGTTTGTAGTGGAACCACTTGGCGCACTTTGCCAGGGCCTCAAATTACTGACTTTACATCTGTAGGCACTGGGATTTATCCAATTCCAGCGGGTGCCACACATATTACAGTAATTACTATCGGGGGTGGTGGGGGTGGTGGATCAGGATCAGTCGGCGGAAGTGGTACTGCTCGGGGCGGTGGGGGTGGTGGAAGTTCTGGTGGAGCGATTGGAGGAACATTTAATTTAACAAAATATGGAAATCCAACAAATTTAATAATTGTAGTGGGCAGTGGTGGTGCTGGCGGTAACCCTTCTGGAGGAACAAATGGCATAAATGGATCGGACGGTACTCCATCTTATGTGATAGCAAATAATGTAAGGCTAGTTTCTGCTGACGGGGGAACAAAAGGCAATGGTGGTGGGATTAATTTAGCTGGTTCAGGTGGCGCAGCCCCTTTTAATGGCGCTTCTGGTGCAAACGGGGGAAATACTTCCGCTGCAGGTTCTGCTGGAAATGGACCTACCTATTCCGGCGGCGGCGGCGGGGGTAGCGGGCTAAATGCATCAGCAATACAAACTTCATTTAGTGTGGGAGGATATGCAGAGTCTGGCACTACTAGCACACCTAATATAGCAGGTAGCGCGGGTATGAATGGTATTTTAGCAGGATCAGGAGGAAACGGTGGCACTCTTGGAGGAAATGGTGGCGCAGGGGGACGAGGCGCTGGCGGCGGGGGTGGGGGAGCTAATTCAAGTGGAAGCTCGGGGGCTGGCGGAAGTGGTGGAAATGGAATCGTTCGTATAATGACTTACTTTTAATTCAAGGGAGCAAAGAAATGAAATTTTATATAAACGCATACCTTATTATTATTCTATTTGTTGGATTTATCATTTCCTCTAGCTCTTGGGCACAAACACCTCCCTGCTCAAACTCCACACATGCGGGAAACTCTTACGAAAACTGTGCTTCAAACGTTTGCGAAAGAATGGTCTGTGATGGTGCGTCCTTTTTACCATTAGAAATATGGACTTCCAGCGGCACAAAAAATATTGACTTAGGAAATGACTCCAGCACATGTAATAGCTCACGTAATGGTCGTTTACGTTATACAGGAACAACAGTACAAGTATGCAACGGGACTACATGGACAGCTTTAACAACAAGCTCAAGCGCACAGATGACTGAGTATACTTCTGCCGGAAGCTTTATTTACACAGTTCCGGCAAATGCAACTTCCCTATATATTGTGGTTTTAGGCGGTGGAGGTGGAGGCGGGTCAGGCGGAAAATATACCCCGGGATATAATACGGGTGGTGGCGGTGGCGGGGGGTCAGGCGGCGCAGCAAGCGGAAATTTTGTTTTAGCTAACTATGGCAATCCAGCTAGTCTAAACATCACTGTTGGTACAGGCGGATCAGGGGGCATTGGAGTTACAGCCAGTTCTATGGGCAACGCGGGCACTGACGGCGGATCAAGTACTGTTATTGCAGGATCTACTACCCTACTATCTGCTGCTGGTGGCATAAAAGGAAATGGTGGTACATGGACTTTTGGGGGTAATAACAACGGCGGAACTGCTGTTACAGGAGGAGTTTCGGGCGGAAAAGGCGGTGGACTGGCCGCAGCAATCGCAGGTAGCTCATCATCAGGGTTTTCAGGCGGAGGCGGAGGTGGAGGTGGAGGTACTACATACATGACAACCTCTACTGCTTTTGGCGCTGGCGGCTCAGCACAATTTGGAAGCGTAACGACTAACTCTGCATCATCTTCTTCTGGTATAAATGGTGCTATAGCAGGATCAGGAGGAAATGGTGCTGCCTCGACCTTGAGTTGTATAGATGGTCCAACCGGTGGAGCTGGCGGTCGTAGTGCTGGCGGCGGCGGCGGCGGTGCTTTAGCCTGTTCAGGTAGCAATAAGTCTGGGGATGGAGGCTCGGGCGGATCAGGATATGTTCAGATTACAGCCTTTTTTTGATCGTAGATTTTTTGAGAGTTCTATAGTATTCAATCAAGTTACGTGTGAAAACGTACCTTATGCTCTTATCCTCAAAATTTGTAATAACACAACCTATTCCAGAACTCCATCAATATAATCAGCGTATTCCTGCATCATTTTTGTACGCTGTGACAGAAACAGGGCACGGTCATAAGCGCGGTCTACACTACTTTTAGGAACGTGAGCCAGTTGCCTGTCAGCAATTTCGTGAGGATAACACAACTTCTCCTTCAGGATTCCCAAGGCAAGTGATCGAAATCCATGACCTGTCATTTTACCGCTGTAACCCATCCGTTTTATTGCGACAAGCATAGTATTTTTACACATATGTGTCTTTGTGTTATAGTAGCTAGGAAATATAAAACCCCTGTTTTCATTCAATTCTTTAAGTTCTTGGAAAATTTTCAATGACTGCTGTGCTAATGGAACAATATGAGGAAGCTTCATTTTCATGCGTTCCGCAGGAATGATCCAGATAGCCTTATCAAAATTGATTTCATCCCACCTCGCCTCTACAAGTTCACATGTACGAACAAATGTCAGAAGTAAAAGTCTGATGGCCAAAAAAGTCTGTCGATGCACTTTGCTCTCATAGTTGTTGAGACAAGCTAAAAATTCAGGAAATTCATCCACTGAAATGGACGCATAATGTCCTCGTTTAAACTTTTGCATTGCTGCCTCTAAACCATATGTAGGATCACTATCTGCCCGACCGGTAGCAATAGCATACTTAAATACATGGCTACACATGGCCTTCATCCGGCGCGCGAGATCAGGAGCTGTTTTTTCAATTTTCTGAATACAATTCAGCATAAGAACCGGTTTAATTTCAGAAAGAGGGAAACCGCCCAAGCAGGGAAATATATATTTCTCAAAACGGTGTTTAATGATATCTGCATGTTTTGGCTTCCATAAAGAAATCTGCTTGCTATACCATTCCAGAGCCATCGACTTAAAATCTAGCTGCTGTTTCAATGCCTGCGTTTGAGCCTCTTTGAGTCGTTTCAATACAGGATCGATACCTATTTTTATATCTCGTTTAATCTCATCTTTGGCCTTACGGGCATCTGCTATTGAAATGGCAGGATAGGCCCCAATAGAAATACGCTTTTCCTTACCGTGAAGCCGGTACTTGAGGCGCCATAACTTTGTCCCATTCGGAGTGACTTCAAGGTATAATCCTTCACCATCTGCCAGTTTATAAGACTTGATTCTGGGTTTAGCTGTCTGGCATGCCATATTTGATAATGCCATGATTACACCTCATGCTGCTTGTTACTATCAATTTCGAAGTCCAAGGGCCATTTCATGCCCCCAATCATGCCCCCACTTTTGGTTACTGTGGGTGAATGATAGGAATATATTGATAAAGACAGGATAAACCTAAGGCATTGCGAAAATTGAATAATTCCCGCTTTGTTAAAGACAAATAATGTCAGTAAAAAAAAGAGTGGTGCCGGATGTCGCATTGCCATTTCAACCCTAAGCGTTTGAATTGATTATGAATGCAGTTGATTTCGCATCTTACATGCCCCAAATTATGCCCCCATTCCAGAGTAATGTCTATATAAAAATATCATTTTATCTTTTTATGCAACGATGTAGAGTCAGTTACTAATCAAATGATTGATATTATAATTACAACCACAATCCAGCTCGGCAGGAATCGTATCTGTGATGTAGTATGCCTTATCTGCCCTAAATGCTGCGTAGTTTCCAAGCCCAGCCCTGGTAAGATGCAAGAATTTTCCACGTACCCCTGGAATTACCTCTCGTGACAGGGTTGTTATAATCATCACTATAAATTAAACGAAAAGTAAAGCTCTCAATTATTTGATTACCTTTTAATTGAGCTGTAAGCAGACAATCAATATTTGTTATAGCCGGTGCTTCATCGGAAACCTTTATAATACTTGCGTCAATTAATGTAATACCTTTTAAATCATTTCTAATACCTCCTGCCCGCTTATTTATAGGTCTACTATCAAAATAAACTGTCATTTTCCCCATTTCGCCAAAATTATTACGCTTCCACATACCTAGAAATTCTGAAAGTTTCTGCTCAGGGCTTCCACTTTGTAAAGAGTTTTGCTTTGGGGAGCTCAAACTCCATTCTGTTTCAAATGCTGGACGTTTTATACATGCATCAAGCTCTTTACGTTCTAATTTGATCTTTTTATGGCTTGATAAAATATCTAATAGTGTAGCATCATCCTCTGGTTTTTTATTATTACTTTCTTGACGAGCTCTGATTAAGTCAGCAACACATGATAAATAAGACCAAAGCTTTGCAGCCAAAATAGCATTACCAAAATTAACATCTCGTCCATGCATGATGCCATTTCTATAAGGGAAGTTTATCTCTTCAAGGTTAAGCGCTTGTCTGGTTCTTGCCATTTCGATAGTAAGATTGGCTATGCCTTCTGCATGGCCGGCGATTGCATTTATTTCATTTAAGTCCACACCTTGACTAAAAATAGCTTTACCAAAACAGTCTTGACCGACTCCATCGATAATGATGAACAATAAGGGTATAGCTCCCAGAAATCTTTTCTCGCCGCACAATATTGCTGCTTCTTCAAGAAGGTGCTCTCGCTGGCGAAATGCTTTAATCCCTAATAATCGCTGTATTGTATGCTGTAATTTTTGCCCTTCAAAACATGAAGCCAATAACATTTCAGCTTCATCAATCTTATCATCTTTTGCCAATAGTATGGCTTTTTTTGCTACCAGAATATCTGTGGACTCAGATATTATCCAGCATCTATTTTGAAATATTGCGTTAAATTCTTCAAGCATTATCGTAAACTCATCCATAAACCGGTTTATTTTTTCTATTTCCTCTATAAACAGTTTTGTCTTTTTTCCAGCAACCTTTATACGTACAAATAATTTTAATAAGGGCAAAATAAACTTGAATGCCTTGACAGTATCAAACCTTTTTTTATATTCTGGCGGCAGATGAATATTTTGCGATTTCATTTCTCAAAAACGATCAATTACTATTTTTTTTAAATACTACAAATATATTGTTGCATTTAGTTTTCCATCAGAGGAACAGTCAAATGTTTGTGCTTTTTTAAATTTGAATTGTAATTATTCAAACATATTCACGTTTGACACTTAATCCGATACTCTAGTGTGTTGAAGATGCTAAGCTGAACACTGTCATGATTTAGTATAACATATGCTCGTAATCAAATGAGGAATACCGTTTATTAAATTAAACAATATTCTACCGCTCGCATGACAGGGGACCTATGAGTCAAGAATAATATGGCGATCGACATGAGTTGTCTTTAAGAATTCTTTTTCAGGGCATGGATAATAACATAAGAATAACAGCAGTATAATGACTATTACGATTTTAAACTGCGCGGGTCGTTTAAAGCAATTCTACCCAAAAAAGTTCTTTCACAGTTAGTATGAAAGATTTCACGAAATGATACTTTCTGACAATGGTTTTTTCAGACTGATATTCTCGAGGGTTGCAATAGTACTAAAATCAGTCGGTGGTGTTAATAGCACCAAATTGTATCCGTGGGGGCTCTTTGTTGAGCCGTACTTAATTGCGTCAAATCCAAATGATTTAGCGCAATCCGCAACAAATCTCGTAAATACATATTCAGGCTTACTCCAACCTGTGCTCAGTCTCGGTGCAGCACAGATTGAAGAAGCGGCAATAGTCTGCATGGTCTCTTCATCCGTATTATTACATTCATCTTTTACTGTAAGGTCAAGCACAGTCAACTTTATATCTATGGTAAGTGCAGCAATGTAAAGGCTAGTTGTTGGAGCTCCTATTTCAGCCCAAACAGTTTCTTTTGAATCAGCTAAATATAGCATAGAATGACCGTTGTGATTATATCTTCCTTCAGTAACAAATTCTTTTGGAGGATAACTAAAATCGTTTAGCGAAATAAATACGCCATTTGATGCGTCACGTCCTCTGTAAAAGGTTTTCTTCATATGTGTGACAGCTACAATATTTTTCATCCTTCCAATAGTATCATAGACGCTTTTTGCGAAAGGATGAGTTAATAGTAGGAATGGAAATTCATTTGCAATATTTGAAATTTCAGAAAGTATATTCTCAAAGTTATCAGGCAAAGAAAAAGGATGCTCATAAATCATAAATCCGCTACCATTCAGGCTCGAACCACATTTAGGGCAAAGCAATCCGGGTAACAACAACTGAATTTCGTCGGCTGTAAATACATCTGAAATCCTAGATTGTTTGATAAAATCTTCTGTTTTCCAATGGCATAATGCGTCACTTTGCGAATAAGTGCCTGGCCATTGCTTCGTAAAGCTTGACATACATTTATCGCAACAAATAACGCTTGATGTGAAGTAGCTTTCTAAATCTCTTTCAAAGTAATCATCAAATACGTCTTGTTTTTCGGACAGACTTAAATGTAAAAAAGGGTCGCTCTTCTTATTATCTCTCATGATTTTTACAGCTTACGGTTAGTAACATTTTTTTTAGATTAAGATAGGTCTAATGTTATATTTTTTTGCCAGTTATTAAGCTAGTTAACTTATTAGATTACGTTCTAATTAAGCAGGAAGCCTTGTAACCAGGGTCTTGAAATTCATAAAGCTGAATTTGACCAACGGAAGTCAGTTTTTGTCCAATAAATATAGATAGTCCGAGAGGACCAAAGTAAAATAAATGTGTTTTCTTCGACTTATACCTGACTATCATTTCTTTGATTATATCCTTAGAGGCACTTGCTAAAGAGACTGCTTCTGAATCATCTTTTATAGATAGATTACCAGGTGTGTTAGATGGATCAATTAGTACTAACTGTTTAACTGATATATTACTTTCTATTAGATAATCAACAACTTCATCCATTGCTTTTCCACTAATATTAAAAACTACAGCTAATTCTTGATTTTCTATTCCAATACCATAGTCAAGCGGATTAACAGTCTCGTACTTCAAGTTGTAGACTTCCACTTTTTTTGCAGTTGATCTCCAAATCTGTGGATATTGGAAAATTTCAAAATTCCAGTTTCCGATCTCAGGAAAGATCATTCCAAGTGCGAACCCAGTCGACAAAGCACACTTACCTCTAAATATAATATCTCGGTTACTTGTAGATTTTGCTAGATCTTGCTGAACATTATACAGTTGAGGAATTAGTGTGGAGTTCCAAACATCAGGGTCAGGAACTGATCGTGTGTATCTAACGAAATGCTCAGACCAATCTACTGTTATTGAGGCTTCTATATCATATTTTTCTGCTGTCCAATTATGGATATATAGAACAGTGCCTCTGCTAATTTTTTCTGGCGCAGTTAATGCAGATTCAATTAAACTGTGTATTCTATAATGATCTAGCGCTTTACCTCTATGAGCTGAAATCTCATCAATCAGTTTAGAATACACAGGATCAAGCAGATGATATAAGTATTCTTTGTAACGCTCATGCTCGGCAAGCGATGATAAGAACTGACGTTTGCAAACATGATTGTCATTAAAATCAAAAACTCCAATCTCGAAATATACTTTGTTCTTTATAATATCGGTATATGCACTTGCTCCAATGCTAGCAATTTTTTCTACTAGTGCTTCTCTAGTAGTACTAAGAGCTTCCACTCCCTTTTCGTCATTAAAAAATTCTTCTGCATTCCTATATCTTGCGACCGCGTCTACTAAAGACTTTACAATCTGACTTGTAGAAGGTGCCACCAAAATATATTTTCTATATACTTTACTTGTTCCATTATCAATAGAAGCAAAACCTTTAATTACTTCCAAGAGTTCTGCGGGAGTAACGTTATGGTCTTTAACTTGGATATGATCATAATACGAATTTCCATTTTCTGCATAAACAACGTCTACGTCACCAGTTCCTTCGTTCATCAATTTCAAAAAAGAACTATTAGCGAGCCATTCTGGAATTTTACAAACTATGTAGCGTTCTTGAAATGAATACCCATCACCACCAATTATTCCTCCCATGCCCATAGGACTAATAAGCGTAAACGGCTTATTAGTTTCATTAGTTGGCCCTTCCATTTCTGCTTCTGCACTCATGATAATGGAAACATTTCACCGAAAATACTATCTCGCCATACACGTAACGCACCACCTTGGTTACCTGTACGCTCTAATTGTATTGCTTGGTCTACAAACTTACCTGCCTGCTGCAATTTCTGACGAGCAGTAGCAATCATTGCTGAGTCCATTTGATCAGAAACTGGCGTGCCTAATCCTGCCGGATCATTCCAAGTTTCAGCAATGCGATCTGCAGCCGTGGCAAAAAAGCTTTTGAGCTCGTAAATATATCCTCCAGAGAATGGAGGATATAATAACTCCATAGCCATTACCTCAATAAGAAAAGAAGGCTTGATAGGCTTTCCTTGATTCTCATTCCACTTCTTTATCATCTTAACCATTGGCTTCCATTCACAGTTAAATGCATTGTTGGCCGCAGTCGCTTCTTCAGCGTGAATTTCCGGATTAGTGAATACCCACTTTTCTAGAGTTCTATCCGGAATTTGATAATGATCACTTTTAGCAAAGGCTGGTACAACATCAAGACTGATTATCTTATCTTCATCATTAGGATCATAAGCTAGATCAATCCCAACTGATCTGCGTCCAATCTTCACGCATTTTTCTCCATATTCTGGAGCAAGTGTTTCACAAATATCTTCAAGTAAAATTAGTGGATTATCCAAATATTTTTTTTCCTTTTCCTTGTTCAATACGAAGAATATATCCACATCTTTTAGTGGACGTGTCTTCGTATGTCTTTTATAAGAGCCGGTTAGAAAGTCTCTGTCAACGGCAAAATGGTTAGCGACCAGCTTTCGAACCTCCTGTTGGAGATTACTTGCTCTAGTTTGTTCTCCTGCTCTCAATTCCAAGCGGGATTTAAATTTCTTGAAAGCGTCAAAAGTTGATATCATGATTTTCTCCAATATGAAGCCTGAGCACCAATAGCATTTGTGCCAATTGTGGTGCCTAACCCTTGTTTAACAAAACCATCAGTCGAAAGAAATGAAGCATCTCCCCACCCAGAAACAGCTGGCTCACCAGGTGCAACTGTCAATATTATTTTGTAAGTGCAGTTTGATGGAATAGTGCCAAACTTTGCAATTGCATACTTCAAGGCGTCAGTATCGACCCACATAGACCCTTCTCCATTACCGTATGTGTAGTCAATATCAAAATCACACCTCGTGACAAGTGTTCCTGATGAACTTATTACTTCCAACACGACTGTTCTGAGGTGACGAGAGGTCAACCAAGTCTCGATTGCCCGTTCGTAAACTGACCAATCGCTTACAAATTTATTAGGATCTAAACCGGTACTAGTTATAATGAACCGTAACGACTTTAGCATTTTATCCGTAACATACGTTACGGTATGTGCATAAGTGTTTACTGAGACAAGCGTACTCATGTTCTTTTACAGTTTTGAAACATCAATAGTCAGTTCTTGATCTGTGCCATTACTGGATTTGTAGCTATCTTCTATATCAGGTGTAGTACCTTGTTCATACGCTTTAAAGCGTGTGCCTTTTTCTTTTAGTGCATTGCGAACCCAAACCAAATCATTCGTCTCGACAGGCAGATAGATTTCCCAATCACTCTCAAACGGATTCCAGTTAAGCTTTGCTTCACTTGCATCTTCCGTAGAACCGTCTTCATCGTACAGACAGTATATTCGCAATCGAGAACCACTTCCTATAATTGTTATAGGATTTTTCTTGGGCGTTTCATCTGATATAATAGAAGCAGCTATACCTTCTATTTTTAATAATTCTTGACGAGCCTGCGCTGATGCTGATGCAATTACATCCACAATAGTATTCCATGTGTTAGCTGATGTTCTAACCGGACAAGCAGAAAATCTTCTAGTAACAATGCTCATTATTAATTCTGTTTAGACTGCTTGATGGATTGTTTGAGATGTTGAATGGTCAGAAGGCCAGGATTCAAGACGACTTGAATATCTTGTGTGCAGGCACTAATCACTGATTTACGAATCTGTCGTCCATCCATACCCACAACTTCATGCACAAGCGTCTTATAATCAGCATGTTTTGGAATTTTATTAATTTCTGGCCACTGCTCACCTAGTGCATGCAGGGTATCCGTTAAAATAACTTCACAAGCTTCTGCGGTGGGCTTCTCTATTCGCAAGACAAGATCAGCCCGCGAAATGAATGCGGGATCTAACGCGCCTTCAAAATTGCTAGTAGCTATAAATAATAATTTAGGGAATTTTGCCGCAAGGTTGTCTAATCCAGCAAGCATAGCATCAGTAGCGCGGTGCACATCGACAGGGTTTGCCTCCAAACTCATCTTTGAACGATCGGCAACTAACGTTTCCACCTCATCCAGTAATACAATAAGCGGGCTTCGATTAGCTTGTTCTGACACTACCTCCTCCAGAAAACGTCGAATCTCACGCTGACTTTTTCCTAATGCAGAACTGGTAAGCGCATGTGGCTCAACTTCAATGAATTCAACTTTTGCGCCTTTCAACGCAGCAGCAGCAGAAGAAGCCACGCCCTTAGCAATAGAAGTTTTGCCCGTACCAGGAGGACCAACTAAAAGTATGATTCCATGAAGGGGTATTGCGGCCTTAGATGGAATTTTAGATCTCAATGTTAATTCGAGTAATACTTGCGCTTGTAGCTGCTTTTTTATCTTACCTGGTAGAATGATACGTTCCCAAAGTTCGTCGAACTCTGCGGATGGTAAAGCTCTTTGATCTAGAATTCCTTTTTCATGCATAAATATTAAATTACTAAAATAATGCTTAATTGTAAAGGTGTTGAGCTATCAATTTCACCAGTAAAGTCTCTGATATTGGCAAAATATGTCGGATGGTCGGCTATTAGCGGACAGTCGTCTTGCTAGTTTTGAGGAAGGCGATTAGACTTAAATTGAACATGACTGCAGTCGTTTATGCTGGAATATTTTCGCATAACATAATAGTTGTCGACTTTGGCGCCGATTTCAGCATTTGCATCGTCTATGCTCAATAATTCAGTGCACGGGCCGTCCCACTGACTCTATAACTTCGGCCTTCAGCCGAGACTAATGAAGACCGCACAATTGCAGCACCATCTGGCTATTTTTTCAGAAAAGACTTGCAAGCCACTCTGAACTATGGAGTTTTGTTTTTCTCTAGCAAACCAGCCAGAAAATTAGCAAAATCACCAATATTCTGTTCCGCACTGGCTTTTTCCAGAGCTTGCATATACCGGCTGCGCTCACTGAGGGGAATGACTGTCCAAGGGTAGCCTCCTGAGGCTAGCATCGCATTCATCAAAAAACGCCCTATCCGGCCATTACCATCCATATAGGGATGGATATAAACAAAGATAAAATGGCCGAGCACCACCCGCACCGAGGCCTCCGGCTCAGACTCAAGTAGCTCAAAAAATACCGGCATCACATCACGAACCGCCTCCCGATTGAGCGGCACATGTTTGGAGCCCCGGATATATACCTGTCCCGTGCGATAACCTGCCAGATCACTGGCATTTAACAAACCAACACTTACACTGGGGGCAAATAATTCCCGATACCAGATGCGGTGATCGTTTTCGACAGCCTCACCGGCATTCTGACCTTGCAGAATTGATTTAATTGTTTTCTTGACTGCCTGATGCGCCTGCCAGTAACCACGCGCTGCCAGCGCATTTTTTTGTTCCTGATCGGTAATGATCTGATCGGGGTCCCACTGGCCCTGACGGACCCGCTCAATCAAAGCAGGAGTAACCTGATAACCTTCAATGGAAAGCGAATTATAGGCGTCCGTCACAAATACATCATCGACCTGTTGCAGGTAGCTGTCCACGCTCTGTGACAATCCGAGAGCCGCCGGAAATCGATCAATAACCGGCCCGCGCATACTTTGCCACAACAGCCGGATTCGGTTGACATAGGGTGAGGTTTCCCGAAACGATAAGATACCTGCAAATGGTGAGGTAAATGGATCATCTTCACGGACGTTATAACCAGCCGATTGCATTGTCTGGATCAATTCATCAGCGATTTTATGATTGCCCATGTTGCGAAAAGCACCAGCCAACCGACCGGCGATCACACTGTGCCCTCCCCGTAATAAAATCGCTAGTAAATCGGAGGCATCCCGCACTAATGACAAAGCATTGCGGGCATCCATCTCCGAACGGGTAAAGAAAACGGGTGAACAGAAAATCAATGCAGCCGCCAAGGAATAAACCCGTATTCCGTCTTTGATCACTAATTCATCCTCATCAGGTACCGTACCCTTTATATCGAACAAGGACGTGCCAAACAGCAGGTTAGTTTGATTATTATTGGCCTTTGGTGACTTGACCAGCAGTTGTCCCGGAACGACCCAATTCCCACTATGCAAGGCTAAGGATTGCTCAGCCGACAAAATCCATTGCTGATCAAACCGCTCCTGTAGATAAGCCGCACAAAATTGCCAGAAAGATGCGTACCAGCCGGTCGTGTCCCCCAGCTGTTCATCAGGTCTGGTGGCAATATACCATCCCTTCAGGACTTCTTTTAAAAAACCATTCTTGAGTAAGCGTTCCCGATGGGTACGGGTTAAGTCGTTGCCTCGGATGGCAATAGCTTTCTGAGTTTGTTGCAAAGAGTGGAGAACTTCTAGGGATTGAGCCAGTTTTTCGGCAGGGCTTGCCATAATGCACCGTTACTAGTTTTTGATGTTTCATCAAAGTTAGTTTTTAATGCTGTACCACAATTAGTATTTGATGTCAAATTTTAATTTATGCTAGTCTGAACCTATATCCAGCATGGATATATACAATACATATCACTGAAAATCAAACACTTTTACTATCGCTTAAGTCATGCCTTAGAAACCACTGAAAATTGCGGTTAAGACTCATTTTATTGTCGTAAATATCGCGGAATTCTACTTTTAAGGCGATTGGAGCTAATTGTTTTCGGACATGGCCCATGACCACATCACCCTCATGCTCTTCAAAATGTGTTTCAAAAATTGTCAGGAACGAATTGGGTAAAATCACTTTTTGTATAGACTCATTGCTGTCTATCCGTGAATAGGAGCGCCGATCCAGTTCCAGACACTCTTCAATAGTCTTATAGGTCTTTCCGTCCTTGATGAAACAGAGCCGATCAATAATCAGCGGTCCTAAGCCATTATTACTCACACGAATATAGAGCTGATTTCCCCGGTCTCTGAAATCGATCTGACCCAAGGGTTTAAGTGATTTTTCGTTATGGGTTCGTTGCAAATGTACCTGCCAAAACAAGCCTAATAACGCCAGTACCGAAATTAACATCGTCATATCTATCGTCATTTCAGCCAGACCTTTCCTGTCACAGTCTGAAAAGAGGATATGCCGAAGGAGTTAAAGGATCTTAAAGTCGTGTAAAAGCTTTAGCCGTTCTTTTGCCTGAAGGTCATATATTACCGGAATAATGCGGTGGTAAAGGCTGCATTGCGGGTCTTTACCATTCACCCGGTAAACGGGACAGCCACTAGTACAAACCGAACTGTAGCGGCAGGTCCGGCAATCATCCGAGCGATTATGTTCCTCATGGCTGCCCTGCTCAATCATATCTACCAGATCTAATGACGGATCAAAGATAGAGGGGGTGGATTGGCTATTATCCCCGAAATGAACATGGCAGTAATTCAGGCTTCCATCGACATAAATAGCTCCACCTGAAAAGCCTGAGGCACACGTCTGAAATCCCAGCTCATGTGGTTTGAGATCACAGAACTGGTGACGACGCGAGAATGACCAGCCCTGTCCAATTGCTTCCTCCATAATCGCATAGGAAGCTAACAGGCTGCTTTCCAACCGTTCGGCGTCAATCCCCTCGCCTTTAACAACTGAATACCGAAATGGAACATCCAACTCAATCAGATAGCGGGTCAGGGGCGGTAATCCTGACAGGTTCTGATTGCTTATCACTGTATTGGTCGTTACCGGGATTTGGTTTGCCAATAATGTACGCAAATGACGATCAATATATTTAAACGTACCTGCCCCCTGTTTAAAAGGTCTGCTTTTATCATTGTATTCTTCCAGACCATCCAATGAAATGCCAAAGCTTATGGCATTTTCCTGACAAAACGAAATGATCTCATCCGTTAAAATGGTCAGATTGGTAATGAACGATGCTTCAAAACGGCAACCTATTTCCGCTAACCGTTGACGAATTTCAGGGATAAAGACTTTCCAGGCTTTAAATTGAGTTAAGGGCTCGCCACCTGCCAATCGGAATTTAATATGCCTCAGCTTACGCCGGATGGCCGTTTGGAGTACTTTTTCCAATAATTGCTGTCTGGTTGCCTCCGACATACCCTCGGTCGTATTTAAAGTCGAAATATAGCAGTAGCTACAGGCCAGGTTGCAGCGATTGGTGATATGAATCCAAAAGTTAAGTGATTGTGGCGTAGCTGGTTTCTGCGGCTTACTGAAATGGTGATCAAACTTAACGATCTCTGTTTGAGCGAGGAGGTTCAAAAAGTCCTCTAAAACAACAGTGGAAATAACTAAACGCTCGCTCAATACGGCTATTGAAGATTGTCCGTCAATTACTGCCAAAATGTCTGCTTGTGCTTTGGTCAACAGACGGAGTGAATGTGGATAAGCACAATTGACGATATAGGAATACTCTGGGTTAATCGGCCGAAGCAGTAAATGAGGTGATTTGACAGGTATTAAAGCTTTCATCGGTTTGAGGGTTATAATACGCATCACAATCACAGTTGGCATTGATGGCCGAAAAGGTTAAGGCATCTTTCCATAACGCAGCTTCAAGCAATAAGCGGTCATCAAAAAGTAAGCATTGGGGAATTGACTGCGTCGTTGCAATTATAGTTTCCATCGTATTTTTTATTTAAGCCGGTTTAGTAATGTGCATACAGTGCTGGGGTGCCACTGGCTATTGCCCCGAAAAGTAGGAATGCCTTTCCGGTTGAGTTCCCTCGCAATGGCCCGTACAGTGGTGATACCCCGTTTATTTAATTTCCGGAGCGTAGGTGAAAGACGATCTGCAAAATCCTGAGCGGCTTTCTTATTACGTTTAGCCTGCGTCTTTCCATGTTTTCCCAAGATTACTCCCCGCTTTCTGGCAGCCTCCAGTGCGTCTTTAGTAGTGTCACTAATACGTTGACGCTGTTCCTCTGCAACCGCAGCCAGAATGTGGATGGTAAACCGGTTGGCATGAGGATTATCTGTGACAACAATCTCAACATCAGATTTAACCAGACGCGCAATTTTTTCCACATCCCGACCTAAGCGGTCAAGCCTAGCCACCATTAACGTTGCCTTGGATAGTCGGCATCGCCCAAGCGCTTCAAACAAGGCATCTTGTTGTTTACGTGTCGATTTGACTTCTATGACTTCATCAATCAACTCATAGCCACTAAGTCGGCAGTAATTGACGACTGCTACCTGTTGTGCTTCTAAGCCCAAACCGCTACGCCCCTGCCTGTGAGTGGAAACACGATAGTAGGCAATAGCTTGTTTCATAGCGGGTTAAGCGTAATTTTGTTCAGTTGTGTACGATGGATTACCTTTGAACAGAATTAGCTTAAAATTCGGTTAGCGCAGATAGAAAATACCCTGAAAGGCAAGACTTTACAGATTGAGAAACTGAAAAGAAGAGGAGGAAATGTTTAAGGGTTAATGATCGTATACTTCTATACAAATCATTGGATGAAAACTTTATAAAACAAAATCGTTAAAGCCTCTAGACTGAAGTAATGGAGGGGGCTCGCTAAGTGAGATTTATTAACGCAGGAAAACAACTGCCGACATAAACAATTCTGTTATTGAAGTTAAAACAACCGCCCAGATCAAGCCTGGTTGCGGAATATAGCCTATATACGCTTGGGTAGCCCAATAAGCCAAATCTTTTGACCCTACTTGGTTCAAACTATCGCAAAGCTCCTATAAGGTTTAAAAAATTAGATTTGACTGTTGCCTCTACTTCTTCGAATGAAACTCTCCAGCATTTTGACAAGTAGTCAAGTACAAGGTTTACGTCAGCGGGTTCAGCTGGTGTATTATTTATTTGAACAAAAGGGCCATCCGTTTCGGTCAATATTTTTTGACGTGGGATTGCAGCAATCGTAGCGCGTCCTGTGTTAGATCTGATCATAGCAGGGTTGACCGAAAAATAATAACCATTTTCTGTAGCTTCATTTATTATCGATGTAGGACCTGTATACCAATGAAAAATAGCCAACTCTATTCCTCTCTCTAATAATAAACTTAACGTTGCTTTTTCGGCCCCGCGAGAGTGTATACTAAGTAACTTTTTTTTATTCTGCACTTTTTCTAAAACAAATCGAAAACTACGAAGCTGCTCATTTTGGGTTGCAAATCCTTCACGGCTAAAATCAAGCCCTACTTCTCCTATATAGGAAGTTTGATCTAAATATTTTTCAAATAGACTGTACTCATTAGCATGCCTTTCGGCATAGAGTGGGTGCATACCTAATGCTAATCTAATTTTGCGAAAACCCTGCAAGTGATGAATCCCTTGAGCAAAATGACTGGGTAAATTAGTCATAGCTAAAGTATTGACATTTGCTTTTTCGCATCTTTTAGCTACCATCAGCGGGTTAGGATACAAGTCTATATGACAATGTGTATCAATCATGGAAGCCCAGCTTTAGCTCTGATCGTTTTTTCCGAACTTAATTTAACCCAATCTTTAAGTTCCTGCCGAGTGGCCTCTACGACATTAGCAAAGTCTGGTAATTGGGTTAGGTCATTTATGCCATTTATAATTAGTTCGCTTTGTATCTGCTGCAACGTAAGCGGAACATTTAGAAATTCTAAGCAGGCATCAATATCTTGCCCCCGTTTCGTCGGGAAACGTCCTGTTGTATTATCTCTATAAAGTTCTTCCAAATTTGTACCGTACGTTGTAGTGTCTATAAAACCTTTTAACGCAGCTCGGCGATAGACACATGGCATACATACACCACAGTGAGAAGCGTTCATACGAATCCAGCCCTTTCTATGTCCACGTTTACCGCAAGAGTTCGATTGATCTACAATACTCAGTAGAAAAGGTTGATCTTCGCAGCTAGCGACCATCATACCCTTTGTTTTTAACTCATAAGGATTAATAATATCAAACGGTAAGCCAAGACTTTCTAGTAGCACTCGAATATCACCTAGCAACCGTGGATGAGTAGTTCGCGTACTACATGAGGTACGCCGTGAAGCACTGAGTGGATAGTTAAGAGAAACACTACCATTTTCTGGCACCCAAATCGGAACTCTCTTACCATTGGCGCTTGCAGCAATAACAGCTAAACTGATAAATAGCAAAGAACGACTACGTAGTGTGTTCTCACGGGTAGGCTGACTTGCATTTTCAAGGAACACGCCTACTGAATTACTCCATGCAATAGGCCGATTAAAATGGTGGCTTAATAAGTTATATAACTTATCCTGGTCACTTTTAGGCCCATGCATATTTGGATCATAATGAGAGACAAGTAACAGTTTTGCTTCTGGCTTTCTGGCCAAGAAATCAATGGCACCAATTAAAGAGTCAAGCCCACCAGAAAATAAGTTGATGTGGTCTACTTCTGGATGAGTTAGTGGAATATGTGTCTTAGCTGGTAAAGCCAGTGGACTGTCTGTAAATGTCACACCCCAATAGTCACCAGTCAAGAAAGAAAGAATACCTGATACCTGCACTTCACGCCCCTGCCAAGCGGCTCTATCTATCACAGGAATAGTAATGTTTAGCTCTCTAGACCATCCATCTACTGAATATGGACGTCTTTCAATTAACCGATCGATACCGTAGGCACAGGAGGCTAGAAAAAAGAAATCAAAAGCTACACTTGGTGCATGTACACAAAAATCGATTATTTCGGCACAGTCAATGACTACTTCAGCACGCTGAGTCTGCTGATTGGATCGGGGGTCGTTAAAGACGATAATTGCCCGTAAGACTTTATCCGTATCTAAGGTTGCAGGAGAAGTAACAGTTAGATTTAATTTCATGGTAAAAAGATTGCCATTACGTTGTCGAAAATGTCTTCAATTATTTGATTCCCTTGAGCACCCTGCCAATTAATACGAGATATAGGTCGTGTGGCAGCCATTACACGAATGCGGCCAATAATATCAAGCTTGATTTCATTGAAGGTTGCCGCAGCTAAAGGTTGACCCCGGACTTGGGTAATTTTTTCCTGAAAACGCTGTGATAGGTGTTCGAATATATAAAATCCAAAATATTCGCACAGCAAAAAATCCACTTTATCAGTTGCCACTACCTCTTGTATCGATGCTTCCAATTCTTGAGGTGTATCTGCTTGTTCAGCTAGTTGCTGCATAACATGATTACAGGCCGCCATAGCGGCAGTCTCGTCCATGCCGGTACTCGTGTCTGAGCATAAAACGATGACACGCTGAATAATCTGTTCTATTGTTAAACCTGCAAGATCAGCCAACGGTGACTCCACCGTAGAGATCGCATTGGCGAGACCTCCAGTACTTACAGTCGATAAAAATGTCGAAAGTCTACGGGCAACTTGTATGCCCGCACGACCTACAGACCTAGAACCACCCTGTTTGACAACAGTTCTGCCACCAGCCGCCCGCAGGAGACGCTCTACGGCTGCATTAACCTGACCTTTTCGACGCGTTTTCAGCTTCTGCTGGCGTTTCAAATTTGGTTCAGCTTTTTCAGCTTCTTGTTCTTCCTTACTAATCGTACCAGCAACTGAGGTAACACCACGACTCACATCGCCCCAGTTAGGCTCACCAGTTACCCCAGGAATAATTCGTTGTGTCGTACCCATTATTTTTTCTTGCCATCAATGGCTTTTCGGATTGGTGAACCTACTTTATAAACATCTAATAATTCTAATATTTCAGGCACCTTACTGCCAATCATCTTGATATTGTTGTGCAAGCTAAATGGAATTTTGTCATGACTGATTTTATTTAATGTAGCTTTATAACGTGGTAGTGCTGTTGGCATTCCAGTCGCAATAAGTTGGAAGAAAACTAGGTGGCCAACTGCAACCTCCGACCGTTTTACAACTTCCTGCTCTAACAGGCCTAATAATAGGTCATGTTCGTTTTCCATCAAGCTCGACTTTGCTTTTGCAGCGCTAGCTACCAATATTGTTTCGGAGCCATGTTCCATTAGCTCTCGAAATAGCGTTTTAACCAAAGGCGGAACAAGCGATGCGCCGCTGATACTGCCGGAAAGCTGATCACGCGAAAGCCAGAAATAGTCGCGTAAATCGACATCTTTTAATTTTGGTTCAACACGCAGCCAACGCAACACTTGACCTGCATTCCATTGAGATCCGTAGTTATTACTGATTTCATCGGCCTTAGATTCAGCCGCTAAACTTTCCAAATTAGCTAGCTCTTCAGACTCACCCTTCTGGTTTGACTGCCAATCGTATAACTTACGGAATAGATCAGGTTCGATGTATTCCAACACCATAAGCTTACCCAATACGTCCAGTTTAAGGGATGTAATATTGGCAACAGTTGCTAATCTTGTACGTAATGTGAACGAATTTAGGAAACGCTTGATTTGCCGAGGATTACCTTTTAGACCCTCGGTAATAACGGGCCCCAATGAAGTGACCAAAGGTGCATTCTGCTGAAGTTTTTCTGCCTCATTAGGAGTCAATAGCGAGTTAATATCAGCAAAGCCAAAAGCACCATAGCGGTTTGTTGCTCTAAACTCAGCGAATTTACTAATTACTTTTTCATGCGTAGCCTGTAGTAGATTCTTTTCGCAGAAAAGTAGTGACAAATATGTCTCTACTTCAGGATCTGATAAGCGTGGCAAGTGATAAGGTATCTGAATTAACTTCTCAAGGTAATCTTTTACAAACTGGTCACTAATCCTCTCTGTCTTGGCATCGGCGTTGGTAGGATCATCAGATGTGATCCGCGCTTTGTAGCGGTATTCAATGGCATGTCTTACAATGCGTGGGTCTGCACCTATTATGAATGCTGTACGAGGTACATTAAGAAAAAGCTTTATAGCTTCCAGATTTTCAATCAGTCTTTCTGGACTGCATCGATCAAGGTCGTCAATGAGAACGACCAAACGTTTAATTTTCGTCTCATCCAACAACTCTTCAAATTTTTGTCGGAACTCCCTTACGAGCATAGCTTTGTCTTCTGGTGGCTCTTTTAGCAAAGAGTCCCAATCAAGCACATCTTCGTCTTCACTTTCTTTATCTTTCTTTTTGCCTAGACCGAGCTTTCCGGCGACTTTATCAAATACTCCAGCAGGAAGTAAATTCGATATGGCCGAGACCCAGCCAGCAGGGCCACTCATAGAAGCGAGAATCAAAGGCAAGGCTACATTTTTAAAGCCTAAGCCCATGACCCTCATCCAGTTAACGGACTTAAAAAGTTGTGTAGCCTTTCCTTTTACATTGGGTCCAAAACGCTTTTCATCATCAAAAACCTTTAGAATAGAGTCTAGCAGAGCGGCCTTGGCATCATCATACCCTTCAAATACCCAGCCATTGAAATAAAGACAGACCGTTTGATCGTCGAGACCTTTTAACCGGGTTTCCATCATGCGCATAATACTGGACTTGCCACTTCCCCAATCACCAAATACTCCAATGGTAACAGGCAGAATACCATCGTCGAGAACTAAGTTCTCTAACAATTCAGCATGTACTTGAAAGCCAAGTAGATCTTTAGTAGTTTCGTTATCAGACCACATATTATATCTATTAGAAAGTAGTTATACTAGGGCGAAAAAATTTATTACTTGATCAAACCATTAATTATATAATAATCCCTTATCAAAAAGCCTCAGCGAACACTTACAGCCACTTTGCTTAAAAATATATCATATTTTGCAATTAAAAAAAGAATATAAATTTTCAAAAGATAAAATAAAATTCAAAATTAGTAGCACTTTAGAAAAACGATAAATTCATAAAACTCATCACATAGAGGAAAACGAAGTTGATAATGCACTTGAGCACTAAAATACTCCTGAAATATTTTTATATGTATTCATTCTCGTAGAAAAAGCAGGATAAGTTCCCTCTAATATTTCAACAATTTTTGCAGAAATATCACCATTTTCAAGAGCTCCAGATTGTATATAAACTTCGTTTTTATTTTCTTTATCTATCCGAACATATACAATCTGATCTGCATCACATACTACAGCGAGGTTTGGATTGTGTGTAACAATGATAACCTGTCTCTTGGACTTAGCCATTTTAATAAATGGAACAAGAATATTATATACACTCTGGTTATCCAAGTTTTCTTCAGGCTGATCAATAATTAGAGGAATATGATTATTATCCAACACCAAATAAAAAATCAACAATAATGCTCCACGCTCACCAGGCGATAAAGTTGACACATTTTTACTACTAAGCTTCAAATCATAAGCAGGAACAAGGTAATCTAGTGCACATATAAAATTATAAAATTCAACTGGATTATTACCTGATTTCAATTGTTTTCTGATATCCCTAAATGACTTATTCCCTTGTCGATTATCATATTTTATATGGTCTAAAATATTAAAGACAAAAGAGTATGCTTCATCACTATCAGCAAAAGTACAGCTATCAAAGAAATCCTTTAATTTAGATAAACCTTGATTTACCCCATAAAAACTACCAGAAGAATTAAAGTTAATAATACTTTCAAACTTATTTATCAATCCATTTTCTTTAAATAATGTATCAAAAGTTATTTTATATGCCTTCATTAAACTTTCGTGACTTTGTATAAAGTCAGTAACAGATTTATATAACTCTTTATAAATATTTAGAATCTCTCTTTTCTTATCAAAAATATCCTTGATAAGTTTTTTCCGTTCAGAGAATTTAATTTTAATTTCAGGCTCTAACTCATTTTTAACATAACTTATTAAGTACGTTATATTTTCAATAGAACCCTCTTTATCAACGGAACCATTAATCTCTCGCTCAATTGCTGTCCAACGTTCTAAATTATTGAGATATTCTTGGTATAATCTAGCTGGTCTATCAAGAGTAGTTTGTAATTCTATAATTTCAGCTTTTATTTGCTCATGACGTATTAAAAGGTCAGCGTCAGGACGTATAAGTCCCTCTAGAAAAGACAACTCTGCTTCTTTAGCTATAATCAAGGCATGTAAAGCTGTTGTATCAATATTAAAGCTAAAAACAGATCCAACATCTATACCAAAAGGCTCCAGCGATACTTTATTCTCGGCTTGTTCATTCCGGAGATTTTCTGCTAGCAAATCAAGATTTAATTTTCTTTGTTTAAGGAACTCTAATTCTTTATTTAATTTAGAAATATCTATTTTATAGCTAAGTAAGCTGTTATTTATAGTATCAAACTCTGCTCGCAAATTTTTAATCAATACATTTGTATTATCTGCACTTCCATTTACTTGTTCGGGTGGGTCTTGATAAACAGGTCTCAGATTTATATGTGCAATTAATTCATCTTGCTTTAGTCGAAGTAACTCTTCTAACTTATTTAGGTAGTCCGGATTCTGTTTTTCTTCTAACAATAAAATTTTACTATTTAAGATAGATAACTCACTTTTTATCTTTTCTATCTGGTCTCTAATTATCTGTGTCTTGAATACTATTAATTCATCTAGGCTATTTTGACCTAACCTTTCATAACTAGGTATGTGCGAAAAAATAATATCTTTTAATTCTTCTTCAAATGCTCCTTCTTCAATGGAAGCACACAACTTCTCTAAATAGCTTTGTGGAATATATTTAATTCTCTCATCTTGGCTAGTATCAATATCGTGTGATAAGCAATAAGTTACGACTTTCCCATTCTTCCAAGTTAAGGTAGCCTCAAAATTATTAGATTTTTTCTTTTTGCTTTCCCAGAATTTCTTTGGATTTAGAAACGAAAACCCAGAGTGGTTATGTGTATTTCCACATAATCCTAGAATATCAGCTAAAGCACTTTTACCATTACCCTTATTACCAATAATGGCGATAAGACCGGGATTAAAATGTATATCTATATTATTAAACCATACCTCATCGAGATCTGAGTTCGCTATTTTCTTTATATTAATTCTTTCAATATATTTTGTTGGGCTAGATTCAATTGTTTGTAAAGCTATAGGTCTATGTCCAACATATACCCTATCTGGCTGATTAAGTAATTGCTTCAAAGTGGAGAAATTCCTATCTCCTTTTATCCATAAATTTTGTTTATTTGAATATTGCCTGATATTATGGTTATCAGAACAAATAATTAGAGGTAATCTTTTTTGAATTTTTTTTTGTAAGTGAGGCAGAACGTGTGTTTCATAACCTTGGATATCTTTTTCTTTACCTAACTCAAAAATATCAATTACTTGTGAAATATCTTCTTTTTGGGCAAGAGTGTGAGGTAAAGAATTAGTTATATTTTCAATCCCATTGGTTTTTGAACCAGCATGGATTGTAATAATACCGCCAAGTTCTTTTATTAATTTACTTGTATCTAATAAGTCGCAATAAATTTCATTTTCTTTTCTACCTCGTCCTTTTATATCTCTTATGTCTGTCCTATTCTCAATTTGCCCCCATATATAGTCTAAGTCACAATCTTCTGAAAAGATAGCAATATAGTGAATAGGCTCTTTACCTCTTACATCCCCTAAAAATTCAATACCTGGTAAAACTGTAATATTATCTGCAGCAATTTTTTGTAAGTTTTTAATTCTAACTATATCAATTTTATGATGATCTGTTACAGCAACAACTTCAATTTCATTT
Organism: Arsenicibacter sp. R0_47; assembly: GCF_057652235.1. Taxonomy (NCBI): domain Bacteria; kingdom Pseudomonadati; phylum Bacteroidota; class Cytophagia; order Cytophagales; family Spirosomataceae; genus Arsenicibacter; species Arsenicibacter sp. R0_47. The sequence continues at coordinate 6,228 of NZ_JBYFCJ010000015.1, read as the reverse complement.
TTTATAAGTACATTTATAATCTCCTCATCTGAAACTGACTTATCTTCATAGTCATATGAAGATGGTGTATGAAAATGTAAATCCCATTTTCTCCAAAGACTTCCTCTTTTATCTTGCATGTAATTATTTCCTTACTTTTAATGTAAAATTGATACCAAGAGCATTCAATATTTGCTATTCATTACTCTTCTTATAAGAGGTTTTATTGGCGATTGCTCATGCCATTTGCTAAAAGCATTGGATTTTTAAATACCAATTAAGCTGAGAGATCATTAAAGAACTCCTCATCTATTTTCTTTAGGTAAAGGATATCTTCATTTCGACAACCGACATTATATCTTAGCATCAGTTTTGTTAACTCAATTCCATCAATCAATACAATACGCATGCCTAAATCTCTTGCAGTCTGGATAGCCGCTGGGCTAAAAGAGGAAGTGGTTACAAAAATACCTTTTTGCGCCTTTTTAAGATTAAGAGCACCATAGAAGTCTCTAAGCGCACTAGATCCAATATTATTACCTTCTGCATAGCGTTTTGCTTGTATATATATTTGATCTACACCAAGTGGATCTTGATCTATAACACCATCCACTCCATCGTCCCCTGTGCGTCCTATTGCCCGACCAGCTTGTTCAGATGTACCACCATACCCCATGGCTAGAAGCAATGACACAATTACATCTTCAAAAAAAGCAGGAGAAGAATTTCGTACCCTATCTAACAAATCTGCGGCAAGTGAAGCATTAATTTTTGTATATGCCGCTCTTAATGCTTCATCAGGCGTAGGCTCATCAGCGATTGAATTATTAAGACTCATGTCTGAATCACGGGCTTTGGAAAACTCGTTAAACTCAGGAAACTGTTTTAAATATTTTGTATTAATCGTCTGATTTTCGGATAGTGCTTTTCTTCCTCTGTCAGTTATCGTAAAAAAGCCACGTCTAGTTATATTTACTAAACCGCTTTGCTTAAGATAACTTTTAGCCCAATGTACTCTGTTCTCAAATTTAGGATACTTTCCGCTGGGCAGCATTTCCATAAGTTCATCATCCGATAGCTGAAACTTTAATGCAAGACGCTTAATCACATCTCTTATATGAACTTCACCAGAATTAGCTTCTTCTAGGACTGGACGCATCAACGTCTGAAAATCAGGTATCATCTGTTTATCTTTCTTTTGCAGTCGTTGATTTTTTTACTTTGGCGTTTTTTGAGGGAGCGCCCATGATTGGCAGAGTATATTGCCCATAAAGTCCAAAAAGGTATTCCATCCGATTTAGCTCTGTTGTGAAAGGCTGGAGCCTATAGCATTGATCAACAACTTTATCTGAGGTTTGATGAGCTTTAATGAGGTCTGGTTGAATATTTACGCACCATCGACTGATGCCGAAAACGCTATAAAAACTATCCCAAAATGATTTTGCTTCAGCGTCTTCGCTGCTTTCCCTTTTCCATTCTTTTGAGAAAGTGACAGCACGTGTTTTAATTTCATTCCAACTGAGCGGCATAGAGTTTGATCTGGCGTGTAATGAAGACTTGGTGTTAACGGGTAATAGGATTTATTACCACTTTCTTATAGCTTTTAACAGATCGGCAATTTACAGGAATCTATGATTATTCAAAATGACTATAAGCACTAAGGTTTATATTTCCGCTTATTCTTCTGAAGGTGATATTCTTCTTTTAATTGATTACATATACAATAAACCATATTCAAATGGAGAGGCATCTGCTGCCTCTTTTCCCTGCTCTAACAAAACCTCACGGTATTTAATCAATGCTATAGCCCGATAATCGACGGCTATGGGATAATCGGGTAAATGAACTTCGTCCTGAGCCATCACATCTCGCAACCACATTTCAGCAATCAGTGAATGTCTGAGCTCAGGTGTATACCCTAAAAATGTTGTCAGCCGCTTTTTGACAGTATATCCACAGGGAACATACGTCTTCCAATAGCTATCGTATATTTCGACCTCATAAACCCAGCATGTATTATGCCGCATGTCAGCATTGCGGATAAGCTTGATATGCTCATCAACTTGCCGGTCAAAATCAGCATCCGATATATAACCAGTGCGATTTGCCTGAATCAGAGCACGAATAAATGGCTCTTGTTCCAATATGCAGACATCGTGTGGCAGATAGCCTAATTTTTGTTGAATTAATTCTCGCCCTTTCGTTTCCAGATTAGGCAGAACTGCACTACTACGCTCCAAGTCGCTCCATTGAATGGTATATAAACGACCTTCTTCAATGGCGTTGGCATGCATAGGCTGACCTGTATTGTTGCCAAGAATATCACGCTGCCAGTCCATATTTTACTCTCCTGCAAACAAGAGTTCAGCCTATTTTGTATATTAGCATAAGTATACTGACCGTCAAGCTAAAACATAAGGAGGTATGGATAACGACAATCATACGAATAAGGCATTTCCGCCTGAGTTCAGTCATATTGGCATGCAGGTTAAACAAACCCAGGAACGTGTGCAGCAGATCGATGAACAGATTAAAAACGTCCCTCAAAACAGTAAACCTGCCCCCGCGTTTAGACCGCCAGGCTTCGTTCAGCCGAAACGCTTTGATCGTGAACGTATTATTGCAGGTCTAGAGCATGATAAAAGCCAGATTAAGCATGATATGCTGGATAAGGCTGAAAGAGAAGTGAAAGAAGCGGATCAGGCAACTGGCAGAATAGTCAAAGACAATGTGCGTGAAAGTCTTTTTCCGAACCCTTTCTCAAAGATGAGTACTTCAGAAAAGAAGACGATTCATAGCCAAACCAGAGATCTGGAGGCGTCACAGGATTATATGGATTCCCTGTTCTCTAAACAAGAAAACAGCGCAGCCAAATCTGTCCCTAAAGAAAAAACAACAAAGATGTCGGTTGCGGCCATGTTTATCGACAATCTCAGCTTTACGAAAGCCGAAACATCAGACGTCTCACAAACTCCGGTAAAAGATGTTGATAAGGATATTGATAAAGACTGAGTTATTTTTCCAAATCAATATCACGATCTTTAGTCTTATCAACAATGGTATTATCCCTGTTGGGTCGGTCTCCTGTGAGCCATCCTGGCAGACGCATTTTGGACTGTTCGGTCTTGTACTGTTCACGCCCCTCTTTAAAGCCCACAAGCCGAATAAAATCGCTATCCAGTTTAGCTAATTTCTCAGCGAGTTCAGGCATATGTTGGGCCATCAAATAACCTTCATTAAAACCTCTTACGAACTCTGGCTCGGCTTTTTCCTGCTCCTCCATGATTAAAACGTGTTTCTAGCGTTATGCTCAAGATAGGTAATGATAGAAGATCTGTCATAAAGAATGATCTTCTTCTGAGGTTGGGTGAATCGAATCCGGCCCTCGTCCCGGAGCTTCTGCAAAGTAGTTTTTGATTTGATATTTAACAGACGCATGGCCTCTTCGTCTGTAACCCATTTATCTTCCTGCTGGGCATGGTTTTCCTTTAGCCGTGCAACGACCTGCTCAATCAAAGCAAAGAAAGCTTCTTCCTCTAAGCAAATGACCTGCATGATATTTTTTCCTGCAATATAAACTTATTGAAGCTATCTGAATTTTAATTGGGGTAAAAATTAGCCTTTTGCAAAACGTCCAGATAATTTCTGTGTGTTGTACCTATGTTGTACCAAGAAAGGACATCCTAACTATAAAAAACTCAAAATGAGCAACTTACAAACCAAAAATTATAATACTAGCAGAATTCAAAGCCCTGCGATTAAAATTGATTTTCGCCCTAATCACGCTACTGTTCAATAGCTTACAATAACCAGCCGTGTAATTCCGGGTGTCATTGTAAGTAGAAAACCCTGGTGACTGATAATGCCTAACATGATTCAGGGCAAAATCATTCAAAACGTACCGGATAAATTTGTGACTGTCTGCCCGAACCGGCTTATATTTTTAATTGATCCGGCAGTGTGTCTTACTTAAAAAGTATTTTTATTTGGCTATTGCTGTATGCTGGGCACTTAGCATAATCAGTTTCCCTTCTTTGATTTCGTAGACATATGTTACCCAATAGTCTGATACATAATCCGGAGTCCCATCATCATAATGCCGGACTGAATGTTCTTTACCGGTAGCAATAAGCGTATTACCATATTGACGAAGTTTTAAATTGTCGAAACTTGCATCAACATTTTTCACATGCTTAAATATTTCCACTGTTTTGGCTTTATTAGCCATATATCCGTTTCCTGAAATTAAGACGAAATCCTCAGCTGCATTTTTACTGATTTCTTCTTTTGGATTTTTCTTATAACTCTCGGCCATTGTCTGAAATAGTTTTTCCGTCTCAGTTTGAGCAAATACGGCCTGACAGACAGCAAGCATACTAAAGCAAATAAAGATGATTTTTTTCATGACTTTATCAGTTATTTGATTTACAATTAAACGAAAATTATTTACGTCCGGTCGTTTAGTTTTATCTGCTTATCCGGAAGGCAATTACATTTTACCTTCGTACCGCAGCATCCGCCACGTCCAGAAAGCGCCGAGTGCATCCAGGAAACCAAACACGATAAACACCGGAGGAGCAATGGCAGAAACAACCAGCCCGACAGCAGCAATTAAGTAAACGGAGCGGCCCCAGACAGAAGCCTTCAGAAAGGGAGTCAGGTCGTGCCGGGCAGCCTGGTAATAATATAAACCTAAAATAAAGGCTAATACACCCACTACACGTATATACGGTTCATCAGTAACCGGCAGTTGGGCTGTTTTGGTAAATACGTTAGGGATAAACGTCAGTTCTATCCCGACAACAAAAAGGTAATAGCTGAAATACAGAAGCGTTTTAGCAGACTTTGACATGGCAGTATGGCTTTGCAGAAAAGGTTCGCCACAAATGTATCCGGCCCGTCAGCGTCAAAACAAATCCGTTTTCTGAATGGTAGGAACGGCTTTCTAAACGGCTGGCGACTCAATAGAAAGGCGTTGCAGCAGTTCGGCTTTAAGCCGTCGGGATACCGGCACCTCCGTTTTATCTTTCATTTCGACCCAGCCGCCCTCCCCTCTTACGTACCGGACTACATCATTCAGATTCACAATATGTGACTTGTGAACCCGCATAAACAGTTTCGGATCAATTGCCTGTTCAAAATGCGCCATGGGTTTTGATGCCGTAATTTTTTTATAGTCTGTCAGATGAATGGTGCAGTAGCTACCCATTGCTTCAAGACGGCTGATGTCCTGCTCAGGAAACATAATTACGCCTTCTATCGTCGGAATCGATATCTTCTTAACCAGTTGTTGACCAGCCTGAATCTGGTGAATGTACCGGAGAACGCCTTCGTTATCTTTCAGATGATTCATTTCCTGTTCGATTCTTATCTTTTCGGCTAGTAAACGGGTATTTTTTACCAGAAGCTCTTCCTGCTCCTGCGACCGTTTTAGCGCAAGCGCATTGGCATCTCTGGCTTCTGTCCGGTATGTATTAAACCGGTGAGCAACCGCAAACGAAAAAAATAATGCTTCCAGCACAGAACAAATGTGATAGGTGTAGGCTGATAATAATGTATTCATCGGCGTTACTCCCAGAAAACCTAACAAAATAAACACAACGCCAAACGTGTAAAACCCAAAAGCCAGAATAAAGAAACGGGCAGGTTTATAGCCCAGAAAATAAATGTAAATGCTTGTGGCCAGAAGCACAATCATCAAAACCATATACAGCAACTGGTAAACATCACTGACCCAAGCTCTGTAGGGTAACCAGTCACTCGGCAAGAGCACAAAACCGACACCCCACAGGCCAAACAATATCCAATAGAGGAAAGGAGCTAATTCTTTTATCCTCAAATAGCTGTTTGAAAATATCAGCACAAAAAATACAGCAACTGTTGATATAAAATTTATATCAAAACTAAAATTCGGAATCTGCTTGAAAATAAATTCATGGTGATGGTTATCGGCCTTAAAAATGATTAACGAAGAAAAGAGAATATACAAGAAATAATATAAAAAAAGCCGGTCACGGACAACCCAGTAAACAAATAAATTATACAGAATGAGTGCTATTAAAATACCGCAGATTAATCCGTAAAAAAGATCGTAGTGATGAAAATAGGTTGCCATCGACTGGATATTACCAATTTTTAACGGAATGTACATCGCCGTATTGACCACCCGCATACAGGGCTTTCTCATAAAAAAAGGCAAGAACCAGTATGTCCTATTTTTGTGGTGACGAAACTACAAAACGATGACGA
>NZ_JBYFCJ010000014.1:122662-185804 GCF_057652235.1 Arsenicibacter sp. R0_47 | reverse complement strand
TCATCGTTTTGTAGTTTCGTCACCACAAAAATAGGACATACTGGTTCTTGCCTTTTTTTATGAGAAAGCCCTGTTTATGGCTAACGTCCCGCAACGCTGGGGGACCATCGGTGAAAAAGGATCCGGTATGGGGTTACCCATCATCAAGGGCCTGGCAAAGCTAAACAACGGTTGCGTTCATTATGAAAGCACTCCGGGAAAAGGCACTACAGCAAAAATTACTTTCAACAAAACACTAACACATCCACAATAAAAAATCCTGTGGTGGGAACAATACATTACTGTTCCCACCACAGGATTTCATTCTTTGTAAAAAACCCGCTTTACCCGCTCACTGACTCCGGTAAGGATTTCATATGGGATTGTATCAATAGCTTGTGCCAGATCGCTGATTGGTGCCCCTTCACCGAAGATGATTGCCTCATCCCCTTCGGCCGCGTCAATTCCTGTCAGATCAACCATGGTCATGTCCATACAGACATTGCCAATTGTCGGGCAAAGAACCCCGTTGACCAACACCTGCCCAACGCCTTTGCCCAGCCGACGGTCAAACCCATCAGCATAACCGATCGCCAGCGTACCGATCCGTGCTTCATGATCCAGCAAACCCGAGCGACTGTAGCCTACCGTTTCACCTGCCGGAACGGTCTTGATCTGGCTGATCACGGTTTTCAGCGTACCTACCGTACGCAGCATCCTTTGTTCCTGCCGTGTGGCTTCTACCCCATACAATCCGATTCCTAAACGAACCATATCGAGCTTAAACTCCGGAAAGCGGACGATACCGGCTGAATTCAGCAAATGCCGCAACGGACAATACCCCAGCGACGCGGTCAATGTATCCGTACCGGCAATAAACTGCTCATACTGCTCCCGTGAAAAGGCGTTAAACTGCGCTTCGTCTGCTCCTACTAAATGGCTGAATACGCTGGCCACCCGCATCCGGGGTTGCCGGGCTACCAATGCACCGGCTTCGCCAAGCTCTTCGGCCCGGAAGCCCAGCCGGTGCATGCCCGTATCAATTTTAATATGCACCGACGACGAGGCGTGCGGCCGGGCTTCCAGAAAATCAATCCATTCGTGCAGGATCCGGAAACTGTAAATCTCCGGTTCGAGCTGGTAGTCAAGCAATGTGGCAAACGTCTCCGGCGATGGATTCATAACCATCACCGGCAGTTCGATTCTGTTCTGCCGCAGCGTTACTCCTTCATCAGCATAGGCAACGGCCAGGTAATCGACCCGCTGGAACTGCAGTAACTGAGCCACCTCAGCACTGCCGCTACCATAGGCAAACGCTTTGACCATAGCCATAATTTTTGTTTCCGGCCCTGCTTTCTGACGATAGTAATTCAGGTTATGGGTTAATGCATCCAGATTGATTTCCAGTACGGTGCCATGAAATTTCCGTTGCAGCCGCTGAACAATGCGCTCAAACGAGAATGTCCGGGCCCCTTTTACCAATACGACGCTGTCGCGGTACCGGCTTAACGGTTCGCCCGTTAAAAACGCCTCGGTTGATGCATAAAACTGACTCCCGGCCGGGAAATATTGTGCATGCCGGCTCAGTTCCGGGCCAATACCAATAAACCGGCTCAGGTTTTGCTCGCTTACCAGACGGCCAATGTGCGCATACAGTTCATCTTCTTTCTGGCCCGATTGCAATACATCGGACAAGATCACCACTTTCCGGTCCCGGTTAACTTGCTGCTGCAAAAAACTCAATGCCAGCTGTAAGCCTGCTACATCATTATTGTACGAATCGTCGATGACGACACAATGGTTAATTCCCTCCTTCAGCTCAAGCCGCATCGATACCGGCCGCAGACGATGCAAACGGGATTGCAGATCGGCAGGATCGGTAATGCCTATGCTAATTAACGTCACCACACAATGGATGAGGTTTTCTACCGAGGCGGGGTCAGCAAATGGCAGCTGCAATGCCCAGTCGCCATGCGTCGGGTGATGTAACTGAAGCTGGTCCTGCTCTACGGTTGCACAGAATTCGGTAGCCGGGCCATCACCCATGTGCCAGCGAACCAACCGGATCGAGGGATTAACTGCTTTTAGTAACAGGTTTACTTCCTCATCAATTTCCGGGTAATCCTGACGATAAATCAGTACTTCGGAGCGGGTAAATAACCGCAGCTTTTCGGCCACCTTCTGTTTACAGCTCCGGAAACCTTCATCATGGGCAGTTCCTATGTTGGTAAAAATCCCGATCGCCGGCCGGATGATCGGCTCAAGCAACTGCATTTCATGTGGCTTTGAGATACCGGCTTCAAATATTGCCAGTGTATGCGTTTCATTCAGTTGCCTGACCGACAACGGCACGCCTACCTGAGAATTATAGCTTTTCGGACTACGCGCTACAACAAACGTAGGGCTTAGCAGTTGTGTCAGCCATTCCTTGATAATTGTTTTTCCGTTGCTACCGGTAATCCCAATAACAGGGAGCTGAAACTGCATACGGTGTACCGTTGCCCACTGCTGTAACGTTTGCAGGCTATTAGCCACTTCATAAAAGGTAGCGTCGGTATAACCCGCCCATTCAGACCGGCGCTCCGGCGTCATGGCTGCTGTATCTACCACAAACGCTCTTACACCCTTCCCGTATAACTCACCAATAAACTGGTGTCCGTCGTGTCGTTCACCACGAATAGCAAAAAATATACTCTGTTCCGGCACCATGACCTGCCGGGAGTCTGTAATCCAATTCATACGCAGAGCCGCAACATGTTGTGGCTGTTTTAAAGACATTACATCCATCCCCGTTTTTTAAAATAAATCACCAGCGCTACCGTAACAACGCCCATTATAGCCCAGACCGTATAGTATCCATAATGCCAGCTCAACTCCGGCATATGCTCAAAGTTCATTCCGTAAACACCCACAATAAAGGTCAGTGGCATGAAAATCGCCGAGAAGATCGTCAGGGTTTTCATCACTGAATTCATACGGTTACTCACCGTTGACAGGTGCAGGTCCATCAGCCCGGGTATCAATTCCCGATATGAATCCAGTGTTTCGATCACCTGCGAAACATGGTCGTATAAATCGCGCAGATAAGGCTGTAAGTTTGACTGAATAAGCACGGATTCTTCCCGCATCACCATCCCGATCATTTCACGGACCGGCCAGACCACACGGCGCATGAAGTTCAGTTCACGTTTCAGGGCATACAGCATTGTTAATGTTGGCTGGCCGGCCTGCTGCTGCACAATGTGGTCTTCCAGAATATCCAGCCGCTCGCCAACACGCTCAAGAACAGAAAAATAATGATCAACAATGACATCCAGCAGCGCGTAAAACAGGTAGTCAGCACCATTGCGCCGCGTTTTACCGGCTGAGGCTTTTATCCGGTTCAGAACAGGATCAAAAATATCGTTGGTACGCTCTTCCTGAAAAGACACCACAAAGTTCCTGCCCAGAACCAGACTGACATGCTCACTGTCGATCTCCGCCAGGCTGTCGTCGTAATGAAGCATTTTCAGCGTAACGAAAATCGTTGTATCATCATAGGGTTCCAGCTTCGGCTTCTGGTGTGTATTGACCACATCCTCTAACAATAGCGGATGTAGTTTGTACTGGTCACCAATTGCTTCAATAACCTGTGACTGGTGAATACCATCGACATCAACCCAGGTCACAAACGGCGCATCTTCGGCCGGCAGGCGGCAGGCACTCAACCGGCCGGATTCATCAATCCGGTAGGTCTCCGCATTGTATTCAACCCGACGTATATGTGTAGCGTGCTCAATTTCCTGCCCGACATACGTTACTGTGCCAGGCGAAGTACCCAGATTTTTATCTGAATAACGGTGTCGTCTTTTTGTCATAAATCAGCAAGAATCCGTGTCAAATATAGCAGGATGTTATGTTACTTTGCAGAATGGATGCCGCAATCGCCCCCGCCCTGGAGCACCTTCAGTCAGAACCTGTAATGGCCCGCATTATTGCCGGAACACCACACCCGAAACCGGCTGTCGACTGGGCCGGTGATCTGTACCTGGCGCTGCTGGAAAGCATCGTTTCGCAGCAGATTTCTGTCAAGGCGGCTGATGCTATTTTCCGGCGTTTCCAGGCTTTATTTCCGGATCAGTACCCGCGTCCTGACGCACTGCTCCTCAAAACAACCGAAGAACTGCGGAGTGCAGGTTTGTCATTTCAGAAGATTTCGTACCTGCAGAGTGTAGCAGCATTTACGCTGGAAAACCGGCTCGACCACGCGTATATCAATACGCTGGCCGACGAAGAAATCGTACAGTACCTCTTACCGATTAAGGGTGTCGGCCGGTGGACGGTGGAAATGCTGCTGATGTTTGTACTGGACCGCCCGGACATTTTTCCGGTCGATGATCTGGTTATCCGCCAGCGTATGATGCGGGCCTTTCCGGATGAAACAGCCGGTCTGACAGGCCGTGCACTGATTAAGCAATTACAGCAGCTGGCCGAACCCTGGCGGCCTTACCGCACACTGGCCTCTCGTTACCTCTGGCGCTGGACAACCTGAATAGCCCCGCTGCCGGTCAGAGTTTTTTGACTGTAATCCGCACTTTTGACCGGATGACGATCAGCACCTGTATGCCTTCGGGGCGGACCGCGATTTGTTTGGGAATAAAAATAAAATCCCGCAGATCAAGGTTTATTTTCTGACCGGTTTTACCCCGATCAATGGCCTGTTCAATTTTACCTGGTATCTGATCAATCTGATTATCAAGTGGTATCTGCAGAACGTGGCTCAGCGTATCCCGTAAATGATCGTGCAACAGCCAGTCGGCAGTGCCCAGCAACGTTTCCTGCGTTCGTACATCAAAATCGACCTGTTTCACCTGTAGCGTGTTCGTCAAGGTATCGAAAACGGGTTTTCCGCGAAAATAAAGCGTTCCTTTCACGGCACCGTCCACCTCGGTTTTTAGGATGAGTGATTGCTGTCCGCCATAGACACTCGCACTCTTTACCTGAATGGCACCGCCGGCCAGTTTGATTTTACGTTTCAGCATCGTCTTTTCCAGCACAGTATTAATATCGGCGTACTTTATCTGACTCAGCACATGCAGGTCCGTATCCGCCGGGAGCTCGGTTACCCGCTCCAGCCGCGGCAGCCTCTTAGCGGGTTTAAACACCGGCTTCGGTCCAATGGCAATGTCCGTTTCAAACCCAATCCGAAGCGGTACCGTAATCGTTTTTGTCGTTCCTGACAAGGGAGCAGCGGCTACACTGACCGGTTTTGGTACCAGCCAGATGGTATCTACCTTTTTGTTAAGTAAAATCGGTTTTTGCAGATCCCGCCAGATGTTTCCGAGTTCCCGCTCCAGCCGGACCTCGTTCTGAATGGATTGATCGATCGCTTCTTCGATTGTACTCCGCTGTTTTTCAAGCACTTTATTTACCAGATTCGTTACGTTCAGCGAGACGCCCAGTACCCGCAACCGCGGCCGGTTAATCCACTTATAACTCACAAATTCGGATTTGGTCGATAACCGCCAGCCGGTATTTACCTCAACGGGGCTTTTGAAGCGGACAAACAGCACGCCAAGCGGCCGTTTGGCCTCTGCATTTTTCTTACGCAATGCCAGCGGATTACCTACCCAGATACGCAACGGCGCCGAGAAAAAGACCTGCTGACGCACGTACCGCAATTTTACCGGTCCGATACGTTCAACCTTAAGGTGAAACTTTTCACTTTTGGTGCCTTTCAGCTGGTCTTCATCAACCAGCACTACACCAAGTTTATCGTTTATTTTCTTTTCCAGATCGGCTAATTCAAATGTAACCCGGCCTACCAGATACGATCTGGGAGTAGGGATCGGCTGGTCAAATCCAACCGCAGCCGGGGGGTCAGGATTCACGCGGTTACAACTGGTAATCAGCAGTGTAATCAGTATACTATTGACCCATAAAAAAAAGGTTCGTTCAGCACTCATGGCTATACGAACCTGTCTCCCGGCAAAATGTTCTCAGGGGGTTTTATTTATTATCATGTGACGGCACTGCGGACTGATTAACAGCACAACCACACCCTTTGCCACAGCCTTGTTTCTGCGATAACGACCGGTATACCCGTTGTCCAAGATAACCCAAAGCACCCAAAAACAACAATAGAATAAGCAGTTCCTGTCCCATAGTATCAGGGTAACAGCAAATTCAAATCCACTGTTCCCGCTTTGCCAGCTGATAAATATGCTGGTAATGATGTTCGGAGTGCCAGGCATACAGCGCCATTACTTCACTAAGGGCAAAGCTCCGCTGATAACCGGGGTGATAGTACGTCCGGGCAACATCTTTTTCGGTCAAACTTTCCAGAACCGTTACCCAACGCAGATGTAGGTTACTGATAATGACCAGCGAAGGGGCAACCGTTAAGGTTGAATCGGGTAGCTTTGCCCATTCCGCTTCTTCATAGCCTTTGATGGTCGGGTTTTCTTCTGTCAGTGCCAGCTTCGTACGCACATAGGCATTCATGTGGCTGTCGGCAATGTGATGGATCAGTTGCCGCACCGTCCAGCCATCCGGGCGGTATGGCGTATCAAGGCGGTCGTCTCCCCATTTACCAACCAGCTCGGTCAGATTAAACGGCAGTACAGCGATGGCAGCAATGGCCGCCTTACTATCGTCGAATGAATACGATTTTCCGTATTCAAAATTACCAATCGGATAACGCAGGTCCATCGTTGTTGTATTTAGTACGTTGATTAATTACGCCAGTGTTCGTCAATGACCTTCAGCAATTGGGGTTGCATGCCGCACCCGGCAATGATATCGCCCCGGAAGAGATACTCGTTCCCGCCTTCAAAGTCGGTTACAATCCCGCCGGCTTCCTGAACAAGCAGCACCCCGGCTGCCATATCCCACGAATTCAGATTAAACTCATAAAACGCCTCAAAACGACCGCAGGCAACCGACGCTAAATCGATAGCCGCCGACCCCATTCGCCGCATACCGTGCGTGTTTTGCATCAATAACTGAAGAATATTGAGGTATTTCTGTATCTGATCAAAAAAACGGTACGGAAAACCGGTCGCAATCATGCTCTCCTGCAACGACCGCGCCGGCGAAACCTGAATTTTTTCGTCTGTGCCGCCGCTTGTGCTGCACCATGCACCGCCGCCCTGCCAGGCCGTAAACGACTCGTCGCGGTTAATATCGAATACAACGCCGGCCAGCGGTGTACTACCCTGCGCCAGACCAACGCTCACCGAATAAACCGGCACTTTATGAATGAAATTAGCCGTTCCGTCCAGCGGGTCGATAATCCAGTTCAGCCCTGACTGATCTGCCTCCTGCCCCGTAGTCCCTTCTTCGGTAATAAAACCGGCTTCGGGCAGTAACCGGTGCAGGCGGTCAACCAGTAGCTTCTCGGCTTCCTTATCGACATACGAAACGAGGTTATTAAAGTCTTTGTATTCGATAGCCTCCCGGCTGAATGAACGGGCTTCCTGCGCAATAAAGGCACCGGCTTCACGGGCAATCTGACTCATCTCACGGGTCAGCAGGCGAAGGTCGTTTGTCATGGGAAAGATGCGTTAGCTTACGTGGTTGACATCAAATCATCAGCGGAACCGGACGTTGGCATCAGCGAACGGTTCCGGCTTAGCCGCATGTTTACAAAGCAACGGATCAGTAAGGTGAGGCCCAGCAGTACATGGGCGCCGCCAGGCACTTTTGCCAGCAACAGCCCGATAATAATCAATATAGCCGTGATACCGAAATACGCATTGGCAAACCGCAGGTTCTGTGGCTTAGTTACCCAGAAAATCAAGGGTAAGTGAAATGGCATCAGGTACAGGATTGTCGGGTTCCAGGCTGTAACGCCGTGGTTTGTCGCTACCCAAAGCAGCAGCAACACCCAGCCGCAGAGTCCGATGAATGAAAACAGTACCCGGTCAATCCGGCGGCTCACCTTACCGGCTTTGTATTGCCGGATCGTTACGGCTGCCAGTAACAGGCCCAGAATGGCAAATACTACGTTCGGATCCAGCAAAAACGGCAGCTCCTGCGGTAATGTCTGCGCGGCCTGGAACAAGACCTGCTCCCGCTGCACAAGCGGCATCACCTGTCCGTTCGGCATCCGGATGGTTGCTTTGGCCAGCTGCGCGAACACGTTATTGGGCAGATACATCACCTGCCAGGCATTGGCCGTTTCATCCGACGGATAGCCCAGGGCCAGGTTCATACCCAGCTGCGCCCATGGCTGACGGCCTAAATAATCGTTCATCCACTGCCGGAACGAGCGGGTCGTATCCACGGCGTTGTTAAACCGCAGGCTGTCGCCACAGGCTTTCACCAGCATCTCAACCGGACGGGTTGCGCAGTTGTCGTAATAGAATTTATACTGATATTCCCGGTTTTCGGGGCGGTAGTTCGTTTCCAGCGCGTCAAACAGGCGCTGTTTCTGGGCGGGTGACAGGTTCAGGACCTGTTCGCGGGCGCTCCGGTTTTCGTATTGCCAGTATGCCATCTCACGGTATAAATCACCCACGCTCAGCGTATAAGGCAATGTACCGCGCAGGAATTTGACGTAGAAATTGTCAGTGCGGAAGTCAAAGGTACCGTAGTTGTAGGGACGGTCCAGCCCGGTCATCGGATCATAAATCCGCAGGATAATATGCCCGAAGCTGGAATACAGGGCTTCGCCAGGGGCCACCGTGATAATGCTGGCCTGTGCTGACGGCGAAAGCGGCTGTGCCCGCAGCGTCATCGCCAGTAACATAATACCCAGTATACTAATCCAGCTACGCTTATTCATCGTCGTCGTCCTCATCTGCCTGCTGGTACTTGTTTCCTGATCGTCGCGCCGGTTTTTCGGCCCCCTGAATACAAATAACAATTTCACCTTTTACCGTTTTTTCGGCAAAATACGCAATTATTTCCGGCAACGTGCCCCGCACGGTTTCTTCGTAAACTTTTGTTAATTCACGCGATACACTTCCTTGCCGCTCAGCGCCGAAAACCTCCAGAAACTGTTGCAGCGTTTTCAGCAGGCGATGCGGCGACTCATAAAAGATCATCGTGCGCTCCTCAGCCGCCAGCTCCTGTAACCGTGTTTGACGGCCTTTTTTATGCGGCAGAAAACCTTCGAACGTAAAGCGGTCGGTCGGGAAGCCGGAATTTACCAGAGCAGGGACAAACGCCGTCGGCCCGGGCAGACACTCAACCTGAATGCCGTTTTTAAGGCACTCGCGTACCAGCAGAAACCCAGGATCAGAAATTCCCGGCGTTCCCGCATCGGATACCAGTGCCAGTTGTTTGCCGCTCTTCAACTGAGCAATGACCCGTTGTACCGTCTGATGCTCGTTGAAAATATGGTAGCTATGCAGCGGCTTACTGATACCAAGATGTTTCAGTAATATGCCGGATGTCCGCGTGTCTTCTGCCAGGATTGCATCCACAGCCTTCAATACATTTATTGCACGCAGGGTTATGTCTTCTAAATTTCCGATCGGTGTCGGAACAAGGTATAGCTTCAAGGTATTGGCTGATTTTATACTTTTTCTGGTTTGCACTGAAAGCGGCACAATCGTCACTAAGCCGTTACCTATGCCCCTTATTGCTTCAGCGCACCAAACTTCCTAAAGATTCGGCTTTCCTGCAATTAAAAACCTGACAGCTTTGACTGGGTCACTATCAAATTATGAACTATTCAATAAAATACTGCCCTTTTCTTTGAACAATATCGGTTTAAGACAATTATTTAATGTAATGTTGCCATAATTATTCAATACGATTTTTTAGCGCTTATTACAGTGACGCGAATAGTTGTACTTTTCATAGCCCTGGTCTCCATGCTTAACGTTGTGCCGACCCGCGTACAAGCTGAACGGTTTCAGACAAAATACTGGAAACCAGGCAAAGTTATTTTACAGGATGGTACAGTGCTGAAGGGTGGTATTCATTACGACTGGCGTACTGAAGTAGTCAGATTCAAGGGAGTAGATCAGCCGCAGTGGGCAGGCTCAATCAGGCAGATTCAGGAATTCAGTTATTTTGATCAGGAAGAAGCACGGATACGCCGGTTTGTGGCCATGAGCTTTCCGGTAAACCCAGTGATGAGCCGGCCGCTTTTCATGGAAGCTATTCTCGATGGAACCTTATCCGTGTACCGCCGGCCACCCGGACATTTGTCGCCCCAACCGTTTCGTACTTTCGCCAGATACCTCCTTACAGGCTGGCTAGCGAACGATTACCGGAATTTTGACTATTATGTCTATAGAAACGCATCTTTTACCCGCTTAGATGTGTTTAGCCGGGAGTTTTGGCCTAAATTGCATCAAGAAATGACTGAAGAGTCCTGGATGTTTCTGACCGTAAATAATCTGATCGCACCAAAAACGATTCCAGGTCAGCTTCGGCTCATTGCCAGATATAATGACATTCCCCGTTTGGCAGAACCTGTTCATGCCGAATAAAGCATAAAAAACGGCTCAGGGCCGGTTTAACGCATTTTCTAAACAGTGGTTTTTAATTCCTGCTCCAGGTTGAGGGCAGGAATTTTTTTATGCTCCTGTCAAACGGTCAACCGCACGGGCAAACTGACGGTCTTTTTCTGTCACTGTATTACCCGCATCGTGGGTTGTCAGTTCAATCGTTACTTTATTATACACATTTGTCCAGAACGGATGATGATCCGCTTTTTCTGCAATCAGTGCTACCCGTGTCATAAAGGCAAACGCCTCGCTGAAGTCGGTAAAGCTGAAGGTGCGGGTTAGTTTATTGTCTTCTTCCTGCCACATATACGTATCGGTTTATTGTTCCTGAAGTTTAGCCCGTAATTCCGTCAGACTACGCACGGCGTCTTTCCGGATACTTGTATTGGCTGATTGTATCCGGTTCAGGCACCCCTCGACAAACAGCTTAACATTAGTAGCTGTTTCGTAATGGTTAATAACCAGTGAGGTTTCCGGCAAGTCAGCCTGTTTAAAGTAGTTAATCAGTTCTTCGTGTTCACCCATTCTTTTTAACTGTATACTGTAAAATGATTATTGGATAATGATCAGCTGCGCTGTACTATTCTTCATTTTACATTGCTCATTATTCATTTTCTCCCAAAGTTAAGGCAAAAAAAGAGGCCCGGCACCTCTTTGGTGCGGGCCTCATCAAAATGACCGGAAATCTTATTTACGATCAGCCATCGGCACAAAATCACGCAGGGTTGCACCAACGTAAATCTGACGCGGCCGGCCGATTGGTTCTTTCGTTTCACGCATTTCTTTCCACTGTGCGATCCAGCCCGGCAGACGGCCAATCGCAAACATGACGGTAAACATGTTCGTCGGAATACCCAGCGCACGGTAAATGATACCTGAGTAGAAATCAACGTTCGGATACAGTTTACGCTGCACGAAATACGGATCGTTCAGCGCCAGTTCTTCCAGTTGTTTCGCAATGTCGAGAACAGGGTCATTCACGCCCAGCTTGCTCAACACATCATCAGCGGCTTTCTTAATGATTTTCGCGCGCGGGTCGAAATTTTTGTACACACGGTGACCGAAACCGAACAACCGGAAGCCGGTTGTTTTGGCATTTTTAGCCATGTCAACATATTTCGCTACATCGCCGCCATCTGCTTTGATTGCCTCCAGCATTTCGATTACTTCCTGATTGGCACCACCGTGCAGCGGACCCCACAGCGCACTGATACCGGCCGAGATCGACGAGTACAGGTTTGCCTGCGATGAGCCAACCAGACGAACAGTTGAAGTCGAGCAGTTTTGCTCGTGATCAGCGTGCAGAATCAGCAACACGTTCAGTGCTTCTGCTACCACCGGATCAATCTTGTATTCCTCAACCGGCAATGCAAACATCATGTGCAGGAAGTTTGAGCAGTAGTCGAGGTTATTTTTCGGATAATTTACCGGGTGACCCTGTGATTTTTTGTACGACCACGTGGCAATCGTCGGTAGTTTAGCCAGCAGACGCAGAATGTGCAATTCTGTTTTATCTTCACCTTTACCGTCATACGAATCCGGATAAAACGCGCTCATGGCACTTACCAGCGACGACAGAACGCCCATCGGGTGTGCATTCACCGGAAAGCCTTCAAAGATTTTCCGCATGTCTTCGTTGACGATGGTGTGCCGGCGGATCGCGTTTTCAAATTTCGAATATTGCTCCTGCGTTGGCAATTCTCCATAGATCAGCAAATAAGCTACTTCCAGAAAAGTCGCCTTTGCTGCTAATTCTTCAATTGAGTACCCCCGATAACGCAAAATGCCTTCTTCACCATCCAGAAAGGTGATAGCACTCTTTGTAGCACCGGTGTTTTTGTAACCTTTATCTAAGGTAACATAACCTGTTTGATCACGGAGGTTCGAAATATCGATTGCTGGTTCGTTTTCACTTCCAACCAGGGTTGGGAACTGATAGGTTTTGCCATCGACAGATAATTCAGCAATGTTTGCCATAGAGCTATATCGGGTAGAGTATTCAAATAATAAAAATCACAATACTAAGAATATACTTAGTGACGTGTATCAAACTAACGGGGCGAAATTAGCCAAAAAGCTAAAACGGCGAATGATATTTTTGCAAAATTGCCATAGATGGCAGAGAATCTACGCTAATTTCGTAATGGCTTCTCATAAAGTATGGCGCATAAGTCATAAGAACTTAACAGAAAAGCGGTATTGAGAGTTCTCAATACCGCTTTCATATAAATTAAATCGTTGTTAATCCTGACAAGCAGAGGACAATATACTATCCGAAATTTATTAATCTTCCAATAATACGTCGTCTTCTTCTTTCAGATCATTTTCCGGATCAAGCAATGCATCCTGATCATCTTTGATTTTAGTCCGGATTTTATTTTCCAGTTCGGCCATCAACTCCGGATTATCAAGCAACAGTTCTTTAACGGCATCGCGGCCCTGAGCCAGACGGTTCCCGTCGTATGAGAACCACGAACCGGATTTCTTAACGATTTCCATCTCAACCGCCAGGTCAAGAATTTCACCGACTTTAGAAATACCCTGTCCGTACATAATGTCAAACTCAACCACTTTAAACGGTGCGGCCAGTTTGTTTTTCACCACTTTAACTTTCGTCCGGTTACCAAGTACCTGATCGGCACCTTCCTTAATCTGGCCGGTACGGCGGATGTCCAGACGAACAGATGCGTAGAACTTAAGGGCATTACCACCCGTTGTTGTTTCCGGGTTACCAAACATTACCCCGATTTTTTCGCGCAGCTGGTTAATGAAGATACAGCAGCACTGGGTTTTGTTAATGATACCTGTCATTTTCCGTAGCGCCTGCGACATCAGACGAGCCTGGAGACCCATTTTACTCTCGCCCATCTCGCCTTCGATTTCGGCTTTCGGTACAAGAGCAGCAACGGAGTCAATAACCAGAATATCAATAGCGCCCGAGCTGATCAGGTGTTCGGCGATTTCAAGCGCCTGTTCACCATTGTCCGGCTGGGCAATCAGCAGGTTCTTCGTATCGATCCCTAACTTTTCGGCATAAATCCGGTCAAAAGCGTGTTCCGCATCAATAAATGCGGCCAAACCACCTGCCTTCTGTGCTTCAGCGATGGCATGCATGGTCAGGGTTGTTTTACCCGACGATTCAGGACCGTATATTTCAACAATCCGGCCACGGGGAACACCACCAATACCCAGCGCCAGATCAAGGCCCAACGAACCGGTCGAAATCACCGGAACATCCATCACCTTCGTATCACTTAAGCGCATAACGGTACCTTTACCAAAGGTCTTATCCAGCTTCTCAATGGTGGTTTGCAGGGCTTTCAGCTTCTTTTCTGCTTCACTTGCAGGGGCTTGTGCCGTGTCAGTTTTTGCCATGTTTTACAGTTTGTTTTACTCTATAAATTTACAACAATCCGGCCAGTTTACCAAACCTTTTCCTGAAAAGAAAAAGGCCTGGTAAACGGTATTTACCAGGCCTTTTCGCTCAACGAAACATATTTAGCTATTCACTGATTTACAGTTAATTACAAAGCAGAATCAGGAACAGCCTGCGGCTGTGCCGGAGCTTGTTGACCATAGGGTTGCTGCCCCGGAAAACCATACCCCTGAGGATAGACAGGCCCAATAAATTCTACGTCAGTTATGTAGTATTTTGTGTCGCCATTCCAGGGCAGACGAAGGATTCTTTCTTCATAATGCAAGGTTACACGCTGACCCGTTTTTACGGCTTCGGTAATCTTTTTGGCCACGTCGTCATCCTTTACCGAAAAATCAAAAAACTGAGGTGTCAGCGAGCCGGTTTCGCCCGAAAATCCGCCTACATTCAGTACGCCTTCGTACGTTTTAAAAATATAGCCACGGCGGCTGAATTTCGACAGCGTACCGGCCCGTTCGCCGTCGCTGTAGCTCCAGCCCGTCAGGATATACATGATACCGGTTACGACGAGCAGAAAAATAAGTATATACAAAATGACTCTCATGATTGACAAGATGGTTAGTTTGCTTGTTACGTCCACAAATGAACAAAAACAATAGGATATCCTACAAGGTTTTCCGGTACCGTTCAGAAGCTTTATTTTGAACGGATCGCAATCACCGGATCCATCCGGGCGGCCGAAATAGCCGGTAGTATCCCCGAAACAACCCCGATAATACTGGAAACCCCTAACCCCAGAATAATGTTGGCGACCGACAGAATAATGTCAAGGCTGCCCAGAGATATAAACGACAGCAGATAGACCAGCAGTACGCCAACTCCTCCCCCGACCAGGCTAAGCATAATGGCTTCGAACAGAAACTGAAACAGGATGACGTAATTTTTAGCCCCCAGCGATTTCTGAATGCCGATAATATTGGTCCGTTCCTTAACCGATACAAACATGATATTGGCAATGCCGAATCCGCCGACCAGAATGGAAAAGCTGCCGATAACCCAGCCTGCCAGGGTCAGCACGGCAAACAGACTGCTGATGGCCTGAGCGGCAGCATCAAGCCGGTTTATTGCAAAATTATCGTCCTGCGCCGGTTTCAGGCTCCGGCGTGCCCGCATCAGCCCTCGGATTTCGCCTTCCAGATTCTGTAGCCCCTCATCTTCGGGATAGGCCTTGATGGCAATATCAATGCTCGGGTTGATAGCGTGGTACATGCGGGAAAAGGCCCCGATCGGGATCAGGCATTTCGTATCCGGATTACCGCCGAAGCTCACCAGACTGGCCCCTTTCTTTTCCTGAACGCCGATTACAGTGAATTTGGAACCGCCGATTTTCATGGTTTTACCGACCGGCGACACCACGCCAAACACTTTCTCAGCTACTTCCGCCCCAATGATGACAATGTTGCGTGAAGCGTCCATTTCCTGCTGGGAGAAATACCGGCCGTCTTCCACGGGCACGTCTGAGATTTTATTGTAATCAATCGAAACGCCCTGGACCAGCCCTTTCATGCTATTGCTGCCCTGTTCGATCGTGACGTTGCCTTTAAAGTCCATCGCCACGACAGCTTCGGCGGTTTCCATCCGTTCTGACAGAAACTTAAATTCGGCCATAGACGGTTCGGGCCGCTGGAAGTATTTCCACCACTGGTATTCACCCCCGAAAATCCACGGCCATTTCTGAACATAGACAACCCGGTCACCAATGCCCGACAAGCTGTCCTTAATGTTTTTTTCCAGCGAGTCGACAATGGTAAAAACGGCAATGATTGAGAAAATCCCGACGGTTACGCCCAGCAGCGAGAGCGTCGTACGGAGCAGGTTTGAACGCAGTGCCTGCCAGGCAAAGCGGAAACTTTCCAGTGTCTGACGAAGAAATTTCATTCCAAGGGAGATGAGCAGCCGGCAGACCACCGGCGCAATGAATGAATAAACTTACGTGATTCAGCTGGTTCGGGGCAACCCGTTTCGGATAGAGCCCGTCTTTCGGCGGATGGGCGGTTTTTACTCCACAACAACCGCCGTACCGTTGGCCGACACCATCAGCATGGCACCACTACCAATTGTTTCGTAATCGAGGTCAACGCCAATGATGGCATTGCCACCCAGCCGGTGCGCCTGGTCGATCATTTCCTTGATCGCAATGCTTTTGGCTTCCCGCAGCCCCTGTTCATAAGCGCCTGAGCGACTGCTCACCACATCGCGGATGTTGGAGAAAAAATCCTTAACCACATTAGACCCGATAATGGCCTCACCATTAACCAGTCCAATGTATTTTGTGATGCGTTTACCTTCAATGTTAGATGTAGTAGTTACCAGCATTTGTTGATTCGAAACTTGTTATTCATGTGTTAGAAAGCCCGTAAAGTTCAGAAGATTTTAGCGAACTCAATATGGCTCAATGACTAAAGCTGAATTAAAATTAATGAAAATACAGTAAACCGGATAAAAGTAAGCTGATATGAACTCCGATTGATGTTGTACAAAACAGCTATTTATCTTCTGATTCCCGAATTAATACCTCTTGCGGTTCAGGCTCTGAAAACACCATTTTATAAGCCTAAATCCGCAGATGAGACACGTTCAGGCTGGAATCCCGCCGCCCATCGGCCAATTTTGAGCTGTCAAACAACAAAAAATAACAGCTATGAACACATTATTCTCATTCAATCGTCTGCGTTCTCTTGTCCTGATGGCATTGGTTATGACCGTTTTTGCCGTTGGCTGTAAGCAGTCTGCGCCGGAAATTAACCCCGGCAGCTCACCGGTCGAAGGCAACTGGCACATGACAGCCATGAAGGTAAATCCGGCCATCAATCTGGGTGAGCCGTTCGGAACGATATCAGATATGCTGCCGTTGCTGGTTGAGCTTTCCGGCAGCACCTGCTTAACTGACCTGACTGTTAAATTCAAAGGCGACGGCACCATATCAGCCGACAACCCTACGTCGTGCAGAGACCTCGATCCGGAAGAAGCAACAGGTCTGGATACCAGCGGCCGGTGGGCACTCAACGGCGATCAGATAACCCTGACCGACAGCGACGGCGCCAAAACAATTTATAAGGCAACCTTTAGCGGCAATACCATGAACTGGTCATACCAGGAGCAAATGGAAGACGGATCGGGTAAAACCAGTACCTATACCATCACGATTGCCTTCAAAAAAGCCTGATTACATCCACGCAATAACTGAGTTGATCCGATTCCGGAAGCAGCCTGCTTCCGGAATTTTTTATGGCCGGTCGAAATGCGTAAAGCAGTGCAGGGCCAGTTCGCCGATGATCTGCTCCGCTTTTTCCGTGGTTGTTCCCCGCACCAGCACCGACATCACAAACGGGCGGCGGGCATACACAATACCGGCATCTCCCCGCACATAAGCCAGTGTTCCGGTTTTGTGCGCGATGGCCACAGGGCCTGCCGAACCGTTTTCAGGAATCAGGCGCGGAATCGTCAACGTATCGGTGTTCTGTTTCAGAATGTCGAGCATCTGCCCGCACAAAGCCGGTGTAGCTACCTGCTGCCGGTAAACTGCCGTCAGCAACGTATTCATCTCGCGGGCAGTTACGTAGTTTTCGATGCCCCGCCGGACAGCTGCGGTGTCCATCATGATCCGGTTCAGCTGTGTCTGTCGCAGACCCATAGCCTTGATCCGTCGGTTGATGGCATCACGGCCCAGTGTATGAATGAGGATATTAGTTGCCGTGTTATCGCTGTGCGTCATCATCAGCGTTACCAGCTCCAGATTAGTTACAGGGCTGCCGGCCGCGTAGGTTTGCAAAACGCCTGAGCCACCGGCCTTCTCTGCTTCCGTCAGCAGATGCTTTTCTGTCATGACAAAAGTTCCGGCTTTCACCTGTTCCATGGCCTCCACCATCACCGGTAGCTTGATAATGCTTGCCGAAGGGCTGCGGTCGTCGGCGTTATGGTAAAATGACGTTTGATCAGCCAGCGACTCCACCGCCAGTCCAACCGTCACCGACGAAGGCAGCGTGTTCAGGTAAGCCGTTAGTTTAGCCGGCAATGACTGTGCTTGCATCCATGCAGGCATAAGCAACAAAAGCAAGTATTTGACCATGAGAAGAACGTATACAGGTTAGCAACGACGGCAATCGCACTTTCACCGCACGGCGGACCACTCTTTCACTCTTTCACTCTTTCGTCTTTGACTGCTACCAACTGCCGCACCAGCACCTCATTAATCCGGACGTAGCTTTCGTGGGTCCAGCCGGCGATATGCGGCGTCAGAATGGTTTTCGGCGATTGGCGCAGGTAATCAAAGGCGGTTTGCTGCTCAGGCGTCAGTTTGCTCAGTTTTTCATTTTCCAGCACATCCAGACAGGCTCCGCGCAGTTTCCCGCTTTCGAGCCCCTGAACAATGGCCGATAAGGACGCTACCTCGCCGCGCGAGGCATTGATCAGGTAAAACGGTTTGGCAAAGCGGCCTATGAATTCGTCGTTTATGAGATTCTTCGTTTCGGCAGTCAGCGGAATATGCAGGCTCAATACATCGGCTTCGGCCATAATCTGCTCCATAGTTGCTTCCTGTGCCCAAGCGTCGCTGTAGTCAGTCCGGTATTTGTCATAAGCCAGTACCTTACAGCCAAACCCGCTCAGACGGCGGGCCGTTGCCTGGCCGTTGTTGCCGTATCCGATCAGGCCGACAGTCATACTACCCAGTTCATAGCCACGGTTACCTTCGCGGTCCCAGATGCCCTGACGCACCTCCTGATCTGCTTTCAGAATATTTGCCAGCAGACACAGCAGCATTCCGACTACCTGCTCCCCAACGGCATCGCGGTTTCCCTCACCGGCATGAAATACCAGAATATTCCGTTTTCCGGTTGCCGCTAAATCAATTAAGTCCAGCCCAGCCCCCGCACGCCCGATGAATTGCAGCGCCGGCGCCTTTTCGAGCACCTCTTCATCAATACGGGTTTTACTCCGGATAAATAGTCCGTCATAAGCCGCAAGGGCATTCAGTAGCTCAGCACGAGTGATTTGAGGTTGATAATCATACGCAAACCCCGCGCCATCGAGCATGGCAAAAACAGAAGGGTGCATGTCATCAGCAATGAGAATGGTACGCTTACTCTGGGACATCCGTTCGCTTTTCGTAACTTGCAATGGATTTTATGAATGATGTATACTTTATTGGAACGGTACACCGGAATGAATAATTCCCGCAAGGCGTATTGAGGTCAGGCAAAGCCGATACTTTATTTATTCCCGACTGAGCTTGCAGTCCTGTATTGCTTCTGAATTTATGTATGGAACAGCGTCAAAACAATAAAGATAACCGGGGAGAACGGCCTGCTGATGCCGGACAACGGAACGAAACACCCCGTCAGGGCAATCCCCGTGGCGATGAGCAACGGCATTCGCGGGAAGGCAATCCACGCAATGAAGGACAGCGGCAGCATGGGCAGCGCGAGAACGGCAACCGTGAAAACAGCAACCGTGAGGGCGGCAACCGCGAGCATAACCAGCGTGAAGGCGGTCAGCGTGAGAACGGCCAGCGCGAAGGCGGTCACAATAACCGGCACGACCGGCACCGTAACCACAACGACCAGCGTCAGCATGGCAATAAGGACGGTCAGGCGCGGGAAGACCGTCAGCAACGTCAGCCACGGGAAGACCGTCAGCCTGCCGACGAACGCCTGCCGCAGGAACGTCAGCAGCAAAAGCAGCCCCGCGAAGAACGGGTAGTGGCTGAAGAGCGGACCGAAAAACCGGTTCAGCAGGAGCGCTTGCCGCAGGATCGCCTGCCGCAGGATCGCCAACAGCAAAAACAGGCCCGCGAAGAACGCCAGCCTGCCGATGACCGGCAACCACGCGAAGAACGCCAGCAACGTCAGCCACGGGAAGACCGTCAGCCTGCCAACGATCGCCAGCCACGGGAAGACCGGCACCAGGAGCGTGAAGAAGGGCTGCAATCGCTGCGCGACATGCCAAACGTGGAGTCGCAGCGTCAGGCCAGTGTACTGGCAAAAGACCAGCCTGCCAATCAGGAGCGGCTGGTTATCGGCATTTCCCTCGGCGATTACAACGGCATCGGCCCGGAAGTTATCCTGAAAGCCTTACAGCACAACCGGATGCAGCGGCTGTGTACACCGGTTATTTATGGCTCCATGCGGGTACTGAACCGGTACCGCAACGTGCTGAATCTGAAAGACTGGAACCTGAACGGCATCCAGCACATCGGGCAGGCCAGCCACAAACTGACTAACGTCATCACCTGCTGGAGCGATCAGGCGGGCACACAGCCGGGCCAGCCTCCGCAGGAGATTCAGCCGGGTAAAGTGACACCGGAAGCCGGACAGGCCGCCTTTGCCTGTTTGCAGCGCGGTGTTGAAGACCTGAAAGCCGGTAAGCTTGACGCGCTGATTACGGCGCCGATTAACAAATACAATATTCAGTCTGACGACTTTAAGTTTCCGGGCCATACCGAATACCTCGCCGAAGCAGCCGGTGCGGCAGACAGCCTGATGTTCCTCGTGAGCGATTACCTGCGCGTTGGCGTCGTGACGGGGCATATCCCGCTGGGCGAGGTTAAGCAGGCCGTTACGCGGGAGAAAATCCAGCAGAAACTCAGCCTGATGATGCAGTCACTCAAGCTTGATTTCGGCATTGCCAAACCCAAAATTGCGGTGCTCGGCCTCAACCCGCACGCCGGCGAAGAAGGGTTGCTGGGCAACGAAGAAAATGAGATTATCAGGCCGCTGATCAATGACCTGCGCCAGAAAGGGCAGCTGGTATACGGCCCGTTTGCTGCCGACGGGTTCTTTGGCACCCGTTCTTACAAGAAATTCGACGCCGTGCTGGCTATGTACCACGACCAGGGGCTGATTCCGTTTAAAACCATTGCTTTCGACGAAGGCGTGAATTTTACAGCCGGTCTGCCGTTTATCCGTACATCGCCCGATCATGGCACTGCCTACGACATTGCCGGTAAAGGTATTGCCGACGAAACGTCGATGGTCCAGGCGATTTATCTGGCCTGCGATGTGGCCCGTAAACGGAAAGAGTATCAGGAGCTTGAGGCCAATAAACTCCAGAAACAAACCATTGAAAAATAGATTTACGATTCGCGGCTGAACCCCGCACGTTGTAAATCGTAAATCGAAACTACGTATGTTAAAATCAATGACGGGCTTTGGCAGCGCCACTGTCGAAGCCAACGGGCTGACGGTTACCATCGAGATCAAAACCCTGAACTCGAAGTTTCTCGACATTTTCTGCCGGATACCGAAAAGCTTTTCTGATAAGGAAATTGAGATCCGCAACCGGGTAACCCAGCAGCTCGAGCGCGGTAAGGTAGAGCTGAATCTGAACATTGCCCGTACCGTTGATGTGCGCCCGGGCCTGACGATTAACCGGCCGCTGGTGTCTGCCTACGTTGCCGACATCAAGGAAACGGCCAATCTGATGCTGATGAGTGTGAATGACACCGATGTGCTGAAAATGGCCCTGCAACAGCCAAATGCCTACGTTACCGAAGCCACGACCGATCCGGAAGCGAACGCCAGCGACTGGCAGGTGATTCAGGAGTCGCTCACACTGGCCCTGCAGCGCTGCAATGAATTCCGGCAGCAGGAAGGCGCCACCCTGGAGATTGCCCTGCGCGAATACATTCAGACCATCAGCAACCGGCTGGTCGACATTGAGCAGCAGGATGTCCTGCGGATCCCGGCCGTGCGGGAACGGATGCGGGCTGCCGTAACCGAACTGCTGGGCAACGAAGAATTTGATCAAAACCGTTTCGAGCAGGAACTGGTTTACTATATCGAGAAGTTCGACATCTCGGAAGAGAAAGTCCGCTTACGCAATCACCTGGTTTACTTCCTTGAAGTACTGGAGTCAACAGACGCCAACGGTAAAAAGCTGAATTTCATTTCGCAGGAAATCGGCCGCGAGATCAACACCATCGGTTCGAAAGCCAATGATGCCGTGATTCAGCGGTTTGTGGTGCAGATGAAAGATGAGCTCGAAAAAATCAAGGAACAGACCATGAATGTTATTTAACTTCATTCATGACAGAACAGATAACAGGTGGTGGCACGCAGCAACGTGCCACCATTTCTTTTTACGAACAACACGACACGCTCACCCTGGCGCAGCGATTACTGGGGTATGAGCTTGTCCACGAAAGTCCGGAAGGAACAACGGCCGGTATTATTGTTGAGACGGAAGGCTATCTGACCGGTGATCCGGCCTGCCATGCCTATCGCCGGAAAACGCAGCGGAATGCGGCCATGTTCGGCTCGGCCGGTACGGTTTATGTCTACCAGATTTATGGCATGTATTACTGCCTGAACGTTGTAACCGGTCCTGAAGAAGTTGGCGAGGCGGTTCTGATCAGGGCCTTACAACCAACCGAAGGCATTGACCTGATGGCCATGCGCCGGAGCGAAGCCGCCGGCCGCCCGTTCGACCCGGCCACGCGGAATGGGCTGCGTGATTTGTGTAACGGCCCCGGTAAGCTGGTCATCGCCATGGGTATTACGCAGCCGGCCCACAACTTTTCGTCGCTGGAAACCGGTACGCTGGCCATCCGTGGCCCCGTCCTGACCGGTTTTGACAGGATTACGACCACCCGCATCGGCATCACCCAGGGTGCTGACCTGCCTTATCGCTATTACGTTAAAGGCAACCGGTTTGTGAGTAAACTGTAAAACGGATTGGTCACCGCGCGATGATATTCCGTTTTACAACGTCCAGTCCCATACCACGATAATCCAGGTTTCGTTCAGGTTGCTGTCGTAGAAACGGCTGATGGGCCTGAACCCGACCCGCTCGTGCGCACGCTGGCTGCGGGTATTCCGCTCTGAAATATCAGTGACAAACACATCAAACCGGTCGCTGTACGTTTCACGGTGAAACTGATACAGCTTATCAAAAATGCCCTGCCCCCGATAGCCCTCACCGACACAAATCTGGCCCATGACATAATACCGCTGACTACCCAGCGACCGTCCATTGTATTCCAGCGAGTCCAGGCGTTCAAACAACGGCACCAGTTCAGGTACGGATTCACCGAACTGCGGCAGCATCGTAATGGCATAGCCCACCACCGTATCGCCGTCTTTGGCGATCACGTGGGGAGCGGCTTCGTTCATTTTCCGGAGCACATCGGGATCGTGCTCCACCGTTACAAAGCCTTGCTGACTCTGAATATCGGCCGGTAAATTTTTGGTCAGGTTTTTCTGCTGCAACGCCAGAATACCCTGTAAGTCAGTTTCGGTTTGGGCAAGTGTAATCTCCATGATGGGTACAAAGAATGTATAATGAACAATGGCAAATGAATAATGCGCCTGCGGCTTTTCAGCTCGTCACCCGGCAACATTATCCATTTCCCATGTTATATTATTCATTTAAACAAACATTTCTTTTTCGCAATTGGCAAGGAAAGCGGCATCAACGGTAGCACCAAGTCCCGGCACGTCGGGTAGAGTAATATGGTAGCCGGCGTAGGTCGCCCCGCCAACGACGGGGTCAATGGCATGTTCGAAATGGGCGTCCAGATCATAGAATGTCACATTCCGGCGCGCAGACGCAAGGTGAGCCTTAGCCGTAATGCCCAGCCGCGACTCCGACATACAGCCGATCATGCAGCGGGTTGCGGCGGCTTCGGCAATGCCGATGATCCGCAGCGCATCCAGAATACCGCCGCTTTTCGACAGCTTGATGTTGAAGTAATCAACGGCTTCTTCGCGGACCAGCCGGATAGCATCGACCGCGTCGAAAAGCGATTCGTCGGCCATGATCGGGACGGGCGAAGCCTGCCGCACCTGCCGCAGGCCCCGAATATCATGCCGGCGGACGGGCTGCTCGCAGTATTCGACGTTCAGGTCGCCGATGGCTTTAAGCACCGCCGAGGCAGTGACCACATCCCACCCCTGATTAGCATCGGTCCGGACCGGAATGTCGTCGCCGATGGCTTTCCGGATCGCTTCGACCCGCCGGATATCATCGCGGCGGTTGGTGCCCAGCTTTATTTTAACGGCTTCTCCCCCGTTTGCCTTGATCCGCAGTGCGTCGTCGGCCATGCGTTCGGGCGTATTGATGTAAATCGTTTCGTCGGTCACCAGTTCACGTTTGCTCCCGCCCAGAAACCGGTATAACGGCATGCCGGCCGCCTGTGACGCTACGTCATACAGCGCCATGTCGAAAGCCGAGCGGGTTGTCGGATGGCCGGGCAGGTAGCGGATCAGGGCATCCAGACAGCCTTCGATGTCGAGCGGGTCACGGCCGACGAGCAGTTTCGCCATGTCGCGGGCAGCGGCCAGCCCCGACGCCTGTGTTTCGCCGACAATCATCCAGAACGGCGAGCCTTCACCCCAGCCGGTTATGCCTTCGTCGGTTTGTATCGCTACCAGCATATTGCGGGCCGAGTCAATGGTCCCCAGCGAAATGGTGATCGGTGCTTTCAGCGGTATATCGTACCGATAAAGCGAAATCGCGGTAATTTTCATACAGCTAATAAAGCATCCAGTCGTCTTTTAACTTCATCCATCGTTATTGTTTTAGCTTCGGCAAACTGTAGACGACCATTTTGCACCTTTTCTATAATCAACAAATAGTCAACAAGCTCATCCACCGAAAACTCTTCTGGTAAATGAGGCAATGCATCAATTAGTGTAATCTTGCGCATATTACGTAATATCAGTCAGGGAACTGGCTTTTGTCGATATTCGGGATGATCCGCAGTGCGTTTTTGTAATACACCTTTTTCAGGATACTGTCCGGCAGCCCCATGCCGTACATGCGCCAGAACGCATGGTATTTCTTGTGGTACGGGAAATATTCATCTTCCGTCTCCAGCACGCGGAAATACGTGGCGTACTCCGACGGAACCCATGAGTCTTTTCCGAACAGAATCCGGTCCTGATATTTCTCGAAGAACTTCTTTGCGGCCCGTGGCTGACGGCCCAGTTCGGCAATTACCGCCCCGATTTCGACCAGCGTATTCGGGTATACTTTCATCACGCTGTCCAGTTTTGCCAGATCGTTCGGATACCAGCCCATGTGCGCGTTGATAAACGTTGTTTTCGGGTGTTTACGGAACACACTGTGCTGCTCTGTCAGCAGCTTCTCCCAGGCAACAGGATCATTCGCGCCACGGCGGCGGCCCGGATGCAGTTTCAGCTCCAGCCAACGCTCGTTATAGCGGTCCATCGGATCCCAGAACGACTTAGGATCGGCCGTGTGAATCAGCACCGGAATGCCGAGTTCACCGCATTTGGCCCAGATCGGGTCCAGCCGCGGGTCATCAACGGCCACCCGCTTACCATTGCTGTCTTTTACATTCAGCCCCAGGCTCTTATAGATTTTCAGACCCTGTGCACCGTTTTTTACATCCGCTTCCAGTTGTTTTACCGCCTCTTCTGTCCAGCCCGGCTTCCCGATACCCCCGAACAGAATGTTGGTGAACAGAATAAACCGTTTCGGGCTGTTCGCCCGAATGCTGCTTACCGCATCATTAAAGAATTTGGTACTTGCTTCTTCAGCGCCCCATCCCCGGCCGCTGAGGTTCACCATCACCTGTAAGTTCAGCTTATCCATGTCCTGAAGCAGGTTTTTCAGGCTCGCGGCATCCATATTCCCCTGATGATTGTGCACATCAATGAACGGAAATTTAGCCTTTGTCAGCTTGTGCTCAGGGACTTTCAGGGTTGAGACGGGATCGTATTCCTCGAAACCAAGGGGTTGTTCAATCGGCTGTTGGGTTGTCTGAGCCGAGCAGGCTGCCGACAGTAAGCAAAGCAGCAATAGACGGTACATCATGTTTTGAGCAGTTAACAAGGAGCAAAATACTATTTTTTTCGTTTTGAAGGGCGGTATCTGCCAGAGGTATATTAGTCTCTACGTGTGGGGTTAGTGGTGGCACGACTGGTCCGTGGCTGGCATTTGGCCAATAAAATACCAGTCGTGCCACCACTCCCTCAGTATCCAGTATCAGCCATCCAGATCATCCATCCGCTATTCCTTCACAATCAGCGCCACGCAGTGGGCGGCAATGCCTTCTTTGCGGCCGACGAACCCCAGGTGCTCCGAGGTGGTCGCCTTAATTGAAATATCTTCCTCCGGAATCTGCATCACCCCCGACAGACAGGCTTTCATCGCCGGAATGTGCGGGTTCAGCTTCGGCTCCTGCAAGACCACCGTTACATCAACGTTGGACACTTCGTAGCCTGCTTCGCGGATCATCCGCAAGACTTCGGCCAGCAGTACCTTGCTGTCGACGCCTTTCCAGCGCGGGTCTTTATCCGAAAAATGGTAGCCGATATTCCGCATGTTGGCCGCGCCGAGCAGCGCATCGCAGAGTACATGACAAACCACATCGGCGTCTGAGTGGCCGTAAGCGCCGTGTGTGTGCTCAATCTGTATGCCGCCCAGCCAGAATGGATGGCCTTCTACCAGTTTATGGACATCGTATCCTTGTCCGACCCGTATTTTCATAGTAAATCAGTTGCAATGAATAAGCCGCAAAAATACACATTTCCGTACCCCTCCGTTCGTCACTGCGGCTCAATCTGATTTGAAAAGCCGCCCCCAAAGTATTAATTTTGGTGTATGGAAAATTTCGTGGTCTCCGCCCGCAAGTACCGCCCTGCCACCTTCGATACCGTAGTCGGGCAGGAGCATATTACAACAACGCTTCGTAATGCTATCCGTACCAATCACTTAGCTCAGGCGTTCTTGTTTTGCGGTCCACGGGGTGTTGGTAAAACCACCTGTGCCCGGATTCTGGCCAAAACCATCAACTGCCAGAACCTTACTCCCGACATTGAAGCCTGCGACGAATGCGATTCCTGCGTGAGTTTCAAGCAGAATGCATCGTTTAACATCCACGAACTGGATGCTGCCTCCAACAACTCGGTCGAAGATATCCGGAACCTGATTGATCAGGTCCGCTATCCGCCCCAGTCGGGACAATACAAGATTTATATCATTGATGAGGTGCACATGCTGTCGCAGGCGGCCTTTAACGCCTTCCTGAAAACGCTGGAAGAACCTCCCTCCTACGCGATTTTTATTCTGGCCACTACGGAAAAGCACAAAATCCTGCCGACGATCCTGTCGCGCTGCCAGATTTTTGACTTTAACCGGATTCAGCCGAAAGACATTGCCGACCACCTTGGCCGCATTGCGCAGAAAGAAGACATTTCGGTAGAATACGACGCCCTTGAGCTCATTGCCCAGAAAGCCGACGGCGGGCTCCGGGATGCGCTGTCGATGTTCGACCTGAACGTTACGTTCTCGACCGACCGGACGCTGCGCTACAAGGAAGTGCTCGATAACCTGCACATTCTCGATTACGACTACTATTTCCGGCTCACCGATGCGCTCCTCGAAGGCAACCTGACCCAGACGCTGCTGACCCTCGACGAGATTCTGCGGAAAGGCTTCGATGCCCATCAGTTTGTGGTTGGCCTCAGCCGGCACTTCCGCGATTTACTGGTCTGCAAGGATTCGGCAACCGTACAGCTGTTGCAGGTGACCGAAACGGTCAAGGCCAAATACCTGGCACAGTCGGCTAATGCCCCGATGTCGTTTCTGCTGTCGGCGCTGAGCATCGGCGGGCAGTGTGACATGAACTACAAACAGGCGAAAGATCAGCGTCTGCACGTTGAACTGTGCCTGATGAAACTGGCCAACCTGCGCCATGTGCTTAACTGGGACGCCATGCCTGAGCTACCGCTCAACGGATCTTCGGGCGGGGCAACCATCGCCGCAGCCGATCTGTCGACGGTAGCTGTTCCGGCAGCCGCCGAAAAAAAAAATGACAATGGTCACGCCGTAGCCTCGCCGACACCCGCTCCGGCCCCGCCAACCGGCTACACCAGCGAGCCCGTCAACGGGTATGCAGCCGGTAAACCGGCAGTAGTGGTAGCTGACCAGGTCGTCGCCAGCAATGTGGTCTCCGCTACGGTTGCCGTAGCAGAGAGGCCAGTCATGGAGAAACCCGTTATTCAGCGGCCGGCCAGCAGCCGGCTCCGGTCAACAGTAAGCCTGAGCAGTAAACCACAGGTTGCGGAGCACCAACAGGTTGAACAGCAGAGCCTCTCGAACAGCCGCCCCGACAAACCGTTCGGCTTCGAACAGCTTCAACAAACGTGGCACGCCTTTGCCCGGCTGCGCAAGCAGCAGTTCGACTCTATGTCGGAAGCGCTGATTTTTAACCGGGAGATCACGCTGGATGGGACAACGGTACATATTGCGCTGGACAACAACATCCAGGCAAACCTGATGGTCGATCTGAAACCGGAGCTGCTTGCTTACCTGCGCGATCAGTTGCAGAACAAGCAAATCCAGGTTGAACACCGTGTGGTTGTGCCCGACACGAAAAAAATGATTTATACCCCGCAGGATCGGTTCAATTACCTGGCCACCAAAAATCCTGCCCTCCTCGATCTGCGCAACGCCCTGAATCTGGACGTGGACTTTTAATTAAAGAGCGAGAGAGATAAAGAGCGAAAGAGTGACTAGCAAAGCCAGCGTTAGCAACACCGCGAAGCGGCCACTCTTTCGCTCTTTCATTCTTTCACTCTTTAATAAAGCCTTTCGCTTCGCGGATGGTTGATTTGTACTCGGCGTAGTCGAGGGCTTTTTTGTAAAAGGCTTTGGCTTTGCTGCGGTCGTTGGCACGGATGGCAATACGGGCAAGGCCGGCGTTGGCAAAGGCGTAATATTCCTTCGTATAATTATCGTAGTACGGCATTTTCAGCGCAGCCTGATACAGAGCTGCCGCCTCAGCATCCTTCCGTTCGTTTTTTTCGAGCAACATCGCTTCGAACACTTTTGCCGGCATCGGCACAAATTTGTGGCGCAGGTCTTTTAAGCGGTCCAGCCATTCGGCGGCTTCATCATACCGGCCGGCCAGCAGCAGGCTTTCGGCATACCGAATGACAAAAAGTGCATTTTGCGGGTGTTTCTCAGCCAGCTGTTTTGCGTAAACGGCCGCCTTCGCAAACTGGCTTTCATGCTCCAGATAAATGTGCGACAGGTAAAAACAGGTCTCAATCCGCGTAAAAACAGCCCGTTTGCTGGCCACATCCATCTGCCGGAGCCCGAGCGCCATATCCCCGTCCTGAAAAAACAGCATGACCGGCTTCACAATCGGATGATCCATCGGAAACCGCTCCACATAGTAATTGTACAGTCCCGTTGTAAAGTAAAACTCAGGGTTCTTTTCCATCAGCTTAAAGCCCTGACGCATATAGTTATACGCCTTTTTCGCCTCATTAACAGCCTTCATGGTTTCCCCTTCATTATAGAGCTTCAGGGCCAGATAACTGTGCGCGGTCAGGGCAAAGAAGACACCTTCCGGAGCATCGCTGTCTTTTTCGATCATCTTCTGCGCACTGACCAGTGCCTGGTTGCAGGCCTGTATAAACTGGGCCGATGCCGCTGCATTATCTTTTATCGGTAAATACTGCCACTGTAGCCTTGTCGCCTGTAAAATCGAGCCGACCGGATGGTTAGGATACCGTGCCCGCAGCTGTTTCAACTGCACATCGGCCTCCGCAAAATCATAGCTGTATATATTGTCGAGCGTTTTCTGAATGGATTGCTGAAGAGCAGGATCAGTCATAATCTGTCCGTGAGACAGGACAGGGAAAATCAATGATAAGAACAGAAAAAATCGTTTCATTACTGGCAGGAAGGCTTTACATTTGCTGACTCCGGTCTTAGTAACGACACCTTTGTCTGAATAGTTTACAATGATCCACTACGAACACTTCGTTTTAGAGAACGGCTTGCAGGTCTACGTCCACGAAGACGCCAGTACCCCCATGGCCGCTGTCAATATTTTATATAATGTCGGGTCCCGTGATGAAGACCCTGCCCGTACGGGGTTTGCTCACCTGTTTGAACACCTGATGTTCGGCGGGTCGAAACACATCCAGAGCTACGATGAGCCGCTGCAGAAAGTAGGGGGCGAAAACAACGCCTTTACCAGTCCCGACATCACGAACTACTACATTACGCTTCCGGCGGCCAACCTCGAAACCGCTTTCTGGCTCGAGTCGGACCGGATGCTGAGTCTGTCGTTTGATCCGCAGGTGCTGGATGTGCAGCAGAAAGTAGTCATCGAAGAATTTAAGCAGCGGTACCTGAATCAGCCCTACGGCGATGTATGGCTCAAGCTCCGCCCGCTGGCGTATACCCACCACCCTTACCGGTGGGCAACGATCGGCAAAGACATCAGCCACATCGAAGAGGCGACGATGGACGATGTGAAGGCGTTCTTTTTCAAGTATTACCTCCCCAACAATGCCATTCTGGTGGTAGCGGGCAATGTTACCGTCGAGGAAGTAAAACAGCTCTGTAAAAAGTGGTTTGAACCCATTCCGGCCGGTACACCGTATGTACGCCGGCTGCCGCAGGAGCCCCGCCAGACACAGGCCCGTTTTCTGGAAACAACCGCCGACAACGTGCCGCTGAATGCCCTGTATAAGGTCTGGCACATGCCGGGCCGTTTCGATACCGGCTTTTACAACGCCGATTTGCTGAGCGATATACTCGGCCGCGGTAAGTCATCGCGCCTGTATCAGAAACTGCTGCGCGATACGCCGCTGTTCAACAACATTTCGGCCCACATCACGGCCTCCCTTGATCCGGGGCTGATGATTGTGCAAGGCACGCTCAATGACGGGGTTTCGCTGGAAGAAGCTAACGATGCCGTTGACAGCGCCATCCGGACCCTGGTCAGCGAAACCATTGCGGAAGAAGAAATAACGAAGGTGAAAAATCAGGCGGAAGCAACGCTGGTTTTCTCGGAAGTTGAGCTGCTCAACCGTGCTATGAATCTGGCCTATGCGGCCAATGCCGGCGACGCGAGTCTGGTCAACGAGGAAGCTGCCCGTATTCAGGCCATTACGCCGGATACACTCCGCAGTATGGCGCAGGACGTGCTCCGGCCCGACAACTGCTCAACCATGTTCTACCGCCGGTCGGCTAATTAAGGCTGAACCGTCAAAACTCTTTCTGACAGGATTACAGGCGTTAACATCAGGTAATCTCGTAATCCTGTCCATAAACAACCCTTTATGCAAGCCATTTACCTGCCCGATCAGCCCCGTCCGAAGGGCCATTATGCACCGGCGATGGTGCATAACAATACCGTGTATGTTTCCGGCCAGCTGCCTGTCGATAACCAGGGCGCTATTCAGTTAGGTACGCTGGAAGAACAAACCGAACTGTGTCTGCGCAACATGGAAGCCGTCCTGAAAGCCGGCGGCAGCGACTTGCAGCACGTCCTGAAAACAACCATTTACATCAGCGACATTGCCTTCTGGCCCGCTGTAAATGAGGTCTATGCCCGCATCATGGGCGACCACCGGCCTGCCCGTGCCATTGTGCCGGTGGGTCCGCTGCACTACGGCTGCCTGGTCGAAATTGAGTGCATTGCCGCTTTATCCGGAAACTAACCGCCGGTTGACGAACCTACCTCTCCTTTTTCCGCTATCTTTGCGCACCAAAGTTTTGAATGCCGGCGATTGCTAACCATCTGGTTTACCAACATTGATAGACCAACTTAACCCCGGCCATTCTATCATTCAGTCATTCTATTATTCCCCACTGCATGAACGTACTTAAATTTGGCGGAACATCGGTTGGCTCAGTAGAGAGCATTAAGCAGGTTATCAATATCATTGAAGAGCACCGCCGGAACGATTCGGACATTGCTGTAGTCTTCTCGGCCATGGGCGGGGTGACCAACCAGCTGATTGAGATCGGCCGGATGGCAACCAACGGCAACACCGACTATTCGGAACTGGTACGGCGGATCGAAGACCGCCACTTCAATGTCGTGAAGGCGCTTATTCCGGTCAAAGAGCAGAGCAAGGTATTTGCCGGTATCCGGGGCGTTATCAACGAACTCGAAGATTTGTTGCGGGGCGTTTCCCTGATCCGGGAACTGTCGGCACGGACACTTGACCTGATCACGAGCTTCGGCGAACGGCTGTCAACGGTTGTCATCACCGAATGCCTTAAAAGCCGCGGGGTATCTGCCCAGTTCTGCGACGCCCGGACAATCATCAAAACAGACGATCAGTTCGGTCACGCCGAAGTAAACTATACCCTGACGAATCAGCTGATTCAGGAGTATTTTGCCAAATCAACGGCGCTGCAACTGATTACGGGCTTTATTGCGTCAACAGAAAAAGGAGAAACGACCACGCTCGGACGCGGTGGTTCTGACTATACAGCCTCCATCATCGGGGCGGCTCTGAACGCAGACATCATCGATATCTGGACCGATGTGGACGGCATGATGACGGCTGACCCGCGCAAGGTGCCTAACGCCTTTAATATTCCGACCATCACCTACGCCGAGGCTATGGAACTGAGCCATTTCGGTGCCAAGGTGATTTATCCGCCCAGCCTGCAACCCGCATTTGCCCGGAATATTCCGGTACGGGTGCTGAATACCTTCAATCCGACGCACGAGGGCACGGTCGTCAGCCGCACCGCCGAGCGCCGGCAGTATACCATCACCGGTATCAGTTCGATCGATGACATTGCGCTGGTTAACGTGCAGGGCTCCGGTATGATCGGGGTAGCCGGGGTATCGGCCAAACTGTTTGGCGTACTGGCCCGCTACCGCATCAGCGTCATCCTGATTTCTCAGGCTTCGTCGGAGCACTCAATCTGTTTTGCCATTGACCCGAAATCGGCCGAGCGCGTTAAAGCGATTCTGGACGATGAATTTTCGGTTGAAGTCGCTCACGGCCACATCGACAACATCACCATCGAACGCGACCTGTCGGTGATTGCAACGGTTGGTGAAGGGATGAAAAAATCGTCGGGGATCGCCGGTAAGCTGTTCTCGGTACTGGGTAAAAACGGGGTCAACATCGTGGCCGTTGCTCAGGGATCGTCGGAGATCAATATCTCGGTGGTTATCAATAAAAATAACCTGTCGAAGGCCCTCAACGCCATTCACAACGTCTTTTTCCAGTCGGAAGCGCGGGTACTGAACCTGTATCTGGTTGGTACCGGCCTGATTGGCAGCACCTTACTCCGTCAGATTCGTGACCAGTTTGAGTACCTCCGTACCGAACGCCTGCTGAAAGTGTGTCTGGTGGGGGTTTCCAATACAAAGAAAATGCTGCTGGCTCCGAAAGGCATTGAACTGGACGACTGGCGCGAGCGGGTACTCACCGAAGGGGTAACCACGTCGCTGCCTGCTTTTGTGGAGCAAATCAAATATTACAACCTGCCGAACTCGGTATTCATCGACTGTACGTCGGACAAAGACATTGTGCAGTTTTACGAATCGCTGCTCGACGGCAATATTTCGGTTGTTACGCCGAATAAGGTCGCCAACTCCGGCCCGTTCAGCGAATACCGCCGGTTACAGCGCACGGCCCTGAACCGTGGCGTAAAATTCCTGTACGAAACCAACGTGGGTGCCGGTCTGCCGATCATCAACACGCTACAGGGCCTGATGACCGCCGGTGACCGCTTCCTGAAAATCGAAGCGATCCTGTCGGGTACGCTGTCCTACATCTTCAACACCTTTAAATCGGGCAGTAAGTTTGTTGATGTAGTGCGTGAGGCCAAGGAAAAAGGGTATACCGAACCCGATCCGCGCGAAGACCTGAGCGGCATGGATGTGGCCCGTAAAATCCTGATTCTGGCCCGTGAAGCCGGATTCGCCCTGGAACCGGAAGACGTCACCATCAAAAACCTGTTGCCACAGGCCTGCATCGATGCGCCGTCGATTCCGGCGTTTTTCGATGAGCTGGAAAATAATAACGCCTACTTCGAAAGCCTGCTGACCGAAGCCGAAGCCCACAACGAGAAGCTGCGGTATGTGGCTACCTTCGAAAACGGCAAGGTTGAAATCGCGCTGAAAACCGTCGGTGCAGACCATCCGTTCTACAGCCTGTCGGGAGCCGATAACATTGTTTCGTTCACCACGGAGCGGTATAAAGAGCGGCCGCTGGTCGTAAAAGGCCCGGGCGCCGGTGCAGAGGTAACCGCTGCCGGTGTCTTCGCCGATGTCGTGAGTATCGGTAGCTACCTGGCGTAAACAGATCCGTTTTTTCTATAGAAGCAGTCATTCCGCATGGCTGCTTTTTTTATGGCCTGCAATCAGGATTATCAGTATTACGTAAAAGCCCCGGACTTTTCACATACAGACAATTTGCCCTTTATGAAACGACTCCTGACCCTCCTCTGCCTGCTGCCGCTGGCGGCGTTTTGCCAGACAACTCCCGCCCGGACTGATTTGTGCCAGGGTGCCTATTTTACGGAAGCACAGGGTGACAGCGCCCTGAAGGCATTTGCCACAACCTATCACGATAAAAAAAGCTGGGAGAAGCGGGCAGCCTTGATCCGGCAAGGCATCCGCGAAGGCATGGGGTTGCCCGATAAGCCCAAATTTGCGCCGCTGAAGCCCATCCGCCACAGCGTCAGGCAAATGAATGGCTATACGGTTGAAAACGTGGCGTTTGAAAGTGTGCCTGGCTTTTATGTGACCGGCAACCTGTACCGCCCAACCAGCAGTACCGGCAAAACCGCCGGGATTCTGTGTACGCATGGCCACCTGGGCACCATGGACAGCCGTTTCCGCGAATATGTCCAGCAACGCTGTGCCACGCTCGCCCGCATGGGAGCGGTCGTGTTTACGTATGACATGTTAGGCTACAGTGATTCCAGGCAGGCTGAGCACAAAATTCCGAATGCGCTGAAATTACAGACACTGAACAGCCTCCGCGCCGTTGATTTTCTGTTGAGCTTACCGGATGTGGATCCGAAACGTATAGCCGTAACGGGTGAATCAGGCGGCGGTACTCAATCCTTTATTCTGACAGCCCTCGAGCCCCGCATTGCCGTATCGGTCCCGGTGGTGATGGTATCCGCTCATTTCTTCGGCGGCTGCACCTGCGAGAGCGGCATGCCGATTCATAAACGGCCGACACACCAGACCAGTAACACCGAGATCGCGGCCCTGGCGGCTCCCCGACCTATGCTGTTGGTTTCTGATGGTAAAGACTGGACGAAAAACACGCCTAATGTTGAATATCCATACATCAAAAACATCTATGGTTATTACAACGCCGGAGACCGGATCGAAAACGTACACCTGCCAACGGAAGGACATGATTACGGACCCAACAAGCGCGAAGCGGCGTATCGCTTTCTGGCCAGACACCTCGGGCTTGACCTGAACCGTGTTTTGACCAATGGGCGGATCGATGAGTCTCCAAATACGCTGCTTACGGCAACTGATCTTCAGGTCTTTGACAGCAATCACCCCAGACCAGCCAATGCCATCATTGGCAATAACACCTTGAACGATATACTTAATTAAGTGTTTTGTGTATTTTATTTACAATTAGGATACAAAATACTTACATATCACACAGTTAGCAAACAGATTAGCTATTTTTCAAGGAGCATTTTCGTAAGACAAAGTGCTCCTTTGCTCATGTTGGGGAGTGCGATAAATAAATTTTGGAAAAATACGCCAAAATAGAATTAACTAACAATCAATCATTTACTGATAAATAAAAAAAAGTACGCTATTTCCCTATAGCTTTTTAGGGAAATATGTACTTTCTTAGAAGTGCAATCCGGCTGTAACCGGCCGGGTAGTCATAAACGTTATAGTTGGGAAACAACCATCAATCTTTAGGTGGTTGTTTTTTTTATAAAACTATATGATTTGAAATAGGGTGCAAATATTTTTTTCAACCCTGAAAAAATAGACCGTTTTCTGGTTTATAGTTCACTCATAACCAGTATCTGACAAAAATCAGGCCATTTTATTTGCGCGATAAATTTATCTCACCAATCGCATGGCATTAATTTTGCTAAATGCCCATTTCTCACTGGCAGGTATACGTATATCGTCTGCGCTAACACACTTCTGATACTTTGTTACTATACGCATTTATAATATCTCTGGATTTTACGCTCTTGTCTTTTTTTAACAAATAATGGCAGATAGTAAATCCGGTCATTTTTCGTCTTTTCGGAGCAAATAGAGTCTGCAACGGTAAATCCCTCTATTTTCCCTTACCGATGAGTCTGAATGAACAACCAACCTCTATAAACCGGCGGAAATTTCTGGATCTGAGCGCAAAAGGTGCGCTTGTGTCAGCAGCAGCCCTTACCGGTTTTCCAACAATTGTACCTTCTTCCGTTTTCGGGAAAAATGCTCCCAGTAACCGGATTAATGTCGGGGCTATCGGTACGGGACGGATTTCCCGCGGTCATGACATTCCCGGCGTATGGCAATACGATAACGCCCTGATCATGGCGGTCTGTGACGTTGACAGCCGGCGCGCCGACGATGCCAAAAAGCTGGTCAACGGCTATTATGGTAAAAAGACCGGCAAAGACTCGTATGACGGGGTAACGGCTTACACCGACTACCGCGAATTGCTCAATAATAAAGACATTGACGCTGTGCTGGTCAGCACACCCGATCACTGGCACGCTCCGATTGTGATTCATGCCGTCGGCGCCGGTAAGGATGTATACATGCAGAAACCGGCATCCCTGACCATTTCGGAAGGCCGGATGATGGCCGATGCCGTAAAACGCAGCGGCCGGATTGTGCAGGTGGGTAGTCAGCAGCGGTCTTCACACCAGTTCCGGTATGCCGCCGAGCTCGTCCGGAACGGCCGCATCGGTCAGTTAAAGACGGTGTATGTCGGGCTGCCGGGCGATCCTTCCGGCGATGTGGAAGCCGAAATGCCCGTTCCGAAAAACCTGAATTACGATATGTGGCTCGGTACCACGCCCGAGGTTTACTATACCGAGAAGCGTGTGCATCCGCAGGTTGGCTACGACCGGCCGGGCTGGTTGCGCTGCGAGCAATTCGGTGCCGGGATGATCACCGGCTGGGGATCACACCACATCGACTGCGCCCACTGGGCCATGAATACCGAACATACCGGACCGGTTGAAATCTGGGGCAAAGCGGACTTCCCGAAAAGCGGCCTGTGGGACGTTCACGGCATTTTCCGGACCGAAGCACTCTACGAAAACGGTGTTCGGATGGTAGTCAGCAATGAATTGCCGAACGGTATCAAATTTGAAGGAACCGACGGCTGGATCTTTGTTTCACGGGGCGATGCACCGGTAACGGCCAGTGACCCGATTGCCAAACAGCAGGCGGCCAAAGCGCTGGACGCCAGCGACCCGAAACTGCTCACGTCGGTAATCGGTCCGAACGAAACGCACCTGACTGTCAGCAAGGAACACCACGGCAACTGGCTCGAAAGTGTGGTGAGCCGCAAAGAACCGATTGCACCGGCCGAGATCGGCCACCGCTCCTGCTCAGCCTGTCTGCTGCACCATGCAGCCATGAAGCTGAACCGGAAACTGTACTGGGATCCGAAAAAAGAGCAATTCAAAAACGATCCGGAAGCGAATGCGCTGCTATCCCGTCCGCAACGGAAAGCCTATGCCATTCAACCGCTTGCCTCTGCCAAAAAACGATAATTTAATACAACCAAAATGAAGTTTTCCCACGTAATGGGCGGCATGGTACTGGCCGCTCTCTTTGCTGCCTGCCAATCGTCGAAACCTGCCGATGACATGACGCATTTAATCACGCTGGACCCCGGCCATTTCCATGCGGCGCTGGTACAGAAAACCATGTTCGACGGCGTCGATTCGGTCGTCCATGTCTATGCACCGGATGGTCCGGACCTGCAGATGCACCTCGACCGCATCAACGGCTATAACACCCGTGCCGAAAACCCGACGCACTGGAAAGAAGAAGTCTACCGCGGTACTGACTACCTCGAAAAAATGATCGCCGACCAGGCATCGGCCAATAAGGCGAAAACGGTAGTCGTGATGGCGGGCAATAACCGGCTCAAGACTGATTATATTCAGAAAACCATCGACGCGGGCTTTAACGTACTGGCCGACAAGCCAATGGTCATCAACGCCGAGAATTTCGACAAGCTGAAAAGTACCTTTACGGCCGCAGAAAAGAATAAGGTGTTGTTGTACGACATCATGACCGAGCGCTACGAAATCACGACGATGTTGCAGCGCGCC
This sequence comes from Arsenicibacter sp. R0_47, assembly GCF_057652235.1. Classification (NCBI taxonomy): domain Bacteria; kingdom Pseudomonadati; phylum Bacteroidota; class Cytophagia; order Cytophagales; family Spirosomataceae; genus Arsenicibacter; species Arsenicibacter sp. R0_47. The sequence continues at coordinate 147,911 of NZ_JBYFCJ010000014.1, read as the reverse complement.
TTTTCGATGCAGGAGCCCGTTTTCGGGACACTGGAAAAAGGTACGCCCGAGAATCCGGCTGTTACGAAGGAAAGCGTACACCACTTCTACAAAAACGTCTCGGGCAGTATCCTGACGCGGCCGGCGTGGTTTATGGACGTGGCACAGCAAGGCGAAGGCATCGTTGACGTAACCACCCACCTGGTCGATCTTGTGCAGTGGGAATGCTTTCCTGAGCAAACGCTCGATTACACCAAAGACATCAGCCTGACCACAGCCCGCCGCTGGACAACCGACATGACACGGAGCCAGTTTTCGGCCATTACAAAGCTGAATACATTTCCGGATTACCTGAAAAAAGACGTCGTGAAAGACAGCGTATTACAGGTATTCTGCAACGGCGAGATCAATTATCAGATCAAAGGTGTACACGCCAAAGTATCGGTAATCTGGGCCTACAAGGCTCCGGAAGGTACCGGCGACACCCACTACTCCATCATGCGCGGTACAAAAGCGAACCTGATTATCCGCCAGGGAGCTGAGGAAAAGTATAAACCAACGCTGTATATCGAACCGGCCAACGGCAACAAAGACCTGGATGCATCTCTGAAAGCAACGATTGCCGCTATTCAGAAGGAGTTTCCGGGCGTGGATGTAAAGAAAAACGCCAAAGGGTTTGAGGTTATCGTTCCTGAAAAATACAAGGAAGGCCACGAAGCCCACTTTGGCCGCGTAGCAGAGAAATACCTGCAGTACCTGAAAGAAGGCAAACTCCCTGCCTGGGAAGTACCCAACATGCTCGCGAAATATTACACAACTACGCAGGCGTTAACCTTAGCAAAAAGCAAAAAATAATTGAATGCCGAATGATTGAATGATTGAATCTGCCTGCCTGTGCCTTTTATTCAATCACTCAATCACTCAATCATTTAATCACTCAATCACTGTAATGGATAACCGTCGGAAGTTTTTAAAGGAATCAATGGCTACGGCAGCGAGTCTGGCCATGTACGGGGCGTTGCCGCAGCAGGCACTGAGTGCTCCGAAAATCAGTATTGAGCGGCCGGACGCCGGTTCGCTGGTGGCTCCGAAAGCCGGGCGCATTAAGTTTGCCGCCGTCGGACTGAATCACGGCCACATCTACGGCCAGGTTGAAGCCGTGATCCGGGGTGGCGGCGAGCTGGTTTCGTTTTATGCGAAGGAAGCCGACCTGGCCGACGCCTTTGCCAAACGCTACCCGAAAGCCAAACGCGCGGCCAGCGAAGACGAAGTACTCAATGATTCGTCGCTGCAACTGATCGTCAGCGCCGGTATTCCCGACGAGCGTGCGCCGCTGGGCATCCGTGTTATGAAAGCCGGTAAGGATTACCTGGTCGACAAACCCGGCATTACGACGCTGGACCAGCTGGCCGAGGTGCGCAAGGTGCAGAAAGCGACAAAGCGCATTTACTCGATCATGTACAGCGAACGGCTTGAAAATAAGGCTACCGTGAAGGCGGTCGAACTGGTCAAGGCCGGTGCCATTGGCAAGGTAATCCAGACGATCGGGCTGGGGCCCCACCGCATGAATCCGAAAACGCGGCCGGAGTGGTTTTTCGACAAAAAACGGTTTGGCGGCATCATCTGCGATATCGCCTCACACCAGTTTGACCAGTATCTGATGTTTACCGGCTCTACACAGGCCGAAGTGGTAGCCTCGCAGGTCGGTAATACGCACTATCCGCAGTACCCGAACTTCGAGGATTTCGGTGATGTGATGCTGCGCGGCAACGGCGGTATGGGTTATATCCGCGTCGACTGGTTTACCCCGGACGGACTTAAGACCTGGGGCGATGGCCGGTTGACGGTACTGGGCACCGACGGGTTTATCGAAATCCGGAAAAACATCGACATCGGCGGCCGTGAAGGTGGTAATCACCTGTTTATCACGGACCAAAAAGAAACGCGCTACATCGATTGTAAAGACGTTGACCTGCCGTTTGGCCGGTTGCTGGTCGATGACGTGCTGAACCGGACCGAAACCGCGATGTCGCAGGAACACTGCCTGCTGGCCACCGAACTGGCGCTGAAAGCCCAGAAAAACGCGCAGAAAATTCAGTTAAAAGCATAATTGCATTGCCACAAAGACGGGAAGACGCAAAGAGACACGAAGTCTTAAGCCCTTTTGTCTTTGTGGCTTTTTATTAGTCATACAGGCTTCGTGCTTCTTCTTTTCGTTGTGTCTTCGTGGCATAAACTCCTGATTCCCATGACCCGATTAACGCTCCTGCTCCTTACCCTCCTGTTGTTTCAACCCGCTTTCGCTCAGGTAAACTGGAAGAAAGTGCGGGTGCTGGTGTATACCAAAAACGGCAAAGGCTATGTCCATGACAATATCCCGTCGGCCGTTAAGGCGCTTCAGAAACTGGGCACTGACCACGGGTTTTCGGTCGATGTGTCGGACCAGCCCGCTGTGTTCACCGAAAGCAACCTGAAGCAATATACCCTGCTGGTTTTTCCCAGTACAAACAACGATGTCTTTGACACCGATACCCAGCGGCTAGCGTTCCGGCGGTATATCGAAGCAGGCGGCGGCTTCGTGGGTATCCACTCCGTAATGGGTACCGAACGGAACTGGACGTGGTTTAAACGCATGATTGGCGGCACATTTGTCTGGCACCCGAAGTTTCAGAAAATCCGGATTGAAGTACTCGACACGAAGCACCCGTCAACGCAGGGCATTCCGCAGTCGTGGGAAAAAGAAGATGAGTTTTACTTCACCAAAGAAATGTACCCGGGCCCGACCGTCATCATGGCCAACGACCTGACCTCACTAAACGGTGATGAGCCGGAGAAAGTTAAAGCGTTCGGCGGCACCTTTACGCATTTGTATCCGTCAGTCTGGTATTACAATTACGACGGCGGCTATACGTGGTGTACGACATTGGGACATGCCAAAACGGATTACGAAAACCCGATGTTTATGAAGCACATCTTCCAGGGCATTCAGTATGTGGCTGCGCAGGTAAAGAAAATTGATTTCAATAAGGCTTATGCCGACTCCCGCGATACGCCGCTCCGGTAAATACGCACAAAAAAGACCCCTGCTGCGAGCGCTGCAGGGGTCTAACGTTATGAATATACCAGAATCAAACTTATTTCAATGGGTCAAATGCACCGCCCCAGACACTGTTCTGCACCAGTTTAGGGTTGTTATCAATCGCCTGTAACGGAATCGGGAAGTAATAATATTCCGGCTTCCAGTTGATGGCGTATTTCGTATCCATCTGTTTCACAGTAATGGTAAAGTAGTTGGCGTACACATCGTCCAGCTTCAACCCGTCGCGGGTGGTGGCGAAGTCGGCAGGCACACCGGTTGTTTTCAGGTTGATCGTTACCCCCGACCGACGCTTGCCGTTCAGCACGCTTTCGATTTGTTTCCAGCGGCGCAGATCCCAGAAACGCTTCCCTTCAAACGCAAACTCAATCTGACGCTCGTACATGATGGCGTCGAACATTTCAGCGCGGGTCATGTTGGCTTTCAGGCCATACATACCGTCGGTACCGGCCTCGATACCAGCCCGTTTCCGGATGGCTTTCAGCTGCGTGTAGGCATCGTCCAGTTTACCGATACCGGTCGCCGATTCGGCAAGGTTCAGCAATACTTCGGCAAAACGAATCTCAATCCAGTCCGTACCCGAGTACTGCACCTGGCTGGCTTCCACGGTCGGATTAATGGCTTTACGGGTATAGAAACCGGTGTTGCTGGCGGTTGCCTCCACGGTTTTACCACCGGCATAGTATGTCCACAGCTTAAAGTTTGCATTACCATTCAGTGGCCATGTAGCACCGTTGTAGGCAATCGTTTTGTCGAAACGCGGATCACGGTTTTTATAGAACTGCTGATCGGCATAGGTGTATTTCGTAGATTCGCCCGGCTTCTTGCCATCCAGCATCGGATAGGCTTTTACCATTTCCCACGATGGCTGGTTTGATCCGCCACCCGTTCCGGTATACTTAGGCCGTGTTGCGTTATCATAGCCGTTATTTTTCTTTGCCTGATCACCGGTCGATGTGTTGAAACCCGTCACCATCACAGCCTCCGGATTGTTTTGCTCCTGGAACCACAACTGGTCGTATGAGCTGTGCAGGGCCGCACCGTTGGCCACCAGAATATCGTAGGCCTGTTTGTTGGCATCATAGGCTGCCTGCCACTTATCGGTTGCATCGCCGGGATTAAACTGTGGACTGGCGGCATACAGCAGTGCACGCCCTTTGAACGCCGCCGCCGCACCTTTGGTCAGCCGGCCCCAGTCAGTTGCCGGATTCGGCCACTTACCGGGCAGGTATTTGATCGCTGAATCCAGATCGGCCACCACCTGTTTGTAGTTCTCAGATGTCAGGTTACGCGGGATATAAGCGGCGTTACGTGCTTCGACACCAACCGCGTCCAGCGGGGTCAACACCAGCGGAACACCGCCATACAGTTTTACCAGTTCGAAATACCGCCAGGCGCGGAAGAAATACGCCTGTGCCAGCAAGCGGTTACGGGCCCCCGTCTGTATCGATCCGTTTTTCATGTCCTGAATAAACGAGTTGATGGTCCGGATCTTCCCGTAGCTGTTCGACGGACTCAGCGCCGTTCCGAAGTCGGTTACGTCGGCCGTTGTCAGCGTTCCTTCCAGATATTTGCTTTCGCCGTAGGATTCATCAGTAAAGCTGCTGCCGCCAATCCCGGAGATCATCGTTACCCCGCCCCAGGTTGGCAGGTTCTGGTCGTAGATATAGCTTAAGCTTAAAGAAGCCAGCGTTGAGTCCCGGAAAATCAGATCCGGGTCAGCTGAGGCAAGGTCTGTCTTATCGAGTATGTCCTGACAACCCGACAGCGCCAGCATTGAGCAAACCGCCGACAGAACGATATATTTCTTTTTCATGGTTTCTGAATTAATAACGTTTTACGGTGATCTTATAAACCAATGTTCAGACCGGCTGAGAATGACCGCAGTACAGGATATGCATCGTAACTGCCCGAATACGTTTTGTAGTCGTACGGATTATACAGGTTCAATGGGTTCGTAGCCACCAGGAATATCCGTGCATTGGTCAGGCCGAGGCGCTTGATCAGATTCGGCGACAGGTCATACGACAGGTTCGCGTTCCGGATAGACAACTGCGTTGAACTACGGAACCAGAAATCAGAATCCAGTTGGTTCTGGCCACGGTAGTACGGGCTGCCATACAGTGCATTCGGGTTTTCCGGTGTCCAGTGATCCGTCAGGAAAACAGGCAGGTTCGTAATTGCGTTTACCTGAGCACTATTGTTCCAGCCCCGGGCCACACTTTCAACCGAAGCCTGTCCGCCAAACGAACCACCCATCGTGAATGAGAAGCTCAGGCGCTTGTAGGTCGTTGAGAAGCTCAGACCAATACCATAGTGGTTGTCTTTCTTCTTCGTCAGCCACTCTTTATCTTCTTCGGTAATCTTGCCGTCCGGCGCACCGTAGGTAATTGATCCGTCAGGGTTAATTACTTTCAGACCGCGCACATCCTGGTAGTAGAGCATACCCAGTTTCGGAGCCGTACCTTCAATGGTATAGTTCGGATATTTGGCCAGGAGCGCGTCCAGGTCAGCCTGTGTCCGCAGCATACCGGCATACCGGTAGCCTAAAAAGCCCTGATCCGTTGAGTTTCCGTTTGGATCACGGTAAGTGCCGATCAAGCCTTTATCGGTATCGACTTTCAGCTGCTTGTTATCACTCCACGACAGGAAGCCATTGATCCGGTACGACCAGTCTTTTGTAATCCGGTTGCTCCAGCCCAGCGACAATTCTGTCCCGAATCCGTCTACCGACGCAAAGTTTTCGGACGGCAGGGTTGCGCCGATTACCAGTGGTACTGACGACGTTAGTGCGGTCAGCATGTTGTACCGGTGATCGTAGAAGGCATCCAGTCCTACCGACAGTCGATTATTAAGCAACTGGGCATCCAGCCCTACGTTGAACTTTGTATTATCATCCCAGCGGGCATTCGGGTTAGCCATGGCATTTTTCGTAGCAAAAACGATCGTACGATCCATATTACCACCAAATACAGCACCCTTACCCGTCTGCGCTACAGAGTAGCTCGACAGCCAGTTGTAGGCTTTTGTCGCATCACCACCCAGCATACCGATCGACGCCCGGATTTTTAACAGGTCAATAAACCGGACACGGCTGCGGAAGAACGGTTCTTCTGAAATTACCCAGCCGGCAGAAAGCGACGGGAAAGTGCCCCAGCGCTTATCCGGCGCAAAGTTGGTCGATGCATCGCGGCGGATTGAGAACTCAACCAGGTATTTGTTCGCATAGTTGTAGTTAACACGCCCTGCATAAGACAATGTCCCTGCCTCCGACTGTGTTTCACTTACCGTGTTCGTGCCCGTACCGAATCCCATGTTATCCAGACCACCGGCAATGATGCCTTCAATCATGGCCGCCGTACCGTCCGATGAGGTCTCTAACTGCTCGAAGAAGGCAATGGCCGAGATGGTATGCCGGCCGAACTGACGGTCGTAGTTCAGGTAGCCGTTCAACTGATACGAATCGGTATAGGACGGCGTAATCCGGATCCGATCACCGTTGTTCAGCGTTACGATACTTTTCACCCCGCCGCCATAGATATGCTTGTTGGTACCCGTCATGTTCATTTGGTACACATTGTATTTAGTACCATACTGCTTACCGAAGCTGTTATCCATTGTCTTATTGTACAACAACCGCGCCCGTAATCCTTTCACAAACGGCACTTCATAGTCCAGATTCAGGTTTACGTTCAGGCCGGTGTTACGGGTAGTCGTGTAATTACCTGACCGCTGAACCTCGAAGAAGTGGAAGTTTTCGTTGGATGAACCCGTTGATGCGGTTGTCAGTACCGGCAGTCCATCAACGTAGGCAGGTTTAAACTGAGCTGTATACAGCAAACTCTGCATATCTTTTTCCACATTTTCCGTCCCCTGCTTCAGAAAATACATCTGCTTGTTATACAAGTCGCCGGCAATGGTCATACCGGCTTTCAGGCCTTTTGCTACCCGCACATCCGCGCTGGCCCGGAACGTCCATTTGTTCGCATCGATATTATCAAAGTTCGCATCCTGCTTGTTATAGGAGATACCGGCGAAATAGGTCGCACGCTCTGTACCACCGCTTACGTTTAACGCATGACGGGTCACAGATGAGGGCTTCCACGCCGTTTTCAGCCAGTCGGTATTATTGGCCTTAAAGTAATCCAGCTCGTCCTGCGTATAGATCGACGCATCCGTAGGCGTTTTACCACCGGCAAAGTTGTAATCGTTTGTATAGGTGGCCAGTTGGTAGCCGTTCATCATTTTCGGCAGCATGGCCGCATCCGATGTACCGTATGAGGCGCTGTAGCTGATTTTCGGCGCCCCTATCTTACCGCGCTTCGTCTGCACGACAACCACGCCCTGGTTAGACCGCGCTCCGTAAATGGCCGCCGCCGCATCTTTCAATACCGAGATGGCTTCAACTTCCGACACGTCGAGGAGGTTAAAATCTTCTTCTGTCCGGACAACGTTGTCGATTACGTACAACGGCCGCAGCGTACCGCCGTCTTTCGACAGAATGATCGGGTTACGGACCGTAATCTGGGCATTATCGCCGGGACGGCTTGTTCCGCCCGACACCCCGACGCCCGGCAGCTGCGACACCAGCGCGGCCGACAAGCTACCGACCGGCAGGTCCTGAATATTTTTCATATCAACCGTTGCCACGGCACCGGTCAGGCTGATTTTTTTCTGAGTACCATAGCCGACCACGACAACTTCGTTGATCGATGCTACGTCGTCGTCCAGCTGGATAACCAGTACAGACTGTCCCCCAACAGGAACTTCTTTGGATTTAAACCCTACCGAGCTGATGACCAGAATTTCGTTACCCGTCGGCACGTCCAGTTTGAAAGTCCCTTTTGCGTCGGTTACCGTACCGGACTTCGTACCTTTCACGAGGATATTGGCTCCCGGTACGGGTACACCCTGTGCATCCCTGATGGTACCCGTTATCGAAACGGCGGCTGCGCTTGTCCGGGATTTCACCCGCAGGGAAGCCGCAGGCTGTTCCTTTTTCTCTGCATACGCTCCGCCCACCACAAACAGGGATAGTACGAGCGAAGTGCAGGCCATCCGGGCTCTCATGACTGAGCCTACATGAGCAGGTAAAGAAAACTTCATAGTTGTCGGCAGTTTGTGTTTCCCGGCGGGAAACAAGGTTGGTTGATACTATTAGAAAGGCTGGCGGGCCTGTTAGTCGTGTTTCGTTGCCGTTTCGGCGGCTTTGATGCGGGCTTCCCACTCCTGACCGGCCTTTTTCATGTCGATACCGGCGGCCGAGAGGTAGTTATTGATCTTACCTTTATACTTCCCGAACCAGGCATGCTTTTTATCCGACGATCCGGCGTCCATGGCATGCTCGCGGGCTTCGGTTAATAAAGCCAGAATATGGCTTTTCTGTGCGTCGGTCAGGTCGGGCAGCATGTCCTGATAGCCCTTATAGGTAAGGGGCAATACGCCGTAGGTCATTCCGTCTTTGACCTGCTCAATCTGAACCGGCGATAAACGCGCACCAAGTTGGGTGAGGTAGCTGCTGTGCTGCCGGCTCAACTGCTGATCCAGCGTTTCGTCCAGCCGCTTCAGGTTACTGTCCAGCTGCTCCTTGTCTGATGCATACGTTTCCTTCACGTTTTTCTGCGCGGCTTTGTGTGCATCATGCAGGGTGTTCAGCGCACGGTACTGACCGACGATGACTTGTTTAACTGCCTTGTACGTCGCAGAATCACCGATTCCTAAGGTGGCGACAATTTTATTCGAGCGGGAATCAAGCACTTTTGCGTAGGCCGCTTCCTTCTCAGCATCGGTTGTCTGAGCCGAAACGGTAAGGGCCAACAGGCAAAAAATAAGCAACAGACAGGATTTCTTCACCGTTAAACACTATTTTTCTACAATACAGTACAAATTTCAACTTATTAGAACCGAGATTAATACAAGTTTTTATCAATTTATTATAGGAAATTACCATAGCCGTCATTTAGATTATTATATTTGTACTACTCCGGGCCTTTAGATTCATATTTAATGTCTTCCGGTAATCATAACGGTCCAGACCCGCAAGACACCGACAATACTTACTGAAAATCAACAACTTGCCAATATTCACTCTTTATTGCCACTGTAAATCCGCATTAAAAGTGAGTATATTTCAGGTAAAATGTATGAATTTTGACAGCCGGAATTGATTTTACACACTTGTACAAGATAATAGAATCGAGTCTGTCTTTTACCCCTAAGCCAGTATGAAGCCCTTATTCCGTAAATTAACCGTTAAGCATGAAAGCTCATTTACGGTGCGACACGATGCGTTGCCGCACTTTAAAAACATCTGGCATTACCACCCCGAGCTGGAGCTGCATTACATTCTGAAGGGAGAAGGCGTCCGGTTTATCGGTGATAAGATCAGCAACTTTTCACACGGGGAAATTGTGCTGGTCGGCGAGAATCTACCGCATACCTGGCGAAGTGCCGATGCGTATTTTCAGGGGAATCCGGACCTGAATGTGGAGGTGATTGTGATTCAGTTTCTGCCCAACTGTCTGGGCGAGGACATGCTGAAACTACCCGAAGCCTACCTGATTCCGAAATTATTTGAGAAGGCCAAAAGCGGTATGGTCATTACCGGTGAAACACGGGACAAACTGGCCGCACTCATGAGCGCCTCCCTAACGGCAACCAACCTCGACCGCATCATTCTGCTGCTGTCGATCCTGAAAACGCTGGCCGAAACCGATGACTACAGCACAATCGTTACGGGACAGCACGTTTTTTACCAATCCAACGAAGCCGATACTATCCGGCTCAACAAGGTGTGCAACTACACACTGTCGAACTACAAAAAAGACATTACGCTCGAAGAAATTTCGTCGATCAGCAACCTGAGTGTCACCTCGTTCTGCCGGTATTTTAAACTCATGACCAACAAGTCGTATTATGACTTTCTGATTGAGATCCGGATCAGCCACGCGTGCCGGGCGCTCGTGGAAACAAAAACCCCAACGGAGGTCATTTGCTTCGAGTGCGGGTTTAACAACGTCTCGAACTTTTACCGGCACTTTAAAAAAGTTACCGGTCTGACCCCGTTGGAGTATAAACGGAAATACCTCAATAAAATTAAATAGCCAGTTCCAGCTGAATGCTTTCCTTCAGGGCGTTGAAATCAAGCAGCAGCTGATCAACACGGGCCTGAACAGCAGGCGTAAACGTACCCACGTCGCGGCGGGTATAGGTCGATAACGCAAAACCGCGCTGTTGCAGGAAATACTTTGATACGGTCGGATACACGTCGTGAATCACGTCCATGCTGTCGATCATAAACTGCTGCACACGGGCCACTTCCCCGCTCAGCCCTTCCTGATCGTAATGGTCGCATAGCCACACAATCAGCTCCGGAAAGAAATTGCCCTGAATGCACGATAAACCGGCGGCCCCTGCTTTCAGCGACTCCACGGCATGCACCATATAGGCATCATACAACCCGAATGCCGGATTCTTCGCCAGCGCCAGTTTCTCACGGATCAGACTGATATCCAGACAGGTATCCTTATGGTAAATCACCCGCCCTGTATCCACAAACTGACCCAGCTGGCGCGGGGTAATCAGGCGTTTATACGGTACGGGACATTCATAGAAGCCAACCGGCACATCCCCGGTCTGATCGAGTAACTGAAAAACGTTGTCTTCAAAAACGGCATCCGTATCCTGCTGCGCGGCCAGTAAGCCCGTTATCAGGATCACGGCATCGACACCCAGATCAGCCACTTTGCGGACAAATTCAGCCTGTTGGGCAATGGGGCCGCCAAAGGTTCCCGTGGCCACCACCGGTACCTGCCCGCCCGACACCGACAACACATGCCGGATGATCTGCAGCCGCTCCGCTTCGGTCAGTTCGAACATCTCACTCGACAAACAATTGGCAAACAAGCCGGCCGAGCCCGACTCCAGATAGAATTCGGTCAGGGCGGTCAGCGCCTTATAGTCGATGGCCCCGTCCTCGTGGAAGGGTGTAAGCATTACCGGAATAAATCCTTTCGTTGCATTCATAACAGTTCTTGGTTAGGCCGGAGCGATCAGCGTACGAGCGGAATCCAGACTTCCATTTCCGATTTACCACGGTTCGCCCACGCAAAGTACGGGATCAGGCGAACCTGCGTTTGGGCAGGTGCACCGGCAGCTACTTCACGGTACAATTGGTTACTCCAGTCCGTTTTAGTCAATACGGCAGCAGTGCCCGTTAAGGCCATCAGCGGTGTTTGATTGATCGTCATTGGCTGCGGTTTTAATCCGGATTTCAGCGATAAAGCCAGATCACGGACTTTTACCGCCGGATTATCGACCGATTCGAGGCAGTAGACCACAGGGCCACGCTTTACCGCTACCTGATTGCGGGTTTCTTCCACAAGCGGATTCGATTCGAGCAGGGCCACCGGCATCGGCAGGTCCAGGTCTACCCGGTCGCCTGCCTTCCAGCTCCGGTGGATGGCAAAATATTCGCCCGCTTTTATCGCACCAGCCACCGCTGTACCATTGACTTTGACCGCCGCGCCCCTGCACCATCCCGGAATCCGGACAAATACGCCGAACTGACCGGCCGGAACCTTATCAATCCGTATCGTGATTTGTCCATCCCACGGGTAATTGGTTTCCTGCCGCAAGCTCAGCGATTCGCCGTTGGCCAGCGTCGTATTCAGTGTATTGGCTCCGTAGAGATTCAGCCAGACGCCCTGGTCGGACAGGCTGTACGCGTAATTGCTTACCTCGGCAATGGTCCGCACGGTATTCGGCGGGCAACAGTTCGAGAGCCGGATGTAGGGCTGACGCCCGCCCATCCAGCGCAGAGTATACGGATAATTGTCGGAAGCGCTCAGCGGATTGGTATAGAAATAACGGGTTCCGTCCAGACTGACGCCCGATAAAATGCTGTTGTACAAGGCCAGTTCCATCACATCGGCGTAGCGGGCCTGTCCCGTAATCTGGAGCATGCGGTAGTTCCAGAGCAGGCTGCCGATGTTGGCGCAGGTTTCGTTATGGGCCGAATGGTTCGGCAGCTGATAGGCCTTGCCGTAGGCCTGATGCACTTTCTGCACCGTATCGGGCTTATACGACGTGCCCTCCGGCGACACCCCATCGTACAGGGCACCACATCCGCCGGTTACGTACATTTTGCGGTTCACAACGTCGTCCCACATCAGGTCGAGGGTGGACAACAACGTGCTGTCGCCCGTTTCGGCAAAGACATCGGCCGCCCCCGCAAACAGGTAGTTGGCCCGTACGGCGTGGCCGATCACCTTTTTCATCTGCCGGAACGGAACGCGGTCGGAGTTATCGTCAGTGCCGTCGGTCAGGCCCCGGATGTCAATCAGCTTCTGCGCCAACGCAAGATATTTCGGGTCGCGGGTGGTCCGGTACATTTCGGTAATACCCATGTAGTGCGACGGGCAGATGGCATTCCGCGCCTGCTCCGGCGACGCCGTGTTGTAAAAACCAATCAGGAAATCGGTGGCCTTGCGGGCAATCTCGAGCAGGGTCGTTTTTCCGGTTGCCCGGTAATGGACGCAGGCAGCCGTCATCAGGTGTCCGAAGTTATACGCCTCAAAGCTGAGCTTATCATCGAACATCTTCTTATCTCCCGTTTTCTTTTGCTGGATAATGGCTTTGGTGTAGATATAGCCATCCGGGGCCTGCGCCTTACCGATTACGGCAATGGCCCGATCCATTTCTTTCTCAATGTTCGGGTCTTTGGTGAGCGCATACATACCCGCCATCGACTCCAGGGTTTTGTAGAAATCGCCGTCGTGGAACGAAGGGCCCTTAAAGTTACCGCTTTCCAGACCGGCAGCTATCTCAAAATTCCGGAACGAATGGCTGATTGTCGGGCTGGTGTAGGTATTCCAGAGTTGCGGCACCATCGAGTCGCGGCATACGCGGAAACGATCGGCCCAGAAGCCGGTTGTCCAGCTAACCTGCTGCATATCAACGCCCCGCAGCCGGACATATTTACTCTGTGATGCATTAACCAGCGCTTTGGTCTGTGCACCGGCCGGCAGCACTACCAGCGCTGAAACGCACCCTTGTGCCAGGAAACGAAAAAAACGGGATCCGAAAGACATGGGAATACAAATAGCATAAAACCCAAAATTAATGGTAATAAACCCCTACCACGTATGCTATTTTCCCCGAAGATTATAGGATGTTATCTTAAAATTAGTTTCAGGCTTTAACCTTCCAGGAAGTTAAAAACTTCCTGGAAGGTTAAAGCCGTCTGTTATTTAAACCGGACCGGCAACTGCCAGTACGCACTGTAAGGCGTACTATGCTCCTGAATCTGACGGATCAGGTCTTCTGATTGTGCAGTAAAAAATGAATGCTCCAGCTGAACATGCTCAGGCTTAACCGCCCGCTTCCAGACACCAATTACTTGGCCGTCAACGACGATGATGGGCCAGAAAATGCCGTTGCCGGTCATTGCCTGTCTGGCATGGTTCAGGTCTATGGACGCCGAACGGTCGGTGTAGCTGACCATGAACTCGTCAAAGGCGGGCAGAAAATGAACAAGCTGACCGGCTAATGACTGTTTATCAAGGCCTTCGGGACTCATCCAGTAAACGATATCCCCGATAGTCCGTGACGCCAGGGCGGCTCCTGCCAGCTGTATGGCTTTGCGGGCATCGGTCACGCCCAGCCCTGACCACCACACGAAATCACGGAGCGAAGCCGGTCCGTGGCTGGTAAAATACCGCGCCGCCAGTTCGCCGAGGGCTTCGTCACGGTCCAGCCGCTTCACTACCGGTACGCGCTCCCGCAACAGCCCGTATGTCTGGACTTTACCACGGCGCGGCCCGTTGCAGACCAGCCCGTTCAGCTCAGCCCAGAACATGATGTTTGCCGACCGGAGATCGTTGGTCGGAACACCCGCCTGTTGCAGCAGCGTCCTGATTTCCTCGCGCGTCAGGTACTGTTGCCCGTCGAGGGCGTGCTCAATGATGCTGCCGCTTTTCTGTAGAACGGGTTCATCCAGTTCCTGCCTGCGCAGGTACCCGGCCAGCGCCCGTTTGACATGCGGCGCCGTCAGGTCGAGCATCCAGTAAATATCTTCGGCCGCGACAAAATGCCAGGTTGGCCGCAGGATGTGCGTCCGGACAATGTCGCCCCGGTTGAGCGCGGCCTCAATCTGTGCCTCGGTGCTGCCGGGTAGCCGAACTCCGATGCCCCATTTAGCCATGTCATAATCCTGCGCCTGCATGGCTCCCATCCAGCGTACTACATCAGAAGCGGATGTCCGGCCGGACGCTGTCAGTTGCTGGCTGTGCAGCCGCTGTATGGCAATGGGGTTTGGGTTCATGTCTGAAAATCAGCGAACTCCCCGGAAGTTTTGAACTTCCGGGGAGTTTAGAAAGCCTTTATTTTTTATACGCCAGCAGCCGCAGCGCATTGAACACCACGACCAGCGTTGAGCCCTCATGAGCAATGACCGCCGGACCAATCCGCGCAATGCCCAGAATCGTCAGCGGAATCAGGATCACCACCATGCCCAGACTGATAATCAGATTTTGCTTAATAATCTGACGCGCCGACCGGCTCAGGCCAATGGCAAACGGCAGTTTGTCTAATTGATCCCCCATCAGCGCAATGTCGGCGGTTTCCAGGGCCACATCCGATCCGGCGGCCCCCATCGCTATGCCGACGGTACTTTTCGCCATCGCAGGCGCATCGTTTACACCATCGCCGATCATGGCGACCTTCCCTTCCTGCTGCCGCAGTTCGGTTACCGCCTGTACCTTGGCTTCGGGCAGCAAATCACCGAAAGCGTCCGTCAACCCGACTTCGGTGGCAATGGCAGTGGCAACCCGCTGGTTATCGCCCGTGAGCATCACCATCCGGCGGATACCGGCCTGTTTCAGGGCCGTCAGCGTTGCTTTTGCTTCGGGGCGGGGCGTATCCATCACTCCCAGCATACCCACAAATACATCGCCTTTCCGGACGATCATGGCGGTATACCCGTCTGCTTCCAGTGCATCAGCCTTTTGGCGTACCTCACCGGTCAGTGTCTGCTGCTCGTCAAACAGGGCTTTATTTCCGATAAAAACGGGTTCATTGTTTACCTCGGCCTGTACGCCACGGCCGGTCAGTGCCTTCAGGTTCACGGCTTCCGGCAAGGGATGAGTACCCAATCGCTCCATACTTCCCTTCACAATGGCCGCCGCCAGCGGGTGATCGCTCAGCCCCTCGACCGCCGCCGCCAGCGCCAGCAGCGTAATTTCATCGCCGGACAAGGGGACCACTTTCTGCAACGTCGGTTTGCCCTGCGTGAGGGTGCCGGTTTTATCGAAGGCCAGAGCAGTAAGCTCCCCCAGGTCTTCCAGCGGGCGGCCACCCTTGATGAGCACACCGTCGCGGGCAGCACGGGCCACGCCGCTCAGCACGGCTGAGGGTGTCGCAATGGCCAGCGCACACGGACTGGCAGCCACCAGCACCGACATGGCCCGGTAAAAACTGACCGAAAACGGTTCGTCAATCACCAGAAAAGCGAAACAAAGGGCAACCACCAGAATGAGCACGGCCGGCACAAACCACTTTTCGAAGCGATCCGTAAACTGCTGCGTCGGTGACTGCTGCGATTCGGCTTCATTTACCAGCTTAATCAGCCGCGACAAGGTTGAGTCGCCGGCGGCTTTTGTGACATATACCTCAAGTACCGACGTGCCGTTGATGGTCCCGGCAAAAACGCGGTTTTCGGGCTTTGCCTTGTTCCAGTCCATTTGTCCCTCCGGAACCGGCTGCTTATCGACCGGCACGCTTTCGCCGGTAATCGGCGCCTGATTAACGGAACCGGTCCCGTTGATAACCACCCCGTCAGCGGCAATTTTGCTGTTTGGTTTCACCACGATCACATCGCCCGCCTGCAAGGTACCGGCATCCACCTCGGTTGTCGTGCCGTTGCGCCGGACCGTGGCCGTTTTAGCGCTCAGATCGGCAAGGGCCGCAATCGACTTACGGGCCCGGTTCATGGCATAATGTTCCAGCGCGTGGCCAATGCTGAACAAGGCCAGCAGCAACGCTCCTTCGGCCCACTCACCCAGCGCTCCGGCCCCTGCTGCGGCCACCAGCATCAGAAAATCAATCTCAAATTTGCCCTGCCGGATGGCTTCAACCGCTTCCTTCGCTGTGAAAAACCCGCCGAAAAAGTAGGCCAGTCCATACAGTGCCAGACTGACCCAGGCCGGTATGCCGCCGGCAACTGAAAGGCCGAAACCAATAGCCAGACTTAGCGCACATAAACCGGCAAAAATCAATTCGGTATTGGGTCCGAAAATACCGCCGTGCTCATGGGTATGGCCATGATCGTGGTTGTGGTCATGATCGTACTCTTCGTGATCATGGTCTGTCGGCGTATCTTTTTCACCGGATTTATTCGTTCTATTACTATTCATAAACCGTTGTTATTAAATCATGTATGGTACCACCCGGTACGGATTAATGCGCGTGGCCCTCTTCTTCGCCGCCTGCGGCTTTGAGCATTGACAGGAGTGTATAGGCGCCTTTGAGGACCACCCGCGTTTTGCGCACGTCAATGGCGGCGGGCAGAATAACCTGCGAAAAACCGCTTTCGGTAACGCCCCGGCGAACGGGTACGCGCCGGAACGTCTGATGCGCTTCGTCGTGTTCGTCGTGTTCCTCATGCTTTCCGGCCGATTCCTCATGTTCATGCGCATGGGCCTCCGGCATTTTCTCATCCGTGGCGATAAAAATGTACTCTTTGCCTTCCAGCGACACAATCGCTTCTTCGGGCAAGGCCGTTACGCGGCTGTTGCCAAGATCAAGCGTTGCTTTCAGGAACGTATTGGGCATTAACCGGCCATCCTGCTGATCAAGCCGGGCCACGATGCGGGCTGCCCGATGCTCGTCTACCACCGGATTAATGTACGTTATCTGCCCTGTCCGCTCACGGCCGTTTTCGTTTGCCAGTTGCATACGAATCCGCTGCCCTTCGCGCAGTGCCGGCACATCTTTTTCGAAAACCGTCAGTTCGGCATACAGCCCGTCACGGCTCAGTACCTGTGCTATAACATCGGCAGGCTGAACGTGTTGGCCAGCTGTGACTAAAACTGACGTAACCGCCCCCGAAGCCGGCGCTACCACTGCATAGACCGCGCTGAACTTCCCCTGCAACACCTGCTGCACCGATAAGCCAACCAGCTGAATCCGCTGGCCAAGCCCCGTTACCGTTGCTTTGGTTGCCTGCAAATCGGCCCGTGTCTGCTGCAACACCTTCATGGCGCTCACATTTTCCCTGCTGAGCTCCTGCTGACGGGCATATTCGGCCTCCAGATAGGTCAGGCGGCTGTGGTTTTCGGCGTACTCCTGCTGTAACTGAATCAGGTCCGGGTTTTCAATCAAGGCCAGCACCTGTCCTTTGCGTACAGGCTGCCCCGGCAGCAGGGCTATCCGGCGCACAAAACCACCCTGAAGCGCAGAAATCGTCAGCTGACTCTGGGGCGGCACAGCCAGCCGGCCGTTGACCTGTAGCAGCTGCCCCAGGCTACGGTAGCTGACAGCCCCCAGTTCGACCCCGCCGATATGCTGCTGATCGGCTGTCATCGCCACCAGATCGGCGGGAGCCTGTTTGTGTTCCGCCGGTTCTCCGGCAGTGTGCCCTTGTTCTGTTTTCTGGTCAGACTGGCAACCCGGGCAGATCAGCAGCCCGGCCAGCATTACATACAGTATATATTTCATGATTGGATAGTCGTTTCAGAGGTTGGGGATTCGGATGTTCCGGTTGATTGCTCCCACCAGTACAGGCAGGGTAATACCAGCAGTGTCAGGAGCGTAGCCGAGATCAGGCCGCCGATGACGACGGTCGCCAGCGGACGCTGTACTTCGGCACCGGCGGTTGTTGCCAGCGCCATGGGCAGAAAACCCAGCGAGGCGACGAGTGCCGTCATCAGAACGGGGCGCAGCCGGTTGGCCGTCCCTTGCAGGATCCGTTCGGTAAGGGTCAGATCCGTATTGGCTTTCAGGTGGTTGAATTCCCCCATCAGCACAATACCATTCAGTACAGCGACCCCGAACAAGGCAATAAAGCCGACCCCTGCTGAAATACTGAAGGGCATGTCCCGGACCCACAAGGCCGCCACACCACCGATGGCCGCCAGCGGAATCGACGTAAAAATCAGCAGGCTTTGCCGCACCGAGCGGAATGTCAGAAAGAGCAGCAGAAAGATCAGCCCGAGCGCTACCGGTACGGCTACACTCAGCCGGTCTTTGGCTTCCTGTAAATTCTGAAACTGCCCTCCGTAGGTCACGTAATACCCGGCAGGTAACGTCAGCTGACCGGCGATTTTCTGCTGTAGTTCGGTCACCACGCTTTCGACATCGCGCCCCCGCACGTTGAACGCTACCGTAATCCGCCGTTTGGCATCGTCGCGCTGTACCTGATTGATGCTGTTCTGAAACGACACCTGTGCAATCTGACTCAACGGAATTGCCTGTCCGTCAACGGTTGTGATCAGCAGATTCTGAACATCTTCCAGACGTTGCCTGTTTTTTTCCTGCAACCGCACCACCAGATCAAACCGGCGTTCGCCCTCATATACCTGCCCCGCCGGAGCGCCCGCAAAAGCCGCCTGCAAATACCGGTTGGCTTCCTCAATCGACAGGTCGAACCGGGCCAGTGCATCACGGTCGAACCTGACAACAATCTGCGGCAGGCCCGACACCTGTTCAACGTAGAGGTCAGTAGCTCCCTCAACGGTTCCGGCAATCCGGCCGATGCGGGCGGCATAGTCGGCCAGCGTAGTCAGGTCTTCGCCGTAGAGTTTAACGGCAATATCCTGCTTCACGCCCGAAATCAGCTCGCTGAACCGCATCTGAATGGGTTGCAGAAAGCCAAAGCTCACACCCGGCACCTGCTTTAATTTTGCCGCCATTTTTTCCATCAGCTCTTCGCGGCTACCGGCCGAGGTCCACTCGCTCCGGTCCTTCAGAATCACCATCAGGTCGGTGGCTTCAATCGGCATCGGATCGGTCGGGATTTCGCCTGCCCCGGTCTTGCCGATGGTTTCAATCACTTCCGGAAAGTGTTCGGTCAGCACGCGGCCCGCTTTCAGTGACGCATCACTCGACTGCGCCAGCGACGAACCGGTCATCACCCGCGTTTCGACGGCAAAATCGCCTTCGTCCAGTTGCGGGATAAACTCGCCTCCCAACCGGCTGAACACGAAGAGCGCGCCTGCCAGCAGTCCGGCGGCAAGCGTGGCCACCAGGTTCCGATGCCCGAGCGCCCACCGGATCACCGGTTCATACAGACGATGAAAAAAGTCCATTATCCGGTCAGAAACGGTCTTTTTATCCGGTTCCCGGCCCAGCAGCAGTGCAGAGAGCATGGGCACGTATGTCAGCGACAGCACAAATGCCCCGAAAATAGCAAAGGCCACCGTCTGGGCCATCGGGCGGAACATTTTTCCTTCAATGCCCACCAGCGCCAGCAACGGCAGATAGACAATCAGAATAATGATCTCACCAAACGCCGCCGACGACCGTATCCGGCTCGCCGCGTGATAGACGTCTTCGTCTATTTCAGAAGGACTCAATGAGTGATTGAGCGAATGAGTGATTGAGTGATCCCTGACCACGCCTTGCGTAGCCAGCTCTTTCACTCTTTCTTCCTTTCGCCGTACGACGGCCCGGTCTTTCAAGTGATGGAGTGTGGCTTCGACGATGATGACGGCGCCGTCGACGATGAGGCCGAAGTCGATGGCACCGAGGCTCATGAGGTTGCCGGAGACGCCGAAAACGTTCATCAGCGAGACGGCAAACAGCATGGCCAGCGGAATCACCGAAGCCACAATCAGACCCGCCCGCCAGTTGCCCAGCATCAGCACCAGCACAAAGACCACAATCAAAGCGCCTTCAATGAGGTTCCGCCCAACGGTACCGATGGCGCGGTTGACGAGTTTGGTACGATCCAGAAACGCATGAATCTCAACGCCTTCGGGCAGGGATTTACGGATCTGGGCAATCCGGGCCTTGACATTGCCGATCACCTCCGACGAGTTTTCGCCTTTGAGCATCATCACAATAGCCCCGACAACTTCGCCGTCGCCGTTCCGTGTCATAGCGCCGTACCGGATGGCGTGGCCGAACTGTACCTGCGCCACATCCCGGACATGGACCGGCATGCCGCCGGGGGTTCGTTTAACAACAATTTTGCCGATGTCATCCAGCGATTTAATCAACCCCTCCGACCGGATAAACCACGCATTCGGACGCCGGTCGATATAAGCCCCGCCCGCATTCTGATTGTTTTTTGAGAGGGCCGTAAAGAGTTCGTCCATCGATACACCCGCCGAGCGAAGCCGCTGCGGATCAACGGCCACCTCGTATTGTTTCAGCAGACCGCCAAAGCTGCTGACATCCGCCACGCCTTTGGTCCCCAGCAATTGCCGGCGGACAATCCAGTCCTGAATGGAACGGAGTTCCATGGGCGTGTACTGTTTTTCGTAGCCGGGTTTTGCCTTGAGGACATACTGGTAAATTTCACCAAGACCCGTCGTTACCGGCGATAATTCAGGCATACCGGCCTGCTCCGGAATCTGCGAACGCACCTGTTGTACCCGTTCAAACACCTGCTGACGGGCAAAATACACATCAACGTCATCGTCAAAAACAATGGTTACGACCGACAGCCCGAAGCGGGAAATCGACCGTACTTCGACTAGGTCCGGCAACGTCGCCATTGCCTGTTCGACCGGAAAACTAATCAGCCGTTCGACATCGAGTGCCGAAAGAGCCGGACTTTGGGTGATTACCTGCACCTGATTATTCGTAATATCAGGCAGGGCGTCAATCGGTAAGCGGGAAAGTGAATAACTCCCCCAGATCACCAGCGCCAGCGTAAGTACCCCGATAATGAGCTTATTCTGAATGGAATAGCGGATGACAGCATCCAGCATGATGGGAATGGGCTAAGATAACGAATGAGACACACGCCCGTTTGAGCCGTAACCGGTCTGGTTACGGATTTGTATGGGCACACTAATCCTGTCTTAGCTGATTTTGGGTGGTTGCCAGAGGGATAAGGCAACATCCGGGAGCGCCGCAGTGCCCGTAACCGGCACTTGATGAACCGGAGCAGCGGGCGGCATGCAGGTAAAGGCAAATAAGGTCAGCGGGAGAATGATTGTTCCGCAGCACGCACAGGTACACAGGGGCGAACAAAGGTCACCGGCCGCCTGATGCTGGTCATGGTCGTGCCCGTCGGGCATAATCTGCGCAGGCAGGCTGGCAGATACCTTTACATGCAATGCCCCGTCGGCGCAGGGGAGCACCGAAAGCATCAGCAAATAAAGTCCCATCAACAGGCAGCCTACCGGTTTCATGGCGCAAAGGTAACGTCTGCGGATGTGCAACCGGTAGTCAAAAAGGAAAACGTCATTGATTTAACCCAACCTTGCCTGCATGCGGTCCGCCAGCTCGTCGATGTCGTTTTTCCGGGCCAGCTGCGCAACCCATTCCGGCGGGATAGTAGCAAACCCATACAGTAGCCCGGCAAGTCCGCCCGTGACGGCTCCCGTAGTATCCGTATCGAAGCCCAGATTGACCGCCTTCAAGGTTGCCTCTCGATAGGAAGTTGTTGTCAACAAACACCAGATGCTGGCTTCAAGGGTATGAATCACATAACCGCTGCTAAAAATATCAGCCTCCGGTTGCTGCTCAATGTCGCCTTTCAACAACCGGTCGAGCATGGCGATTTCTTTGGGATTTATGGAAAGGGACTGAAAAAAGGGCGGCAATGCTGTTTGCAGCGTCCGGTAAGCCGTAAACCTGTCGTTGCCTTTCAGCAGTAAGCGGGCGTGTTCGAGGTAGTAAAAGCAGGCAATCACCGACCGGATATGCGCATGGGTGATGGAAGACACCTGCTTTGTAAGCCGGAAACGCGCTTCGGCCGGCATTTCGGCAATGTAGAAGAGCAGCGGCAAAATCCGCATCAGCGACCCGTTACCGTTTGAGTCTACGCTCATGCCACCCGCCAGCTCAGGCTGCACCCCATTGGCCAGCCGGTCAATTGCCTGACGGGTAGCAATCCCGATGTCGAACACCTCGTTGTGGGCAGTCCAGTAATTGCGCTGCACCCAATCGACAAAATACTGCGCGACGCGGTCAAGGGTAAAGTCGCCGGTCAAGGCCTCTGCCAGACAGAAGGTCATGGTGCTGTCGTCCGAAAATGTGCCGGGCGGCTGGTTATAAGTGCCATATCCCATCATGTCGAGCACGGGTGTCCGCCAGATAGCGTCGCGGCTTTTAAACTCGACCGGAACACCTAACGCATCGCCGATGGCGACGCCGAATAGTACATCTTTGTATGGATTTCGTGGTTCAGTCTGCATGTGCGGCTTCGTTGGATTAGCGGCAAGTTAGGCAAGACAGAACGATCCTCAAGTAGCTGCCTCCGTCAATCCTATCGTACCGGCCCCTTTTACACGAAAAAAGAGAACCGGTTTCCTGTCAGCCGGTTCTCCATTCTCCGCAAATCCGTTATCTTTCAGCCGATTCTCTTAACCTATCTTATCGATGAAACGAATTTTATGGATAGCCTGCCTGCTGCTCAGCCTGCAGAGCCACGCACAGCGTACGGCCGTGATCTCATCGCCCGACCGCACATTCCGCCTTACCGTAGCGGCCAGCGCGCAGGGCCAGCTCACGTATCAGCTTACGTACAAAAATAAACCCGTCATTCAGCCATCAACACTTGGCTTTACGTTCAGTAAACCGGCCATGACACTGTCCCGGTTTTCGGTTGTCAGCATCGATTCGTCCCGCCACGATGAAACCTGGAAACCCGTCTGGGGCGAAGTCAGTCAGATCAGGGACCACCACCACGAGCTGGCCGTTACGGTCCGGACGCAGACTGCCACACCGGTTGACGTGCTGGTGCGGTTCCGCCTGTTCAACGACGGCCTTGGTTTCCGGTATGAATTCCCGAAACAGGCCAACCTGAGCCACTTTGTCGTGGCCGATGAACTAACGCAGTTTTCCCTCACCGGCGATCACAAAACGTTCTGGATTCCGGGCGATTACGATACCAATGAATACCTGTACAACACAACGCCTATCAGCCGGATTGACGCGCTGACGGCAGCGCGGAAAGAAAAAGACATTGCCTTGCAGTCGCTCGCGGGACCGGATGTTATCCAGACACCGTTACTGATGCAAACGGCGCAGGGTGTCTGGATCAGCCTCCACGAAGCCGCTTTACTGAATTATCCGGTGATGCAGTTGAAAGTCGACAAGAAAAATTACCGCCTGCAATCCACGCTGGTGCCGGATGTAATCGGGAATAAGGCATATCTACAGACACCCGCCCAAACGCCGTGGCGGACTCTGGTCATCAGCGACAAGGCGGCCGACCTGCTGGCCTCGAAACTGATCCTGAACCTGAATGCGCCGCCCGCGTTCAGCGATGTTTCCTGGATCAAACCCCAGAAGTTTATCGGTGTCTGGTGGGAGATGCATACCGGCAAGGGTACGTGGGAGAAGGCAGGCGGCAAACACGCGGCAAACACCCAGAACGTAAAAAAATACATTGATTTTGCGGCGAAAAACGGCTTCGACGGGCTATTGGTCGAAGGCTGGAATCAGGGCTGGGAAGACTGGTTCGGTAACTGGAAGGAAAACGTCTTCGACTTTGTCTCGCCCTACGATGACTACAACATGGACGAGCTGACGGCCTATGCACAGCGGCAGGGCATCCGGCTGATTATGCACCACGAAACGTCGGGGTCAGTCACCAACTACGAACGGCGCATGGACCGGGCCTATCAGTACATGGTCGACAAAGGCATCAAAACGGTCAAAACGGGCTATGTCGGGCGCATCATTCCGCGCGGCGAGCACCACGACGGGCAGTGGATGGTCAATCATTACCAGTGGGTAGCGGCCAAAACGGCGGAGTATAAACTGATGGTTTCCAGCCACGAATCAGCCCGGCCAACGGGCCTGCACCGGACATACCCCAACTGGCTGGCCAGTGAAGCGGCCCGCGGGAATGAGTTCAATAATGCGCCTACCCTCGGGCTGGTGCCGGAGCACGAAACGATTCTGCCGTTTACGCGCCTGATGGGTGGGCCGATGGATTACACCCCGGGCTTTTTCCGGTTCAAACTCAATCAGTTTGAGCCGACGCGTAAACAGGAAATCCGGACAACCCTCGCTAAGCAGCTAGCCGATTACGTAACGATGTACAGTCCGCTGCAAATGGCCGGCGATCTGCCCGAGAACTACGAACCACACCTGGATGCGCTTCAGTTTATCCGCGATGTGCCGGTTGACTGGGACGATACGCGTATTCTGGCCGCTGAGCCAGGCGATTATGTCACGATTGCGCGGAAGGCCAAAGGCAAGCCCAACTGGTTTATCGGCGCCGTCACCGACGAAAACAGCCGGACGCAAACGGTAGCCCTCAGCTTTCTGGAGCCGGACCAGTCCTACGACGCCACGATTTACCGCGACGCCGACAATGCCGACTGGAAGACGAATCCGGCGGCTTATGTAGTAGAGAAGATGACGGTCACCAGCCAGACAACGCTCACCCTCAAGCTAGCCAAAGGCGGCGGCTGCGCCATCAGCATCATGAAGCGCTAAAGGGCGCCGGTTTCGTACCTACGGCACGAACGGGATACCGCCCCATGCGGTCATACGGTTTCTACCGACACCGACACCGACATCTACCGACGCTGCGCTGTTTGGTCCCTGACGGGACGAAAAAACGCAGAGGCCCAAACCAACAGCTCCGTAGGAGCGCAACAGCGCAGCGTCGGTAGATGTCGGCAGATGTCAGAAGAAACCCCAAACCAACAGCTCCGTAGGAGCGCAACAGCGTAGCGTCGGTAGATATCGGCAGATGTCAGATGTCAGCAGAAACCCCGAACGACCACCCTGAACCAACAGCTCCGTAGGAGCGTATACCAAATCGTAGCCGGTTTCGTACCTACGGCACGAACGGGATCCCCCCCATACGGTCATACGGTTTCTACCGACACCGACATCTACCGACGCTGCGCTGTTTGGTCCCTGACGGGACAGGAAAGGATAGTTAACCGGTGCGGCCCAAAACAGTGGTGGCGCGCCTTTGAGTCGGGCCCCCCCAACCCCCAATCCACAACACCCCCAACCCGACCCCCAAGAAACCCCCCC
>NZ_JBYFCJ010000014.1:115467-122652 GCF_057652235.1 Arsenicibacter sp. R0_47 | reverse complement strand
TTTTGGTCTTTTGTTTATTTTTTTTTTTTTTTTCGGGGGCGCCCCAAATTTGGTTGTTGCCTTTTTTTTGGGGGCCCCCACCACTACACCCTTTCCACTACGCCCCAAACGCTACGCCCATTACTCCACCCCCAGCAACCGGACGGGTCCTGATAAACCGGCGGGCAGGAGCGGTTTGCCGCCCAGCCGGAACGGAGCAGTGGTGTTCGTAATCCGCTGCGGAGCAGGCAGGTGACTGTCACCGATCAGCCGGTTCGCCCAGGTATTGGTGACGGCAACGGTGAGGGTGTTCTTACCCCTTTTCAGGTACTTGCTGACTTCAACACGGTACGGAAACGTCCAGACAACGCCGCAAGGCTGCCCGTTTAAGGTCACATCGGCGAGGTTGTCAACCCGCCCTAAATCCAGCCAGACAGGCGTTGTGGCTTCACCGGCCCAATCAAACGTTTGGGTGTACGCGGCGGTACCGGAGTAATACCGGATGCTACTGTCCGGATGCTGACTCCAGTCCGTCAGTGCCGTAAACGTCTGTGGTATGGATGGCCCGCCAAAAGCGGCGTCAAAAGCGACCTGCCAGCTGCCGGTCAGCGTCATCACCGGCTTGGGTTCTATCCAGTTCCGGCCGATCCGGCGCTGTTCTATGGTGGGTTTTGAAAACACGACGAACAGCGACGCATTCGGCTCAAGCCGCAGCGTCAGTTCGGTCCGGCCGTTTGTGGTTGTCCATTGACCGGCGGTTTGCCAGGTATCGGTCACGGCATCGTATAGCTGCGGTTGCCGGCCCGCCACGCGAAACGATACCCGCAGCTCACGGGCCCGCTCCTCCTGATTTGCCAGAAAGTAAATGTCAGTTGTGTCATCAACGCGGTGTGTCCAGGCCACGTTCCGGGCATAAACGCCCTTGTCATCCGTAACCTGTATATCCGGCGCAACGCCCAGACCGGCAAATGTTCCGGGCATAAAGGGAGTCTGCACTACCCGACCACGGCCGACCGCTTTCACCCGAATCACCGACACCCCGTCGCGAACGGTTGAAAACGTGCCACCCCAGAGCCGGTCGGCCAGTTTCCGGACTGCATCCGGCGCACCCTTACCGGCCACCTGCTCAGACGCGTCCCCGATCAGCAGCGTCGCACCGGCCTCAACCAGCGCCAGCAGTTTGGTTGCTGTTTCAGGCGTTATATACTGATTATTGATCTGCAACGGATTCTTACGCGGCAGGACCAGCAGCCGGTAAGCGGTTCTCCTGGCAAACTGGACGGCATTGCCCGTCACGGCTGCCAGCGTGTGCAGGGCATCCGGCCCGAATGAGTCATAGGCATATCCGCGCAGGGGATCTACCCAGTTTTCGGGATCAGCCATGTTGGCCGAATGCGACACACCGGCCGGTTTCTGGCGCATGGTCTCCCCCACATTGGCCAGCCGGCGCTGTTCGGCCGCGACCACGTCAGGGCCAAAAACACCGGGCAAGGTACTGACTAACCGATCCGGCAACACAGACCGGGCCGGCAAATCGTCACCCGTAAACACCGCGACATCCGCCACCGGCCGGCCACGCTGTAAGAGCGCCTGACACCGCTGTGCATACTCAACCCACGCCTTACCCGGCTTCCACCATGTCTGATCACGCTGAAAATAAAGGCCGACGCCGTCAAGCGTCATGCCCGGTTTGCGGTCCATCCATGGATTGTGGGTAAAGACATGATACACCAGTTTATTGATGCCCAGGGCATAATTACGATCCTGCAACGTTTTCAGCATACCGGGATGCTCGCTCCAATCCATCCGGACGGTAGTAAACCCTTCGGCCTGCACGATGTTTTTGCCGTAAATATGTGCCGCCGAAACGGCATCCAGCATGTCGTTAGGTTTATCGTGGGTCGGGCTGTTGAGCCAGAACTCACCCATCGGAATATCCACCATGCGGTAGTGCGACAGCCCGTCGCTGACCATGGTCGGAGCCACACTTTCGGCTGTGAAGGCCACACCCTGCGCCTTCGCCAGTCCCGCGAGGGTTTTGTAAAATACATCCACAATCAGCTCCGCCACCGTGCGCCGGATATCGTACAGCACCTGCTCCGACGCTTCGGCACTACCAACAGGGACACCCGCCATCACCGGCAACCACGGCAGAAGGTCGTAGCTCCGCCGTTTCCGGAATTCCGCCGCAAACCCCGCCGACCAGTTCTGACTACCGCACTCCCAGCTATCGACATGGAAGGTCGTCAGTGCATCGCGGTCGGGGCCGAGCTGCCGCAGGGCTTCGCCGTACCAGCGGTCAAACTGCAACCGGATGGCTTCCGGATTGAATTTATCACACTCCAGCCCCTTTGCGGCCCCGCCGGTCGCATTCGTATGACCGGTCGAGGTATGCCCCATGCGCAGGATTGTCCAGGAGCCTGCCGGCGCCTGCCAGGTCAATTGTCCGGCGGTATCCATGTACTTCGTCAGGTTCAGCAGTTGGCCGGCCGGTACGCAATCTGCCACCGGAATTTGCTTACCCGTACTACGTTCGCTTACCCGCCAGACGGCCGCTGATTTCCCCTCAAACTGATCTATCCGTGCTTCTGCCGACGGAATCAGGCCAATCAGCTTAAAACCGGGTTTCCACTTGGCGGCATCCAGGTCCTCAGCCCCCGGCTCCGAACCGGCTTTGTCGTAGGTAAACCGGAAAAAGCGGGCGGTAGTAGGAGCAATGGCATGGGTGGCGTCGGCGTCTGTATCCTGCCAGCCATGCCGTGGTGGTGTCAGGCGGCCAGCAGACCGGAAGGTTTTTCCGTCGTCACTGACCTCAATCTTCAGGCGATGGGCCTGATAGTTGTTGCCTCCCGTCCGGATCAGTATCGACCGGCAGGTAAACGGCCGGTCGTAGGCAAACTGAATCCAGCAGGTAGAATCACTGCGGAACGCTTCCTTGTTGGCCGGATTGACCAGAAACTGGGGCGATCCCCCCGCCTTGCTGGATGTGACAACCGGCACCGGCGCGTTACCGTGACGGTTGGGGTAGGCATAAACGGCAATGTCGCGGTAATAACCCTCTACCGTTGCCGGCTGCGGCAGATGAAGCGTCACCAGCTTCCCGCCCTTCACCGTAGTAGTGCTGTAGACAACCTTCTGCATCGACAGTTCGGGCGTGATCCAGGGACCACCGGCAAGGGCAAACCCGTCGCTTACGTGCATGCCCATGTGCAGCCCCAGCCGTTTGGCCTCGCGCATACTATGGCGGACCATCTCCCACCAGCGCGGGCTGAGCTGCTCCGTGGCCGGCGAAAAGAGCGGCGGATTCGTGGCACCCTTGATCGGCATCAGGTAAGCCCCCCCGATGCCGGCCTGCTGCATGGCCTCCAGATCGGCGGTGATGCCTTCTCTGGAAACACCCGCCTGCATCCAGTACCAGAACACCCACGGTTTGGCCGCATCCGGTTTCGGCACCGGCTGAGCCCATACCGACACCTCTACCAGCAGACAACAGAGCAATAAGATTATTCTTTTATTGAGAATGGACATACTACGGCGCTATTTTCTCTTGATTTCGTATTTCTAACTCCCTCAATTGCGAGCCAAACTTGCAGGGATTTGTCCGGCTACATAAAATTTATACCACATAGCCACATAGAAAACAAAGATTTTTTATCTCTTATGTGCCCTATGTGGCTATGTGGTAAAGAGGTAATGAACTCATTTTCTGGCTTCAATCACGACTTCGGCGCTTTGTAAGCCTTCGGAAACAGCCCGTAGCCGGACAGTACCCGACGTTTCAGTAGCTTGCAGGATGGCCAGACACAGCCCGTTGTAGGCCCGCCGGTAACTGGCTTTAAACGGCTCAAGGCTTGCCTGATAGCCATTATCGACACCGGCAATCGTGGCGGGACCCGCTACGTCAAAACTGATCAGGTGGGTTGCATCGGGCACCAGATTCCCGGCTTCGTCCAGCACCCGGACGGTGATATAGGCTAAGTCTTTCCCATCGGCAGCAATAGCGGTACGGTCGGCAATCAGCCGGATTTTAGCGGCCTTTCCGGCTGTCCGGATTTCACGTGTCTGCACAACCTGCCCGTTTTTCCGCGATACAGCTTTCAGGGAACCGGCCTCAAACGGCACCCGCCACATCACATGCAGATCGTCACCGGTTTTGCGGCGTACACCCACTGATTTATCATTTAGAAACAGCTCTACCTCGTCGGCCTGGTTGTAATAGGCCCACACATCGACGGGTTTGCCTTTGGGCCAGTTCCAGTGCGGAAACACGTGGAGTACCGGCTCACTGGTCCATTCGCTCTGGTAGAGGTAATACACATCTTTCGGAAAACCCGCCAGGTCCAGAATACCGAAATAGGAGCTCCGCGCCGGCCACGGATACGGATGGGGCTCGCCGAGGTAATCGAAACCGGTCCAGACAAACAGCCCCGCGATGTGCGGATACTTTTTTACCACCTTCCACGTCTGTTCGTGGGTAGAACCCCAGTAAGCCGCCTCATTGTCGTAAGCCGAGGCGGTCCAGTCGGGGTTGCCTTCGGTGAAGTCGCCTTTGGGTTTTCCCCACATCCGGACCGAGTCAGACGGCATGTCGTAATGGCCACGCGTCTGCAACGACGAGCCTGTTTCTGAAGCCAGTACGGGAACATTTGGGAATAGTTTCGGGAAGTCGGGGTAGGCCGTATGCTTATAGTTGAAGCCCAGCACATCCAATGCACCCGACTGGTAAATGAAGTTTTTTTCCGGTACGTTTTCGGTCAGTGCCGACGTAATGGGGCGGGTAGGATCCAGCGCCTTCACAATCCCGGCCAGCTCACGGGCAATCGTAATCCCGGTTGAATCGAACTGCTCCCGAATTTCATTACCGATACTCCAGAGAATAACCGACGGATGGTTCCGGTCGCGTTTCACCATCGTTTCCAGATCAATCCTGTGCCACTGATCCCAGTCAAGACCATAATCGCGTTTCGACTTTTTCTTTTTCCACATATCAAACGCTTCGTCCATCACCAGAAAACCCATCCGGTCGCAGAGATCCAGAAATTCCGGTGCCGGCAGATTATGGGATGTACGGATGGCATTACAACCCATTTTCTTCAGCAGTCCGAGTTGCCGCTCCATAGCCCGCACGTTGACGGCTGCGCCCAACGCGCCAAGATCATGGTGCAGGCAAACGCCGTGAATTTTCGTCGGTTTGCCATTGAGTGAAAAGCCCGCTGCGGCATCAAACCGGAATGTCCGGATGCCGAACCTCGTGGTATCCCGATCCACAAGCCGTGTTCCGGTATATACCTCCGTAACCAGCGCGTACAGATCGGGCTGTTCGACCGACCACAGTTGCGGGTTTGTTACGGTCAGTTGCACCGGCTCCGGCAGGGAGGTAAGGCTGTCGTTCAGTACCTTGTTTTGCTGCTCCTGTCCGGCTACCAGTTTGCCCTGCGGGCTAAACAAGCGCGTCCGGACTGACACCCGTTCCGGTGTGGCAGTGGTTTTGCGCAGAGTCAGTTGTAAGGTCACCGTAGCTTTTTTGTCCGAAACAACCGGCGTGCGTACAAACGTCCCCCACTGATCGATGGCTATATCTGATGTGAGCACCAGCCGCACATTCCGGTAAATGCCCGAACCGGAATACCAGCGGGTGTTGGGCTGTGCCGAGTTATCGACCCGAACGGCCAATACCTGCGGCCCCGTCGTCAGATAAGGCGTTAAATCATAGCGGAACGAGCTGTAGCCACTGGCCCGCGTTCCGAGCGAGTGACCATTAAGCCACACCTCGCTATGCCGGTAAATACCATCGAACTCAACGTATACCCGTTTACCGACAGCCGTAGCAGGCAGTGTAAACGTCTTGCGGTACCAGCCAATGCCGGTCGGTAAAGCCCCGCCCTGGGTAGTGGTGAGGTGGTGCTCGCTGAACTGCCCTTCGATGCTCCAGTCGTGCGGCAGGTTCAGTGTCCGCCAGTCGGCATCCGCAAACGCCTTATCTTTCGCCGCCGGATGATCGCCTAAGGCAAACCGCCAGTTTTTAGTAAAGTCAGTCACCACACGGGGTGGTTGCTGCGCTCTTGCCGGCAGCAGCAACGTCATGAGCAACAGTCCGATGAGGGTTGTCAGGTGGAAGAGGCGGTTAGTATAATGTTGTATAATCCCTGCAACTAAATGCTTCATTTCCGGCGGCAGAAGAGGGACAAAACCCCTTCAGAATACAAAACTATCCCCGAATGAGCGCATAGCCGTCCACTATCTTTCCGTTTGATTGTAGGATCTTGCTATGAGGAGCTATCAGGCCTTTCTTTTGAGGCGGACCTTCCTGGAAGTTTAGAACTTCCAGGAAGGTCCACCTCAAAAGAAAGGTAAAACCCAAGACCAATACAGAAATTGTAGTTCAATCAATAATAAACTATTGCCTTTTGCTGAACCCGGTCAGTACCTTTGGTTAAATCGCCGTAAGCTAATGAGCAATAAAGAATTACCGCTGTTTCCCGAAAAAACATACCATGTATACACCCATGCGAACGGGAAAGAAAATCTGTTTGAGAACAAAGAGAATTACCATTATTTTCTAAAACGTTACGCTTACTTTATCGAACCCATTGCGCATACATTTGCCTATTGTCTGATGCCGAATCATGTACATTTTCTGATCAGGCTCAGAGAAACTTCGGTATTACAAGAGGCAAACAGACGATTTATTGAAGCCAGAACACCAGGAAGAGAAGCAAATCCATTAACAGAAGCGTTATTGCCTGCGTTTATAAGCAGAACCTTCGGCAATTTATTCAGCTCTTATACGCAGGCGTTCAACCGGCAGCAAGACAGGAAGGGAAGTTTGTTTATTCCCGCTTTCAAAAGAAAAGAGGTTAATACTGATGCCTATTACATAAAATTGGTGCATTACATTCACGCCAATCCGGTTCATCATGGCTTTGTCAATAACCTGGCTGACTGGGAATACTCCTCTTATCACGCGTTATTGTCAGAAAAAGAAACCAAACTTTGCCGTTTGGAGGTAATGGCATGGTTTGGTGATAAACAAGCATTTATACAGTTTCATAACCTGGCTTCTGTGACGAATGATTGGGAATTCTGATACTGTTAATGCCGGAGGGGCGGACCATCCAGGAATGTTAGAAAATACACGAAGGTACCCCCCACCCGCCCCCCAGCAAAGTTATTTATAGCCCCCCCACCCACCTCCCCCACCCCGAC